>NZ_JAERQD010000031.1 GCF_016735695.1 Microvirga zambiensis WSM3693 | reverse complement strand
TGACCAACAAGACAGTCGCTCACCCGCGCCTCCGGCGCGACCTCTCCCTCAAGGAGAGGTGAGCCAGCGCCATACCTTCTAGGCGACCGATTTTTCCGGTCCTCCGGCTCGCTTGCTCGTCCGTACGCGCTATCTGGCGATCATGTCCCGCTCGCCGGTGAGGAGGGAGCTCGTGAAGCCTGTCGTCATTGCCGTCGCGATCACCGGGTCGGTTCCGCGCAAGAGGGACAACCCGGCCGTGCCGATCACGCCCGCCGAGCAGATCGAGTCGACGCAGCAGGCCTATGAGGCGGGAGCCACTCTCGTCCATATCCATGTCCGTGACGACGACGAGACGTCTTCCTCGGATCCCGAGCGCTTCGCGGCGGTCAAGACGGGTGTCGAAAAGCATTGCCCGGGCATGATTGTCCAGTTCTCGACCGGCGGGCGAGGGCGGGATCCCGGACAGCGCAGCAGCGCACTCTCGCTCAGGCCCGACATGGCCTCGCTCTCGACCGGGTCGGTCAATTTCCCGACCATCATCTACGAGAATCATACGATCCTGGTCGAGGAGATGGCCGGCAAGATCAAGGAGTTCGGGATCAGGCCGGAGATCGAGATCTTCGATCTCTCCCATCTGCACGGCGCCAGGCGCCTCGCCGACAAGGGACTCATCGACGACACGCCGCATATCCAGTTCGTCTTAGGCATCGTGAACGCACTGCCCGCGGAGGAGCGGCTGCTCGACATCCTTCTCAAGGAAGCGAAGCACCTTTTCCCGACCTGCACCTGGACGGCGGCGGGTATCGGCCGGCATCAGGCGAAAGTGATGGACTGGGCGCTCGCCCGCGGCGCCGATGCGGTCCGCACTGGGCTAGAAGACAATATCCGGATCGAAAAGGAGCGGCTCGCCTCCAGCAATGCGGAGCTCGTCGAGCATGCGGTTCTTGCGGTCGAGCGGCACGGTCACCGCACCGCGACGCCGCAGGAGGCCCGCATGCTGCTCGGCTGCCGGCCCGTGCCGATGGATCAGATCAGGTAGCCCAGCGACTCGCTCGCTGCCTTGAGAGCCGGCAGGAAGCGCTCCCTCATCTCCTCCGCCGAGACTCGCCCAGCCTGGGCGCTGAGATTGAGCGCGATGGTCACCCGGTTGCTCTTTTCGACCACCGGCACGGCGATGGAACGCAGGCCGAATTCGAGCTCCTCGTTGACGAGAGCGTAGCCCTGCCGGCGCGTGGCATCGAGGATGGCCCGGAACGCGGCTTTGTCCGTCACCGTCTTCGGCGTGCGCGGCTCGAGCCGCACGCGCTGAACATAGGCATCGATCATGACCTCGGGCTGATAGGCCAGGATCGCGCGGCCGAGCGACGTGCAATAGGCGGGGAGGCGGCTTCCGACCCCCAAACCGATGGACATGATCCGCCGCGTCGCCGAGCGGGCGATATAGACGATGTCGTCGCCGTCGAGGATCGCTGCCGAGCTCGATTCTCCCGTCTCCTCCGAGATCCGTTCCAGGAAGGGCTGGACCCGGGCCGGAAGCGATGCGGAGGAGAGATAAGCATAGCCGAGGCGCAGGATGCGCGGGCTCAAGGTGAAGTAACGCCCGTCGAAATCGGCATAGTTCAGCTTGGTCAGGGTCAAAAGATATCGCCGCGCCGCCGCTCGGGTGATGCCGGTGAGCTTTGCCACGTCTGACAGGGTCAGACGCTGGCGGCCGGCATCGAAAGCCTCGATCACCATCAGACCTTTCTCGAGGCTCGCTACGAAATCGCGGTCGCCGCCCGTCTGATCACCGGTCTCTTCGCTCTGCATCTTCTGCTCCGACAGGCGTATGCTGGACTTTGGTAGCCTTGACACCACCTGCCTAAACCGTACTACATGTGCGATATAGCTTTCAATGTTCGCAATGCGCACATTAGGCTAGACAATGGACTAACACAACGCGATCCGTCGACGTGAGATCGGGACAGTTCAGAGGGAGGATACGGCTTATGAGGATTTCAAAGAGAATTCTGGGCGTCGCCCTGGGAGCCCTGCTGGCGGGTTCGGTTTCCGCTTCGGCCGAGACGATCAAGATCGGCATCATCGGGCCGTTCTCCGGACCCTTCGCGCTGCAGGGCAAGAACTTCCAGGCCGGTGTCGAGGCCTACATGGCGCTCAACGGCAAGTCGGTGAAGGGCAACGACATCGAGGTGATCTACCGCGATCTGCCCGCCGCCAACCCCGCCCAGTCGCGTGCGCTCGCGCAGGAACTGGTCGTCAAGGAGAAGGTGCAGTATCTCGGCGGCGTCTATTTCACGCCGGATGCCATGGCGATCACGCCGCTGCTCGCTCAGGCCAACACGCCGCTCGTGATCTTCAACGCGGCGACCTCCGCGATCATGAACACCTCGCCGCTGGTGGTTCGAACCTCTTTCACCACCGCGCAGACGACGACGCCGCTCGGCAAGGTTGCCGTCGATGAAGGCGTGAAGAAGGTGATCACGATCGTCAGCGATTACGGCCCCGGCGTCGATGCGGAAAACGCCTTCAAGAAAGCCTTCGAGGCGGCCGGCGGTCAGGTGGTGGAATCCATCCGCATGCCGATGAACACCAACGATTTCAGCCCGATCATGCAGCGCGTGCGCGATTCCGGCGCTGCCGGGCTCTTCGCCTTCCTTCCTTCCGGCCCTCCGACCCTCGGCTTTGCGAAGGCCTATAACGAGACGGGTCTCAAGAAGGCCGGCATCAAGTTCTATGCGCCGGGCGATCTCACGCAGGAATCGGATCTGCCGGCACTCGGCGATGCGGCGGACGGCCTGAAGACCAGCTTCCATTATGCGGTCTCGCACGACAGCCCGGAGAACAAGAAGTTCGTGGAGGCTGCCACCAAGGCGATCGGCTCGGCCGAGCAACTCTCGTTCCCCTCCGTCGGTGCCTATGACGGCATGCACGTCATCTACAAGATGATCGAAGCCACCGGCGGCAAGCAGGATGCCCAGAAGGCGGTGGATGCCGTGAAGGGCCTTTCCTGGACGAGCCCGCGTGGGCCGGTCAGCATCGAGCCCGCGACGCGGCATATCACGCAGAACATCTATCTGCGCGAGGTGGCGAAGGGTGCCGACGGCAAGTCCATCAACAAGGAAATCCAGACCTTCCCGAACCAGAAGGATCCCGGTCTCGCGACCCAGTAAGCGAGACAATTGACCTCGGAAGGCGCGGCTGAAAATGCCGCGCCTTCAAACAGCCGAACCGCCACGCGTCCGGGATATTCCATGCAGACCGTCCTCAGCATCGCGATCGACGCCTTCGCTTACGGCATGGCCCTCTTCATCATCTGCATCGGCCTGTCGCTCACGATGGGCCTGATGCGCGTGGTGAACCTGGCGCATGGTGCCTTCGCCATGATCGCCGGCTACATCGCTTCCTATGCGGCGCGCGATCTCGGTCTGGGCTATGCGGTCGCGATCTTCCTCGCGATCATCGGCACCGTCATCATCTCCATTCCCATCGAACGGCTGCTGTATCGCCGGATCTACGGCAGCCCCGAGCTCACGCAGGTGTTGATGACCATCGGCATCACCTTCTGCGTGATCGGCATCACCAACTATTTCTTCGGACCGACCCTGAAGACAATCCCGCTGCCCGGCAGCCTGAGCCAGCCTATCGATGTGGGATTCAAGACCATCGCCGCGCACCGCCTCTTCGTCATGGCCTGCGGTCTCGTCGTGGCGGGAGGCCTCTGGTTCCTGATCGAGAAGACGGATTTCGGCATCAAGCTGCGGGCGACCGTGGACAATGCGGCCATGGCCGATGCGCTGGGCGTCCGCACGCAGGTTGTCTACGCGATCAGCTTCGCCATCGCCATCGGGCTCGCGGCGCTCGGCGGCGTGGTCGGCGCAGAGTTCCTGCCCATCGAACCGTATTACGCCCTGCGCTACATGGTGACCTTCCTCGTCGTGGTCTCGGTCGGCGGAGCGGGCTCCATTCCCGGTGCCGTCGTCGCCTGCCTCCTGCTCGGCGCGGTGGACACGACCGGGCGCTACCTGATGCCCGAGTTCGGCAACTTTTTCTTCTATGCCGCCGTGATCGCCATCGTCTGCGTGTTCCCGCGCGGGTTCTTCGGAAGGGCTCAGTAACGTGGAAGCGATCGCTCAAACGGAGAGAGTTGCGGTGTCCGCGTCCACCGACCGCCGCTGGCTGCGGGATGTCATCGGCATTGCTCTCATCATCGCGGCGGGATTGGCAGGCTACTGGCTGTTTCCCGACAATCTCGCGCTGCTTACCCGCGTCATCGCCGCGGCGCTGCTCGTCCTGTCGATCGATCTCATCACCGGCTATTGCGGCGTCGCAACCCTGGGGCAAGCTTCTCTTTTCGGCGCGGGCGCCTATGCGGCGGGCATCGCCTGCGTGAACGGCATCACCGAGCCCGTGACGCTCATCCTCATCGGCGCGGTTGCCGGATCCGTCGCCGGGCTCCTCATGGGCACGATCATGCTGCGGGCGCACGGGCTCGCCCAGCTCGTGCTCTCCATCGCCATCGTCCAGCTCTTCCATGAGGCCGCGAACAAAGCCTCCGCCTATACCGGCGGCAGCGACGGGCTGGCAGGGCTGATGGTGAGCCCGCTCTTCGGCATGTTCGCGTTCGACCTGTGGGGCCGCACAGCCTATCTCTTCGGCCTCGCACTTCTGGTCCTCGTTTTCATCATCCTGAAATTCGTCGTGTCCTCGCCTTTCGGCATGCTCTGCCGCGGCATCAAGCAGGACCCGATCCGCATCCGCGCCATGGGCTCCTTCGTGTTCCCGGTGCTCCTGAAGATGTTCGTGATCTCGGGCGCGGTCGCCGGCATGGGCGGCGCCCTCGCCGCGATCTCGACCCAGGTGGTCGGCCTCGACAGCGTGAGCTTCGAATTGTCCGCAAACGCCCTCGTCATGCTGGTTCTCGGTGGGCTCGGCAGCCTCTACGGCGCGCTTGTCGGAACGGTGATCTTCATGGGCTTCGAGCATTTCGTCTCGGCGATCAACCCGTTCCACTGGATGACCATGGTCGGCGCCCTGCTGATCGCGGTGGTGCTCGCCGCTCCCGGCGGACTGAGCGGCCTGCTCGACAGGTTCTCCGCGTCGGGCCATCGCGCGAAGAGGGGGAAGGCATGAGCGATCTTTTTCGCGTCGAGGGCCTGACCAAGAATTTCGGCGGCCTCGCCGTCAGCCGGAACATTTCTCTCTCCATGCCCGCGGGAGAGCGGCTTGCCCTGATCGGCCCGAACGGTGCCGGCAAGACTACCTTCGTCAATCTGGTGACGGGACAGATCCATCCGAGCGCCGGACGCGTCGTCCTCAACGGCGAGGATGTGACGAAGCTCGGCGCCGTGCGGCGCGTCCGCAAGGGGCTGGTGCGCACCTTCCAGGTCACGCGGCTGTTCTCGCAGATGACGCCGGAAGAGCACGTGACGCTGACCGTGCTGCAGCGGGAGGGCAAGGCCAACCGGATTCTCAGCCGCTTCACGGGTCATTCGGAAGTGGTCGGCGAGGTCGAGAGCATTCTCTCCACCCTCGGTCTGCTCGATGTAGCGCGCCGCAGGGTCGGCGAAATCGCCTACGGCCAGCAGCGGCTGCTGGAGATCGGCATCGCGCTGGCTTTGCGGCCGAAGGTTCTGCTTCTCGACGAGCCGGCGGCCGGCGTGCCGTCGAGCGATACGCCGAGGATCGAGCAGGCGCTCGAACGGCTTCCGCCGAGCCTCGCCGTGCTGATGATCGAGCACGACATGGACCTCGTCTTCCGCTTCGCCAAGCGCGTGGTGGTGCTGGCGGCCGGTGAGATCATCTTCGAGGGTTTGCCGTCGGAGGTCGCCGCAAACGAAAAGGTCCGAGAGGCCTATCTGGGGAATTATGCCCATGCCCGCAGAATCGCTTGAAGTCCGCGGATTGAGCGCGGGCTATGGCCCGACGATCGTGCTGGAGGATGTGTCCTTTTCGGTCCCCTCCGGCGCGCGCCTGTCGATCCTCGGCCGCAATGGCATGGGTAAGACCACGCTTCTATCGACCCTCATGGGCATGAACCGGCGCTATGGCGGCGAGATCCTGATCGGCGGCGCCAATGTGTCGACACTCAAGAGTTCCGAGCGCGCGAGACGGGGCATCGGCCTCGTCCCGCAGACGCGCGACATCTTCCGCTCGCTGACCGTCGAGGAGAACCTCGTCGTCGGCCTGAAGGACCGGCCGCGCAGCGTCATTCAGGAAGCCTACGACATGTTTCCGCGCCTGCACGAGCGGCGGAGCAATCTCGGCTGGCAATTGTCCGGGGGAGAGCAGCAGATGCTCTCCACGGCCCGCACCATTCTCGGCCGCCCCTCGGTGCTGCTCCTCGACGAACCGCTCGAAGGGCTGGCGCCGGTGATCTGCGAGGAGCTGATGGCCGCCTTCACGCGACTCGCCTCGACCGGCGAGATGACGATCCTTCTCGTCGAGCAGCGTCTCGAAAGCGCCCTGGATTTCGCCGAATCCGTCATGATCCTGGAGCGCGGGCGCATCGCCTGGCAGGGAACGAGCGAGGCTCTGCGCGCCGATCAGGAACTGGTCGAGCACTATATCGGCGTCGGCTCGCTGCATTGAGGTCTGGCATGGCATTCGCAAGCATCAACGGCATCGTTCTTCAACATCAGGTCGTCGGTCCGTCCGACGGCCCGGTTCTCGTCTTCATCAACTCCCTCGGCAGCGACTTCCGTATCTGGCAGGAGGTTGTCCCGGCCTTCGCCGACCGGTTCCGCGTCGTGCTATATGACAAGCGCGGACATGGCCTGTCAGATGCGCCGCCAGCGCCCTATACGATCGATGAGCATGCGGACGATCTGCTCGGGCTTCTCGATCACCTCCGAGTCGACCGTTTCTCACTCGTCGGTCTCTCCGTCGGCGGCCTGATCTCCCAGCGTCTCGCCGTGCGTTGTCCCGAGCGCATCCAGACCATCACGCTCTGCTGCACGGCGGCCAAGATCGGAACGCCGGAACTCTGGGCCGAGCGGATCGCCGGCGTCGAAAACGACGGCATAGAGCCGCTCGCGGACAACGTCCTGCAGCGCTGGTTCACGCCGCTGTTCCACCAAACCCATGCGGCTGAGCTCGCGGGCTGGCGCAACATGCTGGTGCGCACGCCGGCTCACGGCTATGCCGGGACCTGCGCCGCGATCCGCGACGCCGATCTGAGGTCGGATGCCGGCCGCATCACGATTCCGACCCTGTGCGTCGCCGGCGACCAGGATGGTTCGACGCCGCCAGACCTGGTGCAAAGCACGGCCGATCTCATTCCGGGCGCGCGTTTCGCGCTGATCGACGGGGCAGGGCATATCCCCTGCATCGAGAAGCCGGCGGTGCTGTCGGCACTCATCAAAGAGCATCTTCAGGAGGCCGGACTTGTCTGAGAAGAACGTGAGCGAACGCTACAAGGCGGGCATGGCGGTGCGCCGCAAGGTGCTCGGAGACGCCCATGTGGACCGGGCGAGCGCGCAGATGACGGAGTTCGACGAGGATTTCCAGACCTTCATCACCGAAGGCGCCTGGGGTTCGGTGTGGTCGCGCCCCGGTTTCACCCTGCGCGAGCGTTCCATCGTCACGATCGCGCTCCTGGCCGCGCTCGGCCAGGACGACGAAGTCGCCATGCATGTCCGCGCCACGCGCAACACGGGCGCGACCAAGGAGGACATCAAGGAGGCGCTGCTGCACGTCGCCGTCTATGCGGGCGTTCCGGCGGCCAATCACGCGATCAAGATCGTCAAGAAGACTTTTGCGGAAATGGAAGCAAACCCCGAGCCCAAGAAATAGCGGGACGGGTAGTTGGCGCAGCGCTGTCCGGCGCTGCCAGGGAGAGCCGAATGTCGGATCAAGGATCATATTATCAACGGGACCGGAGCTGGCATCCGGCTGCGCTGACTCCGCAATACAAGACGTCGGTGCTGCGCTCGCCGCAATACCCGCTGCTGTCGCTCGACAACACGATTTCCGAAATGACCGGGCCGCGCTTCGGCCACGGCACGATCGGCCCGCTCGACAACGACCTGATCCGCAACTTCGCCAAGACGGGTGATGCCATCGGCCAGCGCATCATCGTCTATGGCCGCGTGCTCGACGAGAACGCACGGCCCGTGCCCGGCGCGCTGGTCGAGCTCTGGCAGGCCAATGCGGGCGGCCGCTACCGCCACAAGAAGGAAACCTATCTTGCCGCCATCGACCCGAATTTCGGCGGCTGCGGGCGTGCCATCACCGACGCGGAGGGGCGCTACTGGTTCCGCACCATCAAGCCCGGCGCCTACCCGTGGCCGAACGGCGTCAACGACTGGCGCCCGGCCCATATCCACTTCTCGCTCTTCGGCCACGCCTTCGCGCAGCGCCTGATCACCCAGATGTATTTCGAGGGCGACCCGATGATCTGGCAATGCCCGATCGTCTCGACGATCTCGGACAAGGCGGCGATCGACCAGCTCACCGCCGTGCTCGACCGCAACGCCACGCTGCCGATGGACGCGCTCGCCTACAAGTTCGACATCGTGCTGCGCGGGCGCCGCTCGACCATGTTCGAGAACCGGATGGAGGGGAACTGATGTTTCAGAAACTCACGACACTCAAAGAGTCGCCCTCGCAGACCGCGGGGCCTTACGTCCATATCGGCGCCACGCCGAACTGGGTCGAGATCACCGGCGTGTGGGACGAGGATCTCGGCCTCGTCCTCGTCGGCCCCGACACCAAGGGCGAGCGGATCATCGTCAAGGGCCGCGTCTTCGACGGCTCCGGCAACGTGATCAAGGATGCGCTCATCGAGATCTGGCAGGCCGATGCGGACGGGCTCTACAACAGCCCGGAGGAGAAGCGCGGCAAGGCCGATCCGAATTTCGTCGGCTGGGGTCGCCAGCCGACCGACGGCACGACGGGCGAGTACCGCTTCGAGACGATCAAGCCGGGCCGCGTGCCCTACAAGGACGGCCGCCTCATGGCGCCGCACATCACAGTCTGGGTCGTCGCGCGCGGCATCAATATCGGCCTGCACACGCGGCTGTATTTCGGCGACGAGGAGGCGGCCAACGCGGAGTGCCCGGTGCTGGCGCGCATCGAGCACAAGTTCCGGCTGCCGACCCTGATCGCCGCGCGCAGCGAGGAGAACGGCATGCCCACCTACACCTTCGACATTCGCCTCCAGGGCGAGAACGAAACCGTGTTCTTCGATATCTGACAGGCGATTGAAAGCATATCATGGCCAAGTTCCAGAGCCTCAAGGAGGCTGTTGCCGAGAACCTGCGCGATGGCGACGTCGTCGCCTTCGAAGGGTTCACCCATCTCATTCCGCACGCGGCCGCCCATGAGGCCATCCGGCAAGGTCGCAAGGACCTGACCCTGATCCGCATGACACCCGACATCGTCTACGACCAGATGATCGGCATGGGCCTCGCCAAGAAGGTGATCTTCTCCTATGCCGGCAATCCTGGCGTCGGCCTGCTGCGGCGCATGCGCGATGCCATCGAGAACAGCTGGCCGCGCGGCATCGAGACCGAAGAGCACAGCCACGCCTCCATGGCCAATGCCTACGAGGCGGGCGCCGCAGGCCTGCCCTGCGCCGTGTTCCGCGGCTATCGCGGCGCGGGCCTGAAAGAGGTCAATCCGAACATCAGAAGCGTCACCTGTCCCTTTACCGGTGAGGAGCTGGCCGCGGTGCCGGCGCACCGCCCGGATGTCGCCTTCGTCCATGCCCAGAAGGCGAACAGGCGGGGGGACGTGCTTGTGGAGGGAATCATCGGCGTGCAGAAGGAGGCGGTGCTCGCCGCCAAGCGCTCGGTGGTGACGGTCGAGGAGATCGTGGAGGATTTCGACGACCTGCATCCGAACCTCTGCATATTGCCGCATTGGACCGTGACCTCGATCGTGCATGTGCCGGGCGGGGCGCACCCGTCCTACACCCACGGCTATTACGACCGTGACAACGCCGCCTATCTCGAATGGGACAAGATCTCCGCCGACCGCGATCTCTTCAGCGCCTGGATAAAGGAAAACGTGCTCGAGGTGGGACCCGAGGCTTTCGCCGGCCGCGTGAAGGGATTGTAAGAATGACGAACCTCTCCGACTTCACGCCCAACGAGATGATGACCATCGCCGCGGCGCGGGCGCTGTCGAACGACGACGTCTGCTTCGTCGGCATCGGCGCGCCTTCCGCCGCCTGCAACGTGGCGCGGCTGACCCACGCGCCGGACATCACGCTCATCTATGAGAGCGGCACCATCGGCACCGCGCCGAACGTGCTTCCGCTCTCCATCGGCGACGGCGAGCTGTGCGAGACGGCCGTGACCACGGTCTCGGTGCCCGAGATGTTCCGCTACTGGCTCCAGGGCGGGCGCATCTCCATCGGCTTCCTGGGCGCGGCCCAGCTCGACCGCTTCGGCAACATCAACACGACCGTGATCGGCGACTACCACAAACCCAAGGTGCGCCTGCCCGGAGGCGGTGGCGCGCCCGAGATCGCCAGTTCCTGCAAGCAGGTCTTCATCACGATGAAGCAGGCGACCCGCGGCATGGTGGAGAAGATCGATTTCTATACCTCCTTCGGCCATGGCGAAGGCGGCAACCACCGGGAGCGGCTCGGCATCAAAACCAAGGGCCCGACGCTGCTGATCACGGATCTGGCGATCTGGAAGCCCGACCCCGAAACGAAGGAATTCACGGTTGTGTCGATGCATCGGGGCGTGACCCGCGATAAGGTGCAGGAAACCTGCGGCTGGAAGGCGCGATTCTCGGATCGTCTCGAGGAAACGCCTCCGCCGTCCGAATTGGAACTCACCACCCTGCGCGAGCTTCAGGCCAGGACCGAGAAAGCTCACGGCGGCAAGAAGGGGAATTGAGATGCGTGAAGCCTATATCTGCGCCTATGGGCGCACGCCCATCGGCCGCTATGGCGGCTCCCTCTCCGGTGTCCGCGCCGACGATCTCGCCGCGGTTCCACTGAAGGCACTGCGCGAGCGGCTGCCGAACCTCGATTTCGAAGCCATCGACGACGTGATCTATGGCTGCGCCAACCAGGCGGGCGAGGACAACCGCAACGTCGCCCGCATGGCCGTGCTGCTGGCGGGCCTGCCGGGCTCGATTCCGGGGACCACCATGAACCGCCTCTGTGGCTCGGGCATGGATGCGGTCATCGCCGCGGCCCGCGCCATCAAGGCGGGCGAGGCCGAGATCATGATTGCGGGTGGCGTCGAATCCATGTCGCGCGCGCCCTTCGTGATGCCGAAGGCCGACACGGCGTTCTCGCGCAATGCCGAGATCTACGACACGACCATCGGCTGGCGCTTCATCAACCCACTGATCAAGAGCCAATACGGCGTCGATTCCATGCCGGAGACCGGCGAGAACGTGGCCGCCGATTTCAACGTCTCGCGCGCGGATCAGGACGCCTTTGCCGTCCGCTCGCAGAAGAAGGCGGCTGCCGCCCAAGCCAACGGCCGTCTCGCCCAGGAGATCGTGCCGGTCACGATTCCGAAGCGCAAGGGCGATCCGGTGATCGTCGACAAGGACGAGCATCCCCGCGGCGACACCACCGTCGAGCAGCTGGCGAAGCTGTCGACCCCGTTCCGCAAGGATGGCACGGTGACGGCGGGCAATGCGTCCGGCGTCAATGACGGCGCGGCGGCCCTGATCGTCGCCTCTGAAGAAGCCGTGCGGAAATTTGGGCTCGAGCCCATCGCCCGTGTGCTCGGAGGCGCCACCGCCGGCGTCGCACCGCGCATCATGGGCATCGGACCGGCACCCGCCACGAAGAAGCTCTGCGCGCGGCTTGGACTCAAGCCGACCGATTTCGACGTGATCGAGCTGAACGAGGCCTTCGCCAGCCAGGGCATCGCGGTCCTGCGCGAACTCGGGATCCCGGAGGATGCGGAGCATGTGAACCCGAACGGCGGCGCCATCGCACTCGGGCATCCCCTCGGGATGTCCGGCGCGCGTATCACCGGCACGGCCGCGCTCGAGCTCAAGATCCGGGGCAAGAAGCGCGCGCTCGCCACCATGTGCATCGGCGTCGGCCAGGGCATCGCCGTTGCCGTCGAGGCCGTCTGAAGCGAGGCTCATAATGACCGGAACGCTCCCATTTCCCGTATTGCAGGCCCTCGTCGGCGACGAGGAGGTGGGGGCGTTGTTTTCCAACGAGGCAGAACTTTCGGCCATGCTCTGGGTCGAAGCCGCTCTTGCCGAGGCCGAGGCCAAGGTCGGGCTGATCGGCGAAGAGGCTGCATCGCGGATCGGCGAGGCCTGTCACGCCTTTCAAGCGGACTGGAGCAAACTTGCCGAAGGCCTGGCCCGGGACGGCGTCATCGTTCCGGAGTTCGTCAGGCAGTTGCGCGCGGCGATCGGCGAACCCCATGCCAAGTCCGCACACCTCGGAGCCACCAGCCAGGACATCATCGATACCGCCCTGATCCTGCGACTGAAGAGCGTGATCGAGCTCCTCGATCAGCGTCTCGATACCCTGATCCATTCTCTCGACGGGTTGAGCCGTCGCGATGGCGCGGTCCGGCTCATGGCGCATACGCGCATGCAGCAGGCGCTTCCCTTCACCGCAGCGGACAAGATCGACACGTGGATCCAGCCCCTGGAGCGTCACAGGGCGTCGCTGCAGGCTCTCGCCCCACGCCTCCTGGTGATCCAGCTGGGCGGCCCCGTCGGCACCCGCAGCGAGCTGAAAGGACACGGCGATGCGGTGGCCGATGCTCTTGCCGAAATTCTCGGTCTTGGTCTTGCGCCGTCCTGGCATTCGCAGCGGGACAGGATCGGCGAGTTCGGCTCGTTCCTCTCACTACTCACCGGCACCCTCGGCAAGATCGGGCAGGACATTGCCCTCATGGCCCAGAACGAGGTCGGGGAGGTGAAGCTTGCAACGGGCGGCGTATCGTCCGCCATGCCGCACAAATCCAACCCCGTCCCGGCGGAAGTGCTCGTGACCCTCGCCCGCTTCAATGCGGGTATGCTCGGCATCCTGCATCAGGCGCTGGTGCATGAGAGCGAGCGCTCAGGGGCTGCCTGGACGCTCGAATGGATGGTGCTGCCGCAGATGGTGGTCACCTCGGCCGCAGCCTTGAGCAGGGCTCAATCTCTCGCCGCAGGCCTCAGCTTCGTGCCTTCGAAGACCGATTTGTAAAATACGGCAACGGATCTGCAAGGAGATAGTGCATGCGTACCAAGGTCGCCATCATCGGCGCAGGCCCCGCCGGGCTGCTCCTCGGTAGCCTTCTGGAAAATGCCGGCATCGAGACAATCATCCTGGAACGGCGCAGCCAGGACTACGTGCTCGGGCGCATCCGCGCCGGCGTCCTCGAACAGGGCACCGTCGGGCTGCTCGACAAAGCTGGAATCGGCGAGAGGATGCATGCGGACGGGCTCGTCCACGACGGAGTGGAATTCTGCTTCGACGGCGACAAGCACCGCTTCAACTTTCGCGAGCTGATCGGCCGCACGGTCATGGTCTATGGCCAGACGGAGGTCACCCGCGACCTGATGAAGGCCCGCGACGCGTCGGGCGCTACGACCGTATACGAGGCGGAAAACGTGTCGCTCCACGACTTCGACAGCGACCGGCCAAAGGTGCGCTATGTGAAGGACGGTGTTGCGCACGAACTCGCCTGCGATTTCATTGCCGGCTGCGACGGGTATCATGGCGTTTCCCGCGCGAGCGTTCCGGAAGGCTCCATCCGAACGTTCGAGAGGGTCTATCCGTTCGGCTGGCTCGGCCTCCTCGTCGAACGGCCTCCTGTCGCGGACGAGCTGATCTACGCGCACCACGAGCGCGGCTTCGCGCTCTGTTCCATGCGTTCGCACACCCGCAGCCGGTACTACATTCAGGTGCCGGCGGACGAGAAGGTTGCGGAATGGTCCGACGACCGTTTCTGGGACGAGCTGCGCCGCCGGGTCGATCAGGAGACGGCCGACCATCTGGTGACCGGACCGTCCATCGAGAAGTCGATTGCGCCATTGAGAAGTTTCGTCGCCGAGCCCCTGCGCTTCGGGCGCCTGTTCCTGGCCGGCGACGCGGCCCATATCGTGCCGCCGACCGGTGCCAAGGGGCTCAATCTCGCGGCAAGCGATGTCGGCGCTCTCGCCGAAGCGCTGGTCGAGTTCTATGCCGAACGCTCGCCTGCCGGCATCGACCACTATTCCGCCCGCGTGCTCTCTCGCATCTGGAAGGCCGAGCGCTTCTCGTGGTGGATGACATCCATCCTCCACACCTTCCCGGACACGGATTCCTTCAGCCGCCGGATCCAGCGGGCCGAGTTCGACTATCTCAAGAGTTCGGAATCCGCGGCGCGGGTGCTGGCGGAGAATTATACGGGGCTTCCGATGTGACCCACCACGTCATCACCGGCCTTGTGCCGGTGATCTCGATGCTAGAGGCGCCGCGCTTTTCGGTATCGCGATGGCCGGCACGAGGCCGGCCATGACGTGAGGGTGTCAGATTCCCTTCCCCTCCGCTAACGCTACGGCCGGGAATGACGTTGAGGGCAGCGCCGCCTGTCCTCAAGCAATCCTAGGTTCTATCAGCCTTGGCAAAACTCTCGTGCCGATCCGCGATCGCCTTCGCGAGGGAGCCGTCGAGACCGAACTCGTCGATCATGCGGCTTGCTTCGCGCATCTCCGCGGCGCGCCGGATGCCGTGCTGCTTGACGCGGGACATCATGACCTTCGCAACGTTTTCCCAATCCATGCCGGGATAGGAGGCCTTCAGGCTCGCGAGGACCGCCGGCATGACGCCTGCTTTCTCCGAAGCGAGGGTGAAATCCACCATCAGGGCCTCCATGCCCTTGATCACGATGCTGCGGCAGAGTTTCGTAGCAGAGGCGGTGCCGATCCCGGTGCTGACGGGCGTGATCTTCATCCCGAGTTCGTTGAGGCGCGTCGAAACGGCTTCCGCTGCTTGGCCGCCGCTCAGAATCGGAACCTCGATCCCCGGATCCCGGACAGGTGCCATCACGGCGAACTCGACGAAACCCGCACCGCTTTGCCGGATGTGTTCTGCGGCCCGCTCCTTCGTCGCGGGGGAGACGGAATTGAGGTCGATATAGATCTGCGACGAATGGATGTGAGGCGCCGCCTGAGAGGCCACAGCGACGGCAGAATCGGCCGTCACTGCGGAAATGACGATATCGGCCTCGCGGCACAGATTGCCCAGGTCGGAAGCGGCATGGACGCCCGCCTCGCGGGCCTGCTCGCGAAGCAGCGGCCCCGTCTCCGGATCACCGAACAGGATGTCATAGACCCCGATGCGCACGCCCGGTTTGGCAGCGAGCTGTCGTGCGAAGAGCTGGCCGACTTCGCCATAGCCGATGAAGGCAATCCCGAGACTCATCCGATTTCACCGTTCCCCATGTGACCGACGAAACCGTCAGTCCTCGTCCTTGTATTCGACATAGACGAGGCCGGCCTTGGCCAGCGGCTCGCGCATCTTGTAGAGATCGAGTCCGAGGGTGCCGGAGGCCAGGGCCTCTCGCTTGGCGCCCTCATTGGCGACGCGCGCTTCTCCGGCCTCCGCAACGGCTGCGGCTTCCTTGCGCGGAATCACGACGACACCGTCGTCGTCGGCCACGATCACGTCGCCCGGCTTCACCAGGGTGCCGGCACAGACCACCGGGACGTTGACCGACCCGAGGGTCGCTTTCACAGTCCCTTTGGCTGAAACCGCACGGGACCACACGGGAAAACCCATCTCGGTCAAGGTCTTCACGTCGCGCACGCCGGCATCGATCACGAGGCCGACGACGCCGCGCGCCTTGAGCGAGGTGGCGAGGAGGTCGCCGAACATGCCATCGGTGTTGTCGGCGGTCACACCCACGACCAGGATGTCGCCGGGTTTGCACTGCTCGACGGCGACATGGATCATCCAGTTGTCGCCGGGCTGGGCGAGCACGGTGACGGCGCTCCCGGCGACCTGCGCGCCCGGCCAGATCGGCCGCATATAGGGCTTCATGAGGCCGACGCGGCCCATAGCCTCATGGGTCGTCGCGGTGCCGAGTTCCGCGAGCCGGTCGACGACCGATTGATCGATGCGCGGCGTGTTGGTGACGACGACGGGCTTCATGCCAGTTCCTCGACGATCTGCGGGAAGATGCGCTGGTAGGCTTCGCCATAGGTCATGGCCTTGCCCGAGTTCCGGCCGCCCTGCATGCCGCGATTGAGTGCGACGCGGGTGTAGTATTCCCACAGGTGCTTCTGGGCGGCGAGGATCTCGAAGGCCTTGCGCTTCGTCTCCCAGACATCGTCGATGTTGAGGATCACGTTGGGCTTGTAGTTGCACTGCTCGGGCTGGTGTGGCTCGAACAGGAAGACCGGCGGCGCATTGTAGGCGAGGTCCGGATTCGGCTTGTGGCCGGCCGCCTGCGCGATGATGCGCGCCTCTTGCGCAAAGCGCGTCGCCTCCGGGTGGTCGACGTTATAGGGATCCTCAAGCGAGTGGGTGAGCACGAAGGAGGGTTTCATCTCGCGGTAGATATCGACGAGGCGGTCGAGCATTTCGGGCGTGGTGTGGAGCGGATAATCGCCCGCATCGAAGAACTCGATCTCGGCACCGAGCGTTTCGGCCGCGCGCTGGGCCTCCTCCTGCCGCTGGGACTTGACCTCGGCGAGGGACACGTCGCCCTTCTTCCAGGCCCATTGGCTTTCGCCGCGCTCGCCATAGGAGAGGCAGACGATCTTCATGCGATAGCCTTTGCGGGCATGAAGGGCGATCGCGCCGCCCGCCCGCCACACGAAGTCGCCCGGGTGGGCGGTCACAACCAAGCCGGTCTTTCCAGTATTCATCGGTGCCTCTGAAATGGGGTTCGTCGGTCAGGCTGCCTGCGGCCAGCCTGGAATGCCGGGTTGAATGGATCGACCGGAGGGTGCATCAGCCATTTGGGTGCATCAAATGGTTTGTTTATGGGCTTTGATGAATTTTTTTCATCGCGGTGCGAGGAGATCCTCGCTTCTGCCTCGGTTCCGCGAAGGCCTGCACAATCAGCTTGCGCAGCTCGTCCGCCAGGGGCGAGAGCGGCGTGCCGCGTTTCGAGATGATGCCGAGCTGGCGGGTGACGCTCGGATTGCGCAGGGGGATCAGCTTCAGCCCGCGCTCATCGACCGTATCGAAGGCGAGGCTCGGAATGACGGTCAGCGCCACGCCGGCCCGGACGAGGGCGACCGCCGTCTGGATGTGCTGCACCTCGTAGCGCCAGCTCAGCGCCTCCCGGCGGCTCCCCAGCGCATCGTCGATGATGATCCGGTTTCCGGTCTGCGGGCTGATCCGGATCAGAGGTTCGTCTGCAAGGTCCGCCCAGCTCGCGGTCGCCTGCGCGGCGAGGGGGTGATCGTCTGGGCAGACGAGGGTGAACGGGTCCTTCATCAGCAGTTCGATGTCGAAATCCCAGCGATGGGCTGCGACGAGGGTGATGCCGAAAGCGATGGTGCCATCCTGGACCAGGGTGCTGATCTCGGTTGCCGAATTGTCGTAGATCCGCACCAGCACATCCGGATGCCGTTCCTGGAAAGAATGCAGCACCCGCGGCAGGCGCCCGGAGGCGATGGTCGGCAGGCAGCCGATCGACAGGGTCTCCTGCCGGCTGCGGCCCTCCTGGCGCAGGTCGTCGAGAGAGACGGCGAGGCTTTCGATGGTCTCCTTCACCCTTGGCAACAGATTGAGCCCGGCCTGCGTGAGCGAAACCTCCCGGGTCGTGCGTGACAGGAGTTTTACGCCGAGATCCTCTTCCAGCTTCCGGATCCGATGGCTGAGCGCGGTCTGCGAAAGGTTCAGATGGGCGGCCGCATGCTGGAAGCTGCCGCGCTCGGCAATGGCGACGAAGGCGTGAAGGCCAAGGAAGTCGATACGCATGCAGGTCTCCGAAGTCGGCTCTCTTGCTAAAGATGAAACAAATTCATCAATAGACAAATATAAACCATTTGCTTCATGTTTTGGCGATGCCCATGCTCGGCCCGACTCTCGAAGGATGGGAAGGCGAGGCGGGCGGCAGCCTGCCGGCGTGACCATGCCCGACATTCTTCGATCCGCCTGAAAAGGCTCTCGATCAACGCTCATCCGAACGGCAGCATGACGTCAGCGCCCCTGATCCCGCCTCCGCATCCCGATCCGCATGTGCCGTCCTTCAAGCTCCCGCCGAAGGCCTGCGACACGCATTGCCATATCTTCGGGCCCAATCACCTTTATCCTTACGTACCGGAGCGCCCCTATACGCCGCCGGATGCGCCGCTGGAGATGTTCAAGGCGCTGCACGAACGGCTCGGGGTCGAGCGGGCGGTGATCGTCAATGCGACGCCGCACGGCCGCGACAACCGCGTGGTGACCGATGCGATCGCCCAGAGCGGCGGACGCTACAAGGGCGTTGCAAATGTCGACGAGGCGTTCAGCGATCGGGATCTCCAGCGACTCACCGATGCCGGCATCACGGGATGCCGCTTCACCTTCCTGCCGCGCCTCGGCAAGCTTCCGGACATGTCGTCCTTCGACCGGATCGTGGAGCGCGTCGCCGCGTTCGGCTGGCATGTGGACCTGTATCTTCCGGCGACGCTATTGCCCGATTTCAGACCCAGGCTGACTGCCTTGCCCGTCTCTTACGTGCTCGACCACATGGGGGTCGTCGATGTCGCGCAGGGGCTGGGTCAGCCGGCCTTCACCGCATTGCTCGATCTGCTGCGCGATGACGAGAAATGCTGGGTCAAGGTCACCTGCCCGGAACGCATGTCGCGGACTGGGCCGCCCTTTCACGACGTCGCTCCCTTCGGCCGTGCCTTGATCGAGGCGGCGCCCGATCGCGTTCTCTGGGGGACGGACTGGCCGCATCCGAATGTGCCCGTCATGCCCGACGATGGCGATCTCGTCGATCTCATTCCCCTCTACACCGAGGATCCCGTCCTGCAGCGCAAGCTGCTCGTCGACAACCCGGCACGCCTGTTCCGCTTCGCGGATTGAGTGCCGCGGCAAACACATAAGAATTCAGGGAGAAACACATCATGTTCGAAACCATTGCGAGGCGAACGTTGCTGGCGTTTGGCGTGGCAGCTGGTCTTTCCGCCGCGATGCCGGCACAGGCGCAGCCGGCCTATCCGACACGCCCTGTCAAGGTGGTCGTTCCGTTCGGAGCCGGCGGTGTCGCCGACATCACGATCCGCATCGTGTCGGAAAAGCTGAGCGAAAAGCTCGGGCAGCGCTTCATCGTCGAGAACATGCCGGGGGCGGGGGGCATCACCGCCGCCCGCGCCGCCCTCTCGGGGGAACCGGACGGCTACACCCTGACCATGCTCACCAACGGCACGGCCATCAGCGTGCCGCTCTTCGCCAACCTGCCGTTCAACCCGGTGACGGATTTCGTGCCGATCTCGACCCTTGGAACATTCGACTTCCTCTTCGTCGTCAATGCCAATTCGAGCTTCAAGACGCTCGAGGATCTGCTCCAGCAGGCGAAGGCCAAGCCCGGCTCCCTGAATGTCGCGACTGTGGCCGTCGGCAGCAGCCAGCATCTCTCCTCGGTGCTCTTCAAGGCCGAGTCGGGTGCCGACATGGTTCATGTGCCGTTCCGCAGCACGCCCGATGCACTGGTGTCGCTGCTGCGCGACGACAGCCATCTGCTGATCGATTCGCAGGCTGCGGTGAAATCCGGTCTCGAAGGCAAGCAGGTGAGGGCGATTGCATCCTCCGGGCCGAACCGTTCCGCCGCCATGCCCGATGTCCCGACCGTGCGCGAATCCGGAATCGAGGGCTTCGACGTCACCTCGTGGAACGCCCTGTTCGCGCCGAAGGGAACGCCGCAGCCGATCATCGACACCCTCAACAAGGCCCTGCAGGACATCCTGAAGGCGGATGACGTGAAGGCGCGACTGCTCGATCTGGGCATCGAGGCCCGCAGCGAGACGCCGGCCGAGCTGAGCCAGCGCCTGCGCTCCGACATCGAAAAATGGCGGGCGGTGATCGAGAAGGCCGGGATCCCGAAGCAATAGCCAATTCATGAGGGATTTTCATAAATCCCGAAAAACAAACCATTTGCTTCATGTTTACGCCCTGGCCCATCTTTGGAGCCAGGCTGGATACAGGGATCAATGAGCAAACGGCCGACCATCGTCCTGCTGCCGGGACTTCTCTGCGATGCCAGTATGTGGGACGCGCAGAGGAAGGCGCTGGAGCCCTATGCGGATGTGCGCATCGGGGACTTCTCCCAACTCGATTCCATCGAGGCCATGGCCCGCTCGGCGTTGGCCCTCGCGGATGGCCCGCTGGTCGCGATCGGACATTCCATGGGCGCCCGCGTCGCGATGGAAATGGTCCGCCTGGCTCCGGAACGCATCACGAAGCTGGTGCTGATCGATACCGGCATCGACCCACGCCGGGATGGCGAGCAAGAGAAACGGCGGGAGCTAGTCGATCTCGCTTTCGCCGAGGGCATGGAAGCCCTGGCGGACACGTGGCTGCCGCCGATGGTTCATCTGGAACGGGTCGCGGACGAGGCACTGCTTGCCCCACTCAAGGACATGGTTCTGCGGGCCTCGCCCGAGCAGCACCAGCGCCAGATCAAGGCGCTCCTCGATCGCCCGAATGCCCGGCTTGGCCTTGCGCAGATCGCCTGTCCGACTCTGGTGATGGTGGGACGGCAGGATCGCTGGAGCCCGCTGGCCCAGCATGAGGAGATGGCGGCGCTGATCCCTGAGGCCGAACTCGTGGTGATCGAAGATAGCGGGCACATGTCCCTGGTGGAGCAGCCCGAGCAGGTCTCACAGGCTCTGCTGCGTTTCCTTGGTTTCGGGAACAAGAACGACGACACCCATGGCGTCGCGACAGGGAGAGAAGAGCCGATGGACGAAGAGGCCGCGCCGGATCGCATTCCGGATACACCTTTGTTCGACCGCAAGCGGTCGCTGCGCGGATACCGCATCAACAAGATGGCCATGGGCCTCGGCGATCCCGCCAACCGGGAAGCGTTCAAGCAGGACGAGAGCGCCTATCTCGACCGCTTTGGCCTCACCTCCGAGGAGAAGGACGCGGTGATGACGCGCAATTGGCAGGAGATGGTACGCCTTGGCGGAAACCTCTTCTTTATTCTCAAGATCTCGGCCGTCGATCCGGTGCGGATCACGGAGATCGGCGCCCATCAGGCGGGCATGGAACATGCGGATTTCCTGCGCGACCGTTTAGGGAAGAAATAAGAATGGCAAAGCTCATTGGCGGCCTTGGAACATCGCATGTTCCCTCGATCGGTGCGGCTCTCGACAAGGGGTTGCGGGATACACCCGATTGGAAAGCCTTCTTCGACGGCTACATTCCCGGCCAGGAATGGGTGAAGCGGCACAAGCCCGACGTTGCCGTGGTGATCTTCAACGATCACGGCAACACGTTCTTCCTCGACAAGGTGCCGACTTTCGCCGTGGGCTGCGCGGAGGAATACCGCCCGGTCGACGAGGGCTGGGGGCCGCGCGCCATCGCGCCCTTCAAAGGGGAGGTCGACTTCTCCTGGCATTTCATCGACACGCTGGTCGAGAACCGCTTCGACCCGATGATCTGCCAGGAGATCGAGGTCGATCACGGCTTGCAGGTTCCGATGGAACTGTTCTGGGGCAAGCCCGACGCATGGCCGGTGAAGGTGGTGCCGATCTTCGTCAACGTGATCCAGTATCCGATTCCGCTCCCGAGCCGGTGCTATGAGATGGGCCGCGTGCTTCGAAAGGCCATCGAGAGCTATGACAGCGACGAGCGTTTCGTCATTCTCGGCACCGGCGGCCTGTCTCATCAACTCCAGGGCGCTCGCGCCGGCTTCGTCAATCCGGAGGCGGATCAGGCGTTCTTGAATGACATAGCCGACAACCCCGACAAGCTCGCCGGGATGTCGCGGGAGCAATATGTCGAGATGTTCGGCAGCGAAGGGGCCGAGCTCATGATGTGGCTTGTCATGCGCGGGGCGATGGACCCCGACGTGGTCGTCCGACACAAGCACTACTTCGTGCCGGCCTCCATGACCGGAGCCGGCATGATCGTCATGGAAAACCGGGCGGATGCCGCCTCGGCAGCGGCTGCCTGACGCCATGTACTGGCTCATGACCTGCCGTCACCGGCGCGATGCACCGGCGCTACGCGAACAACATCGGGATGCACACCGCCAGCATGTCGCTTCGGGCGGCGGTGGATTGGTTCGGGTGCTGATCGGCAGCGCTCTGACCGAGGACGACGGCGAGGCACCGAATGGCAATTTCGGCATTCTGGAAGCACCTTCGCGAGAGGCGGCGCAGGCCTTCGCCGAGAGCGACCCCTATGCTCTGGCGGGCCTCGTCGAGGCTATCGAGATCACCGCGCTCGCCTCGCGGTTGCAGGCGCATCGGATCGACCCCATGACGCCCTAGCAGTTTCATAGACAGAGGCTCCGGGTCGCTCAAGAAGCCCGGGCCGAAGACTTCGGGAGGAAGACACAAGTGACGACACAAAAAGACCTGGGGGCTTTGACTCCGGCATCCGGCATGACGCGCCGCCATTTCCTGATGGGTGCCACCGCCTTCGGTATGGCAGCGACCTATTCCATAAGCGTCTCCGCACAGGCCTATCCGAGCCAGAACATCCTTCTCGTCGTCCCGTTCACGCCCGGCGGATCGACCGACATTCTGGCAAGGCTTCTCGGGCAGCGGCTCGAGGGCGCGCTCAAATATCCGGTCATCGTCGAATCCCGCCCGGGCGCCGGCGGCTCGGTCGGTGTGGGTTCCGTCGCTCGCGCCGCCGCGGACGGCCATACCCTGGTCATGGGCCATATCGGCACCTTTGCGGTCAATCCGGCCCTCTACCCGAAGCTGCCCTACGATCCGATGAAGAGCTTCGAGCCGGTCAGCGGCATCGCGAACGTGCACAACATGCTTGTCGTCCATCCGGACGTGCCGGCAAAGACGTTGCAGGAACTCATCGATTACGCCAAGGCGAACCCCGGAAAGCTGAACTACGCCTCCGGCGGCATCGGCAGCGCGGCCCATATCGCGATGGTCGCGCTTGCCGACCGGACGGGCATGAGCCTGACCCACGTTCCCTATCGCGGCACCGCGCCGGCGGTGACCGATCTTCTCGGCGGTCGTGTGCAGCTTACCTTCACGGGGGCGCCGAACCTGCTGCAGCATGTGGAGGCCGGCTCGATGCGGGCGCTTGCGGTTTCCGGGTCGTCGCGCCTCAAGAGTGCTCCGAACGTTCCCACCGTAGCGGAGTCGGGCTTTCCCGGATTCGAAGCGTCGCAATGGTACGGCATCCTGGTGCCGGCCGGCACGCCTCAAACGGTGGTGGACAAACTCAACACGGAGATCAGGACGGCGATGGCCGCGCCTGAGATCGCCGAGCGTCTGTCGCTGGAGGGCGCCGAGGTGTGGACCAACACGCCTGCCGAATTCCGCGATCACATCTCCAAGGAGATGGTGCGCTGGGGTGACCTGGTGAAACGCACGGGCATCAAGCCTGAATAACCATTTCCTTCCTGCTTCCTGAAAGGGATGCCGTCAGACGCATCCAAAAGGAGGCGGGGAGTTTCATAAGGGAGGAAAGAGAATGCTACGACGGACATTGTTGAGTGCTGCAGGAGCAGCCGCCGCCATGCTCGCCTTGGGTGGGGCGGCGATGGCGCAGGAGACGCTGAAGATCGGCCTGATCCTGCCGATGACCGGGCCCTTCGCCTCGACCGGACGCCAGATCGAGGCGGCGGCGAAGCTCTATATGCAGCAGAAGGGCGATACGGTCGCGGGCAAGAAGATCCAGCTGATCGTCAAGGACGATACCGGCACCGCCGACGTCACCAAGCGCCTCGCCCAGGAGCTGATTGTCCAGGACAAGGTCACGGTCCTTGCCGGTTTCGGGCTCACGCCGCTGGCCCTGGCGACGGCGCCGCTCGCCACGCAGGCGAAGGTGCCGGAGGTGGTGATGGCGGCCGCGACCTCGATCATTACCGAGCAATCGCCCTTCATCGTTCGCTCGAGCTTCACGGCCGCGCAAGCTACCGTTCCTCTTGCCCAATGGGCGGCGAAGGAGGGTCTCAAGCGCGTCGTCACCATCGTTTCCGACTATGGTCCGGGCATCGATGTGGAGAAGGCGTTCACCGAGACCTTCACCAAGGCCGGCGGGCAGGTGGAGAACCTGCGTGTTCCGCTCGCGAACCCGGACTTCTCGCCCTTCCTGCAGAAGGTGGCCGACGCCAAGCCCGATGCGCTTCTGGCCTTCGTGCCTTCGGGCGTCGGTTCGCAGTTCATGAAGCAGTTCGTAGAGCGTGGCCTCGACAAGAGCGGCATCCGCTTCCTCGCGGAAGGCAGCGTCACGGATGACGATCTGCTCAACAGCATCGGCGACGTGGCGCTCGGCGCCGTGACATCACATCACTACTCGGCAGCCCATGACAGCCCGGAAAACAAGGCGTTCGTCGAGGCCTTCAGAAAGGCCAATAACGGCATGCGTCCGAACTTCATGGCTGTCGGCGGCTACGACGGCATGCACCTGATCTACGAGGGCCTGAAGAAGACCAACGGCGAGGGCGGGCAGGCGCTGATCGACGCCATGAAAGGCATGAGCTGGACGAGCCCGCGCGGTCCCGTCTCCATCGATCCGCAGACCCGCGACATCATCCAGAACGTCTATGTCCGCAAGGTCGAGCGCAAGGACGGCGAGCTTTACAATGTGGAGTTCGCCACGACGCAGAACGTCAAGGATCCGGTGAAGGCAGCGAAGTCCAACTGAGCATCGAATCGTGACTGAGGCGCTGTTGCAAGACGGCGCCTCTTTTTATGTATACAGATTTAACGCTCACGCTTCGCTTTTTGTGCATCCGGTCGCGAATTAGCCGCAAGTATAGTTGCCTCGCGCCGCGACCTGTATACAGTCTGTATCAGGGAGAAAAAGATGACGCACGCCAATGCCTTTCCCCTCAATGCCTGGTACGCCGCGGCCTGGGGCCATGAGATCGCGCACGAACTCGCCCCCCGGACGATCTGCGACAAGGATGTGGTTCTCTACCGTCGCAGCGATGGTCAGGTGACCGCGCTCGAAGACGCCTGCTGGCATCGGCTGTTGCCGCTCTCCATGGGCCGCCTCGAAGGCGATCAGGTGATCTGCGGCTACCACGGGCTCGTGTTCAACTCGGCCGGGCGCTGCACCTACATGCCGGCGCAGAAGACCATCAATCCCTCGGCTTGCGTCCGTTCCTACCCGGTTGCCGAGCGCCATCGCCTCGTCTGGATCTGGCCCGGAGATCCCGCTCTGGCCGATCCGGCCAAGATCCCCGATTTCCACTGGAACGACGGTACCGAATGGGTCGGCGAGGGCGGCACTTTCTACAGCCTCAAATGCGACTACCGCCTCGTGATCGACAACCTGATGGACCTGACGCACGAGACTTACGTCCATGCCGGCAGCATCGGCGACGAGGCCATCACCAGCACGCCCTTCGACGTGACGCATACGGAACGTACGGCGACCGTCACGCGCTGGATGAAGAACATCGAGCCGCCGCCGTTCTGGGCCAAGCAGCTGAACCGGCCCGGCGAGCATGTGGACCGGTGGCAGATCATCTATTTCCAGGCGCCCTCGACGGTTGTGGGCGACGTGGGCGTCGCCGTGACGGGAACCGGTGCGCCCGAGGGCGACCGTTCCCAGGGCGTCAACGGCGCCTTTCTCGCGGCGATCACGCCGGAGACGGACAAGTCCTGCCACTATTTCTGGAACTTCGTGCGGACGTTCAGGACGGATGACGAGCAGCTCACGCGCGACATCAACAAGGCGCATGTGAACGAGGGCAAGGGCGTCTACGACCAGGACCACACAGTTCTCGAGGCGCAGCAGATCGCCATCGACAGAAATCCGCGCATGCCGTTCTACAACCTCAACATCGATGCCGGTGCGCTCTGGGCCCGTAAGTTGATCGATGGGATGCTGGCCGATGAGCACGGTCCGCGGCCTCACGTTCCGAGCCAGGCGGCCGAGTAAGATCCAACGATGGCCGAGCAAATCGAATGGCGCTCTGCGAAGCTCATCCGGACGCGGGATCTCACCCGTGATATCCGGCTCTTCGAGATCGAGCCCTCGGGAGACTTCGTGGTCCCGAAGGCAGGCAGCCACATCAATGTGACGGTGCAGATCGGCAGCCGGCCGGACGTGCGGTCCTATTCGATCGTCGGCCCGTGCACCGATGGCATGTACCGGATCGCGGTCAAACTCCTCGGCGACAGCCGCGGCGGCTCGGCCTATATGTGGAGCTTGGCTCCCGGCGCCCATCTCACCATCTCGACACCGGGCAACCATTTCGATCTCGGGCGCAACCGGCCGGAATATCTGCTGCTGGCTGGCGGCATCGGCATCACGCCGATCTTCACGATGGCCCTGGCTCTCGCCGAGATCGAGGCCGATTTCCGGGTGCTCTATGCCTGCCGCAGCCGGGCGGACATGGCGCTGGCCGACGAATTGCGGGAACGCATCGGCGAAAGGCTGCAGATGTTCGTCGATGAGGACGGGCAGCGGGTCGATCTCGACGCCGAGATCGCTAGGCTTGTCCCTGGTGGGGAACTCTACGTCTGCGGCCCCATCGGCATGCTGGAGGCGGCAAAGAGAGCCTGGCAGCAGAGCGGCCGCCCGGTCGAGCAGCTGCGGTTCGAGACGTTCGGCAATAGCGGGCGCTTCGCCTCGCAGCCCTTCAGGGTCAACATCCCGCGCCTCAACCTCGTGGTCGACGTGCCGCAGAACCAGACCATGCTGGACGCCCTCGAAACAGCCGGAATCGCCATGATCTCGGATTGCCGGCGCGGCGAATGCGGGTTGTGTGCGCTGCATATTCTCGACGTCGACGGTATTGTCGACCACCGGGATGTGTTCTTCAATGACGAGGAGAAGGCTGCCAATGCCAAACTCTGCACCTGCGTCTCGCGGGTCGCAGGGGGCAGCATCACCATCGATACCGCGGACAGGGCAGCGTGATGAGCGTGGACAAGGTCAGCGACCGCTCGCTTTCCCAGACGGTGAAGGCCCAGCTCGCCCTGCGCGAGCTCGTGCTTCGCGGCGAACTCAATCCCGGCGAGCGCGTATCCGAACTGCAGATGGTCGAACGTCTCGGCGTGTCACGGACCCCGGTCCGCATGGCCCTCGTCCGGCTCGAGGAGGAAGGTCTGCTGGAGGCCATTCCGTCCGGCGGTTTTGCGGTCAAGGCCTTCTCGGAGAAAGAAGTCTACGAGGCGATCGAGATTCGCGGCACCCTGGAAGGAGTGGCCGCGCGCTTTGCCGCCGAGCATGGGGCGAGCCGGACCGACCTGCGCAATGCCGCTGATATTCTCGATGCCATTGACGACGTGGTTCGACAGGAGCGGATCGAGATCGACCTTCTGCAATATGTGGAACTGAATGCGCAGTTTCACCGGATCCTTCTCGCCATGGCGGACAGCCCGACCCTGGCGCGGCAGCTCGAACGGGCCAATGCGCTGCCCTTTGCTTCGCCGAGCGCTCTCGTTCCGGTACAGTCGCGCTCGCCGGAGCTGCATCATATCCTGACCGTCGCGCAGGACCAGCATCGCTGCGTCCTCAGCGCCATCGAACGGCGGGAGGGAAGCCGGGCGGAAGCCATCATGCGGGAGCATGCGCGCATCGCTCACCGCAATCTGGAATGGGCGCTCACGAACCAGCGGGACATGGATCTCGTGCCCGGTTCCGCGCTGATCAAGAGGCGCATCCGCGCCTGAAACAGGAAGGCTTGGAAAAAGCCGAAGAGGGAGGAAGAGACATGCTGAGACGGACATTGTTAAGCGCTGTAGGCGCCACGGCGGCTATGCTGGCTCTGAGCGGGGTGGCGATGGCTCAGGAGACGGTAAAGATCGGCCTGATCCTGCCGATGACCGGGCCCTTCGCCTCGACCGGACGTCAGATCGAGGCGGCGGCGAAGCTCTACATGCAGCAGAAGGGCGATACGGTTGCAGGCAAGAAGATCCAGCTGATCGTCAAGGACGATACCGGCACCGCCGACGTCACCAAACGCCTTGCCCAGGAGCTCATCGTCAACGACAAGATCGCCGTCATGGCCGGCTTCGGGCTGACGCCGCTGGCCCTGGCGCCAGCGCCTCTGGCGACGCAGGCGAAGGTGCCGGAGGTGGTGATGGCGGCCGCAACCTCCACCATCACCGAGGCCTCGCCCTTCATCGTCCGCACCAGCTTCACCCTGCCTCAGGCGACCGTGCCGATGGCGGATTGGGCGGCCCAGAACGGCCTCAAGAAAGTCGCGACGCTCGTCTCCGATTACGGCCCCGGCATCGACGCCGAGAAGGCCTTCACCGCCGCCTTCACCGCCAAGGGCGGGCAGGTCGAGAACCTGCGAGTGCCGCTCGCGAACCCGGACTTCTCGCCCTTCCTGCAGAAGGTGGCGGACGCCAAGCCTGACGCCCTGTTCGTGTTCGTGCCCTCCGGTATCGGCGCCCAGTTCATGAAGCAGTTCGTCGAGCGCGGCCTCGACAAGAGCGGCATCAAGCTCATCGGACCCGGCGACGTCACCGATGACGATCTGCTCAACAACATGGGCGACGTTGCACTCGGAGCGATCACGACCCAGCATTACTCCGCAGACCACGACAGCGCGGAGAACAAGGCGTTCGTCGAGGCCTTCAAGAAGGCCAACAACGGCATGCGCCCGAACTTCATGGCGGTGGGCGGCTACGACGGCATGCACCTGATCTATGAAGGTTTGAAAAAGACCAACGGCGAAGGCGGGCAGGCTCTCGTCGACGCGATGAAGGGCATGAGCTGGACCAGCCCGCGCGGTCCGGTCTCCATTGACCCGCAGACGCGTGACATCGTGCAGAACATCTACGTCCGCAAGGTCGAGCGCAAGAACGGGGAACTCTACAACGTCGAGTTCGCCACGATTCCCAATGTCAAGGACCCGGTGAAAGCCGCCAAGTCCAATTGATCACTTCCGGAAGCGCCGTCGAAGGGCGGCGCTTCCCTGAATACGCCTGGAGAGAACGGTGCTGACCATCCTCTTTGACGGCATTGCCTACGGCATGCTGTTGTTCGTGCTGGCCTGCGGGCTCGCGGTGACCCTGGGACTGATGAACTTCGTCAATCTCGCGCACGGCGCCTTCGCCATGGCCGGCGGCTATGTGACGGCGGTTCTCATGAACCGCTTTGGCGTGCCGTTCCTTCTGACGCTTCCCCTGGCCTTTGCCGTGCCGGCCATCATCGGCCTGGTGCTCGAGCGGACGCTCTACAAGCAGCTCTACGCGCGCAGCCACCTCGATCAGGTGCTGTTCTCCATCGGTCTGGTCTTCATGGCGGTCGCAGCCGTCGACTATACCATGGGATCGCAGCAGCAGATGATCCAGATCCCGACCTGGCTCCAGGGCCGCGTCGAGATTCTCGGCATCCAGGTCGGCCTCTATCGCAGCTTCATCATCGCCGTTTGCGGCGTCCTCGTGGTGGCGCTGCAGTTCGTCCTGACCCGGACCCGCTTCGGCAGCCGCTTGAGGGCGGCGGTTGACGACCCGAGGGTCGCGCGCGGCCTCGGCATCAATGTGAGCGTGATCTTCGCCACCACCTTCGCGGTCGGCTCCGGGCTCGCGGGCCTAGGCGGCGCGCTGGGCGCGGAGATCCTTGGCCTCGATCCCACGTTCCCGCTCAAGTTCATGATCTATTTCCTGATCGTGGTGACGGTCGGGGGCACCACCAGCATCACCGGCCCGTTCCTGGGCTCCCTGCTGCTCGGCATCGCCGATGTCGCCGGCAAGTATTACGTGCCGAGCCTCGGTGCCTTCGTCATCTACACGCTCATGATCGTCGTTCTCGTTCTTCGCCCACAAGGCCTGTTCGCCCGTGCGCGCTGAACCGACAGGAAAACACCCGATGCAGTCGACCACTGCCGAAACCGTCAGGACGGGCTTAAGCCGAAGAGGGCGATGGGGCCTGGGCGAGATCGCCTTCTGGCTCGTGGCCGCAGCGACCCTGTTCTTCCTGCCCGAGCGCCATCTCATCCTGAACGAGATCGCGATCATCGGCCTCTTCGCGCTCTCCCTCGACCTCATCCTCGGCTACGCAGGAATCGTGTCGCTCGGCCACGCCGCCTTCTTCGGCCTCGGTGCCTATGTGGCTGGGATCCTGGCCAAGAATGGCATCACTGACCCGCTGGCGGGTCTGGTCGTCGCTGCGATCGCTTCGGCAATCCTGGGCTTCGTCACCAGCTTCCTCGTGCTGCGCGGATCCGATCTGACCAAGCTGATGGTGACGCTCGGCGTCGCGCTGGTTCTCGGCGAGCTGGCCAACCAGATGTCCTGGCTGACCGGCGGGGCCGACGGCCTTCAGGGCATCAGCATGGGACCGATCCTCGGGCTGTTCGAGTTCGATATCTTTGGGACTGTCGCCTATGCGTACAGCCTCGTGGTGACCTTCGTGCTGTTCGTGCTTGCGCGCCGGATCGTCGTGTCGCCCTTTGGCCTGTCGCTGCGTTCGATCCGCGACAATCCTCTGCGGGCCCGCGCCGTCGGCATACCGGTCAACCGCCGCCTTGTCGCGGTCTACACGCTCGCCGCGGCTTACGCGGGCGTTGCCGGCGGGCTCCTGGCGCAGACGACCCAGTTCGTCTCGCTCGACGTGCTCGCCTTCCACCGCTCCGCAGACGTGATGCTGGTGCTGGTGATCGGCGGCGTCGGCTATCTCTACGGCGGATTGATCGGGGCTGTGGTCTTCAAGGTGCTCCAGGACGTCCTCTCGGCCTGGACGCCGCAATACTGGCAGTTCTGGATCGGCCTGATCCTCGTCCTTCTCGTCCTCGCGGGTAGGGAGCGCCTGACAGACAAGGCCAGATTCGCAGTGAAGCGCTTCTTCGGCCGCTTCAAGGCGCAGCGCACCGACGCGATGCCGACCACCTCGGCCCGGGAGATCTGACATGGCGCCTGCTCTCGAAACCAGAGGCCTCGTGAAGCGCTTCGGCGGCCTCGTCGCCACTGATGACGTGACGTTCAAATTGGAGCAGGGCGCGCGTCACGCCCTGATCGGCCCCAATGGCGCCGGCAAGACCACCTTCATCAACCTGCTCACCGGCGTGCTGACCCCTACCTCCGGCCAGATCCTGCTGGAAGGCGAGGACATCACGCGCCTGCGTCCGGAACTGCGGGTCCAGCGCGGCCTGGCGCGCACCTTCCAGATCAATCAACTCTTCCCGGCCATGACACCGCTCGAGACCCTGGGCCTTGCCGTGTCCGAGCGGATGGGCGGCGGACGCGACTGGTGGCGCGTGATCGGCAGCAAGCGGGAGATCGTCGACGAGATCGTCGAGATCGCCCAGCGCTTCCGCCTGACCGACGTGCTCGACGAGCGCACCTCGAATCTCGCCTATGGCAAGCAGCGCCTGCTGGAAATCGCCGTCGCCTTCGCCTGCCGGCCGCGCGTGCTGCTTCTCGACGAACCGGCGGCGGGCGTGCCCGAGGCGGAGCGGCACGAGTTGCTCGCCACCGTGGCGGCGCTGCCGCGCGACGTCTCGGTGCTGCTGATCGAGCACGACATGGACCTCGTGTTCAGTTTCGCCGACCGGATTTCGGTTCTCGTCAACGGCGCGCTGTTCACGGAAGGCACCGTTGAGGAGGTTTCGAGTGACCCCAGGGTCCGCGCCGTCTATCTTGGGGAGAGCGTCGATGAGTGATCTTCTCAACCTGCAGCAGGTTTCGGCAGGCTACGGCGATGCCATCGTCATCTCGAAGATCGACCTCAGCCTGAAACCTGGGGAATCGCTCGCGGTGCTCGGCCGCAACGGCACCGGCAAGACCACGCTCATCAACACCATCATCGGCGTGACCCGCCTTCGCGGCGGCTCGATCACGCTCGGCGGTCGCGACCTGACCACGACCCGCCCCGACAAGCGGGCGCTCGCCGGAATCGGCTGGGTGCCGCAGGAGCGCAACATCTTCAAATCGCTGACGGTGGAGGAGAACATCACGGCCGTCGCCCGCCCTGGTGCTTGGAACCTCGCGCGGGTCTATGAGATGTTTCCCCGTCTCAAGGAACGGCGCTCCAATCTCGGCAACCAGCTTTCCGGCGGCGAGCAGCAGATGCTGGCCATCGCCCGCGCGCTGGTGCTCAATCCCAAGCTCATGCTGCTGGACGAGCCGACCGAAGGCCTGGCGCCGATCATCATCGAGGAACTGCTCGCTGCGCTCAGCCGGATCATCCGCGGGGAGGGCATGTCGGCCATCGTGGTCGAGCAGCACGCCCAGAAGATCCTCGGCGTCACCGACAACGCGCTTATCCTCGATCGCGGCACCATCGTCCATGCCGGTCCGAGCCGGGCGCTCATCGAAGACCCGGCCGCCCTCGAGCAGCATCTCGGGGTGACGGCCAAGAAAAAGTCCGCACGCGTGGCGGCGCACTGAACCAAGACAATGGAGGAACATCTGATGCAACGGACCAAGCCACCTTTCCGCGCCGACATGGTCGGCAGCCTCCTGCGCACCGCGGCTCTGAAGGACGCGCGCCACAAGCATCACGACGGCGAAATCTCCGACGAGGCTCTGAAGGAGATCGAGGACCGGGAGATCCGCGCCCTGATCAAGCGCCAGGAGGAGATCGGCCTGCAGGCTGTGACCGACGGCGAATTCCGTCGGGCCTTCTGGCATTTCGACTTCCTTGAGCATCTCGACGGCGTCACCTCCGTCGAGGCGGATTCCGGCATGAACTTCAAGGGCGGCGTCGGCATCGCCAAGGCGCTGCGGATCACCGGCAAGGTCGGTTTTTCCGGCCAGCACCCGATGATCGATCATTTCCGCTTCGTGAAGGACAACACCGACCGCGTGGCGAAGATGACGATCCCGGGTCCGAGCATGCTGCATTATCGCGGCGGCCGGAAAATGATGAACATGGGCGTCTATCCCAACATGGACGACTTCTATGCCGATGTCGGCAAGGCCTACAACAAGGCCGTCCACGCCTTCTACGACGCCGGCTGCCGCTATCTCCAGCTCGACGACATCTCGTTCGCCTATCTCTGCGATCCCGAGCAGCGCGAGATGCTGCGCCAGCGCGGCGACGATCCGGAGAAGCAGCCGGAGATCTATGCCGGGATGGTGCGCGAGGCGCTGAAGGACAAGCCGGACGACCTGACGATCACCATGCATCTGTGCCGCGGCAATTTCCGCTCGACCTTCATCGCATCGGGCGGCTACGAGCCGGTCGCGGAAGTGCTGTTCAACCGCATGCCGGTCGACGGTTATTTCATGGAATGGGACACGGATCGGGCAGGGGGCTTCGAGCCCCTGCGCTTCCTGCCGAAGGGCAAGTCCGTCGTTCTCGGTCTCGTGACCTCCAAGACCGGGACCCTGGAAAAGAAGGACGACATCAAGCGGCGTATCGACGAGGCGAGCAAGTTCGTCGATCTCGATCAGCTCTGCCTCTCGCCCCAATGCGGCTTCGCTTCGACGGAAGAGGGCAACACCCTGGCTGAGGACGAGCAATGGGCCAAGCTGCGGATGATCGTCGAGATCGCCGAAGAGGTCTGGGGCAGCCCTGGATCGGGAGCCAAGAAGGCGGCGTGAGTGTATGGCCCATAAAGGGTTTACGCCCCCTTAGCCCTCATCCTGAGGGCCGCCGCAGGCGGCGTCTCGAAGGGCGAGGGCGCTTCCAGTGCGCGCTAGATCCTCTTTCGAGACGCCACTTCGTGGCTCCTCAGGATGAGGACAGAGATTTACGAGCCGGACACTGAGGACAACGTGGGGACGAGCCGTTCGGCCCGCCCCCCGTCACGGCGATTTTCGTGTGGAAGTGATGACGATGCAGGAAGAACCGGTGCTTGACCTCGCCCATCTGGGCCATCTCGAGCTGCTGACGCCGAAGCCGGACGAGAGCCTGCGTTTCTTCGTCGACGTGATGGGCATGACGGAAAGCGGCCGCCAGGGCGATTCCGTCTACCTGCGCGGCTGGGACGACTATGAGCGCCACTCGCTCAAGCTGACGGCTTCGAAGAAGCCCGGCATGGGCCACATGGCCTTCCGGACCCGCAGCCAGCAGGCGCTTGAGCGCAGGGTCGCAGCGCTCGAGGGCTCTGGCTACGACATCGGCTGGACGGACGGCGATCTCGGTCATGGCCCGGCCTTCCACTGTCGCGATCCGGACGGGCATGTGGTCGAGCTCTATTACGAAACCGAATGGTATGCCCCGCCGCCGGAGCTCAAGCCTGCCCTGAAGAACCAGGCGCAGCGCTTCCCGGCGCGCGGCGTCAATGTTCGCCGGCTCGATCACCTCAATTGTCTCGCCGCGGATATCCGCGCCAATCGCATCTTCTTCGAGACCTATCTCGGATGCCGGCTGACCGAGCAGATCGTCCTGAACGACGGCACCGAAGCCGGCATGTGGATGACGCTGACAAACAAGAGCTACGACTTCGCCTTCACCCGCGACCATACGGGTGCGAAAGGCCGCTTCCACCACCTGACTTATGCCCTCGATAGCCGCGAGGACGTTTTGCGCGCGGCGGATATCTTCCTGGAGGCGGGGGTTCCCATCGAATCGGGGCCGCACAAGCACGCGGTTCAGCAGACCTTCTTCCTCTATGTCTACGAGCCCGGCGGCAACCGCGTCGAAGTCTGCAACGCCGGCGCGCGGCTCATCCTCGCCCCGGACTGGAAGCCGATCGTCTGGACGGAGGAGGAGCGCAAGAAAGGACAGGCCTGGGGCATGAAGACGGTCGAATCGTTCCACACCTATGGGACGCCGCCGGTCGAGGGCGCCCATTAGCGGCCATCCCGTATATTCGGTAGAGGAAAATTCCGTCAGTCAAAGATAACGGGCCCTATAACCATTAACTCTACCAAGGGTTTAACGGCTGCTGCTCGACGACGCTCTGTTGACGTTTAAGAATATATTACGACATTCTGCGCTATCGATACGCTGATATCCATGGCGGATTGGACGCTCACCGCGGTGAGACTGGGCCAAGGGCATGATGCCGTTCCGTCATACCGGTGAGAGCCCGGTATGCTTCTTCACCCCAATCATCGTCATCTCTCCCCGGCCGTCAGGCCAATGGAAGCGCAATGGATCGGTCCGCCGTCCTATCCGGGACATCGCCGCTGTCCGCCGGCCCCTGGCTGACACGCCCGTTCAGAGGCCTGATCGGCCGGTTCGGCATCGGCTTCCTGATTCCCGTGCTCGAGGCCACGCTGCTCATCACCCTGCTCGCGCTCGCGCTCCCGGTCGCTCTGCTCCAGGTCTATGACCGCATCCTGCCCAACAAGGCGGTCGGTACGCTGGCAGTGCTCGCGACGATGGTGACGATCGCCATCCTGCTGGAGGCGCTGCTGCGCCACGTGCGCGGACGCATTCTCGCTCGCATCGCCGCAACGTCCGAGGCGCAGGCGCATCGCCAGGCGATGGAATGCCTGCTCAATGCACCGCTGTCGGCTCTGGAAGGTCACGGCAACGGCTATTATGCCGAGCGCCTTTCGGCCATTGGCTCCTTACGCGAAGCCTGGTCCGGCCCGGCGCTGCAGGCGATGCTCGATCTGCCCTTCGCACTGCTTTACCTGGTGGGCATCTGGTATCTCGCCGGGCCGCTCGTTCTGGTGCCGGTGGCGCTCCTCGGCGGCGTCGGGCTGCTTGCCGTCCTGACGGGACGCCGCGTCCGCTCCGCCGCCCACAACCTCGCCATGGCCGAGGAACGGCGCTTCAATTTCCTCTTCGATACGCTGAACTGCATCCATTCCATGAAGGTTCTGGGCGCCGAGCCCCTGCTGGAGCGGCGCTACGAGCGCCTGCAGAACGGCTCGGCACAACTGCGGCGCAGGCTGGCGCAGACGATCTCCGCAGGCCAGGAAGGGGGCATGCTGCTCGCTCAGATCGCAACGGTGGGCGTAGCCGCCTTCGGCTGTCACATGGTGCTGAGCGGACAGCTCAGCGTCGGCGGCCTCGGCGCCTGCACCATGCTGGTCGGGCGCACCATGCAGCCCTTGCTCGGCGGCGTCGCCCTGTGGTCGCGCCTGCAGTCGCTGGCGGAAAGCCGCCGGCGCGTGGCCGAGATCGGGTCCTTGCCCCAGGAGCGTCACGCCGGCCGTCCCGTGCTGCAGGTGAGGGAAGGCCATGTTGTGCTGGAGGCTGTCCGGTTTCGAACCCAGCACTATTCCGAATGGCTCTTCGACGGATTGGCGCTCGAGGCGAAGCCCGGCGAGATCGTCGGCATCACAGGCTCCAACGGCTCCGGCCGCTCGGCGCTGCTGCGCCTGATCGCCGGCGATCTGCAGGCGAAAGAGGGTCATGTTCGGATTGACGGACAGAATCTCGCCGACGTCGATGTGGGGCCTGCGCGCCGGCTCGTCGCCCTGGTGCCGCCGGACCCGGCACTGGTGCGTGGAACGCTTCTGCAGAATATGACGATGCACCAGCCGCAGCGGGAAGCCCTGGCTTTGCGTCTCGCGACGGAACTCGGCCTGGATCAGGTCGCGAGCGCCCTGCCGGGCGGCTGGCACACGCAGGTCGGCGTTGCTGCGACGCCGCTGCCACGTGGCGCGGCCCAGCGCATCGGCGTCGTGCGCGCGCTGGTCGAGGAGCCGCGTATCCTTCTCCTCGACGATATCAGCTCGCAGATCGATAGCGACAGCGACGCACGTCTCGCCCGGCTCATGGTGGAATTGAGGGGCAGGGTGACCGTGATTATCGTCACCCATCGCCCCTCCACCCTGAACATCGCCGACCGGGTCTATGCGATCCGCAGCGGTGGATTGGAGCGCGTGTCGTGAGCGCGCACCTGCACGGCCCGATCGAGCTGCCTGAAGATCTTGCGACGCCGTCGGATCTCACGCGCTGCCTATCGGCCATGCTGTGGCTGATGGAATGGTCGGGCGGCGTCGACGATCTGCTGGCAGCTCTTCCTCACGCCAAGCCCGACATCGACCTCACGGATCTACGTAACTCGCTCGCCGTCCTGGGCTATCCGACCCGAATGGAACGTCTGCGCGGCGGTTCGCTCGATCCCCGCCGCCTGCCGGCGATCCTCCTGACCCGGGGCAAGGCGGCAGCTCTGGTCTATTGCGACGAGTCCGGTCAGGTGCTGACGCTGGACGGCAGCACGGGCGAGGTGACGCCATGTGTTCCTGAAACAATGCGCCATGGAGTGGCGCTGGTGATCGACACAGATGCCGCATCATCCCGCCAGAACTGGTTCGCTGGCATCGCGCGCCGCTTCCGCGGCGACCTGCCGGGACTGCTTTGCCTCAGCGGTCTGATGGCCGTGCTCGGGCTTGCCGTGCCGATCTTCACCATGGCGGTGTTCGACACCGTCATTGCAGGCTACAGCCCCGGCACCCTGCCCATGCTCGTCGGCGGAGTCATCGCGGCGATCCTGTTGGAGATCGCCTTCCGTGCCACGCGGCAGCGTGCGCTGCTGCGCATCGCCGAACGGCTCGACCGGCTGGTTCCGAGTGCGGTGTTCACGCAGCTGATGTCGCTGCCGACCGCGCTTGTGGAGCGGGCCGGCACCGCCTCGCAGGTGTCGCGTCTGCGTGATTTTGCAGCCATCCGCGAATTCCTGACCGGCAGTTTCGCAGTCGCCTTGCTCGACATGCCATTCACCGTGCTCGTCGTCGTGCTCATGGTGGTGCTCGGCGGCTGGATTGCCGTCGTTCCGGTCGGAACGGCCGCGGGCTTCGTCGTCCTCTATCTGGTCTCCCGCGGGCCGATGCGGCTCGCGATCGAGCAAGCCGCCCGCGCCAACCAGGCTCGGGAAGCACTGGCGGTCGAGGCACTGGAAGCCGTGCGCACCTTGAAGCTCGTCGGTGCCGAGGAGCGCTGGATCGAGCGCTATGCCGGCGCCTCCGCCGCAGCGGCCATCGCTTCGGCTCGGGTTGGCACGCTTTCCGGTTCGGTCCTCGCCGCCAGCCAGGCGCTCGTCACGCTTTCGGGACTGGCCGCGGTGGTGATGGGAGTTGTCTCCGTCCTTGCAGGTGCGATGACGGCGGGCGCGCTCATCGCCGGCATGATGCTGATCTGGCGCATCCTCGGCCCGCTGCAGACCGGTTTCGTCATGCTGTCACGGTGGGAGCAGACCGTTGCTTCCATACGCCAGGTCGACGGGATGATGGCGCTCGAGACCGAGCGCCCGCCGCCGCTCGAGGCGCGCATGGCGCCGCCGGAGCAGGGCGCCATCGTGTTCCAGCGTGTGACCCTGCGCTACATGCCGCAGGCGGAGCCGGTACTCGCCGGCGCCAGCTTCTCGATTCAGCCGGGTCAGGTCGTCGCCGTCACGGGTGCGGAAGGAACCGGTAAATCGACCTTGCTGCTCCTCATCGCAGGTCTCTACCGGCCCCAGGGCGGATTGGTGCGGATCGACGGGCACGATGTGCGTTCCTTCAACCCCGCTGTGCTCCGCCGCAGCATCGGCTGGGTGCCGCAATCGCCGGGTCTGCTTTACGGAACCGTCGCCCAGAATCTCCGCCTTGCCCGTCCCAGCGCCTCGGATGAGGAACTGCGCGCGGCAGCAGAAGAGGCTGGCGTCCTCGAGGCCATCGAGGCATTGCCGCAGGGTTTCGACACCCGCGTCGGCGACAACCAGAGCGGCCGGCTCCCTCGCAGCATCCTGCAGCGGATCGCCCTTGCCGGCGCTCTTCTGCGCAATGCCCCGATCCTTTTGCTGGACGAACCCGTGGCGGGACTCGACGATGCCTGCGCTCAGGCTTTCACCGATGTCATCGCCTCGCATCGGGGGCGCTGCACCATCCTCATGGCGACGCATCGGCCGAGCCATATCCGTCTTGCCGACCGTGTGCTGCGCGTCCGGGATGGACAGGTCGAGGAAATCGAACAGCAGGGCGCCCCTTCCGGACCGCGTCCTACCAGAACCTCCATCGGCGTCCCTTTGGCCAATGCCGCCTTCGCGAACGTCGCTGCCGCCAACAGCTCGAAGGTTGCCTGATGAGCAAGACCGCCAACCACGTCGCCGAGGGCGAGATCCAGCCGGCAACGATCGACCGACGCATCCTGCCCCGTGCCAGCCGACAGCCGCGCCCTGACAGCCATGTGCTCGCGCTTGAGGAACTGCGCGTTCACGGCTTGGAGCGTGCCGTCGTGCTCGGTACAGGGCTGCTGGTGGCCTCGACCCTCGCTTGGGCGGCCTTGACCCATGTGCCTGAAGTCGCTGTGAGCGTCGGCGAGATTTCGCCCGCCGTCGCCCCCGCGCCGGTGCAGCATCTCGAAGGCGGCATCGTCGCCGAAGTGCTTGTGAACGAAGGCGAGCGGATCGAGGCTGGGCAACCCCTGTTGCGCATGAACGATGCGGCCGCACAATCCGAGCTGTCGCAGGCCCGCCTGCGCCTTGAATCCCTGCAGCTTCAGGCACAGCGCCTCGCCGCAGCGGCGAACGGCAATCTCATCGCCATGGAATTGCGCGGGCGCCAGGGTCCTACGGCAGGAATGGTCGCCGACGCGACGGGAGGAACGCAGGTGGTGCCGCTCCTGACAGCCGGTACCTTCGCCGAACCGCAGCGCGCCGCCTTGACGGCCCGCATGCGGGCTCTCGCCGATCGCATTTCCGTTCTACAGGAGCAGGTCGCGCAGCGGCGCGGCGACCTTGCGACGTTATCCGGCCAGATCTCCTCTCTGCAGGAGCAGATGTCGCTGCATTCCAAGGAACTTGGCATCCGGGAGGATCTGGCGAGAAACGGCCTGACCACTCGCCTTTCCGTGCTTGAGGCGCAGCGGCTTTTCATGAGTGCCAAGGCCGAGCACGAACGCCTGAGCGGACAGCATGGCACCGCTCTGCGCAGCCTCGCCGAGGCGGAAGCGCGGATCACCGAGGCGCAATCAACAGCCGTGGACGAAGCCCGTCAGGAAGCGGCCCGCGTCGCGCTCGAAGTTGCGGAGACGACGGAAGTCGTCCGCAAGCTCGAGGATCGCGCCGACCGCACCGTTCTGCGGGCTCCCATCGACGGTGTTCTGCGCGGGCTTGCCGTCCATCGCCCCGGTACCGTGCTGCCGCCGGGCGGGCTGGTGGCCGAGATCATGCCGCAGGATTCATCGCTCGTCGCCGATGTGCGCCTCATGCCGCGGGATATCGGTTTCATCGAGCCTGGCCAGCAGGTTCACGTGAAGGTGCAGGCCTTCGACTACGCGCGCTTCGGCTCGGTCGAGGGAACAGTGGAGCGTGTCTCCGCCGGCACTTTCCTCGACGAGCAGCGGCAGCCGCATTACCGCGCGCGCATCGCGCTCAAGCAGCAGCATGTGGGCCACGATCCGCGTTTCGCGCAGCTCGTGGCCGGCATGACCGTCCAGGCGGACATCACCACCGGCACCAAGACGGTGCTGCAATACCTGCTGAAGCCGATCTACTCGGCGATGGCAGGCTCCTTCCATGAGCGCTGAGGAACAGCCCATGAGCCAGCAGCCCGATCTCACCATTCCCTTCGATGCCAGCGTTCTCGACGAAGAGGCCCTTCGCACCCTGCGCGCCGTGCAGCGCATGGTTCCAGCCGGTGACGGAGGTTCCAACAGCAATCTCGTCGGTGGCACCGAGGCGGTCGCAGCCTTCGGCATGGTGCCGGGGGCACCATCGGGAACGGCCTCCGTCAGGCCCTTCCAAATTGCGACCGAACGGATGGAAGGGACTGTTGCGCGCGAAGAAGCACCTTCGAGTGAAATGGATCTCGCTCCGTCGAACGATAATCCCGCGCTGGTCGAAGCGGCGCTGTCCGACGACGTACCGATGCAGGCACCGGCAGCACCACAATCCTCGCCTGCACCGAAGGCTGCCATATCCTCGGGCTCGTCGAGCTATGTGCCTGACACCTCCGCGGCCGTGGCCTTTGCCCCGGAGGCCGTGAAGGCCGGCGCAGATCTGCCCGACGATCAGGTTGCGCTTCCGCAGCCACCGACAGACGAGCCGGCTGAGGAACAACCGCAGGACCTCACCGCCGAAGCACCCCTCGTTCAAGCGGGCGACGCGGAAGGGCAGGAAGATCAGCCGATTGCTTTGAACCTTTCGGCGGCTCTCGCCGATACCGATGGCTCGGAGCTGCTGTCGATCAAGATTTTCGGTGTTCCGGAAGGTGCCACGCTCACGCACGGCACGCGTCAGTCCGATGGCAGCTGGAGCGTCTCTCCCGCCGATCTGGCCGATCTCGCGATCATTCCGCCGGAGAACTTCTCCGGTACCTTCAACCTTACCCTGCGTGCCACCTCTCAGGAATCCAACGGTGAGACGGCCGCGACCGAAGTCGTGTTTCAGGTACAGGTCCATGCGGTCGCCGATGCCCCGAGCGTCGCGGTCGCCGACGCCCATGGCCAGGAAGACGCGGCCGTCAGCCTCGCAGGCCTCGGCGGGGCTTTGCGTGATACGGATGGCTCGGAGAGCCTCAGCTTCGTGATCTCGGGCGTTCCCGCAGGCACGACGCTCAGTGCCGGCACCTCTCTCGGCGGCGGGCGCTGGGCACTCAGCCCGGCACAGCTCGAAGGGCTGACGCTCACACCTCCGGCCCATTTCTCGGGACAATTCAACCTCACGCTCACGGCCATCGCCACGGAGAGCGAGGCCGGCGTGCCGAGCGCCCGCACATCGGCTTCCTTTGTGGTGAGCCTGGATCCGGGGGTCGATGCCGCTAGCATTGGCGGCGCAAGTCAAGGGGCGGAGGACACGCCGATCCTGGTCCAGCCGGCCTTCCTGACGCCCGACATGGACGGCTCGGAGACATGGTCGGAGTTCACGCAAGTGGCAGGCGTGCCGGCGGGAGCCACGCTCAGCCGCGGCACGGAAATCGCGCCGGGCGTCTGGCAGGTTTCGACGGCGGATCTGCGCGGGGGGCTCGTGAGCGTGCGCCCGGCGGTGCACAGCGATGCGGACTTCACGCTGACCCTGACGACGACCCTGACTGATAGCGGCAACGGCACGAGCGTGAGCCGGGTCGTCACCGGGACGCATGCGGTGACCGTGGATGCCATCGCCGACGCACCCGCTATCTCCGCGAGCAACGCTGCAGGGGATGAGGACCAGCCGATCCCGCTCAATCTTTCCGCCGCTCTCGTCGACAACGATGGCTCGGAGGTTCTCTCGGTCAACTTCCTCGGCGTGCCCGATGGCGCGAGCCTCTCGCATGGCACGCGGCAACCCGACGGCAGCTGGAGCGTCTCTCCCGCCGATCTGGCTCACGTGTTCATCACGCCTCCTGCCGATTTCGCGGGAACCATCGATCTGACGCTCCGCGCCACAGCGCACGAGACCTCGAACGGCTCGACGGCGGTCCGAAGCGTCGATTTTCAGGTCGTCGTGGCCGATGTCTCCGACGCACCATCGGTGACGACACAGGACGCGTCAGGGCGCGAGGACGAGTCGATCGCTCTCGCTCTCTCGGCGGCCCTGACCGACACCGACGGATCAGAAATTCTCTCGGTCGCGGTTCTGGGTGTCCCGTCCGGCGCATCGCTATCGCATGGCAGCCGCGCGGCGGATGGCAGCTGGGTAGTTGATCCAAACGATCTCCCGAACCTGTTGATTCTTCCGCCCGCGAATTTCTCCGGCACGATCGACCTGACCCTTCGGGCCACCTCGGTGAGCGCGAACGGCGTCACCGCGACGACCAATTCGCCGTTCCATGTGGCGGTGGAGGCGGTTGCCGATGCTCCCGCTGTGGCTGTGCATGATGCGGCGGGGCAGGAGGATCAGGCGATCGCGCTCGACCTCTCCGCAATGTTGACCGATACCGACACTTCCGAAGTGCTGTCCGTGACGATCGAGGGACTGCCGCAGGGTGCGCGCCTGTCGGCGGGAACGGACAACGGCGATGGCACGTGGTCTGTGTCGCCAGCGCAGCTCGCCGGTCTCACGCTGACGCCGCCCGCCAATTGGAGCGGCACGATGGCGCTGAGCCTTGTGGCCCAGTCACGCGAGATTTCGAACGGGTCGACGGCGACCACGCGCGCCGGCTTCCAGGTCTCGGTAGAGGCCGTCGCCGATGCGCCGGTCCTGGTCGCGCATGATGTGCGCGGCCTGGAAGACACGGCCATCACCCTCGACCTCTCCGCGACGCTGCAGGACCGCGACGGCTCCGAACTTCTGTCGGTCAGCATCTTCGGGGTGCCTGCCGGCGCGTCGCTGTCGCATGGCATCCGTCAGGCGGATGGCAGTTGGAGTGTGTCACCGTCCGATCTCGCTCATCTGAAGCTGACGCCGGTGAGGGATTTTTCGGGGCCACTCAATCTGCGCATGGAAGCAACCACCAGGGAATCCTCCAACGGTGATACGGAGACAATTGCTGCCGACTTCCGCGTCCAGGTCGGCGCTGTCGCGGATACGCCTGATGTGGTCGTCGCCAACTTCTCCGGCCGCGAGGACGAGCCTGTGGCTCTCACCGGCCTCGGCGGCGCCCTGCGTGATCTCGACGGCTCGGAGAGCCTGAGCTTCCTGCTGACGGTGCCGGCGGGCGCGACGCTCAATGCCGGTGTGAAGCAAGCCGACGGCAGCTGGCTGCTGACGCCGGCACAACTGAGCGGGCTGATCCTTACGCCCCCCCCGCATGGCTCCGGCCAGTTCCAGCTTACGCTGACTGCCGTTGCGACCGAGAGTGAGCCGGGCGTGCCGAGCGCGCGCAATTCGGCCAGCTTCACGGTCAATCTCGATCCCGTGCTCGATGCCGGTTCCATCACCGGCTCTGCCGCCGGCAACGAAGACAGCTGGATCACGATCAGGCCGACTTACGATACGCCCGACAAAGACAATTCGGAGACCTGGTCCGAATTTACGAGAGTGTCAGGCGTACCCTCCGGCGCAACGCTCAACCGCGGAAACATGATTGAGCCGGGTGTCTGGTCGGTCCCGACCGGGGATCTGCGGTCCGGGCAGGTGAAGATCAAGCCGCCGGCGCACAGCGACGAGGATTTCACCCTCACATTCACCGCAACCCTGCAGGACACCGGCAACGGGAAGACCGTGAGCGGCGAGGTGACGGGAACCAGCCGGGTGACGGTCAATGCAGTGGCCGATGCCCCGAGCGTGACCGCCACCAGCGTTTCGGGGAACGAGGATGGCGAGATTTCGCTCAATCTCTCCGCCGCCCTTGTCGACAGGGACGGCTCGGAAACGCTGGCGGTCCGGATCTACGGCGTGCCGGCAGACGCCTCCCTGACAAAGGGCACGTTGCAGTCTGACGGCTCCTGGCTCGTGCGGACGGAGGATCTGCCGCAGGTCGCGCTCAAGCCGCCTCTCGACTTCTCTGGCACCATCGACCTGAAAATCCGCGCCACTGCGTCTGAAAGCTCGAACGGCAGCAAGGCATCGACCGAAGTGCCTTTCCAGGTGAAGGTCGAGGCCGTGGCCGATGCCCCGGGGCTTCGCGTCAACCATTCGGTGGGAGACGAGGATACGGCGATCCCGCTGAACATGGCCGCCTGGACGACCGATCGCGACGGCTCGGAAAAAATCGTCGGCTTCAGGATTGCCGGCATTCCGGAGGGAGCGGTCGTGCGCGCAGGGAGCGTCGTGCTCGTCCGCGCCGCCGATGGCTCCGTGCTGGTCGATCCGGCGCAGGTGAACGGCCTCACCATCACGCCGCCCGCGCATTCCGACAAGGACTTCACCCTGAAGGTCTCAGCCATTTCCGCTGAGCCCAATGGCAGCACCGCCGAAAGCCAGCCGCTCGATCTTCACGTGACCGTGCGCGCCGTGGCCGACGCGCCCATCATGGACGTCACGGGCGCGACCGGCTTCGAGGACACCCCGATCGCCCTCAATCTGTCCGCAACCATGCCGGATGCGGATGGATCGGAGACCTTGAGCTTCGTCATCTCCGGCATTCCGGAAGGAGCCGTGCTTTCCCACGGGACCTATCGCGGGCCAGGCACATGGTCGCTGACGGCCGAAGAGGCGAGGCAGGCGACGCTGCTTCCGCCACGCGATTTCTCCGGCACCATCGAGCTGCGCGTGACGGCCGTCACGCAGGAAGCCGATGGCGGCGATCAGGCGAAGACGCCCGTTCGCTTCCCGGTCAACGTGGTCGCGGTGGTCGACACCCCCGCCGTCGGCGGTCTCGACGGACATTCGGGCAATTGGGGCACCATGGCGGGGACGGAGGACCAGCCCATCGCGCTGCGTCTCGATCCCGGCCTGCGCGACAGCGACAATTCGGAAAAGGTCGTCGGCGACATCCTGATCGGGAATGTCCCGAACGGCGCTGTCCTGAAGCTTGCAGACGGCACGATCCTGGCTGCAGACGTAAACGGCATCTACCGGATTCCCGCCGCGCAGATGACGGGCGTGACGCTGACCATGCCGCACGATAGCGATCAGGCTGCGACGCTCACCGTCGAAATGACCGTCGAGGATACGGGCGGCGTCCGCGCGACCATCGGCGGCCACATGGTGGTGGACCCGGCCGGCGATGCGGACACGCCCGTGCTCACACTCACGGAATCGACCGGCACTGGCCATAACAGCTTCGATCCGGACGAGGGGTTGATCCCTCTTCACATCGCCGCGACACCCGGCGATACGGACGGATCGGAATCCCTGTATATGTGGGTTCGGGACGTACCGAACGGTGCGGTTCTCTCGGCCGGCATTCCGGCGGGCGAGGGCGTCTGGCTGGTTCCGGTCGAAGCACTTTCCGACCTCTCGATCCGCCCGCCGGCCGGCTTCAGCGGCAGCTTCGATCTGAAGGTCACCGCCGTTGCCGTCGAGCGCGAAGGCGACCAATCTCATCTCACCGAAGAGGTAACGGTCACAATCACCGCGCCCTCGGGAGGCGGGAGCGGAGGAGGTGGAGGCGACGGATCGGGCACGGTTCCTGGTAGCGCACCCGTTGCGCAGGCGCCTGCGCTCGCGGTCGCTGATGCGGTGACAGCCGAGGATCGCTCGGTGCAGTTATCGATCTCCGCCGGGACGGCGGATTCGGACAATGGTCGTGAGACGCTCGGCATCCGCATCGATGGTGTTCCCGCAGGCGCGAGCCTCTCGGTCGGCGTGAGGGATCCTCTCACCGGCACCTGGGTGCTGCGGCCGGAGCAGCTGGTGAATGTCAGTCTCCTTCCTCCGGCGGATTTCTCTGGCACGATCAGCCTGCGTGTGACGGCGGTTTCGACAGAGGCCACGGGCAGCCAGACGACCACCACATCCGACCTCAACGTCACCGTCTCCGCAGTGGCCGACAGCGCCGTCATCGCTGCCGCCCCGCCCGCCGGCGTCGAGGATGTAGCGGTTCCGCTCAATCTGAGCGTTGGGTTGAGCGACAGGGACGGCAGCGAGTCGGTTGCGGCCGTCGTCATCTCGGGCCTGCCGGCGGGCTCGCGCCTCGAAGGCACGGGCCTCACCGACATAGGCAATGGGCGCTGGTCAGTCGATCCCGCCCATCTCGGAAGCCTGAATTTCGTTCCGCCTCCGAACAAGTACGGCACGTATACGCTGACCGTCGAGGCGACGACGCGCGAGGCGAGCAACGGCGACACGCTGGCGACGAGCCGGACGATTGCCATCTCCGTTGCGCCGAGCGCCGATGCTCCGGTCGTGACGGTGCATGACGCGACGGGCAATGAAGACGGCAGGATCGCGCTCAACCTCTCGGCGTCCCTGACCGATACCGACGGTTCCGAAGTGCTCTCGATCGTGATCGAAGGTCTGCCGGAAGGCGCACGCCTCTCCGCAGGTCTCAACAATGGCGACGGCAGCTGGACACTGACGCCCGCGCAGCTTGCCGGCCTGACGGTGACGCCGCCAGGCGATTGGAGCGGCACCATGGCGCTGACCATGCTGGCGCATTCCCGCGAGACCTCCAACGGTTCGGTGAAAACCACGACGGAGACTTTCGACATCCACGTGGGTGCGACGGCTGATGCACCCGTAGTGAGCGCCCGCGACGCAGCGGGCCGTGAGGACGAGCCGATCGGCCTGAAGCTTTCCGCGCTGCTGACCGATCGCGACGGCTCGGAGACGCTGTCCGTGGTGATCTCGGGAATGCCCTCGGGCGCCTTCCTCTCGCACGGCACACGCCAGCCGGATGGAAGCTGGCTCGTGTCGCCATCCGACCTGCCGAACCTCGCGGTCACGCCGCCGCAGAACTTCTCCGGATCCTTCGGCCTGACGCTGCGCGCCACCAGCCGTGAGACGAGTGGCGAGACGGCCACGACCGAAGCCACTTTCCGTGTGCAGGTCGATGCCGTCGCCGATGCGCCTTCCGTGACCGTGGTGAACTTCTCGGGCAGCGAGGACACGTCGATCAGGCTTACCGGTCTGGGCGGCGCGCTGATCGATACGGATGGGTCGGAGAGCCTCAACTTCGTGCTCAGCGGGCTGCCGGCTGGCGCGAGTCTCAGCGCGGGCACCAAACAGGCCGACGGCTCATGGCTGCTCACGCCAGCGCAGCTCAGCGGCGTGACCTTCATTCCGCCGGCACAGGTTTCAGGATCCTTTACCCTCACACTCACCGGCATCGCCGCGGAGAGTACAGGGGGATCGAGCGCCCGGACATCCGTCGACTTCACGGTCAGCCTCGACCCTGTTGCTGATGCCGGCACGATTGCCGGATCGAGCGCCGGCTCGGAGGATACCGCGATCCTCCTCAAGCCGACCTTCACGCTTACGGACAATGACGGTTCTGAGACCTGGTCGGAATTCACGCAGGTTTCCGGCATGCCGCAGGGCGCGAGCCTCAATCTGGGAACGGAGCTCAGCCCGGGCCTGTGGCAGGTGGCAACGGCCGATCTGCGTGCCGGGCTGGTGACGATCCTGCCAGCCGAAAATAGCGATGCGGATTTCACGCTCACCCTGAAGGCGACGATCACCGACAGCGGCAACGGGACTTCTGTGAGCCGGGAGATCACCGGTACGCATAGCGTCGCCGTCGCGGCCGTTGCCGACGCGCCGGTGGTTGTCGCGGGAGATTCGAGCGGGCTCGAGGATCACGCCATTGCGCTGAATCTCTCGGCCGTGCTCGTCGACACCGACGGTTCCGAGGCTCTGACCGTCACGATTCTCGGCGTGCATGACGGCTTCACCCTCTCGCATGGCACTGCCGCCGGAGGCGGCGCGTGGACTGTGCCGGCCGCCAGCCTGCCCAGCCTCCAGCTCATGCCGCCACAGGATTGGAATGGAACGCTGAACCTGACCCTCCAGGCGACGAGCCGGGAATCCACGGGCCAGACGGCGACGACCACCACCGCGTTTACCGTAACCGTCGACGCCGTGAACGACGCACCGGAGCTCGCGCTGGTGGCGCCCGATCATGCGGAAGCCGGTTCCCACCAAGCACATGCGATCGGTGGTGCCGAGGCTGAGGATATCGACAGTGCGCATCTTGGTGGCGCGACCATCACGCTGTCCGGCGCTCAGCCCGGCGACCGGCTCGATCTCGACGGCTTCGTCCTCCATCAGGAGAACGGGCGCACGATGATCGGCGACACGGGTATCGAGATCGTTGGAGGCGGCTATGCCGCCGGGACCGGAACCCTGACGCTCAGCGGCCACGCGACACCCGAAACCTATTCGTCGGTACTTGAGGCTCTGGTGCTCGAGAGCGGCGACGCATCCGGCCTTGCCGCCGGCAGCCGCAGTCTCGGGGTGACTCTGATCGACAGCGAGGGAGCGGCCTCAGCTGAGAGAAGCGTCGAGGTCATCGTGGACGCTTCCAGCGAGGCCTCGGTTATGGCGGCTTCCGCCGACGGGGCAGGGACGATGCAGGATCTGGCTGGTTCCGACATGCTTCTGCTCATGGCGGACGGAGTGTCGGATCCGAGCCATGGCGCGGGGGCGGCTTGGACCGACCAAATCGGCGCAGGAGATGCCTCCGCCTCCGGAGCACATCCGACTCCGGACCTCGATCAGCCAGCCGCGGATCATGTCCAGCCTCTCGACGACTTCCAGGCGGACGCCTCGCGGCTGCAATGGTCCTGAGAGTTTTGCACGACAAGAGTTTTGCCCCTTAGCCCTCATCCTGAGGGCCGCCGCAGGCGGTATCTCGAAGGACGAGGGCGTCTCCAGAGATCGCTGAATTCTCCTTCGAGACGCAGCTTCGCTGCTCCTCAGGATGAGGTGAGTGATTTATTAGCTTGCCTCTGAGGACAGCGGGTGTCAGTTGACGCCCGCTGTCCTGCGGCCTTAGAGAGGAGCACTGGTCGGGGCGGGTTTCCTGCTCCTCCGGAGAGGTGGCCGAGTGGTTTAAGGCAGCGGTCTTGAAAACCGCCGTGGGTGCAAGCCCACCGTGGGTTCGAATCCCACCCTCTCCGCCATGATCTCATTAACCAAACCGCCGCAAAATGCTCCTTCGGCTTCCTTCCTGCCGACCATCTGCCTCACTGTTCGATGCAGGAAAGGCTCTCCGAAACGGTGATCACAGGCCAAGTTCTTGTTTTTGCTATTAAAATTTGACCTCCTTCCGCGGAAGGCAGCCAGGGTCTCACCTTCCTCAACGTTTTCAAGGCAGGGAAGCCGGCGCCGATGAAATTCAAGCTAAACGAGAGAATGTTCAAGTAAGACACTGAAAATATGTGTCTTTTCACATTCTGAAACTGAGTTAATCCAACCGCGGCTTTGCCATTGACAAGCGCAGCGGTTTAACCTTCCTTTAAGGTTCAACGAAGCACCTTGGCTTGATGCCCGGGCCAACCTCCGGGACGGTGCCACGAATGGTGCAGATAAAGGGTTGCGAGGACACATGCATTGTAATCGCGCAGAAGCGACATCCGGGCGCAAGGACGGTCTCGTCTCCTTGAATCATCGGACCCTCCTTCGCATTGCAGGCGTAACGGCCATCGCCCTGACGGCGGCCAATTGCTCATCGAATGTCCGTGGCGGCATCGATCCGAAATACGGCGTCGCACCCAGCCCCAAGATGATTGCCGACGGCCAGCCCGTTCCGAAGGGCGGCGGCCGCGAGATGGTCGGCAAGCCCTATTCGATTGCTGGCCGGACCTATGTTCCGAGCGAAACGCCGCGTGCAGCCGAGGGCCTGGCGTCCTGGTACGGGCCCAGCTTCCATGGCCGCATGACGGCCAACGGCGAAATCTTCGACCGCGATTCCGTTGCGGCTGCGCACACAACGATGCCGCTGCCGAGCTACGCACGCGTCACGAACCTGCAGAACGGTCATTCCATGATCGTCCGCGTCAACGACCGCGGGCCGTTCCATGGCAACCGGGTCATCGACGTATCGGAGCGTGCCGCTTCGGCTCTCGGCTTCAGGCAGCAGGGCACGGCCCGGGTGCGCGTCGAATATGTCGGCCGTGCCTCCACCAACGGCAGCGACGACCGCATCCTGCTCGCCAGCCTCCGGACGGACGGCCAGCCGGCAACCATGACACGCTCGGCCCCGACGATGATCGCTCAGGCTGCGCCGCAGCCGAACGCGCCGCGTCAGGCGATCGCGCTGCGATCCTACGAGCCTGACAGCGAGGCTTATCCCACGCCGGCCCGTCCGACCCAATCAAGCACGTCGGGCGCAGTCGCCAGCAATGTCCCGCTGCCGCCCGAGCGGCCCTTCGATCTCGGCACGATCCCGGGCGCGGCGAGCCCCGTGGCGAGGATCAGCGCCGCCAATCCGGCCTCGAGGCCGGTCGTGGCGAGCCTGTACGAGACGCAGTCCGGGTTCCAGAAGACCAACGCCTACTCGACCTCCGGCTCGTCGAAGTTCGTCCTGCGCTAGGCGCCGGACAACACACTCTCGTGATGGAATGTAACAACGCGCACAGGCGAGCGTAGCCGCGCGTTGATTTGCTGTTGACGCGCTACAGATTCGAGGTCTCCTAGGGGAATAACCCGGAGATGTCGACAATGCGTCACGTTAAGGTCGCCCAGTTCCTGGCGACGATCGGTCTTGTCTGGAGTGCCGTTTCCCTGGCTGTCGCCTGGCCACAGGCGGCGCGGGCGCAGGGCTTTCAGACGATTGCACCGACTGCGATCCTGATGGACGCCGAAAGCCATGCGGTTCTTTTCGAGAAGAATGCCGACGAACTGACGGCGCCTGCGAGCATGGCCAAGACCATGACGGCGGAGGTCGTGTTCAACGAAATCAAAAGCGGCCGCCTGAATTTCGACAGCGAGTTCATGATCTCCGAGAATGCCTGGCGCAAAGGAGGAGCGGGCTCCGGCGGCTCGGCCATGTTCGCCAGGGTCAACACCAATGTACGGCTGGAAGACCTGTTGCGGGGCCTGATCGTTCAGTCCGGCAACGACGCCGCCATCGCCATCGCGGAGGGCATTTCCGGGACGGAGGACAATTTCGCCCGCAAGATGAACGAGCGCGCCAAGCAGATCGGCCTGACGAAATCCACCTTCCGCAACGCCACCGGCTACGGCCATCCGGAGCAGAAGACCACGGTTCGCGATCTGGCCAAGCTCGCCCTCTACATCATCGAGACCTATCCCGACCTCTACAAGATCTTCGGCGAGCGCGAATTCACCTGGAACAAGATCCGCCAGCAGAACCGCAATCCGCTGCTGTTCCTGGACATCGGCGCGGATGGCCTGAAGACCGGCAACATCGACGAGTCCGGCTTCGGTCTCATCGGCTCGGCGGTTCAGAACGATCAGCGTCTGATCGTGGTCGTGAACGGTCTCAAGACCGCCAAGGACCGGGCGGCGGAATCGCGCAAGCTGCTCGATTGGGGGTTCAGGGCGTTCGAATCCCAACAGCTCTTCGCTGCGGGCCAGGTCGTCGGCGAGGCCCAGGTTTTCGGTGGGAACAGACGGTCGCTTCCGCTTGTCTCCCAGAAGCCTGTTCGTGTACTTGTTCCCCGTGGCGACGGCGAGCGGGTCACCGCTCGCATCGTCTACACCGGTCCGCTGAAAGCCCCTGTCCAGAAGGGGACCGAAGTGGCCCGGCTTCAGGTCAATCGTGGGGACATGCAGGCCGTCGAAATGCCGCTTTATGCCAATGAGGACATCCAGGAAGGCACCCTGAGCCAGCGGGCTCTGGATGGCCTTTTGGAATTCAGCACGGGCTGGGTCCGCCGCGCATTCACGAGCCTCGTCGAAGGAATCTGATGGCAGGCTGCTTCATCACGTTCGAAGGCGGGGAGGGTGCAGGCAAGTCGACCCAGATCGAGAGACTGAAGAACCGGCTCGAGAAACTCGCGCAACCCGTCCTCGTGACCCGAGAACCGGGCGGCTCGCCTCATGCGGAAGAGATCCGCGCCTTCATCCTCGGTGGTCATGCCAAGCATCTCGGGCCCTTCGCCGAAGCCCTGCTGTTTGCCGCGGCCCGCATCGATCATCTTGACAAGACCATCGTTCCCGCGCTCGAGCGCGGTACCCATGTTCTGTGCGACCGTTTCGCGGATTCGACGCGGGCTTATCAGGGCTCCGTAGGCAACATCGACAAGGGTTTGATCGACCAGCTGGAAAAAGTGACCTTGCGCGGAGTGAGGCCCGACCTGACGCTCATCCTCGATCTTCCCGCCGAAGTCGGGCTCGCAAGGGCAGGGGCGCGGCAGGCCGGAAAAGGCGAGGGCGCGGATCGGTTCGAGGAGGAGGACATCTCCTTCCATCAATCCCTGCGGCAGGCCTATCTGTCCATCGCCCAGGCTGAACCGGGACGGTGCGTCGTCATCGATGCGAACCGGGATCCGGATGAAGTCGAGGCCTCCATCTGGGCCACCCTCCGTGAGCGGCTTCCGCAAATGACCGACCATGCGCTGAGGCCTCTCGATGTCGCGTGACGATCAGGACATCGCCGAACCGGATCAGTTCGAGGGTGCGCCGCATCCGCGGGAGCAGTTCGCCTTTTTCGGACACGAGGAAGGCGAGGGGGCCTTTCTGGAGGGGCTGCGCAGCGGTCGTCTTCATCACGCCTGGCTGATCGGCGGAGCCCAGGGCATCGGCAAGGCGACCCTCGCCTATCGCGTCGCCCGGGCTGTGCTCGATCCCGAGAAGAGATCCGACAGGGCGGTTCGGAATCTCGACGTCCCATCCGGTTCGAACACCGCGCGACAGGTTGCGGCTCTCTCGCACCCCAATCTCTCCGTGCTGCGCCGTGCCCCGGCGACGGACAAGAAGGGGCCCTCGGCCACCATTCCGGTCGAGGCCGTCCGGCGGGCGCTCTCCATGTTCGGCTCGACCGCCGCCGATGGGGGCTATCGGGTCTGCATCGTCGACTGCGCAGAGGATCTGACGATCTCGAGCGCCAACGCCCTGCTCAAGGTGATCGAGGAGCCGCCTCCGCGGTCTCTGTTCCTGATCGTCAGCCACGCCCCTCAAAGGGTTCTACCCACCATCCGCTCCCGCTGCCGGCGCCTTCTGCTGCGACCGCTGGAGGATCGGGACGTCAGGGCGACCATTCGCTCCCTCGGCGAGCCGTGGGCCGGGATTCCCGATGCGGTCGTCGACCAGGCGCTACGCTACGGCGAAGGCTCGGTCCGGCGGACCCTGGAACTGCTCGACGAGGAGAAGGTCTCCTTCATCGACCAGGTCACCAGGCTCCTCGACGGATTGCCGAAAGCCGATCCCAAGCAGATCCTTGCCTTGGCAGAGGCTCTTGCCAGACGCGATGCGGACGATAGCTACGAACTCGCGCTGGATACCGTCCAGCGCTGGGTTTCCGGGAAGCTTCACGAGCGGGCGAGCCTTGGGGCTTCCCGTCTTGCGCCCTTGGTGGAGGTGTGTGAGAAGATCGACCGCTCGGCGCGCGAGATCGACGTGTTCAACCTCGACCGTCGGCCCTTCATCCTGACGATGTTCGACGATCTTGCCGACGCGGTCCGGCGAGCGGCCTGAAGCCTCCTCCATCGCAGGAGCCGAAGGGTTTCCAAGTTTCAGTTTAGGGATTCGATATGGCCGACAAGCAGAAATTCTACATCACCACGGCTATCTCGTACCCGAACGGGGCGCCCCATATCGGCCACGCCTACGAGGTCGTCGCGTCCGACGCGATCGCACGCTTCAAGCGCATCGACGGCTACGACGTCTTCTTCATGACCGGCACGGACGAGCACGGTCTGAAGATCCAGCAGACGGCTGACAAGAACAACACGACGCCAAAGGCCTTCGTCGACGAGATGGCTGCCAAGTTCAAGGCCATGGCCGACCGGCTCGACTGCTCCTATGACCGTTTCATCCGCACCACGGATGCCGATCATCTGCCCTCGACGCAGGAACTCTGGCGCCGGATGCAGGAGAAGGGCGACATCTATCTCTCCAAGTATTCGGGTTGGTACTCGGTCCGCGACGAGGCCTACTACGACGAGAGCGAGCTGACCAAGCAGCCTGACGGCAGCTGGCGTGCGCCCACCGGCACGCCGGTGGACTGGATCGAAGAGGAGAGCTATTTTTTCCGTCTCTCCGCCTATCAGGACCGCCTGCTCGCGCATTACGAGGCCAACCCGGACTTCATCAGCCCGGAGACCCGCCGCAACGAGATCACGAGCTTCGTCCGCTCTGGTCTTCAGGACCTCTCGATCAGCCGCACGACGTTCAACTGGGGCCTTCCGGTTCCCGACGCTCCCAAGCACGTCATGTATGTGTGGATCGACGCCCTCAACAACTACGTGACCGGATGCGGCTTTCCGAACGAGAACGATCCGCGCTGGCATTACTGGCCGGCGGACGTGCACATCATCGGCAAGGACATCGTGCGCTTCCACACGGTCTATTGGCCGGCCTTCCTGATGTCGGCGGAGCTGCCGCTGCCGAAGCGCGTCTTCGGCCATGGCTTCCTGCTCAACAAGGGCGAGAAGATGTCGAAGTCGGTCGGCAACGTGGTCGATCCCTTCGATCTCGCCGATATCTACGGCGTCGACCAGATCCGCTATTTCTTCATGCGCGAAGTGCCGTTCGGCCAGGACGGGAACTACTCCCACGAGGCCATCGTCAACCGCATCAACGCGGATCTGGCGAACGACCTCGGCAACCTTGCGCAGCGCTCGCTGTCGATGATCGCGAAGAACTGCGACGCCCAGGTGCCGCAGCCGGGCGAGCTCACCCAGGCCGACCAGGACATCCTGTGGCTCGCCGATGCGCTGCCGGGTAAGGCGAGGGCGGCGATGAAGGACTTTGCCGTCCATACGACGCTCGCCGAGATCTGGGCCGTGGTGGCGGAAGCCAACCGCTACTTCGCCTCCCAGGAGCCCTGGGTGCTGCGCAAGAGCGATCCGGCGCGTATGAACACGGTTCTCTATGTCACGGCCGAAGTTCTGCGGGCGGTCGGCATCCTGGCTCAGCCATTCGTCCCGACGGCTGCCGCCAAGCTGCTCGATCTGCTGGCCGTGGCGCCGGAGGGCAGGGTGGTGGCCGCCATCGGCCCGGAGCACCGTCTGGTCCCCGGGACTCCGCTGCCGCAACCTGCGCCGATTTTCCCGCGTTATATCGAGGCGGAGGCGTCCTGACGCATCCGCTTTGATCGGCCCGCAAGGGCCCTCGGCGGAAGCGCGCGATGTTCACCACCTTCATGTTCGCGACCGGGATCGAGAACAGCATCCCGACCATCAACAATGGCCGCACCCGCATCGACGAGATGGAGAAGTGCGGCCACTACACCTATTGGCGGACGGATTTCGATCTTCTCGAAGACCTCGACATCCAGGTTCTCCGCTACGGGCCGCCGCTTCACAAGACGTTCATCGGCCCGGGGCGTTATGACTGGTCCTTCGCCGACGTGACCTTCGGCGAGATCGAGCGCCGCAACATCATTCCCATCGTCGATCTGTGCCATTTCGGCGTTCCCGATTGGATCGGCAATTTCCAGAACCCGGATTTCCCAAGTCTTTTCGCGAGTTACGCCGAAGATTTCGCACGGCGCTTTCCCTGGGTGCAGCTCTATACGCCGGTCAACGAGATGTTCATCTGCGCGCAGTTCTCGGCGGCCTATGGCTGGTGGAACGAGCAGATGACGACGGATCAGAGCTTCGTGACCGCGCTCAAGAACATCGTGAAGGCCAATGTGCTCGCGATGGAGCGGATCCTGAAGGTGCGCCCGGATGCCCTGTTCATTCAGAGCGAGTCCTCGGAATATTTCCACGCCGAGAACCCGGCCGCGATCAAGCCGGCCGAGATCATGAATGCCAGGCGCTACCTTTCCCTCGACCTGAATTACGGGAAGCGCGTCGACTCGGAGATGTACGAGTTTCTCATGGACAACGGCATGAGCCGGGACGAGTACCATTTCTTCCTCAGCCGCTCGTCGCTGCGCCACCACTGCATCATGGGAAACGACTACTACGTCACCAACGAGCATCGGGTCTGCGCGGACGGCTCGACGCGGGCCGCCGGCGACGTGTTCGGCTACGATGAAATCACGCGCCAGTATTACGAACGCTACCGGCTTCCCGTGATGCACACCGAGACAAACCTCATGGAAGGCCCGAATGGCGACGAGGCCGTCAACTGGCTCTGGAAGCAATGGGCGAACGTGCTGAGGGTCCGCAACAACGGCGTGCCGATCGTCGGCTTCACCTGGTACTCGCTCACGGACCAGATGGATTGGGACACGGCCCTGCGGGAGGAAAACAACCGCGTCACGCCGGTCGGACTCTACGATCTCGACCGCAACATCCGGCCGGTCGGACGCTGCTACAAGCAGCTGATCAAGGACTGGTGCGACGTGCTGCCCGCTCAGAGCGTGTGCCTGACGGTGCCCGTGATCAGGCCGCAGGAACATGACGAGATGCCTGTTCGCCGGCATCAGGAGCGGCTGCGCACCATGGTACGCAAGGAAAGCAAAGAGGACGAGGAGCCCGTGCCGACCGCGCAGGGCGTGCGCCGGTAGACGACGGCACTGATCCGATCTATGCAGCCTATGCCGCTTGCCGCCGCAGAGGAGGGCGCCTTCACCGATGTTGGTCGACAGCCATTGCCACCTGGACTTCCCGGATTTTCAGAGCCGCCTCCCCGAGGTTTTGGCCTCGGCTGCCTCTGCAAGCGTTGGCCGGATGGTGACGATCTCGACCCACGTGGCGCGCTTCGAGGCCTATCGGGCTCTCGCCGAGGCCCATGAGAGCGTCTTCTTCACGGTCGGGACGCATCCGCACAATGCAGCCTTGGAGCCAGATATTCCTGCGGAGCGGCTCATCGATCTGTCCCGTCATCCGCGCTGCATCGCTATCGGCGAAGCCGGCCTCGACTATCACTACGACAAGAGCCCGCACGACGTGCAGCAGCGTGTCTTCCGCACCCATATTGCGGCCGCGCGCGACACCGGGTTGCCGCTCATCATCCATGCGCGGAATGCCGACGACGACATGATCGGGATCCTGACTGAGGAAACGGGGCGAGGGCGCTTCGATGCGGTTCTCCACTGCTTCTCGTCAGGTGAAAAGCTGGCCCAGGTGGGTGTCGAGCTCGGCTTCTACGTGTCCTTTTCCGGCATCCTGACGTTCAGGAATTCCGACGATATCCGCCGGATCGCGGCGAACGTGCCGCATGATCGCCTCCTGGTCGAGACGGACGCGCCCTACCTCGCTCCCGTTCCACATCGCGGCAAGACCAACGAGCCGGCTTATGTGGCGCATACCGCTCACGTGCTGGCCGAGGTCATCGGCGTGACCGATCAGGCGGCCGCGGAACTGACGACAGCCAATTTCTATCGCCTGTTCGCCAAAGCTTCGGCTGCCGATATCGCCCAGGGCCAGGTGCTGGCCTCATGACGCTGCGGGTTACGATCCTCGGCTGCGGGTCTTCCGCCGGCGTGCCGCGCGTCGGCGTCGGCTGGGGCGCCTGCGACCCTTCGAATCCGAAGAACCGGCGGCGGCGCTGCTCGATCCTGCTCGAAAGAACCGGACCGGAGGGCACCAAAACCACCGTACTGGTCGATACCACGCCGGATCTGCGCGATCAGCTTCTCGGGGCCGATGTGCGACGCCTGGATGCCGTTCTCTATACCCATGAGCATGCCGACCATATCCATGGGATCGACGACCTTCGGCCGCTCGCCCTTGTCCAGCGCCAGCGCATTCCGGTCTATGCCGACCGGATGACAAGCGAGCTGCTCCAGATGCGCTTCGGCTACTGCTTCGATACGCCGGCCGGCAGCTCCTATCCGCCGATCTTGAAGATGCGCCATCTGCAGATCGGCGTCACGACGGCCGTGCCAGGCCCGGGAGGTTCCATCGAGGCCCTGCCGTTCAGGATGGTCCACGGTGACATCGACGCCATGGGCTTCCGGTTCGGCGGCCTGGCTTACGCGCCGGATGTCAGCCAGATGCCGGAGGAAAGCGTGCGGAGCCTGGAAGGTCTCGACGTCCTGATCCTGGACGCCTTGCGCTACACGCCGCATCCCACGCATTTCTCCGTGTCGGAGGCATTGGAACTGATCGGGAAGGTCAAGCCCAAGCGGGCCATCCTGACGAACCTCCACACGGATCTCGACTACGAGACGCTGCGCCGCGAACTGCCGCCGCATATCGAGCCGGCCTATGACGGGCTGCAGATCGAGATGCCGTGAACGGCAAAGCGACCGCCGACATCATCGGTGGATCGACGAGGCGAACGCGACCGGATGCGGCCCGAAGTCTATCCCCCTGAAGGAATTGACCAATTTAAGTTCCATAATATATCTTATGCGAAATTGATATGGGCTGGGCGAGGCGCCCTCCTATCGGCTCAACGCGCCTCTCTCCCCGGCATCGATCTCACGCGCGGTTCGTCCTCGACGATCAAAATGGTTCGCAGACTTAGGCCACACGGACTCAGCCGGTCGTCACTTCTGAACGACGCAGAATGCGTTGCCGTCCGGGTCAGCCAGGACGACATAGTCCGCGCCCTCCGGATATCGCCAGTCGAAGCGACTGGCGCCGAGTTCCAGCAACTGCTCGACCTCCGCCATCTGTGCAGTTCTTCAAACTGACTGCGACGCCGACGCCTGTCGAACCCATCCGTGACCGGCTGCCGGTTCAGGCCGCGGTTTCCGCCGCCTCGTCGATTGCGGTCCAGTTGTGGGTGATCTTGGCCACGGCGCCCAGCATGATCGAGGCGGAGCAGTACTTTTCCTTGGAAAGCTGGATCGCCCGCTCGACCTTTGCCGGTGTGAGATCCCTGCCCTTGACGCGATATTCCATATGAATCGCCGTGAACACCTTGGGGTCCGTCTCGGCGCGCTCGGCCGTGACCTCGACCTCGCAATCCGTGACGTTCTCGCGGCCCTTGCGCAGAATCTGCACCACGTCGAAGGCCGTGCAGCCGCCAAGCCCGATCAGCAGCATTTCCATCGGGCGGATGCCGAGGTTACGCCCGCCGTACTCGGGAGCGGCGTCCATGACGACCGCATGGCCCGTGCCGGATTCGCCCACGAACATCATGCCGTCGACCAGTTTGACTCGCGCTTTCATAGGATTTCCCGTTCTCTCGAAGAATCTCGTTTCGCTCGTATAGCGCCAACTCGCGCGCGTGACACCAATCCGGCTAGCTCAGCGTCACGTCCTCAGGCTATGACACGGATAAAGATCGGGAATCCATCATGAAGCCTTCCTCAGACATCGCGCGGCTCATCGAGATCATGGCGGCTCTGCGCACGCCCGGAACCGGCTGCCCCTGGGATCTGGAGCAGGATTTCGCGTCGATTGCGCCCTACACCATCGAGGAAGCCTACGAGGTCGCGGACGCCATCGAGCGTGGCGATGTTGCGGATCTGCGCGACGAGCTCGGCGACTTGCTGCTTCAAGTGGTTTTCCATGCCCGCATGGCCGAGGAGCAAGGCTCCTTCGCCTTCGGCGACGTGGTCGACGCCATCACGCGAAAGCTCATTCGGAGGCATCCGCATGTTTTCGGCGACACCAGGAATCTATCGCCCGAACAGGTGAAACGCCTTTGGGATTCGATCAAGGCCGAGGAGAAGGCCGAGCGCCGAGCCGCCCGGGAGCGCATGGGGCAGGGTCCCGAGGCTCACGAGGCAGGCTTTCTCGGCGGTATCCCAACGGCCCTACCCGCCCTGACCCGGGCGCAGAAGCTCACCGCCAAGGCAGCGAAGGTTGGCTTCGACTGGCCTGAAGCGGCACAAGTCATCGACAAGATTCACGAGGAGCTGGAGGAGGTTAAGGAAGCCTCCTCATCCGGCGCGAGAGATCGGATCGAGGATGAGATTGGGGATCTTCTGTTCTCCGTCACCAACCTCGCCCGCCATTTCGGAATCGATCCGGAACGCGCCCTGAGGCGTACGAACGCCAAGTTCGAGCGTCGCTTCGCTTCCATCGAGACCGCTCTCGGAACGCAGGATCGGAGCCTCGACGACGCGTCCCTCGAAGAGATGGAGGAGCTTTGGATCGCGGCCAAGCACGCCGAGCGGGAGCCCGGCTCGTCCTCATAGGGTGCGGGCGTCCGGGAAGCGGTTTAGAAAGCGGGGCTCCTTGCCGGCAACGATGCGGATTTGCAGAATGGTATGCCCGTTCTCCTGGCTTTCGCGGTCCAGGATCTCCGTGTTCTCGTGAAGCCAGGCCAGCCCCTGCCCGTCCTCGGGCGCAACATCGACCTCGTAGGTCTTCCGGCCCATGGCGAGATGCTGCTCGATGGTGGCCAGGAGCTCAGGGATTCCGTCGCCTGTCAGGGCCGAGATGAGGATCGGCCGCCTCTCCTCGCCTGTCCTGTGCGATGCCGTGGCGAGCCGCTCGCGCTCTCCGGCGGAGAGAAGATCGGCCTTGTTCCAGACCTCGACGATGCGTTTCGTATCGTCGGGGTCGATGCCGAGCTCGCGCAGCACGATCGCGACGTCGCCGGCTTGGGCCTCGGTCTCCCCATGGGAGACGTCCCGGACATGCAGCAGAACATCGGCCTCGACCACATCTTCGAGGGTCGCACGGAACGCCGCCACCAGCATGGTCGGCAGGTCCGAGATGAAGCCGACGGTATCCGAGAGGATCGCCTTTTCTCCATGCGGCAGCTCGATGGCGCGGGATGTCGGATCGAGGGTCGCAAAGAGCATGTTCTCGGCCAGGACATCGGCTTGGGTCATGCGGTTGAACAGGGTCGATTTGCCGGCATTGGTGTAGCCGACGAGGGCGACGATCGGATACGGCACCCGTCGGCGGCTCGTGCGGTGCAGGGACCTGGTCCTCACGACGCCCTCGAGGTCCCTCTCGATCCGGTTCATCCTTTCCTGGATCAGGCGCCGGTCGGCTTCGATCTGCGTCTCGCCCGGACCACCGAGGAAGCCGAAACCGCCGCGCTGGCGCTCGAGATGGGTCCAGGAGCGGACCAGGCGCCCCTTCTGGTAGGACAGGTGCGCCAGCTCGACCTGGAGCGTGCCCTCCTTGGTGCGGGCGCGCCGGCCGAAGATTTCGAGGATGAGGCCCGTGCGGTCGATGACCTTGGCGCCCCAGGCCTTTTCCAGATTGCGCTGCTGCACCGGGCTCAGCGCGCAATCCATCACCACGAGACGGATCTCCTCCGCCCGGACGATGCCGGCGAGCTCGTCCACCTTGCCGCTGCCGATGAAGGTCGCGGGCCGCGGCGAACTTAAGGGGGCAATGACGGAATCGATGACGGTGAGGTCGATGGCGAGGGCAAGGCCCGCAATCTCGTCGAGACGCGCTTCGGGAGGGCGCGGATTGCCCCCCTCGCCGTCTGCATCTGCGGAAATCCGTCGCTTGCGGGTCAGATAAGGACCGACGACAAGTGCGCGGGTCCCTGCCGCAACCTCTTTTTCAGGTTCGGCAAGCTGAGCGAGACGTTCTTCCCCCGGAGTCCGCGGTTCCGCCACCTCAGGCCTTCTCGCCAGCCTCGTCGATCTGATCGAACAACTGGACGGGCTGTCCCGGCATGATGGTGGAAATGGCGTGTTTGTAAACCAGCTGGGAATGACCATCCCTGCGCAGAAGGACGCAGAAGTTGTCGAACCAGGTAACGACGCCCTGAAGCTTCACCCCGTTGACGAGGAAGATCGTCAAGGGAATTTTCTGCTTCCGGACATAGTTCAGAAATGTGTCCTGAAGATTCTGCGCGCGATCGCCCGCCATTGAAGTTGCCTCGCCAGCCCATCGCCGCCGGTCTTGGCTATGGGGCCGCCTGGATATGGTTTTCCGCTTTCGTGCGGTCGCTGACCGGCCCTCATATTACAGGGCGAACGGCCGCGTTCGGCAAGGGGGGCGCAACGGTTCTACCTCCTCGGAACATATTTTCCCGTGGATGGCCCTGCATCTTTTCCTTTTGGCGGCGCGAAAGTCACTTCCGCGCTACACTGAAACGCTCTACCCGCCGATGCCCAGCGACTTGAGCTTCCGGTGCAGGGCCGAACGCTCCATGCCGATGAACTCCGCCGTCCGCGAGATGTTGCCGCTGAATCGGGCGATTTGCGCCAGGAGATACTCGCGCTCGAAAATCTCGCGCGCCTCCCTGAGCGGGAGGCTCATGAGCTTCTCGCCCCCTGCCCCGCCCGGCGTGCTCGGCACGAGCGCTCCGATCTCGGAAGGCAGCATATCGGCTGTGATCTCGGCATCGGGATCGCCGGAGGTGAGAATCATCAGGCGTTCGACATTGTTGCGGAGCTGGCGGACGTTGCCGGGCCAGTCGTGCGACTGCAGCACCGCCATGGCGTCCTCGGCGATGCGCCGCTTGGGCAGACCCGTCGTGGACGAGATCTGCTCCATGAAGAACTCGATGAGCTCGGGGACGTCCTCGCGCCGTTCGGCGAGGGACGGCACCCGGATCGGAATCACGCCAAGACGGTGAAAAAGGTCTTCCCGGAACTGACCGGCGGCGATGGCCGCAGGCAGATCGCGGCTGGAGGACGAGACGATGCGCACATCCACATGAACGCGTGTCGTGCCGCCGATGCGCTGGAAGTTCTGGTCCACGAGGACGCGCAGAATGCGATTCTGGGTCTCGCGCGGCATGTCGGCGATCTCGTCGATGTAGAGCGTGCCGCCATGCGCCTCCTCGAGGGCGCCAACCCGCCGCCCGCCGCCTGCACCGCCTTCGGTTCCGAAGAGCTCGGCCTCCATGGTCTCGGGCGTGATCGTGGCGGCGGAGAGAACCACGAAGGGTCCGTTGGCACGGGTGGAAAGGCCGTGAACGGTCCGCGCCGTCAGTTCCTTGCCGGAGCCGGGCGATCCCGTGATCAGGATGCGGGCATTGGTCGGAGCGGCACGTTCCACCGCCTGCCGAAGCTGGTTGATGACGATCGACCGTCCGGCGATGCGGCTCGCCTGAACGGAGCGCGAGCGCAGGTCGCGCACCTCGCGCTTCAGGCGGGAGGCTTCGAGTGCACGCTCGGCCACAAGCACGAGGCGGTCGGCCTTGAACGGTTTTTCGATGAAGTCGTAGGCGCCCGCCTTGATGGCGGAGACCGCCGTCTCGATGTTGCCGTGGCCCGAGATCATCACGACCGGCAGGTCGGGATGCTGGGCCTTGACGATTTCCAGAACCTGGAGACCGTCGAGGCGGCTTCCCTGCAGCCAGATGTCCAGGAAGACGAGGTGCGGGCGACGCGTCTCGATGGCGGCAAGGGCATCGTCGGATGTGCCCGCGGTACGGGTGCGGTGTCCCTCATCCTCCAGGATGCCAGCGACCAGTTCACGAATATCGACTTCGTCGTCGACGACGAGAATATCAGCGCTCATAGGCTTGCCTTGCGAGTATCATTGCGGCTGGAAGCGGCCGATGCCTCTTCCGCCACAACCTGTTTCGTCTTCGGGATCCACATGCGGACCTGACCGCCCCGTCCGGCGGGATTGTCGGCCAGTTCCATGCCACCCCCATGGTCTTCCAAAATCTTTGCGACGATCGGCAGGCCGAGCCCCGTACCGCCCTCGCGGGTCGTCATATAGGGCTCCAGAAGCCGTTGGCGGCCTTCGACGGGAAAGCCCTTGCCGTTGTCGGTCACGGCGATGATCAGATACTCCGGATGGGTGTCGTCGAGGAGCACTGAGATCTGTGGCTGCCCCCGCTCCTCTTCCGGAACGGCCGCGATGGCCTCGGTCGCGTTCTTGACGATGTTCGTGACGGCCTGCGAGACGAGCCGGCGGTCGAAGGGAGCGACGAGACGTCCGGGAGGAACATGGTCGACGAACTCGATCTCCGGGTGGGCGATCTTCATCATGAAGACCACCTGTCGGATCGTCTCAGCCAGATCCTCGTCGCTGATCGCCGGCTTCGGCATGCGCGCGAAGGACGAGAACTCGTCGACCATGCGCTTGATGTCGTCCACCTGCCGGACGATCGTGTCGGTGCATTGATCGAACACCTCGCGATCCGTGGTGATGACCTTGCCGTATTTGCGCCGGATGCGCTCGGCCGAGAGTTGGATCGGCGTCAGCGGGTTCTTGATCTCGTGGGCGATGCGGCGCGCGACATCGGCCCAGGCGGAGGTACGCTGCGCCAGGACGAGATCGGTGATGTCGTCGAGGGTTATCACGAGATCCCGCTTCTCCGCACGGGCCTGCTCGCTGGTCACGCGGACATTGATCGTGCGTTCCTTGCCCCGTCTGGAGAGGTGGATCTGCTGCTGCATCAGGCGCTGTCGCCCATGGCTCATCTCCTCGACGAGTGGCGCCACCTCCGGCAGCACCATGGCGATCGACTTGCCGAGCAATTCCTCGCGGGTCGTGCCGAGGAGGGCTTCCGTCGAGGGATTCACGATGGTGATCAGTCCACGGGCGTTAACGCCGATCACGCCGGCCGAGACGCCGGCCAGAACCGCCTCGGTGAAGCGGCGGCGGCGGTCCATCAGGTCGCTCGCGGCGGTCAGGCCATCGTGCTGGCGGCGCAGCTCCGAGGTCATCTTGTTGAATGTCTCGCCGAGATGGCCGAGATCCCCCTCACCCCGGCGCACCGGCACCTGGACGTAGAAATTGCCGGTAGCAACCTGATCGGTGGCGTGGATCATCCGACGGATCGGTGCCACCAGCCGGTTGGCGAAGTTCAGGCCGAACCAGACGGCGGAGAGCAGCACGATCAACGCGATCAGCGTGAACATGGAGGCGAAGGCGATTTGAATGCCCGCCTTCTTCTGATCGAGAGCCTCGTAGAATGCGACGCCCACCTCCGCGACGCGCGGGAACTCCACGGCGCGGGGGTCGACCTCGCGGGCCACATAGAGGATGCGCCCGCCATGGGCATCGAGCTTCAGGGCGGACCGGAAGATGTTGCCCGATCCAGGGAAGAGGCAGAGCGCCTCCCGGTTGCTTGCCTCCTGGAGATCCGTCTGCGACGGCGGGGGTATGCCATCGAGCTTCTTGGCTTCGATCCGCTCGACGACCGTGCCGTCCGGATCCACGATCATCGCAAGCGGGAACCCGAGAAAGACCGTCCGGGAATTCATGAATTCCCGGAACAGATTGCGGTCGGCGTCGAAGAGAACCTTGGCCCGGTTGAGGTCTGCCGCCATCAGCTGAGTTTCGCGGGCGAGCGTGCGGCATTGCAACTCCCGGTAAGACCGCGCGATCGAGACCGTGTTGTTCATGAGCTCCTTGAGCGAGCCCGTAAACCAAGGATCGAGGCCGCGCTCGAGGGTGACCGTGGCCACCGCCGCCACGAGAATCGCCGGAAGGACCGCCACGAGACTGAACAGGCCGACGATTCGCACGTGGAGGCCGGCAGCAGCCGCCCCTGCCCTGCGCTCGCGCACCAGCTTCCTGGTCTGCCAGGCCACGATCCCGAGAAGCACGGCGATCAGCACGCCGTTCATCAGGAACACCCACACCACGACGTTGTGCGTGGGCAGCACCGGCGTTGCGCCGGCGAGGATCAGGAAGGTCGCAAGGGCCGAGGCGAGGGCCGACAGCACGGCGCCGTAGCCCAGCCAGCCCATGCCGCTCTGGGACGGCTCCGCCGCCTGCCGCTGTCCAATGGTGTCCTGGTCGATCAAGACTGAAGCCCCGCACGATCGGGTGCCTTCGGAACGGCACCCTGCCCTCGGGTGATGCACCAACACAACACTGTGGTCAAATTATTACAGGAAGCCCAGCTTCAAACCCGGTTCGAGCGCACCACCATCAGCTCGAGATCCCGCACTTTCTTGCGCAGAGTGTTCCGATTGACGCCGAGCAGCTCCGCCGCGCGGATCTGATTGCCGCGCGTGGCGGCAAGGGCGGCACCGATGAGAGGGCCCTCGATCTCGCGCAGAACCCGGTGATAAAGGCCCGGAGGCGGAAGCGTGTCCCGAAAGCCCGAAAAATACTCGTTCAGGTGACGCTCCACCGCATCCGAGAGCCCCTCGGACGACTGCTGCGACGGCTGCGAGGAGGCCTTGCCCACCGGCTGGGACGGCAGCAGGGGCTGGGAATCGAGCTCGGAATCGATAATGGCCCCGGTAATCGTGTCCTGCGGGTAGAGCGCAGCCAGGCGCCGGACGAGGTTCTCCAGCTCGCGGACATTGCCCGGCCAGCGATAGCGCTTGAGCCGATCCATGGCGTCCACGTCGAGCTGCTTGCGGGCGAGTCCCTCCTTCTCGACCAGCATGAAGAAATGGCGCGCCAGGTCCGGGATATCCTCGACGCGCTCCCGCAGCGGCGGCAGGCGCAGGGGCACCACGTTGAGCCTGAAATAGAGGTCCTCGCGGAAGAGCCCTTGCTGGATCAGGACGCGCAGGTCCTTGTTCGTCGCGGCAACGATGCGGACATTGGTCTTGATCGGCACCCGGCCGCCCACGGTGGTGTATTCGCCCTGCTGCAGCACACGCAGGAGGCGGGTCTGCGCCTCCATGGGCATGTCGCCGATCTCATCGAGGAACAGGGTTCCGCCTTCCGCCTGCTCGAAGCGACCGGTATTGCGGGCGGTCGCGCCGGTGAAGGCCCCCTTCTCGTGGCCGAAGAGTTCCGATTCGATGAGCTCGCGGGGAATCGCCGCCATGTTGACGGCGACGAACGGTCCCTGACGGCGCTTGCCGTAATCGTGCAGCGCCTTCGCGACCAGTTCCTTGCCCGTGCCGGATTCGCCGGTGATCATCACGGTGAGGTCGGTCGGCATCAGGCGTGCGAGAGCCCGATAGATCTCCTGCATCGCATGGGAGCGGCCGACGAGCGGGATGTCCTCGTTCTCCGGCGAGGGATTGGCGCCGGTCGGCACGGAGCGCGGGCGGGACAGTGCCCGACCGACGACGGCAACGAGCTCCTTCAGGTCGAAGGGCTTCGGCAGGTATTCATAGGCGCCGCGTTCCGAGGCCTTGATGGCGGTCATGAACGTGTTCTGGGCGCTCATGACGATGATCGGCAGCTCCGGGCGCATCTTCTTGATGCGCGGGAGGAGGTCGAAGGCGTTCTCGTCCGGCATCATCACGTCGGTGATGACGAGATCGCCCTCCCCTTGGGCCACCCAGCGCCAGAGGGTCGCCGCGTTGCTGGTCGAGCGGACTTCGTATCCGGCCCGCGACAGGGCCTGATTCAGAACGGTCCGGATGGCGGCATCGTCGTCAGCAAGAAGAATCTGTCCGCTGGGCATGTCTCAAATCTCACAAATCGGCCCCGCGGCCATCGTCCGCGCGGTGCATGGGCAGAAGAATTCGGAAAGTGGTGCGTCGGGGCGCCGGCTCGCATTCGACGATGCCGCCGTGATCGCCGACGATCTTCGCGACCAGCGCGAGTCCCAGGCCGCTGCCCTGGACCTTGGTGGTGACGAAGGGGTCGAAGAGCTCCCGCATCAGGTCCTGAGGAACACCGGGGCCATTGTCGGTGACGCTCAGCTCGATCGGCAGGCTCACCCGCTCCTGGGAGCCGGGCACCTGCAACCGCACGCCGGTCCTGAAAGCGGTCGAGAGGATGATCTCGCCGTCCGTCGCATCGATGCCGACCGCTTCGGCTGCGTTCTTGACGAGGTTCAGGATGACCTGGATCAGCTGGTCCCTGTTGCCGAGCACCGGCGGAAGCGACGGGTCGTAGTTCTCGGCGAAGCGGATGTGACGAGCGAAGCCCGATTGCGCGAGGCGCTTCACATGGTCTAGCACGCCGTGGATGTTCACCGGGCCACGCTCCACCGGGCGTTCCTCGCCGAACAGCTCCATGCGCTCCACGAGCTTCACGATCCGGTCGGTCTCGTCGCAGATCAGCCTTGTGAGGAGGCGATCGTCCTCGCTCGCGGATTGCTCGAGGAGCTGCGCCGCGCCGCGAATGCCGGAGAGCGGGTTCTTGATCTCATGCGCCAGAAGAGCGCCCAAAGCCGTGATCGAGCGAGCCGCGCCGCGATGGGTCAGCTGGCGGTTCATCTTGTCGGCGATCGTCCGCTCCTGCAGCATCACGATCACGTTGTCGCTGTCGTCGCCGAGCGGCGATGCGGACACGTCGACGATCCGCTCGGCACCCAGGCGCGGACTGCCGATATCGACGCGGTGCTCGCTGACGCTGGAACCGCGCTGACGGACGTCTTCGACGAGTGCCATGACCGGCGAGCCGAACGGGATGAAGTCCGTCAGCTTCTGCCGCAGCATCATGCGCAGGCTCATCTCGAAGAACGATTCGGCTGCGGAATTCGCGTGCACGATCCGGTGCTCCGGCCCGACGGTGAGGATCGGGATCGGCAGCGCGTTCATGATGAGGTCGTTGAGGTTCGGCGTCGCCGTCATGCTGCCTCGCGCTCCTGGCGGCTGTAGATTGAGCGCAGGAGGGCGGTCACCGTCCGCGGCTCCTCCGATGTGACGAGAGCGGTGCGAATGTTCGAAGGAACATGGAAACCGGAGGCAGAAGCCACATCCGCATAACCGGCGAGGTGCTTGCGCGCATGCCGGATGCCGACCTTCTCACCGTAGAGGGACAACAGGCCTTCATAATGCTCGATGGCGATCGCCATCATCTCATCCGGTGTCGGATCGGGAATCGTTCTACCCTGGAGCGCGGCGCCGATCTGGCCGACGAGCCAGGGCCGCCCGACGGCCGAGCGGCCGATCATCACTGCGCTGGCGCCGGACGCTGCGAGGCAGCGGCGAGCATCATCGAGAGTGCCGATGTCGCCATTGGCGATGACGGGAATGTCGATGGCGTCTACGACGGCGGCGATGGCATCCCAGTCGGCCTGCCCCTTGTAGAATTGCTGCCGCGTGCGGCCATGGATCGTGACCGCCTTGACGCCGAGTTCTTGAGCCCGGCGTGCAAGCTGCGGCGCATTGATCGTGGCGTCGTCCCAGCCCAGACGCATCTTGACCGTCACGGGAACGCTCGCCGCCGCTACCGTCGCCTCGATGAGGCGGGCGGCGTGGTCGAGGTTGCGCATGAGGGCCGAGCCGGCATAGCCGCCGATCACCCGCTTCGCCGGGCAGCCCATGTTGATGTCGATGATGCGGGCACCAGCCGCCTCGGCGACCCGCGCACCCTCCGCCATCCAGTGCGGGTCGCAACCGGCGAGTTGAACAACGTGAGGCTCGATTCCCGCCCCTTCCGCCCGCAACTGTGCTTCCTCGGACCCCTGGACGAGCTCGTCTGACGCGACCATTTCGGACACGACAAGGCCAGCCCCCAGACGCTTGGCAATCCGCCGGAAAGCGACATCGGTGACCCCGGATAGCGGGGCAAGAACGGCTGGTGCTTCGACCCGTACCGGACCGACGCTGAAGCTGCCCACGCCTAATTTTTGGTCAAAACTCATTGTGCCTAATCAATAGCCAATTCCAGGATACGCGCAAGTCCCTCTCACAGGGATTTGCCTTCTTGCGAAGTCACGCTTAGGAGAGCGTTCTTGACGGAGAGAGCCGATCCGAATGTCAGTTGCCGCCCTCATCGTTGCCGCAGGCCGAGGATCAAGAGCCGGGCAAGGGATCCCGAAGCAGTACCAACCACTTCTGGGACAAACGGTTCTTGCCAGGACGCTGGCCGCCTTTGTCGCCCATCCGCGCATCGACCGAACCATCGTCGTGATCCATCCGGACGACCGGGCTCTCTATGACGCAACCCTCGCTTCCTTGCCAGCCGCCACATCGGCAGTTCTGCCATGCGTCCATGGCGGCGACACACGGCAGGATTCGGTGCGCAGCGGGCTCGAAGCCCTGGCCGAGCTCGGTCCCGAGATCGTCCTGATCCATGACGCCGCGCGGCCTTTCGCGAGCGCCGACCTGATCGACCGGGCGATCGCTGCGGCTAAGGAGTGGGTGGCGGCCGTTCCGGGAATTCCCGTGACCGATACGATCAAGGTGATCGACGACCGGTCGCGGGTTCTGTCCACTCCCGACCGTGCGAGTCTCCGGGCTGTGCAGACGCCTCAGGCTTTCCGCTTTCCAAACCTGCTCGATGCCCATCGCCGCGCTGCTGCCGCGAGGCTTCACGCCTTCACCGACGACGGCGCGCTGGCCGAATGGGCCGGCCTGCCCGTGCATGTGTTCGAGGGCGATTCCGGCAACATCAAGCTCACCCATCCGGCCGATTTCGCGGAGGCCGAGCGGCGCATGAAAGGCGAGACGATGACCTATGTGACCCGCCTCGGGACCGGCTTCGACGTGCATGCCTTCGGCGACGGCGATCACGTCTGGCTCGGGGGCGTAAGCGTTCCCCACGACCGCGGCGTCGTCGCCCATTCGGACGGCGACGTGATCCTGCACGCCTTGACGGACGCCGTTCTCGGCGCCTTGGCGGATGGGGATATCGGCACCCATTTCCCGCCGAGCGACCCGCAATGGCGCGGCGCCTCCTCCGACCGGTTCCTCGCTCATGCGGTCGGCCTCGTCCGCGAGCGTGGCGGGATCGTCGATCATCTCGATGCCACCCTGCTCTGCGAACGGCCGAAGCTCGGCCCGCACCGGGAGGCGATGCGCAACCGCATCGCCGAGATCGCGGGACTTCGCCTCGACCAGGTGTCGCTGAAGGCGACGACCACGGAGAGGCTCGGTTTCACAGGACGCTCCGAGGGCATCGCCGCCCAGGCGGCCGCGACGATCCGTTTGCCGGAGGTGAGTGCATGACGCCCGAGATGAAGAACCGCGCGGCGGCGCTGCTCGATGCCTACAAGGCGAAGGGCCTGAAGATCGCGACGGCCGAATCCTGCACCGGCGGTCTCGTCGCCGCCCTGCTGACGGAGATCTCGGGCTCCTCGGCCGTCGTCGAACGCGGGTTCGTGACCTATTCGAACGAGGCCAAGACCGAGCTGATCGGCGTTCCGGCCGACCTGATCGCCGCTCATGGCGCCGTCAGCGAATCGGTCGCCCGGGCGATGGCGGAGGGGGCGCTGTCCCAGTCCTTGGCGGATGTGACGGTGGGCATCACCGGCGTGGCGGGCCCGACCGGCGGGACGGCGACGAAGCCTGTCGGGCTCGTCCATTTCGGCCTGGCGCGCAAAGGTGCGGCGACGGTCCACCTGGAGCGGCGCTACGGCGATCTCGGTCGGGAGACGATTCGCCGGCGGGCGGTCGAGGATGCCCTGTCCCTGCTGGAACAAGCGCTTCGCTGAGCTCAAGCCCGCGCCTGCTGAGCCTTCGACGGGCTACCATAGATGGCATCGGCGCGTTCCTCGAAGGCTTCCGTGAACTTGCGGAAGGCCTTGTCGAAAACGCTGCCCATGAGCAGGCCGAGGGCGAAGCTCTTGAACTCGTAATTGATGTAGAAATCGACCTCGCAGCCGCCGCCCGGCACCTCGCGGAAGGTCCAGCGGTTCTCGAGATACTTGAACGGACCGTCCACGTATTCGACCGTGATCTTCCGGCGCGGATCGTCCAAGGTCACGCGGGTCGTGAAGCTTTCGCTGATGGCCTTGTAGCCGACCGACATGGAGGCGACGAGGCTCTCGATGCCCTCCCCGCTCTGGACGCGGCGGATGATGCGCAAATCCTCGCACAGGGGCAGGAACTCGGGATAGCGCTCCACATCCGCCACGAGGGCGAACATCTGGTCCGGCGTATGCTTCACGGTCCGGGTCGTGCGGAAGGTCGGCATCGCTCAGGCGGCCTCTTTGAGGGTGGACAATTCGGCCTCGAGGGCCGCGATCTCGGACCGGGAACGCAGCACGTAGACGCGCTGGTCGGGACGCAGACGCTGCAGCATGCGAAGTGTCTTCGGCCGCATTTTGGCCGGATAGGACCAGATCCAGCGCATGAAAGACCAGTCGAACCGCTCGGTGCAGTCGGGGCCGAGATCGGCCCGCACCCGACCGTAATTCCTGGCGACGCGCCAGAGGACGCTTGCGAGGCAGCGCCAGCGCGGCAGGTCGAGCCAGACGATCACGGTCGCCCGGGGCACCCGGATGTCGAAGGTGCTGGCATAGTTGCCGTCCATGACCCAGGCCGGCTTTGCTGCAAGCGCCCTCACCCGCTCCCGCCATTCCTCCCTGTCCGGAACGGCCCAGCCGGGTCCGAAATATTCGCGGTCGAGATGGATGACGGGCAAGCCGAGGCGCCCGGCGATACGGCTCGCCAGGGTGCTCTTGCCCGCGCCCGGGCTGCCGATGACCAGAATGCGCTGCATGCGGCGTCCGAAAACCTGCTCGCTGTTAGCCGAGCTTCGCCAGACGAGCCGCCTTCAGCTTGGCAAAATCCTCGCCCGCATGGTGCGACGAGCGCGTCAGCGGGCTCGAGGAGACGAGAAGGAAACCCTTGGCATAAGCGGTGGTTTCATAGGCCTTGAACTCGTCCGGCGTGACGAAGCGGATCACCTGATGGTGCTTCTTCGTCGGCTGGAGGTACTGGCCGATGGTCATGAAATCCACATCGCCCGAGCGCAGGTCGTCCATGAGCTGGAGCACCTCGTTCCGCTCCTCGCCGAGGCCGACCATGATGCCGGATTTGGTGAAGATGGTCGGATCGAGCTCCTTCACCTGCTGCAGCAGGCGGATCGAGTGGAAATAGCGGGCGCCGGGACGGACCTTCAGGTACTTGGACGGGACCGTCTCGAGATTGTGGTTGAACACGTCGGGCTTGGCCGCGACCACGATCTCGAGCGCGCCGGGCTTCCTCAGGAAGTCCGGGGTCAGAATCTCGATGGTGGTCTTCGGCGAACGGGCGCGGATGGCGTGGATCACGTCGGCGAAATGCTGCGCGCCGCCATCGCTCAGGTCGTCCCGGTCGACGGAGGTGATGACCACGTGCTCCAGGCCGAGCTTCTCCACCGCCTTGGCGACGCTCTCGGGCTCGTTCGGATCGAGCGCCTGCGGCATTCCGGTCTTCACGTTGCAGAAGGCGCAGGCCCGGGTGCAGGTGTCGCCCATGATCATGAAGGTGGCGTGCTTCTTCTCCCAGCACTCGCCGATATTGGGGCAGCCGGCCTCCTCGCAGACCGTCACGAGCTTGTTCTCGCGCACGATCCGGTTGGTTTCGGCCCATTTCGGCGAGCCGGGCGCCTTCACGCGGATCCATTCCGGCTTGCGCTGCTGAACGGGCTGGTCGGGCCGGTGCGCCTTTTCCGGGTGACGGGGACGCTGATCCTTGTTCAGCAGGTCGAGAACGACGGCCATGAATCACAAACCCTTGGAAGCTAAAACCCTTGAGGCGAAGGGACCCCGCCCCTTCCTGACGTGCCGATGATTTAAGACTTTCGGCGCACATTCGCAAATGCTCAGATGTCGGGGCTGCCTTTCCCTCGGGCGCGACGACGGACCGTCCGCAGCACGATCTCGACGCCGGCGCGCTGCCCGATCCAGAATTCACGGTGGTCGTGCATCTCCTCGAGCACCGCATCGGAAAAGCGCTTGCGATTCTCATAGTAGCATGGTGGGCCGGACCCGCCCTGGCAGCGACCCTCATTGCGGCACATGCGCCGGCGGCAGGTTTGCGGCACCCGGATCACGTCCGCGAGACGCCGCAGAGCGTCGTCGGCATCGGGCATCTCGGCAAGGACGGAGCGAATACGGCTCATGGAAAAACCTCTAATCAATGAATGGATGAAATTGCTTGGGGAACAAAAGGGCATGCCTTGCGGGCCCGGGGCCGTATCGGCTCCGAGCCTTTGGGCGATCGAGGGTGGCGCGAATGGCAGCCCGGCTCGATGATGGATGGAAATGCGATGAGCC
>NZ_JAERQD010000030.1 GCF_016735695.1 Microvirga zambiensis WSM3693 | reverse complement strand
AAGCAGTCGGGGCTTGGCCGCGAGGGCTCGAAATACGGCATCGAGGGCTTTCTCGAGATCAAATACGTCAATGTCGCCATGTGAGATGCATCGGCCGCGCTTACATTGAGACGGCACCGCCCATGGGGTTCGGCAGATAGCCCAGAAAGCCGGCGATGCGCCACCGGCCTTCGATCCGCCGGCAGAAATAAAGGGTCTGCCAGCGCAATACGGCCGATTCCGCTCCTGCGAGCGGAATCGTGCCGTCAAACTTCTTGCGCGCCATCGCGAAGTCGTTGACGATCTCGATCTCATGCAAGGTCGTCAGCGCAAATAAGGCCTGTTTCAGATCCTTGGGGTCGATGCGTCCGGCAAATTCTGTGCCGCCTGCAAGCCAAGCCTCGCGATAGCGCGCGATATTGGCGAATGTCGCGCGCCATGATCCGGGATCGTCCGAGAATCCGCCGTCGATGCCAAAGAAGCCGTCCGGCGCGAAATCCGCATAATGCGCGTTCCAATCGCCCGCGACGAAGGCCTGAATGTCGCGGCGAACGAGCATCTCCCAGACCGCGTGCCGGTCGACGTCGCTGGACGGAAAAGGATTGCTGTCGGACATCGTGTGAAAACTCCGTTGGCAGTGATCGTAGTGGCGAAATCCGCGTTGCGGAACCGTTCCATGAGACTTGTGCACGGCTCCAGAGCCGCTAAACCTTGGGAGTGGGAGGCGAGGAATGAGCGAGACTGTGCTTGTGACCGGCGGTGCCGGCGATATCGGTCGGGCACTGGCCCGGCGCTTCCTGGCCGGGGGGCATCGAGTCGTGCTGTTCGACCGGGATGGAACCGCTCTCGAAGGGGCCGCCCGGGACATCGTGGGCGGTGATCGCCTCGTGTGCATCACAGCCGACGTGACCGACAGCGCCTCTATCGGTGAGGCTGTCACTCGAGCGGAAGCAGCCTTCGGCCCAATCGGCGTCCTCGTCAACAATGCGGGTGGTGTGATCGCGCCGACGCTAGCGTCGACCGATGAAGCCGCGTGGCTGGCCGATCTCGATCTCAACCTGAACGGTGCCTGGCGCTGCGTGCGCGCCGTACAGGACGGCATGATGATGCGACGCAGGGGCATCATCATCAATATCTCGTCGGCCAATGCCACCGGGATCTACGGCTATCCGGCCTATAGCTCGGCAAAGGCCGGCCTCGAGCACTTCACCCGCTTCCTGGCCGTTGAACTGGGGCGACATGGCATCCGCGCGAACGCCATCGCACCCGGCAGCGTGAGGACGCAGGCCTGGAACGAGCGCGTGGCGCAGGATCCTGAGATCCTTGAACGGGTGAAGCGCTGGTATCCGCTGGGTGAGGTGTGCGAGCCGGAAGACGTGGCGGGTCTGGCGGCCTTTCTGGTAAGCCCGGACGCACGGATGATCACCGGTGCGGTCATCGCTCTCGATGGCGGCCTCACGGCAGGCTCGACGACCATGGCCCGTGAATTCTGCGGCGCGGAATTCTAGAGCATTGGATCCCAAAAGTGGAATCCACTTTTGGGTCCGATGCTCCACTCTTTGAAGAGCGCATCGTTCGGGGCGGAAAGCCGGGTCCACTTTTCGCACGATGCGCTAAGGTGACTTGCGTCAGTTCCGGGCGTCGGCCTCAGAACTTTACGCCGAGATAGGTGCGATCGTCAGTCCAGTGCGTGGCTGTCGAGCCTTTGGGCGAGGGGTAGAGGATCACTTTTGCCGGGTCCTCCCGCTCGACGTCGCGAAATGCTTCTTCCCAGGACGCCACGCCGAAATCCGCACCGGGTCTGAAATAGCCGTCGGAGAACAGCTCGATGGTTCGGACCTCTGCCCGTGGAAGCCGCTCGAAATGCACCAGGGACAGAGGGACCTCGAAGCCGTCGAGAGCCGAATAGCCGAGGATCGTGCTCGTGTTGTTCTGATAGGCGCCCTGCGCATTGACGATGCCGCCGCGCACGAGCGTTTCGATGTCGCCTTGCGGCACGTGCGGCAATGCCTGCACGCATGCGGTGACCGCATGCTGCTCGATCAACACGAGATCCTGAGGATCGAGGATGTCGGCGAGCGCTTCATGCGGCTGCCTGGTGCCGAACCAGGTCACCCGGCGCGACGTTTTCTCCTGTATCACCGGGTCACTCGTGCGGGCGCCGATGACCGGCCAGGCCTTCTGGCGGAGGGTCGACGTGATCAGGTCCAGGTCCTTGTCGATCTGGAGGATACGGCTGCCATTGATGCGGATCCCGGTATCGCCCACAAGCGCGATATCGATGGTCTCATCGCCTATCAGGGCGACGGTGAGGGTTGAGGAGAACCGATAGTTGACGTCCGACCGTGCGGCGTCCAGCGTGCCGTGAGTTCTATAGGCATCGGCGATAGCCTGGGTCAGAATGGGGATCAGGAGCTTCGTGTCTGTGGGTCGGTCGGGGCGCGTGAGCGCGTATTCAAGTGCTTCCTTGACGATCGTTGCCGCATATTGGCCGGACAGCATGCCGTTATAGCGCGTGCCAAGGCGGTCCGTGACGCCATCGATCACGGCATAGGCGCGTCCAGGAAGAACGACGAAGCGGTCTTCGTTCGTATCGGGCGCAGAGGGATCCTTGGCCTCGGAGAAGGCTTCGATGAGCATGGAACAAACTCGCTTTCAGGAATCAGGCGACACCTACTTGACTTGAACGATGTGTGTCGCATTGAGGATCGCCGGGTCCTTGAGTTTGGTCCTGGGATCGCAATTGGTGATAAGCACCGATGCATGACGCAAATGGCTGATGGCGTGGGGCGCGCGACCGCCGAACTTATCCGCCTGCACGACGAAGATCACCTGCCGGGAGGCGGCAATCACCTCCTGGACAAACGAGACCTCGAGAGGGTCGTGCGCGAGCACCGCGCCATCTTCGTCGATGGCGTTGGCGCCGAGGATCGCGAGATCGAACTTGAAGGTGTTGCCGACGCCGCCGCCCATGGCGGCAAGAATGGCTGTGTCGTTGCGTCGAACATAACCGCCGAACAGGTAGAGCGTGACCGTGGTGTTGAATGTGCACGCGTAGGCAACACCGAGATTGCTGGTTGCGACGATCAGACGGGAGCGGTCGCGCAATACCTCATGGATCGAATTGAATGTCGTACCGAGCCCGACATAGATGGTCGAGCCCGGTTGAATGAACTCTGCAAGCGGCGCCATCAGCCGGCGTTTCAGCTCCGTCTGATGGGCATTCCTGTCTTTGTAGGCGATGGCTGTGGAACCAGGGCCGGGAAGCGCAACGCCGTGGCCCTTTTGAATGAGGCCGCGCGATTCCAGTTCCTGCAGATCGCGCCGAATGGTCTGCGAGGTGACCCCGTGTTCCTGTGCGAGGTTCATCACCGGAGTTCCACCAAGCCGCGCGATCGACTCGATGATGTGCCGCCGTCGTTCTTCCGCCGACAGTTTCGTGACTTTCGTCGATAGGGACGCGGGCATGGTTCCGGACGGTTCTTGAAGGAATGCGGCTGCGGCTATGAAACCGCGGCCGCAATGTTGACTATTGGCCGACGGCCTTGCGCCACTTGTCGAGCACGGCCTGGGTGCCGCCAAGCTCGTCGATGGTCTTCAACTCGACGAGCTTCAGGCTGCTGAGCGGGGGAAGGTCGCCTGGGCCGGAGACATCCGTGCGGACCGAGCGGCGTCCCGCTTCCTTGACCAGCAGTTCCTGGGTCTTCTTGGAAAGCGCCCAGTCGATGAACTTTTTGCCGTTCTCGGAATTGGGGGCGCCCTTCACCAGAGCAACGCCGTCCGGAGAGGCGGTCGTTCCATCGGCGAGATAGGCGATCTTCACCGGCGCGCCGCCGACTTTGTACTCGAGAGCATTGTCCTCGAGCGTCAGACCGAGCGGAGCCTCGCCATCGGCGACATAACGGGGCACCGAGCCGGAGCTGTCGGTCAGCACGAAGTTCTTCGCGATCTCGCCGTACTTGTTCCAGCCCTGGTCGCCGAAGACGGTCAGAACCGTCATCATCTGCTGGAACGCCGAGCCGGAATTGTCTGCTCGGGCAGAGGCGACCTTGGCCTTCCACTTCGGATCGGCCAGATCGGTCAGGGTTTTCGGCGTATCTGTCTCCGGGATCATGCGGGTGTTCTGCATGAGCACGTAGATGACGGCCGTATAGGGCGTCCAAGCCGGGCTCTTCACGAAGCGCGGATCGATGCCGCCGGCTTCCTTCGACTTGTAGGGCTCGAGAAGGTCGGCATTCTCGGTGAGCAGGCTGCCGGTGGTGCTCCAGATCACGTCGGCCTTCGGAGCCTTGGCCTCGGCGCGGACACGGCGGGTGACCTCGCTGGAGCCGAGCTGGATCACCTCGGTCTTGATTCCGGTCTCTTTTTCGAAAACCGGGGCGAGCGCCTGCACGAGGGATGTCTTGTGGGCTGTGTAGAGTACGACCTTTTCCTGAGCCGAGGCGGCTCCAGCGAATGCCGCCATCGAAACGGCGGTCACCAATAGGCCTGTCAACGCTTTCATCCGTTCCTCCCGAACCACGATGACGTCAAAAACGGCCTTTATGTTGTATATGCAAAGACCGCATGTTGCAAAGTAAACACTCCTGCTTATGCTTGTAAAGCAGACAAGCAAGAGCGGCCCGGGGGAACGATGAGTTATCTAACGGTGAAGGATGCATCGAAGCAGTTCGGCGGATCGGTTCGAGCCCTCGATGGGGTGTCGTTCGCGGTAGAGCGGAACGAGTTCTTCACGCTTCTGGGGCCGAGCGGCTGCGGGAAGACCACCCTGCTGCGCTCCATCGCCGGCTTCGCCGACCTGACGGCAGGCAGCATTAGCCTTGCCGGAGCCGCGCTCGATGCCGTTCCCTCACACAAGCGCGATATCGGCATGGTCTTTCAGGATTATGCGGTCTTCCCGCATCTGACGGTGGCCGAGAACGTCGCCTTCGGCCTCAAAGCCAGGAAGGTGCCGGCGACGGAGACCGCAACTCGGGTTGCCGAGGCGCTTAACACCGTTCGGCTCGGCGCCATGGCCGCTCGCCTTCCCGCAGCGCTCTCGGGTGGGCAGCAGCAGCGCATCGGCCTTGCCCGTGCCATGGTGATCCGCCCGAAGCTTCTCCTGATGGACGAGCCGCTCTCCAATCTCGACGCCAAGTTACGCATCGACCTGCGCGACGAGATCCGCGACATCCAGAAGAGCATCGGGATCGCGGCCATCTACGTCACGCACGATCAGGAAGAGGCGCTGGCGATCTCCGACCGCATCTGCGTGATGAATGCGGGCCGGATCGAGCAGATCGGGACGCCGCAGGAAATCTATGCCGATCCAAGGACGATTTTCGTCGCCTCTTTCGTCGGTACCATGAACATTCTGCCGCAGGAAGCGGCTTCTCATCTCGGTCTGGAGTCCAGCCGCGTTCATCAATGGGCGATCCGTCCCGAGCACATCCAGCTCGACCAGGGCAATCTCGCTCCAGACAGCGTCCGCCTCGCCGGGCGCGTCGAAAAATATACCTATCTCGGACGTGAAGCCCATGTGATGGCCCAAACGCCGGCCGGCAAGATCGTCGTGCAGCTCGCCGATCCCGCGCCAAGCCTGCGCATGGAGCCGGGGAGCGCCATCTCGCTTGCTTTCCGGCGTCAGGACATTCTGAGCTTCGATTCCAAAGGCGTGCGACTCGAGGGTAGGGGCAACTGATGCGGGTCAGCTTCTGGACACTCGTCTCGATCTTCGCCTGGCTGATCCTGATTGCTCTCCTGGTGGTGCCGCTCGGATCGGTGCTTCTCTCGAGCGTCCAGGATCAGGCCGGGAGCTTCACCCTCGCAAACTACGCACGTTTCATCGAAACGCCTCGCTTCCGCACGGCTTTCCTCAACACCCTCATCATCGGATTCGGCGGCCTCGCCGGCTCGCTGTTGCTCGGCAGCGCCATGGCATTCTGTATGGCGCGCATCGAGATCCGCGGCAGCCGCATCGTATCACTGCTCGCGATCCTGGCACTCGTCTCGCCGCCCTTCATCGGCGCCTATTCCTGGATCGTGCTGTTCGGGTCGGGCGGTCTCGTCCGCCAGACCCTGATGTCGTGGGGCATCTTCATTCCACCGATCTTCGGCCTATGGGGTATCCTCATCGTCTTTTCGTTCAAGTTCTATCCTTACGTCTATCTCCTTGCTTCCGGCGCGCTCGCCAACATCAACCGATCCCTGGAGGAGGCCGCGGAAAGCCTTGGACTCACGCCGTTCCAGCGCGTGATGAAGATCTCGTTCCCGCTGGTTCTCCCAGCTCTCTCTGCCGGCGGTCTGCTGGCACTGATCCATTCGATCGCCGATTTCGGAACGCCTCGTCTCATCGGACGCGGCTTCAACGTGCTGGCAACGGAAGCCTACACGCTTTACTCCGCGGAGGTCGGGAGCAATCTCAGCATGGCGACCACGATCAGCATCGTGCTGATCCTGCTGTCGATGTTCTTCGTGTTCGCACAGCGCTATATGTCGCGCCGGAATGTCTATCACGGCAACCTGATCAACAAGCCGGTGAAGAAGAAGCTCACTGGGTTCCCGAACATCGCCGCCCATGTGGTCGTCTATGGAATCGCTTTGATCGGGGCGATGCCCGCCTTCATTGCCGCGATCTACTCGGTCAGGCGCACGAGCGGCCCGGTCTTCCATCCGGGCTTCGGCTTGGATAGCTACCGCCGCATTCTCTACAATCTTGCAGATGTGGTACAGAACTCGCTCACGTTTTCCTTCGCGACCGTTGCGCTTATCGTGACCATCGGAACGCTCATCGGATGCCTTGTGGCGCGGAAAATGAGCGTCAACAACTCGCTTCTCGATGCGACGCTCATGGTGCCCTATGTGATGCCTGGCATCGTCGTGGGCATCGCCTTTGTCGCCGCCTTCAACTCGCCTCCGCTCGCGCTGACCGGCACGGCCGCCGTGATCATTCTGTCGATCTTCATCAGGCGACTTCCCTATTCCGTCCGTTCCTCGGCCTCTGCCCTGCGGCAGGTCAGTCCGAGTATGGAAGAGGCGGCGATCTCTCTAGGCTACAGTCCATCAAGGGCCTTCATGAAGGTAACCGTTCCACTCATTCTGCCGGGCATCATCGCGGGCGGCATGCTGAGCTTCGTCACGGCCATCAACGAATTGTCCTCATCGCTCGTGCTATACGTGGGCAGCACTGCCACCATGCCCGTGCGCATCTACATCGCGATCAATGACGGCGATTACGGCACCGCCGCAGCACTTTCCACCGTGCTTCTCGTGTTGAGCAGCACTGCCATCTACATCGCCTTCCGTCTCATGGGACGGGACGAGCGAGCGTTGCTTTGAGACCTCCCATGGATATCCGCATCGAAGCCGACAAGAAATCACTCGGTACCCATGCCGCCGCAGAGGGTGGCGAGGCCATCAGGGCGGCCATCGCCCGCGACGGTGCCTGCACGATCATCCTCGCGACCGGCGCCAGCCAGTTCGAGATGCTCGACGCGCTGGTGCTCGAAAAGGGGATCGACTGGGCGAAGGTTACGGTCTTCCATCTCGATGAATATGTCGGCCTGCCGCTGACCCATGAAGCGAGCTTCCGCCGCTATCTGAAGGAGCGTTTCGTCGCGCGCGTTCCGACGTTGAGAGAGTTCGTTTTCATCGAGGGCGACGCTGCCGATCTGGAGGCCGAAATCTCCCGGCTCAACAGCCTCATTGCAGAGAAACGCATAGCGGTCTGCTTCGCCGGAATCGGCGAGAACTGCCATCTTGCCTTCAACGATCCTCCGGCCGATTTCGATGTCGAAGCACCCTATATCGTTGTCACACTCGATGAAGCGTGCCGGCGGCAGCAGCTCGGCGAGGGGTGGTTCCCGAGCCTGGAGGCCGTTCCGGACCGCGCCATCTCCATGAGCATCCGCCAGATCCTGAAGAGTGAGCGCGTCGTCCTGTGCGTGCCGGATGCCCGTAAGGCGGTTGCCGTGAAGAACGCCGTAGAGGGCGCAGTCAGCCCCGATCACCCGGCGTCCGTACTGCAGCAGCATCCACACTGTACTCTCTATCTCGATCCGCCCGCAGCCGCTCTCCTGTCGCGCAAGGCAAGCTGAGGCTTAGATGCGGACGAGCGGGCTCTTCGACCTTCAAGTCAATGGTTTCGCAGGCATAGACTTCAACAGCGAGACCATCGATGCCGATGCTCTCGATCATGCTCTCGAGGCGATGCTCGCCACCGGCGTCGCGACCTGCCTGCCGACCTTGATCACCGCGCCGGACGATGTGCTTGAGGCTCGCTTCGCAGCCTTGGACAGGGCTGTCGCGCAAAGCCGGCTCGGGCCGCTTATGGTGCCGGGCTATCACCTTGAGGGACCATTCCTCAATCCGGGCGACGGCTATGCCGGGTGCCATCCGCCGGGCGCCATGCGGGCGCCCGATCCAACCCTCATCGAGCGGCTGAACCGGATTTTGGCGCGCCCCATCCTGCTCGTCACGATCGCCCCCGAGCTTGCCGGTAGTGAGACTTTTATCCGTGCTGTGACTGCCGAGAGCGTCGTCGCCATCGGCCATTCGGCTGCGGGCTCTGCGACGGTCGCAGCGGCTGCCGACGCCGGGGCTCGGCTGTCGACGCATCTTGGCAATGGCCTGCCACAGGTTCTGCCGAAGCTCGACAATCCTCTGTTCGCGCAACTCGCCGAAGATCGCTTGTCGGCCAGTTTCATCGCCGACGGCATTCATTTGCCGCCGCACGCTCTCAAGACCCTGCTCAGGGCAAAGGGAAGTGACCGGGCAATCCTTGTGAGCGATGCGGTATCCGCTGCCGCCGCACCTCCCGGGCTTTACCCTTTCGCGGGAATGATGGTCGAGCATGCATCGGATGGTTCCGTGCGCCTGCCCGGAAGCGCATACCTCGCCGGTTCGGCGCTTGTCCTCGATCGGGCTGTTCGCAATCTCGTCGGCTGGGGCCTCGCCACGGCCGGCGAAGCCGTGTCCATGGCATCCGACAATCCGCGCCGCCTGATGGCGACGGCGATTGCGGCTTTGGCTGCGGATCTTCCGGACAGTGAAATCCTTTGGTCTGATGATTTATATCCCCTTGCTGTCAGGGTCGGAGACATCGAGCGGCGTTACGCATGAAACAGGAGGTCCCTAGACCATGACGTTTGATCTCGTTCTGAGGGGCGGCCGCGTCATCGACCCATCGCAGTCCATCGACCTGGTAACAGATGTCGCCTTCACGGGTGGCCGCGTAGCGGCTATAAGCGACGGTCTCGCCGCGGATGCCCGGGTCGTCGAGGATGTCGCCGGGCTTATTGTCACGCCGGGCCTGATCGACTTGCATACCCATGTTTATTGGGGCGGAACGTCGCTTGGCGTGGACCCGCTCATCCTCGCGCGTGGCGGATGCACCACTCTTGCCGATACCGGCAGCGCCGGGCCAGGCAATTATCGAGGGTTCCTGGAGCATGTCATCCGTCCGTCGCCGGTGCGGATCCTCGCTTACCTCAACGTTTCCTTTGCCGGCATCTACGGCTTCTCGAAGCGCATCATGGTGGGAGAGAGCGGCGATCTGAGGCTCATGGCGCCTCTCGATGCCGTGGAGGTTGCTCTCGCGCATCGGGACACGCTCGTCGGCATCAAGGTGCGGGTCGGCTTCAACGCGTCCGGCAATTCCGGTCTCGTGCCGCTCGACATCGCCCGCCAGGTCGCGGATCGGGTCGGTATGCCCATGATGGTGCATATCGATGTGCCGCCTCCAACACTGCCGGAGGTGCTGGCACGCATGCGGCCGGGCGACATTCTCACTCATTGCTTCCGGCCTTTCCCGAATACGCCGGCGACATCCGATGGGAAGGTGCACCCGGCCGTGACCGAGGCACGTGAGCGTGGCATCATCTTCGACATCGGCCACGGCATGGGATCGTTCTCGTTCGACACGGCGCGCGTCATGCTCGCCAACGGATTTCTCCCGGACTGCATCTCGAGCGATGTGCATGCCCTTTGCATCGACGGCCCGGCCGTCGACCTCCTCACCACCATGTCGAAGTTCCTCTGCCTGGGCGTGCCCCTCTCCGAAGTGATCCGTGCCGCGACCGAGCGCCCGGCTGACGCCATGCGGCGCCCCGATCTTGGCACGTTCAAGCCCGGCAGTGCAGGAGATGCCACCCTGCTGGCGCTCGAGGAGGGCCAGTTCGCCTACAGGGATTCCACGAATGCCGAGCTGCTCGGACGCCAGCGCCTCGCTTCGCGGGGCGTGGTGATCGGCGGGGCGATGTGGCACCGAGCTTGACGCGGTGATTGCATTTCGTGGCTCGACGTCCATCGAGCAGAAACGATGCCAAAGGCACGCGCGGGAGAAGCGGCGTCACATGCAAGATTGCGAATGTCCGATATGGACTTCGTTCTTCTGCCATTCTGGGAGATCCGGATTTCGGTGGTAGTAGTCGCCAAGGAATCGATTGTGTAATGCCTCTGAATGGCTAGTTAATCTATACTGGAAGTTTTCTAAGGTAAGAAAACATCATAATTAGAATAATTAAAAACTTGAAATCTCTAGATCAGAGTTAGTTTTTAATCGTGACATCTTCGGGTCGCTCTGTTACGCAGCCGCAGACGCGAGATAGAACGATTTGATGGACGACGCTTCCCTCAACTGGTCCCTCAAGGACGACATTCGTGAATACTGGAGCAAACGCTCGGAAACGTTTGATCTCTCGCCTGGCCACGAGATCTTCAACGATGAGGAGCGCGAGGGCTGGCATGCATTGTTTCGACGGCACCTCGGTGATGGAGCGGGCAGACCCGTTCTCGATCTTGCCAGTGGCACGGGTGTCATCTCGCATCTGCTGAACGATCTCGGTTTTCGCGTCACGGGCCTCGACTTTTCGGACGCCATGTTGGCTCGGGCCCGCGCCAAGGCAGATCAGCGCAAGGCAAACATCCGCTTCATCGCCGGCGACGCCGAGCAGACCCTGGAGCCGGATGCGGCCTATGACGCAGTGGTCACCCGTCACCTGGTCTGGACGCTCGTCAATCCGCCGGAGGCTTTCGCCGAATGGTTTCGCGTCCTCAAGCCGGGCGGAGCTCTCCTCATCGTCGATGCCGATACCGGTGCGCCGAGAACATTGAAGGCGCGTGCTCTGCGTTCTGCCGCCAGGCTGCTGGCCAAGTTGTCGCCGCCGGCGCCGCGCCCCGGAATGGATATGGAAACGCACAACCGCATCCTGAAACAGGTGTACTTTTCGGACGGCGCCCGCCCTGACCGGATCATTGAGCTTCTCCGGGCGTGCGGCTTCCAGGATGTGACCGTCGACCGGGATTTGTCCGCCGTTCATCGCGGCCAATGGCGCAACATGCCTCTGCGCCAGCAACTCGAACGGGCAAGCCAGGATCGTTACGCGATCCGAGCCCGCAAACCCTGAAGCTCCCGCCGGCTTCGGGACTTCATTCAACCAGGGGCCTTGAACCCCTTGCTTGAGGATATGACGCAGATGCCACACATATTCCTGACGCGGCTGGTGCAGCGCATGGCATTAGCCATGACACTCGTGTTGCTGACATTGGGATTGATCGCTCCCGGCCACGCCGCCGATACGATGATCAAGGTGACAGACCTCGCGGGCCGTACGGTGACGGTGAAGAAGGGTGTCCAGCGCGCGATCCTCGGCGAGGGCCGCCTGTTCTATGCGACAGTGTTGCTCAACAAGGAAAAGCCGTTCGCGCAGCTAGCCGCCATCGGTGACGATCTGCCGAAGTTCGATCCGGATACCTGGAACCAGTATCTCGCGAATGTCCCGGACGCGAAGAACGCGACGCTCGTGAGCGCACTGGCATCGAGCGATTTCAGCGTCGAGAAGGCAGTTGCGCTTGATGCCGACCTCATCGTCCTGTCGCTTGGCTTCTACGACAAGGCGAAGGAGACCGGCATCCTCGATAATCTCGAGAAGGCCGGCATTCCGACGATCTTCATCGACTTCCGCGAGCGGCCCACTCAGAACGCGGTTCCGAGCATCCTCCTCCTGGGCCGCGTCTTCGACCGGCAGGATCAGGCGCAGGAATTCGTCGATTACTACACCCAGCAGATGCGGCGCATCTACAACGTGACGAACCGGTTGAAGCAGAACGAGCGGCCGCTCGTTTTCGCCGAGCAGGCTGCGGGCCTTGAGCCGGATACCTGCTGCCGGTCGTTCGGCAACTTCAATTTCGGCGAGTTCGTCTCGGAAGCCGGCGGCCTGAACTGGGGCTCGAAATTCTTCTCGGGCGCCAGCGGCATGGTCAACCCGGAGAAGATCATCGTCGAGGATCCGGCCTATCTCCTGATGACCGGCGCGAACTGGTCGAAGTCCAATCCCGGCAACAAGGCAGTCTGGCTCGGTTACGAGACGCAGCCTGAACGGGCTCAGGAGCAGCTCCGCGGTCTCGTGCAGCGTCCCGGCTTCGCCGAGCTCTCCGCCGTGAAGAACAAGAAGGTGATGGCGATCTATCACCAATTCTATCAGAGCCCCTACCACTTCGTCGCCATCCAAGCGCTCGCAAAGTGGATGCATCCGGACAAGTTCAAGGATCTCGATCCTCAGGCGACATATCAGGAGCTGCATCAGAAGTTCCTGCCCATTCCGCTGACCGGACTCTTCTGGACCGAACTCAAGTGACGCCTTCGGCGCGGGCCAATTGAGGCTCGCGCCTCTTTCACGAAGGGAATTCTATGTCCGACTTGAGTTTGAGCACCGGCGCGGGAGCGCGGTATCATCGCCGGACGCTGCAAAGATTGGGCTACGTCGCAGGCGCGGTCCTTCTTCTCGCGCTTGCTCTGGTTATCGACGTATCCGTTGGCCCAGGCAATTTCTCGCTAAGAGAGGTGACGGGAACCATCCTCGATCCCGGCTCCTATGGCAGCAAGCTCGATGTGGTCGTGTGGAACGTGCGCCTGCCCGTGGCGATCATGGCCGTGCTCGTCGGTGCCATGCTGGGCATCGCCGGAGCGCAGATGCAGACCATTCTCAACAATCCCCTGGCCGACCCCTTCACCCTCGGCATCTCGTCGGCCGCAAGTTTCGGGGCGGCTCTCGCCATCGCGCTCGGCATCAGCTTCGTTCCCTTCGCAGGGCCTTTCCTCGTCACTGCGAATGCCTTTCTCTTTGCCCTCGCGACCTCCATTATTCTGTTTCTCTTCACCCGCATGCGCGGCGTCACGATCGAGACATTCGTGCTGGTGGGAATCGCGATGTTCTTCACCTTCAACGCGCTTCTCGCCTTCATCCAGTATCAATCGTCCGAGACGCAACTCCAACAGATCATTTTCTGGATGATGGGCAGCCTCGCCCGCGCCACCTGGACGAAGATTGCCGTCTGCCTCGGTCTCCTGGCGCTGGTCGTTCCGATCTGCATGAAGCGCAGCTGGATGCTGACCGCCCTGTCCATGGGAGACGAGCGCGCCTCGAGCCTGGGCGTTCCGGTGGCGCGTCTGCGGCTTGAGATGCTGGCCTGCATCTCCATTCTCGCTTCGACGGCCGTCGCCTTCGTGGGGACGATCGGGTTCATCGGCCTCGTCGGCCCTCACATCGCCCGCATGCTCGTCGGTGAAGACCAGCGCTATTTCCTCCCCGTCTCCGCGGCCTCCGGAGCGATCATCCTCTCGGTGGCGTCGACTCTGTCGAAGGGCATCACGCCCGGCGTGATCTATCCCATCGGGATCATTACGGCCCTCGTCGGCGTGCCATTCTTCCTCAGCCTGATCCTGTCCGTACGCCGGGAGAGCTGGCGATGAGCCTGACGATCAAGGGACTGAGCTTCGGCTATCGACATCTGCCCCTGTTCGAGGCGATCGAGGCGACGGATATTCGGCGCGGTGAGATCACCGCGATCGTCGGCCCGAACGGCGTCGGCAAATCGTCTCTCTTCCGCCTTGTCGCCGGGCTCCTGAAGCCGCAGGCGGGCGCGATCGTGCTGGACGACGTCGATCTGGGCGCGCTCAGCAGCAGCAAGCGACATGAAACCGTGTTCTTCCTGTCTCAGCATGTGGGGATGCGCGCAGCGCTCAGCATCTTCGACGTGGTGCTGCTGGCTCGCAAGAGCGGCCGGGGCGGGCGGGCATTGGGCTCCGACATCATGAGGGTCGAGGAGGTGCTCGATCAGCTCGGCATCGGCATGCTCTCCGACCGACCGGTGACGGATCTCTCGGGCGGACAGCAGCAACTCGTCGGCATGGCTCAGGCCCTCGTGCGCGACCCGCAGATCCTGCTGCTCGACGAGCCCACGAGCGCGCTCGACCTCAGGCGCCAGCTCGAGGTGATGGAACTGGTGCAGCGGGTCACGGAAAGCCGGGGCATCGTGACACTGGTCGCCCTGCACGATCTGGGTCTCGCCAGCCGCTTCGCCAAGCGCTTCATGCTGCTGGGCGATGGCCGGATCGCAGCCGACGGAGTGCCGCACGACGTTCTGTCCGGAGATGCCATCGAGGCCGCCTATGGTGTCGGTATCCACGTGGAGCGCGTGTCGACCGGTACGCTCATGGTGGACGCGTACCTGCGCCGAGCCTGAAGAGGGACCCGCTGCGCAGTCGGCATGGGGCTCAGCAATATCGTTTGACAATCATGGTGGCGCGCCGATGATCGCGTGCCATGAGCAACGATCCCAAATCTTCTCCCACCGGTTTGCGCCGTAATCTTGCCAGTCACGGCGATCCGGGCTTTTCCCTTTTCCTGCGCAAGGCCTTCATCAAGGCCGCCGGCTTCTCCGACGATGCGCTGGACCGCCCGATCGTCGGCATCACCAACACCTTCAGCGACTTCAATCCCTGCCACGGGAATGTGCCTCGCCTCATCGAGGCGGTGAAGCGTGGCGTGATGCTGGCAGGCGGGCTTCCGATGGAGTTTCCGACGATCTCCATTCATGAATCCTTCGCCAATCCCACCAGCATGTTCCTGCGCAATCTGATGGCCATCGATACGGAGGAAATGATCCGGGCCCAGCCCATGGATGCGGTCGTGCTGATCGGTGGCTGCGACAAGACCGTGCCGGCTCAGCTGATGGCGGCGGTCAGTGCCGATGTGCCGGCGATCCAGCTGATCACCGGGCCGATGCTTGTGGGCTATCATAAGGGTGAAATGCTCGGAGCCTGCACGGATTGTCGTCGCCTCTGGGGGCAGCACCGGGCCGGCGCCATGGATCAGGACGAGGTCGAGGTCGTCAGCGGGCGTCTTGCTCCGACCCAGGGCACCTGCATGGTGATGGGCACCGCAAGTACCATGGGCTGCCTCGTAGAGGCGCTCGGCATCGCTCTGCCGGGCTCAGGCTCGATCCCGGCAACCCATGCCGACCGGATCCGCGCGGCCGAGGCGAGCGGCCGGCAGGCGGTCAAGCTGGCAAAGGGCGGACCGCGGCCGAGCGAGTTGCTGACCGAGGCGGCCTTTCGCAACAGCATGGTGGTGCTGCAGGCCATCGGAGGCTCTACCAACGGCTTGGTTCATCTTGCCGCCATCGCACGCCGCAGCGGTATCAGGATCGACCTGGAGGAGTTCGACCGGATCGGGCGCCAGGTTCCCGTCCTTGTCGATCTGAAGCCCTCCGGTGCCAATTACATGGAGCATTTCCATTGGGCCGGCGGAGTTCCGCGCCTCCTGCAGGAGCTTCGGGATCATCTCGCTCTGGATGCTGCGACGGTCACGGGTGAGACCATCGGCGCCATTGCCGATCGTGCCGAGGATATCCCGGGGCAGACGATCATCCGAAGCCGGGCCAACCCCGTCAAAGCCACCGGCTCCATGGCGGTCCTGCGGGGCAACCTGGCTCCTTCGGGCGCCGTGATCAAGCACGCGGCGGCATCACCCGAATTGCTTCAGCATACCGGTCGGGCGGTCGTGTTCGATTCGGTCGAGGATCTCGTAACCCGGATCGACGATCCCGACCTCGACGTGGCCGCAGACGACATCCTGGTCCTGCGCAATGCCGGTCCGAAGGGAGCGCCCGGCATGCCGGAGGCCGGCTACCTGCCGATTCCGAAGAAGCTCGCCCAGGCGGGTGTGAAGGACATGGTGCGCATTTCCGATGCGCGCATGAGCGGCACTGCATTTGGAACGATCGTTCTCCATATTGCTCCAGAGTCCGCCACCGGCGGGCCTCTTGGCCTCGTCCAGAACGGCGACCTGATCCTATTGGATGTGAGCGAGCGCCGTCTCGAGCTTCTCGTCAGTGAGGACGAGCTGGAGCGTCGCGCGAGGGATTGGCGGCCGCCAGCTCATCTCTCCGAGGAAGTGCGCGGGTATCGCGGTCTCTATCTGAGGAGTGTGCTGCAGGCCGACGAGGGCTGCGATTTCGATTTCTGCTGACGGTTGATCCCCGCTCGCCCAAAGTGCGAGCGGAGCTTCGTTCGACCGACCTCGTCAGATGAGGCCGATGGAGATGGCCGGTATGAGTGCAATGGCCACGAGTCCGAGGACGAGTGCTCCGAGATAGAACCAGACCGTCTTCATCGCTGCGTCGGGATCGACCTTGCCGATGGAGCAGGCGATGTAGTGGCCGATACCCACGGGAGGTGCGAACAATCCGATATTCATGGCGACTACGACGACCATTGCATAGTGAACGGGGTGAATCCCCAGATCCTTCGCGATGGGGAACATCAGCGGAGCCAGCAGAACGATGGCCGGCAAGCCCTCCAGCAGGCACCCGAGCAGGAGGAAAGTGATGATCGTGACCGCCATGAAGACGATCCAGCCTCCCGGCAACTCCTTCATCACGACGGCAAGATATTGCGCGAAGCCGGTCTGCGTCAGCGCCCATGCAGCCGCAGAGGCGGTGCCGAGGATCAGCAGAATCGCTCCCGTCATCGCGGCGGTCTCGATGAGCATGCGGTACATGTCGCGCATCCTGATGCCGCCGTAGAGGACCATGCCCGCAATCGCCGCGTAGAGAACCGCAATCGTCGAGACCTCGGTCGCCGTCGCAACGCCCTCCGTCACCGCACCGCGCACGAGGAAGGGCAGGACGAGAGCGGGCGCCGCGAACAGCAACGCCTTGCCGATGATGTTCATCGGCGCACGGCGAACACCCTCCAGGCTCTCGGTGCGGGCCTTCCAGCGCGCTGCCACCGCAAGGATGATGAGCAGGAAAAGAGCGACGATGAAGCCGCTGGCGAACAGGGCCGCAATGGAGATGCCGGCCACAGAGCCGATCACGATGAGCACGATGCTGGGCGGGACCGTATCCGCCATGATGGCGCCCGTGCCGAGAAGCGCCACCATCTCCTCCGGCTTGTTGCCGCGCCGCTTCATCTCAGGAAACAGAGCCGGCGCGACAGTTGCCATGTCGGACACCTTCGAGCCAGATATGCCCGATACCAGATAGAGCGAGCCGAGCATCACATAGGACATGCCGGCGCGCACATGGCCGAGCAGCGAGCCGAGGAAATCGACGATGGCCTTGCCCATGCCGGTAGCATCGAGAATGCAGCCGAGAAGCACGAAGACTGGCACAGACAATAGGATCAGGCTCGACATGCCCTCGTCCATGCGTCCGACGATCACCGTCAGCGGCAGCTTGGTCGAGAAGAGCAGGAAGGCGAGGGCGCCCGAGCCGAAGCAGAAGCCGATCGGCACGCCGATCGCGAGGCAGACGGCGATCACGCCCACCAGCAGCACGAGGATGTTGGCCTTGCCGATCTGAGCGAAGACGGGCGTCATCAGCCACAGCACGGCCACGGCTGCGGCAACGATGGCGACGCTCACCACCATGTCCCTGACGCTCGTCTCGCGCAGGAACTTCGCCACGAGCGCAATGAGCATCAGCACAATGCCGAGTGGGATGCCGGCAATACGCCAAGCCATGGAGATCTCCAGGCCCGGCGAAACGACATCGCCTTCGAAGTAGGTGTGCTCAATCGCTGCTGGCAGTAAGGCGCCGAGGAACGCAGCCATGATCATGAGACCTGTTGCCTCGAGAAGCCGCCGCGCCCGCGGCCGCACGGCATTCAGCACTATGGCAAGTCGCATGTGCTCGTTGCGGTCGATGGCGATCACGGAGCCGAACATCACGATCCAGAGGAACATGAATGACGCAATCTCGTCGGAAGCAGTGATCGGCGAACCGAGCACATAGCGCCAGAACACGCTGGCCAGAATGAGACCGATCAGGCCAACAAGGAGCACTGCCGAGATCGCCTCGATCGGGCGTATCAGGAAGCCGAGGTGCGAGCGGTGCGACATGCTGGGCTCGTCCACGCCGGCCGCAGAGGTCGGCGCGTGGGAGTCGAGAGTGGAGAGATTGGGAGTGAGGGCATCGACCATAGGCTGCTTCCTTCGTGCCGGAGCGCATCCCGCCGGTGCCGCAGCCCATTTTGCAGGCCACGGCTTCGTTAGGGCTTTTCACTGGGCTCGGCCCGAGCCAGACGGCAACCCGGACCCATGGATTGAGTGCGAGTGTTCAGGCCAGCTTGCCGACCGATTCCTCGAGCAGGCCCCAGGCCTCGTCGCCGAACTTCCCGCGCCATTCCTTGTAGAAGCCGGCCTCCGAGAGCCTGGTGCGGAACGGGGACGGATCGACGTCGTTGAAGGTCATCCCGGCCGCGGCGAGATCCTTGCGCAGGGCGATGTTCTGCTGCGCGACATCCTCACGCTCTGCGAGACAGGCATTGTTGAGGATTTTGGAGACGGTCTCCTGCAGGTTCGCCGGCACTTGGCTCCAAGCGCGGCGGTTGATCAGGAACCACCAGCCGTCCCACATATGGTTGGTGACCGAAGCATATTTCTGCACTTCGTTGAGTTTCGCGGCCGCGATGATCGCGGGCGGATTCTCCTGGCCATCGACGACCTTGGTCTGGAGTGCAGTGTAGACTTCCGCGAAGTTCATTCCTGTCGGTGCCGCTCCGAGCGACTTGAACAGGGACAGCCACAGCGCGCTTACCGGCACCCGGATTTTCATTCCGCGCAAATCGTCGGGCTGCAGGATGGGCTTGGCGCTGTTCGTGATCATCCGGAAGCCGTTGTCCCAGATCTTGTCGAGCACCACGATGCCGCCCTTGTTGATCTGACTGCGCAGGTTGGCACCGAGCTTTCCGTCGAGCGCGTTCCACACGGCCGGATAGTCCTTGAAGGCGAAGCCGACACCTGAGATGGCAGCCGCCGGGATCAGCGTCGACAGAACGTTCACGCCGGAGTTCAGAAAGCATTCCAACGCGCCGGAGCGAAGCTGGGACAGCATGTCGGAATCGGCACCGAGCTGATTGTTGGGGAAGAGCTGAAGCTCGAACTGTCCGTTGGTCTCCATCTTCACCTGCTCGGCGGCCTTGGTAAGGTGAACATTGAGCGGGTGTGAGGCCGGCACGTTCGTGCCGATCTTGAAGGTGTATTCAGCGGCGTGGGCGTAGCGGATCGGCAGGGCAGCGGTGATGGCCGTGCCGCCGACAAGGGCAGCGAAGCTGCGGCGTGTGATGCTCTTGGACATGGGTTCCTCCTGGTTTTCTCTGTAAGGCTTTGCCGATCGGTACCGATCAGCCCGCGGGCGCGGCCTTCCCGCCGCGGAACATCAGGCCGGCGGCTCGGAAGCCTCCGTCGACATTCAGGGTGTGGCCGTGGATGTACCGGCTCTCATCGGAGCTGAGGAAGACCGCTGCATCGGCGATCTCCTCGGGCGTTCCGTAGCGCGTCATGGGGATCAGGTAGTTGTAGGCGGCGCGCGTCGCCTGGTCATGCGCGAACTTCGCCATCTCGGTCTCGATGGCGCCGGGTGCGATGTTGTTGACGTTGATGCCGAACTCCGCGAGTTCCACGGCCATGACCTTGGTTAGGAGCTCGAGACCGGCCTTGGCGGCACCATAGGCCCCACGGCCATGTCCGCCACGCTGGCCGGAAAGCGAGGCGATGTTGATGATCTTTCCGCTGCCGTGTTTCACCATCTCGCGGGCGCAGGCCTGAGCCACGAGGAAAGCGCCGGTCAAGTTGATCGCGATCGTCCGGTTCCACTCCTCGAGCTTAATGTCGAGGAAGGGAGTGTTGCCGCCGATGCCGGCATTGTTGACGAGGATGTGGATGCGGCCGTAGCGGGCAACGATCGCCTCGACCATCGCGTTGACGGAAGCCTCGTCGGCTACGTTCACCCCGAGCGCCAATCCGTCGGAGGCGCCGAGCGTGCCTAGCGCTTCCCGGGCGCCCTGTTCGTTGATGTCAGCGATGACCGGTATCGCGCCCTCCGCAGCCAATGCCTTTGTAACGGCAAGGCCGATACCGCGTGCACCGCCCGTCACCAGAGCGACTTTTCCCTGCAGTCTCATTCGTCCTCCTCGCGGGCTCTACCCGTCATTCATGGTCGTCACGATGCGCCGTCGCGCACCGCACAGAAGAAATCATCCCCGCCGACCTGTCCTCCCTTGAGCGCGATCTGCAAACCGTCGCGCGCAGGGTCGGTGGAATGGGCACGGCACAGGGGCGAGCCCGGTGCCACCGGAGCGATGGCGGTGAGCGCATCGATCCCCAGCATCGAGGCCGCATGGCTCGACGTGTCGCCGCCCGAAATGACGGCCCGCCGCAGCTTCGCTTCGCGCACCACGGTGTCGAGGGCGCGCCCGAGGCCTGAGCCGATCCGGTCGTTCACGCTTTCCGTCGAAACGCCCGCAGTCACGATCGCCTGCCGCAGGGCGGAAACAGCCGGATCGTCGGGACCGGTTGCCGTGAACACGAGCGGGTTGCTGCCGTCGGCGAGCACGCGCAGCGCCTCCTGCGTCACGCGCGCGATCTCCTTCTCCCAGGCAGCCTCGTCCACGGCGCTTGCCGCGTCGATGCGGATGCCGGTGAAGCCGTTTTTGACCGAGTAGGCGATCTGGCTTGCCGTAACCGGGGAAACCGAACCGGACACGCAGGCGATACGGTCGACGCCACCCACACGCGATGCGGATTTCTGCTTCGGCAGCAGCCCGCAGGAGCGCCAATAGGCCACGAGCGCGGCCTCAACCCCCTGCGAGCCGATGCTGAACACCTGCTCGCCACCGCGTTCCCAGACGAGACGGCCGGCTTCGAGCAACGTCTCCTCGTCGAGCACGTCGAGAGACACGACCTTCGCTCCGTCAGTGACAGCCGCCGCGAGGCGCGCATCGGCCTGCCCGTGCTTCATCGCGACGAAGTCGATGAGTCCTATCCCCTTGTTCGTCTGCTTCGCGAGGTGGAGACCGAGGTCGGACTCATCCATAGGCGTCACCGGATGCTTCGACATGGTCGGATGCCGGTCGAGCCGGTATCCCTTGCCCTGCGCCAGCGCGAAGAGGTGGCCGAAGCTCTGGAACCGACCCATGCCCGGGTCGGCGACGATCATCGGGATCCAGCCTTCGAACAGCTCTGCCGCGATGTCGGCGGCCCGTCCGATGGAGCCGATATGAGGAGCGGAATCGAAGGTCGAGCAAACCTTGTAATGCACGACCGGCGTGCCAAGCGTGCGCAGCAATCCGAAGAGCGGCGGCAGGTTCCGGTCCATCCATTCGGGATCGCGCGAGCGCGCCACCCCGGCAATGCCGATGCCGCGATAGGCACCGAAATCTCGCAGGCGTTCCGGCGTCGGCGGCGCAAGGAACAGCACGGTGTCGAGCCCGGCAAAGGCGAGCGCCTCCATCGCGGCCGACGATCCCGTGTAGTCGTCGCCGTAGAACGCGACGAGCGGCCCCGGCGGCAGTGGTCGAGACGGGCTCATGCGGCCATCTCCAGAGCGCGCCCAAGCTCGGGATGGGTTCGTGCATGCACTTCGAGCGGGATCCCGGCCATGGTTGCATCCCATGCCTCGCGCAACGCCCGGACCCCCGCTGCGGGTCCGTCCGGGTGAGCCATGATGCCGCCGCCGGCCGTCACGATGAGATCGGTGGAGTTCAGGCCCGCATAGGTTCCAGGAACCTGCCGCGCCGACTGGCCGGACGAGAAGACCGGCATCACGGTGCACGGCTTGTCGTCGAACATCGGCGTCAGGCAGGCTCGCGCCGAGGCGATCACGCTGTCGTCGTCCTCGGAGAACTTGTTCTGCAATCCGTTCACATGCATGTGGTCGGCGCCTGCCAGTCGCCACAGCTTCTGCCAGGCGACGTAGGACCAGCCGAGCAGCGGATGGCGGGTGAGATAGCCCCAGCCATTGCGGTGCGCGTGGATCGGCAGCTCGGTGAAGCGCCCGAGCTCGATCATGCCGGTAAGACCAACCGAGTTGAGGCTCGCCATGATGCATGTGCCGCCGAGATCGCGGACGAGGTCGTGGCGTCGCCGCATCTGATCGAACTCGCCGGTCAGGTTGAAGGCATACATCACCTTCTTGCCGGTCCGGTCTGCGTGATCGTTGATGACGCGCATCACGGCGCGGGCCCGTTCGTCGAAGGGGCAGTCGGGCCCGTCCGATTGCAGCTCGTCGTCCTTCACGAAGTCGATCCCGGCTTCGCAGAGCTGCTTGACCATCGCTGCGGTCGCTTCGGCACCGAGGCCCACGCTCGGCTTGATGATGGTGCCGATCAGCGGCCGGCCGTAAACGTCCGCGAGGCGGCGGGTGCCTTCGATCCCGAAGCGCGGGCCGGAATAGGCTTTCCCGAAGGCCTCGGGCAGGCGGATGTCGAGCAGGCGCAGGCCGCTTACGTCCTTCAGCTCGAACAGGTTGCCGGCGACGGTCGCAACGAGATTCGGCAGGGAGGGGCCGAGCGTCGCGAGCGGCCACGACAGGGTCATGAGCGCGCGGGTGATGCGCTCGCCGGGCTTCGGCGCCGACGCCGAGGGAAGTGAGCGATGAGGGACCTTCTCATCAAGGACCACGAGCCGGATCACGCGGGCGGCCGAGCGCTCCTTGAGTTCAGGAGTCTCGCCCGGAACTGCGACGAAGGTGCCGCTCGATTGCTCGCCGGCGATGATCTCCGCCGCACGCTCCGGGGCGATGGGTGTCTCGAGCAGGTAATCGGCTTCGATGCGGTCGGTCAGCATGGGCGTTCCTGATAGAAAATGCTTGATGTGCGGGTCGTGGGTCGGGCTTCAGGCCGCGCGGCAGCTGAGGCCGCCATCGACCGGCAGGCTGACCCCCGTGATGTAAGCGGCATCGTCGGATGCGAGGAACAGGGCGGCCTTGGCGATGTCCCAGGCCGTGCCCATCTTGCCGGTCGGGCAGGCGGCGTCGCGGGCTGCCACCATGGCCTCTGCATCGGAATACTGCCCGGAAATCTGCTGAAAGATCAGCGGCGTGTTCATCAGTCCAGGCATGATCGCATTCACGCGAATGCCGTCCCTGGCATATTGCAGGGCAAGACCCATGGTGAAGTTGTTCACCGCGGCCTTCGCGGCATAGTAGGCGGCATAAGGGTAGCCCGTGTAGCGGATCGCGGCGATCGAGGAGACGTTGACGATCGCGCCAGATTTCTGCGCCAGCATGTGGGGCAGCACATGCTTGCAGGTGATGAAGCAGCTCGTGACGTTGAGATCGAAGGTGCGCTGCCAAGCGGCCTCGTCCAGCTCGATCGGGCCGCCCATCGTGGCATAGCCGACATTGTTGTGCAGCACATCGATGCGACGGTGTTCTCGCACGACGTTCGCGACGAGATCGGACACGGCGGCAGAATCGGTGACGTCGCAGGAATAGGCCGAAGCGCGGCCACCCTCGCGGACGATGATACCTGCAGTCTCCTCGGCGGCGATCCTGTTGATGTCGACGCAGATGACGTCCGCACCGTTCTGAGCGAACAGCGCTGCCGTCGCCTTGCCGTTGCCCCAGCCGGGTCCGACGGAGCCTGCCCCGAAGACGATGGCAACTTTGTTCTTCAACCGATCGGTCATGGCGTAACTTCCGGTGAGACTGGCTCGATTTTCTTGATTGGGAGCGACCCTATATGCCTCATCCTAACGGCGACATTGCAAATCGGCGCAGGGTGGTGTGAGATTTTCTGACACCAGGGGATTCCCGAGACAGATTCCATGCCGCTGCCACGCCTCCCCTTGAACGCCCTTCGCGCCTTTGAGACGACGGTGAGGTTGGGCAGCATGTCGGCCGCGGCCGTCGAGCTCGGCGTCACGCACGGCGCCGTCAGCCGGCACATCCGGGAACTGGAGGCGCAATTCGGCGTGCCGCTGCTGGTTCGACTGCCGAAATCCGTCGCGCCGACGCCGGCCGGATCCCAGCTTGCCGTCAATCTCGCGCAGGCCTTCGAGCTCATGCATCAAGGCGTGTCGCGGCTCGCTCCCGGACCCCTGACGCTGTCCTGCTCGGCCACCATCGCGATGAATTGGCTCATCCCACGACTGAGGATGTTCAAGCGCGACAATCCCTCCATCGAGGTGCGCCTCAACATCAATTACGGCGAATTGGATTTCGTTCGTGACGAGGTCAGCCTAGCCATTCGCTCGACCAAGTTCCGAGCGCCGGAGGGGGTAACCATCAAGCCGCTGCTGCTCGAGGAAATCGGGCCCATCTGCCATCCCGACTATGCCGCAAGGATGGAACTGAACAAGCCGGAAGACCTGATGCTGGCGCAGATTCTCGGCACAGCGACCCGCCCTGCCGCCTGGTCCGAATGGCTGGCTTCGATCGCGCGGTCGGACATTGAACTTCGCACTCATGAAAGCTACGAGCATTTCTATCTGCTGATCCAGGCTGCCTCTTACGGACTTGGCATGGCGCTCGCGCCGCGAATTCTCGTGGCGGACGAGATCGAGCGCGGGCATCTGGTCGCGCCCTTCGGCTTCGTCCCAGGCCCGCACGAGCTGAATCTCTGGATCGCGCCGCATGTGCGCTCGCGCGATGATGTAAGGCGCCTGTCCAGCTGGATTCAAGCCGAAATGGCTCTTCAGGACCCGGCGCGGAGATCGTAGGAGACGAGGGCCTCGCAAGCATAGGAACTGAAGGCAGTTCCGCATATGCAGGAGTGAGTGAGCGCGTCCTTCGCATTCTATCGCAATGCGGACATTACTTCACTCGATTAACCTTATCGCCGCTGTCGAGAAAAGCCTGCGCATTGGCCGCCCCGGACAACCCTGTGTTGTCTTAATTCCCTTCAATCTCGTTCCGTAGAATCTCGGCATAAAGAGGCTCCGAATCGGAATCCGTCGCCGGGAGGCCGATGCCGACCACCATTGGCGGCTGATCTGGGAGGGGCGGGAGAGCGCGCGCGATAACGGCAGCGCCGGGCGTCGCCATTCCGATCGTCATGGCATATCCCTTGGATCGGATGGCCGCTACTGCCTCTAAGACCTCATCGGTGTTGACCCTCGACTCGCTCGGCTCTCGTTCTGAGTTGATGCGGCGGATGATCGCTCGAACCTCGGAATCGGATTTAAGGCTGAGCAGCATCTGGCCGACGGCCGTCGAATGGATCGGTCGCAATGAGCCTGGCTTCATGTAGAACCGAATGGGGTTCGTTGCCTGGATCACCTGGATATAGAGGACATCGATGCCGTTCTGGACGCCCAGCACGATCGTATGCCCGGTCGCTTGAGAGACCTTCTCCATGATGTGCAGGGGGCTGATCCCGTCCGCAGCCTCGTCCAGCAGCCACCTTCCGACCGTCGCGATTCTCAGCGTCGGGTGGAATGTCCGCGCCTGCTTGTCATAGGTCAGATAGCCGAGTTGAACCAAGCTGTGCAGCAGCATGGATGTGGAGGATTGAGGATAGCCGAGGGCCTTGCAGACGTCGTTGATATTCGATCTCGTGCGACGTTCGGCAAAGAACTCGAAGATCTCCATCACCCGCTGGGCAGATTTGACGACCCGGTTCATGGACCCCATCGACAAGCGTTACAGGCCGGCCGAATCGGCGCGCTGCAGGATATCCTGTACCATCCTGACGGTTGCGGCGTCGACCATCTCCCCATCCATCGCGATGGCTCCCAAACCGTCCTTCTCGGCCTGCGCGTAGACCTCGACCATCCGCCGTGCTTTGGCGACGGCCGCCGGATCGGGAGTGAATACAGAAAGAGCGGGCTCGATCTGCGCAGGGTGGATCGCCCACTTGCCAACGAACCCGAGCAGGAGACCGCGCCGGCACTCTTCGCTATAGGTCTCGGCATCCCGGAAATCGGGAAAAGGACCGTCGATCGCATCGATCTTGGCGGCGCGCGCCGCAACGGCGATCTTCCATCGACCGTAGTGCCAAGCATCGCCTGGATAGCCGCTCTTGCCTGCAATGACCTTCGGGTCGATTCCCTGCGATGCCGAGTAGTCCCCCATCCCAAAGATCAAGGCTTCGAGACGTGGTGTCGAGAAGGCGATTTCCTCGACATTCAGCATGCCCTCGACCTCTTCGATCAGGACCTCGATGCCTATGCGGCGTTCGATCTTCAGCTTCTTCTCTATCTGAGAAAGGAGGGTGTCGACAAAGAGAACATCGGAGGCCGAGCGCGCCTTCGGCAGCATGATCGTGTCAAGATGCTCATGCGCCTCCTCAACCACCGAGATGATATCTTCATAGGCCCATTGCGTGGTCAGATCGTTGATCCGCACGCATCGCGTCTTGCCGGTCCAGTCAAGCGACTTCAGTGCATCGATGATCTTCCGGCGGCTGGCTACCTTCTCTTTAGGAGCTACCGCATCCTCGAGATCGAGGAAGACATGATCCGCCTTGCTGCCTGCCGCCTTGGACATCATCTTTTCGCTCGATCCAGGCACGGCCAGCTGCACGCGGCGGCTTCTCCGAGAACGTTGGAAGATCATATTGATTTCCTTCTATCTGATGATGTTACGTGAGCGCAGATCGCCGATAGTGTCACGCGCATATCCAAGCGCCGTCAGAAGCTCGTCGGTATGCTCTCCGAGAAGCGGGGCGCGATGGCGAACACTCCCGGGCGTGCGGGAAAGCTTCACGGGAACGCCAGTGATCGTGACAGGTGCCTTCGAGCCCGGCTGCTCTACATCGACGAGCATCTCTCGGGTTCGAAAATGCTCGTCGTCAAAAATTTCCGTCACGTCATAAACCGGTGAGAATGGTACATGGCCTCCGAACAGGGACATCAATTCCTGTTTGGTCCTGACCGACGTGAAAGCTTCGAGAAGATCGTAGACCTCGTCGCGAATCTCGAGCCGCGCGGCATTCGTAGCATAGCGCGGGTCTTCAGCAAGCTCCGGCCGTTCGATGACGCGGCAGAGCTCTCGCCAGAATTCCGGCTGAGGTGCTCCGAGAGCGATCCAGCCATCCGCAGCGGGAAAAAGGCCGAAGGGGCAAAGCAGGGGGTGCCGGTTGCCCTCCGGCTGTGGCGTGGATCCTGCAAAGCTGTGCTGATGAACGATCCGTTCGCAGATTGCCATGATGCTGTCGACCATGCTGACATCGACGAACTGGCCTCTGCCCGATCGTTGTGCCTCGATCAGCGCCGAAAGAATTCCGAACCCTGTCAGCACCGCCGGAATTAGATCACCGACGCCTGGACCGACTTTGAGCGGAGTGTCCTTTTGTCCTGTTATCCCTATCATTCCCCCCATCGCCTGGGCGACGACGTCGAAGGCCGGCCAATCCACGTAAGGGCTTTGCCCGGAGCGTGGATCGCCGAACCCGCGAATGGCCGCATAGACGAGGCGCGGGTTGCGTTCGGAAAGGGTTTCGTAGGAGAAGCCGAGGCGGTCCATGACACCGGGGCGGAAATTCTCGACGACGACATCGGCGCCGTCGATCAGCTGCAGGAGCATTTCCCTGCCTTCCGGCGACTTCAAGTCGATGGCGATGCTGCGCTTGTTCCTGTTCACGCTCCCGTAGTAGCCACCGTAGCTGCGCAGCTGATCGTCACTTCGGTAGGGGCCCAGATGACGCGTGCTGTCTCCCTGCAACGGCTCGACCTTGACGACATCGGCGCCATGATCCGCCAACAGTTGGGTGCAGAAGGGTCCTGCAAGAACTTGCGTCATGTCGATGACACGCAATCCTCTGAGGGCACCCATCGAGGTTTCCCGATTCTGGTCCAATGATGCAGCCGCCATCAGTTGTCTCTCGCTGGACGCCGGGCAATCAGCACGGTTCGTTCAAGTTCGCATACGATTTCATCGCGCTGGTTGATGCCGAAGTGACGGAAAGTCACGACGCCAGCGTTCGACTCTTCCGATTCCGAACAGGACAGAACCTGAGTGGCGCTGTATAGAGTATCGCCCTCGACAACCGGCACTTTAAGGCGAAGTTTATCGAGGCCGAGTTCGGCGATGGCGTTCTCGCTCGTGTCTTGACTTGCGAGACCAACGACGATGGAGGCCGTAATGCCGCCGAAGGCGACGCGTACGCCGAATTTCGTTGCGGACATGGCGTGGCTGTTGAAATGGCCCTGGGCCGAGTTCATGACGAGGTGGGCCAATTGGACGACTTCGAACTCTCCGACGGTCTTGCCGCGCATGTGGCGCATGAGCGTTCCCGGCTCGAAATCTTCGAAGTATGTATTTCTGGATGTCATACCGTCGTTGGTCATGCGGCTGCTCGCCCAAGAAGGTGATCAGATATGATTTTCATTTGAATCTCGGAAGTTCCTTCGAAGATTTTGGTGAGCCGCGCGTCGCGCCAGTGTCGTTCCACTGCGTAGTGGGTCGTGTATCCGGCACCGCCATGGATCTGCAGAGCCTCGCTCGTAACGCGCTCGGCCATCTCGCTGGCGAAGAACTTCACCATCGACGCTTCGAGGTCACACCGCTCGCCGGTATCGATCTTGCGGCAGACGGAGTACATGAGCTGCCGGGCCGCCTCGATCTGGGTGGCCATTTCGGCGATCTTGAAGCGAATCGCCTGGAATTCTCCGATCGGACGCCCAAACTGAATGCGTTCCTTCGCGTATCGGATCGCGTCCTCAAGGCCTGCCCGCGCCAGCCCGATAGAGCGTGCTGCCGTATGTGCCCGCGCAGTTTCGAGACTATGAGTGGCGAGATAGAAACCGCGCCCCTCTGCGCCTACCATATTGGCGGCAGGTACCCGGCATCGATCGAAGGCAAGCTCCCAGGTTTTCCAGCCGAAATAGCCGATCTTGGGGATCGGGGCTCCTGCAACCCCGGCCGGCAGCTTGCCCCGTTCCTTCTCGACCAGGAAAGCGGAAATGCCCTGATGCGGCTTGGTATCGGGCCTCTTGGGCTCGGTGCGGGCCAGAACAAGGATGGCATCCGCACCGTCGGCGAACGTGCACCAGTATTTATTCCCGGTGATGAGCCAATCGTCTCCGTCGCGCTCAGCCCGGCAGGAAAGGCCCGAAATGTCTGAACCGGTCCCGGGCTCCGACATCGAGAAGGCGCATAGCATCTCTCCGGCTGCCATTCTCGGCAGATACCGTGCCTTCTGCTCGTCCGAGAAAAGGCCATATCCCATCATGGGCCGGATGATGCTCGATACGCTCATCCAGGCACGGGCCAACTCCTCGGTCACGAGGCAATACTCGAGAACTCCCAGTCCAAGGCCGCCATATTCCTGAGGGATAGTGATCCCGAAGAAGCCCATCTCCGCGAGCTTGCGGCGCAGATCGGCCGGGATGTCTCGCCGCTCAGGATCGAGTTCGTTTGCAACGGGAAGCACTTCGTTCATCGCGAAGGTGCGCGCGGCGTCCTGGATCATGCGCTGCTCATCGGTCAGCGTGATGCTCATGCCGCGAATTCCTGTTTGATGACCAAGTTGGAGCGCTTGAAATCGACGACGCGTTCTCCGTCCTGGTTGAAGCCTTCCGTATGCCAGGTCGCAATGCCGTGCCTCTCGTCGCTGCGGGATTCGCGTAGGGACACGACGGTCGAGCGTGCAGTCAGGGTATCCTCCGGATAGACCGGCTTGTGGAAGGTCAATTCCTCGACACCCAGAAAAGCGCCTCCGCGCTCGCTCAGATCCTCGACGGAAAGGCCGAAAACGATCGAGAAGACCAGCATCGGCGCGACGACGATGTCGCGATGCCCAAGCATTTCGGCGTGGCGGCGATTGAAGTAGATAGGGTTGATCTGCAACGTGGAGGTCGAAAACAGGATATTGTCGGCGGAGCCGATCGTACGACCCCAGTGATGGTTGTATGTCTTGCCGATCTCGAAATCTTCGAATGTTCGGCCGCGCTGCCTCACGGAGGCGCCGAGGATCTCTTCTCTTGTGGGGGTCATGGCACGGTCTGATGCATGTTGCTTCGAATAGTCATTAGGCTTCCACGAGATCGAGCGTGTTTCCACTCATTCATCATACTGACGTTCATATTTCACATACATGATGTGCAGCGCACGTGAGATGATGCCCTATGCTGTCACGTCGTCGAACGCCCGATACATGTCTGATGGGCTGGCCAGATTCTTAAGCTCCATCGTCCGCTCGAAGAGATTCCGCGATCCCTCCTTACCGAGTACCGCTCGGGTGCATGTCTCGAATTTGTCCCATAGCATTTCATCCGAAGCAGGGTTCTTGGCATGCCCGCGTGCATGACGAACCGGGTCACTGCGAAGTGTTTCGCCATCACTCAGCTGAATCGAGACCCAGTCCGCCGGCGAGAAAAGGCTGTCTTCTGGATCGCGTCCGTCAAGCAGCTCGAGCGACACGTTGCGCATGAGAGCCTGAACGTCCTGCCGCATCACGAACTCGTCGCGAACTTCATCGATTGTCACACGTCCGGCAATGAGCGCCGCAGCAACGGCGAACTCCCCACTGAACCGCGCATCGACCTTCGTTGTCGGCTCATGGCATCGAAGTGGCGACGCCTGCGCCCTGCCGAGCGATGCCTTTACCGTCCGGATCCGTGTCGGATCGACCTTAGAGACTTCTCGCAAGTCCAAGGCCGCGTCGATGATCCGGTGAGCGGCGTAACAGATGGGATAGAGCTTGATGTTCAGCCCTTTTTCGACGATCGCCCAGTCGCTCCCGAGTTTTGTTTGCGGATCGACATTCACCCGTCCCTCCGGCGAGAAGGCTTTGAGGAAGCCGAGCCGGTGCTCCAGCGCATCTTCCGCTCCCGTGTAGCCGTTGGCTGCGAGCCTGGCCGCGCGGATGCCGCTTTCCGCGGCGTGGCCAGTCTGCAGAGGTTTCGTCATCGAGCCGAAATTGGCGACGAGACCGCTCGCGAAGGAAGCTGCTATCGCCAAGGCGTTGCGGGTCTGAATAGCATTGAGCCCGTAGAGCGACGCTGCACATGCCGCCGCGGCGAGCGTACCGAGCAGTCCTGTCGGGTGGAAACCTCGGGCGTGGTATTTGTCGGTATCGCGCTGCAGGAGTTCCGCCCAGATTTCATAGCCTGCCACATAGGCCGTCAAAAGATCCCTGCCGCTAGCCCCCATCTCTTCCCCGACGGCCAGCGCGACGGGAACCAGAACGGCGCTCGGATGCCCCTCCAGAGTCGCATCGTCGAAGTCGACAGCTTGCGCGGCGGTGCCGTTGATGAGGCCTGCCATTTCCACCGAACTCTGACCCTGGTCGAACAGAATTCTTGCAGGCCCATGCATGCCTCGCGCGATCGCCCGTAACCGTGTCACGGCTTCCTCGTCGCGTCCCAGAAACATTACAGCGATACAATCTGCGAACCCGCGCCCGACGATGGGATGGACATCGGACGGTATGTCCGTGAATGACAGGCCGCTCACGAATTCGGCAAGAGTTTGCGTCAATCCCGTCATTCGACCTCCGCCTTCAGGACATCCGACAAGATTAGTCGCTTTTCATCGGGTGTCTTCCTAGTGGGAGGTCGGGGATCAGCGATAACACATACGTGATATAGACGAGCGTAATGACGAGAATGCGGAGCTTTACTTTGACATTTTTCGCGGGCGTCTCGTACCTTTCCATCGTCATAATATGATTTCTCGAGCGGAGCCGCGGGAGGATCCGGTTGCACGACATCTGTCTCGCCATAGCCAGGACGCTGAGACAAGCGCCGCCTGTTCTCGCGGAGGATGCCGCCCGACAGAAAATGTGGGTTCTGCTTGTCGATACGCTCGGATGCCTTGTCAGTGGCCGCAGCCATCCCGCCCTCAGCAGAATTGCCGCCGCCTCCGATAGTTCGGGGCCCGCCCTCGCTCTCGGAACATGGCAGCGCCGGTCCACATATGATGCAGTGGTCGATTCCGGGTCTGCGATCCGCGCTCTCGACTACAATGATTTCTATTGGGGGCCTGGAATGGGCGGACATCCCAGCGATGTATTCGCCGCTGCACTTGTCGTTGCCGAGCGGCTCGACAGGTCGATGGCGGATATGTTGGAGGCCGCCGCTGTCGGGTACGAACTCTATATTCGGCTTCTCGATCTCATGGATGCCCGCGCGCCCTTCGATCACACGACCGCTGGCGGCTTCGCGTCGGCCGCAATTGCCGGGATCCTGCTTGGCCTCGACGACGATGCATTGGCGCACGCCCTGGCGATCGTGCTGGCGCGAGGGCCGGCACTTTCCGCGCTTCGTCAGGGGCAGATCGCGGAGATCAAGGCAGCGGCCGGCGCTCTGGCCTGCGCCGGTGGCGTCGCCGCCGCGCAGCTGGCCGCAGCAGGGCTGACAGGGCCGCGCGCCGCAATCGGAGGATCGAACGGCCTCGGCGCCGTGATCCGTCCGGACGCCACCTTGGACGGGCTGCTGCTGACCGACCATAGTGAACCGAAGCTGCTGGACGTGGCGATCAAGCGGTTTCCCTGCATTGGAACGGCGCAGGCCGCCGTCTTCGGTGCGATTGAACTGAATAGAATGGCCGATGGGCAGGACATCCGGAGCATCACCGTCCGCCTTGCAGACAATCCGGTCGTCAGTCATCAAACCGGCGATGCTTATCGCCGGCCGATGAATCGGGAGACGGCCGACCACTCATTCTACGCTCTGATCGCAATGGCCGCTGCCGATGGCGATCTGACTCTGGCACAGTTCGACAGCCGGCGATGGCTCGACCGCGATGTGCTTGCGATCATCGACCGCCTGGTACTGACTGCCGATCTTCCTGGTGCAACTGAAGGTCAGTTCGCAGCTCAGTATGAGGTCGATCTGTCCAATGGTACACGCCTGTCGTTCGAAGTTCCTTATGCTCCGGGCCATCCGAGAAGTCCTTTGACATTCGAGGGTGCGATGAAAAAGCTTCGAGATTGCGCTCCCTGCCTGTTGCGACCTGACGCAATTGACGGGCTGGAGGCTGCATTCGACGATATGATGAGGATGCCTGTCCGGAGCATGTTGAAGAGTCTCACGCCTGCGGGGTTGCTGCATTGATCATGAGAGACGAGTTGGTGGGAAGGGTTGCGCTTGTTACGGGAAGCGCCAGGCGGATCGGGCGTCAGATCGCGCTGCATCTCGCTGCACGCGGGGCGACCGTCGTCGTGCATGCCCGCGAGGGGCGGGCCGATGCCGAGCGGGTCGTCCAGGAGATCCGTAACGATGGCGGCAAGGCCGAGATGGTGATGGGGGACGTCGCCGATCCGGAGGCCGTCCAGCGTTTCGTCGACGAGGCGGTCGATTTGTGCGGGCAACTCGACATCCTGGTCAATAATGCAGCCATTCGGCGGGCCGCTCCATTGCAGCAAATCGACTACGAGGAGTGGCGTGCGATCACATCCGTCATCCTCGACGGCACGTTCTTGTGCTGCCGTTCAGCTGCTCCACATCTGAAGAAGAGCGGTCGGGGTCGTATCATCAACATCGGCGGCGTTACCGCCCATATCGGTGCCGATGAGCGCGCCCATGTGGTTGCGGCCAAGGCAGGAGTCGTAGGGCTCACGAAAGCGCTCGCGGTGGAATTGGGCCCTTATGGGATTACAGTCAACTGTCTCGCGCCTGGCCTCGTCGAGGATGAAGGTGACAATGCAGAGCATACGGCCTTCCGTCGCAAGCATACGCCGCTCGATAAGATTCCGCTGAGGCGCATCGGCCGTCCAGCCGATATCGGAGCGGCGGCAGCAGCGCTGTGCGGCGACGAGTTCGCCTACGTCACGGGCCAGACCCTTCACCTCAACGGAGGTTCGTTCTTTTGCTGACCCAGCGTCTTGCCCAGCATATCGCGACAGCCATGTCCCGGCCCCTCCCACCCGAGATCGCTCTGAAGGGCCGCCAGCACCTGCTCGACACGGTCGCAGCGATGGTCTCAGGATCGCATCTTGCGGCGGGACGGAGGGCGCTCTCCTATTGCGCGGCGAACAGGGGCACCGGTGGCGCGTCGGTGATCGGTTCGTCGTTGGTGACTGGAACCGTACAGGCTGCTCTCGCTAACGGGATGCTCGCACATGCGGACGAGACCGACGATTCGCACGCCCCCTCCCTGACGCATCCCGGCTGTGCCGTGGTCCCGGCCGCTCTGGCCGTCGCCGAAACCCGCGGAATGTCCGGCGAAGCGCTTCTCCGTGCCGTCGTCGCCGGCTACGATGTCGGCCCCCGAATTTCCATGGCTCTCGGCGGAGAGAAGTTTTTCGTCCAGCATCACTCGTCCCACGCCGTCGGCGGGCTCTTCGGTGCCGCTACCGCGGCAGGGGCGCTGTTTGAGCTGAATCAGGACCAATGCTGCTCCCTTCTCGGCTATGCTGTGCAGATGGCGTCGGGCAATGCCTGCTGGCGTCGAGATCCCGACCATATCGAGAAGGCCTTCGATTTTGGCGGCATGCCTGCCATGAACGGAACTCTTGCGGCGGAAATGGTGGCCTCGGGCTTCACTGGGGTTCGAGACGCGCTTGAAGGAAATCCTGGTCTTTTCAGCGCTTTTCCGCAGGATGCCGAACCGGCGCTGGCTATAAAGGATCTGGACGAGGTATTTGAAATCTCCCGAACGGCCATCAAGAAATGGTGTGTGGGGTCGCCAATTCAGGCGGCGTTGGACGCGCTTCAGATCCTGATGAAGGAGCACCGGCTGACGCCTGAGGATATTGCCGAGATCGTTGTCGCACTTCCGGAGACATCCTCCCGAGTGGTCGACGACCGCGACATGCCGGACGTCAACTTACAGCATCAGCTCGCGGTTCTGCTGCTCGATGGCTCGATGACCTTCGCCACAAGTCATGACAAAGGCCGTATGCGCGATCCGGCTGTCGTCGCCGTCAAGGGGCGGATCAGCCTAGATCCCCGAACTGATGAGGAGTTCCAGACCTATACGCGCCAAGCGCAGGTGACCGTGAGTACGGTGGACGGTCGGGAGCATGTAAGCAAGGTGCGCCATGTCCGAGGAACCCCGCATAATCCCATGGACACCGATGAGATCGTCGCGAAAGCTCGGGATCTGATGGAGCCGATCCTATCTAAAGATCGAACCGAGAAAGTGATCGCATCAATCATGGCTGTCGAAACCTTGCCCGATGTCCGGGCATTGACGGCGCTTCTCCGCGTTGCGGAATCTTAAATTGATCGCCTCTGGAGAGATCGATGCGTCACCTGCGGGCCCAGCAAGAGTGCAGAAGCCTAAGCTGTTTCATCATCTGGCATTGGGGAACCTGAGCCAACATCTGGTGAATGGGACGTGTCGCCTCTGTCACATATGTGATTTTTGGTCAGCCTGCGTGTCGGCGACTAGCATGCTGCGGAACGCCTGTCTTAACTTTCGTGGTCAATGAACGTGAAACGTATTGCTGCAAGCCCCGGGTTGATACGCAGTAATCTGCCGAGGGCGGATAGGCTTCGCTTCGCCAGAACATGGTGCGGGTTATCGATGCAATGAGTATCCGGATAAAAGGTCTAAAAAAGAAATTCGGAAGCTTCGTTGCGGTCCATGGGGTCGATATCGAAGTGCCTGAAGGAAAGATGCTGGTTCTCTTGGGACCTTCCGGATGCGGTAAGACAACGACGATGCGCTGCATCGCCGGCTTGGAGGCGCCGACCGAGGGGATCATCGAACTCGGCGGTCAGCCGGTCTTCGACAGCCAGCGCAGGATCAACGTTCCTGTCAACCATCGCAATGTCGGGATGGTCTTTCAGTCATATGCCATCTGGCCGCATATGACAGTTACGGAGAATGTTGCGTTTCCGCTGAAGATGCAGAAGCTGCCTACAGCTGAGGTTGAGGAGCGGGTTGCCGAGATTTTGCGGATCGTGGGCCTCGAGCAGTTTCGGGACCGCGGGGCGACTTCCCTGAGTGGCGGGCAGATGCAGAGGGTGGCTCTTGCCAGGAGCCTCGTCATGCGCCCGGCGGTCCTTCTTTTCGACGAGCCCCTGTCGAATCTGGACGCACGGCTGCGCGATCATTTGCGCGTCGAGCTGCGTGAGCTGCAGACCCGGTTCAACATCACGAGTGTGTTCGTGACACACGATCAGAGTGAGGCTCTATCCCTCGCCGATCAGATCGCGGTCATGAATACCGGTCGCGTCCTGCAAGCGGATGACCCGGTCACGATTTACCAGAACCCGCACTCGAGCGTCGTGGCCGATTTCATCGGCTACCGCAACATCTTCCCGGGAGCCGTTCGGCAAGGCGGCGATGATGGAATTCTGTTTGCGCTCGACGAATCCTCATTTGAATTGACATCCGTCCACCCACCGCCGCCGGGCGAGGGGGGTATCTTCGCGTGCGTGAGGCCAGAGGATTTCGAGATCGAGGCCCATCGGCCCGATCAGCCGGTGAAGCCGAATACCTTTATCGGCGAGGTGACTTCGGCAAGCTTCATGGGATCCTACACGCAATACCGCGTCCGCAGCACGACCGGACAAGTCATCGACGTCTTCCACAATCGTGCGCCGCTCGATCTTCCGCCTGGATCACCTGCAAGATTGCACGTCGCGCCCAAGTCCGTCCTTCTCCTCCCGATGAGATCGGCATCATGAGAAGGGCGACGGTAGCAGAGCGGTCCGCGGTCCCGGTCCTCGTGCTGGTGACACTCTTCGTGCTCGTCGTCGTGCCGATCCTGATGGTGGTTTATACGGCATTCCGGGATGCGGTGCCCTTTTCGGGAAGCGAGTCAAATTTCACGCTCAGCAATTTCGGAGCGCTCTTCGAGGAGAAAACCGTCAGCGCGGCGATCAATACCGTGATTGTGACGATCGGCGGAACCCTTATGGCAACCGCCATCGGATGCATCCTGGCATGGCTCGCTGCCCGAACCGATATTCCGTTCAAACCACTCGTGCACGTAGTAGGGATCCTTCCTCTTTTCATATCGATGCTCGCGGCGACCGTGACCTGGGCGCTCCTCGGCGCCGGCAACAGCGCCTATCTCAACATCATCCTCGCCGATCTGGGTGCGCCATTCCGCATCGAGATGCGCTCGCTCGCGGGGTTCATCTTCGTCGAGGGTCTTTATCACGTCCCGTACCCATTCCTTCTCGTGTATGCGGCGCTCTCGCTGATCACTTCGGACATCGAAGAGGCCGCAGCGGTCCACGGCGCGAACCAATTTCAGACGACGATGAAGATCATCTTTCCTGTGGTTCTTCCCGCCATTCTAGGGTCGATGATCCTGAATGCCGTCATGATGGTCGAGAACATCGCCGTTCCTCAGATTCTGGGTGGTCCCGTAGGGCTCGAGACCCTGTCCATTCGCGTCTATTACCTGATGAATCGGATTCCATCCTCGCCGACCCAGGCGAGCGCGGTGGCACTGCTCCTCGCCGCCATTGTTTTTGCCCTCATCTACGCGCAGAATTTTGTGCTCAAAGGGCGAGACTATCGCACGATTTCAGGCAAAGGCGCGCAGCAGAAAGTTATGTCCCTCGGGAACTGGCGCTATGTCGCCGCCGGCTTCGTCGTCCTTTACTTCACGGTTGCGATCGTCCTGCCGATGCTGGCGCTCCTCCTTGGAGCGTTGAGAGCAAATGCATACATTGCAAATACGGCTGCGATGTTCGATGTCGCTCAATTAAGCAGTGATCGGCTGTTGTCCATCACCAGCGATTCCGAGGTCATCAATGGACTTAAGAACAGCTTGGTCGTCGCATTCGTGACCTGTGTCTTCGGAACGGGATTTTTCTTTATCCTGGCCTACATCGTTCATCGAACTCGCATTCCTGGCAGGAAAGTGATCGAATATATCGCCATGATGCCGCTGGCCATTCCGGCGACGCTTCTGGCGATGGGTGTACTTTGGGCTTGGATCGGGTCTCCGATCCCGGTCTACGGCACAATCTATATCATTATCCTGTCCTTCCTCCCCCGCTTCATGCCGCAGGCGTTCAGGGCGCTTTCGTCCAGCGTTATGCAGGTCCACGAGGACCTCGAGAACGCAGCTCTTCTGTGCGGTGCCACTCGCGCGCAGACGGTTTGGAAGGTTTTCCTTCCACTCGTACGTGGCGGCGTCGTATCCGCGGCTTTCCTGCTCTTCGTCCTGAGCCTGCGCGAGGTCGGCGGCGCTCTGTTTCTGTACACGACGAACACGCGCGTTCTCTCCATCGTGGTTTTCGAGAGCTACGAGAACGGCAGCTGGGATTTCGTTGCCGGCGTGAGTCTGCTCTACACCGTCTTGCTGGGCGGAATTACCTTGCTGGGACTTAAGTGGCTCAGACCCTCATTGTGAGGCCGGACATTCCGGCCTCCTGGCACGAAACCCGGCCGCTCGTGCCGGGAGCAACAACAAAATGCGATCGTTCAGATGGGAGGAGATGCTATGAACATGTTCAGGATGGGTGCCGTCGCAGCCCTCGCCATGGCTGTTGCTGCCTTCGGCAGCATTGGCAGCGGGAAGGCAGAAGACCTCGTTATCGCAGGCGAGAAGATCGCCACCGAGGCCATGTGGGAGAGTGCCAAGAAGGAAGGCGTTCTCGTCCACTATGGAACCTACGGAATGGACTTGATGAAAATCATCCATGCCGGCTTCACGAAAGATACCGGAATCAAGGTTGAGTATGTGCGTCTGAGCGGCGCGAACGTATATCAGCGCGTCCTGAGCGAGAACAGTGCCGGAAAGCTCGCTGCTGATCTCGTTGACCTGACGGATCTGGTTCAGATCAACGATTTCGTTGCGAAGGGAATTCTGGCGCCGCACAAGGTGCCGGGCTTCGACTCGATCGCCGCGGATCTCAAGGATCCTCAAGGGTATTGGTATGGTCTCGTGCGGCCGATCTCGCTGCTTGCAATCAACACCGCAAGGATCAAGGAAGCCGATGCGCCGAAATCATGGAAGGATCTGCTGGACCCCAAATACGATGGGCTGGTCGGAACCAATAACATTGACGGCGGATCGGCTCTGTCGATGTTCAGCTTCCTTCGGCAGAAGGTCGATGAAGATTATTGGAAGAAGTTAGCTGCACGCAAACCCAAGATTTACGATGGTATCGCTCCACTGACGACCGATCTCACCCGCGGTGAAATCGGTGTGGCCACCGGACCCATCTCTGAAGTTGTGCTGAGTCAGATGGCAGCGGGCGCGCCGGTCAAGGTTATTTTCCCCAGCGAGGGTATCCCATCGTTCCAGATTCCGGCGGGGATCACGAAGACGGCGACGCACCCGAACGCAGCAGCACTGTATCTCAACTGGGCAACCAGCAAGCGGGGCGGCGATCTCATCGCCAGCGTCGGCGCATATCCTTTGAATGCGAGTTCCAACAGGCCGGTTAAGAGCGGTGTCGAGTATCCGCCATATTCGGAGGTGTGGACTCTCAGCGCCGATGCCTGGAAGACCAACGCCGACAACTATCGCAAAACATGGCTCACAACCTTCGGGCGGTAGAACTATTCAGGAGCGCTGTCCGACGACGGGCGGCGCTCCATTCGCGCGGCGGGAGCGTGATACAGTGGCATCCTGCCATTGCCCTGATGAACCCTGGATGGTCCGATGAGCCCGATCCAGACACCGGTTTCCCTGATGTCACTCTTTCTCGTGTTCTTCCGTGTGGGGCTCTTCAGCTTCGGCGGAGGGCTCTCGGGCTGGATCTATCGCGAAGTGGTGACCCTACGGGGTTGGATAAGCGACGAGGACTTCTTCTCCGGCTTGGCGCTGTCTCAGATTCTGCCCGGAGCCAACGTCACCAATTTGACAGTTTATATCGGCCAGCGCCTACGCGGACCCGTGGGGGCTGTCAGCGCTCTAGTTGGACTTGTAATCGGTCCGTTCTTTGCCGTGATCGCGATGGTTTCGGCCTATGCGCAACTCGCTGCGATGCCGTGGATCCAGGATGCCATGAGCGGAGCTGCGGCGGCTGCCATCGGATTGCTCCTGATCGTGGCCGTGAAGGGCGCCTATAGTTCGAGCCGCCGCCTCGTGCCGTTCCTGATCCTGATGACGACCTTCGTGACCGTGGGTCTTCTGCAATGGCCGCTGGTGCCGGTGGTGCTGGGGCTCGCACCCGTATCGGTCGCATTTGCGTGGTGGCAGAGCTCGTCCGATGCGTGAGAATGCTCTCTGGTCCCTGATCGTCGTCTTCGTGCCGTTCTCACTGGTCTCGATCGGCGGTGGCCCCAGCATCTTCGCCGGCATCCAGCATCAATCCGTCGAGGTCTATCACTGGGTCACGGCGCGGGAGTTCGTCGACCTCTTCGCGATAGCCCGGGCTGCGCCCGGCCCGGGCTCCATGCTCGTGACCCTGCTCGGCTGGAAGGTGGCAGGCTGGACCGGCGCCATCGTGGCGACGCTCGCGCTCTTCGTTCCGTCATCGCTTCTCTGCTACGGCATCACGAAGATATGGAACCATTACCGCGGGCGCCACTGGCACACGGCGCTGGAAAACGGGCTCGCACCCATCGGCGCGGGGCTGATCCTGGCCGGTGTGTTCGCGATCTTCCGCATCGCGGGGGCGGGTATCCTGTCCTGGGTCATCGCGGGCGTCGCGGCCGCGGTCTTGGCCTTGCGTCCGCAGCTGAACCCGTTGACCCTGCTTGCGGGCGGTGCCGTTGCCTTCGCGCTCTGGCACAGCATGGTTCCTCAATTCAATTAGCGAAGCGTGCGGATCCAGAAGGCCACGTCAGGCCTTCAGGTGAACCGTCACAAGGACGGTGCTTTCGGAGCCTGACGGGTAATCCGCAGCGACACGCAGCCAGTTGCCGAAGTGCTTCACGCGAAGGACCGCAATGCCGTCCTTGCGTGAAGGCATTGGAGCCTCGGTTCCCTCGGCCGCCCAGCGCATGCCATCGGGCGAGATCTCGACCCGCGCCACGGGTTGCTCGCCCTTGGGCTCCTTCAACGCACGGATGAAGATGATGGCCTCGCGGGCCCAGCCTGCTTCGAAAGGCTCCGTTGCCGCGGCGCCCGTCCAGCGCTCGTTGCGGCCGACCACCAATGTGATGTTCTCGGGCAGCATCAGAAATCTCCCGAGATGCAGACGGAATCGACGTACAGGAAAGCACGCTTGTCCGTATCTGTTTCGGCGAAAAGGCAGAAGTTCAGCATGCACCAGAGATTCTTCATCGCCGGTATGCGGATGGACTCGAATCCAGACATATCGAAGGTGCGATCGTTGCAGCGGAAGGACAATGCCTTCATCTCTTCCAGATCGAAGTCGAAGGCGAGATAGGTCCAGTTGATCTTGGTCGGAATCTCGTTGTAGCAGAGGCGCTGGGCGCCTCCAGGCAGATCTTCCCAGTCTTCAGGCGACAGATGGTAATGGCTGAGGGTCTTGTCGCTGTTGCCGATCGGCTTCAGTTCGGTGGTCCGGCGCTTGAACTGCCACTTCTGTAAGTGCTCGCCGTCCAGCGCATTGAGGAAGCGCAGATGCGGCATCACACGCTGGCCGTCGGCGTCCTGGTCGCCCGACTGCAGATCGAACAGGAAGCCGACCGAGCGCACGTCGGTCTCGCTGAGCTTGAGCTCCGTCGCCTCCGGCTTGAAGGTGAAATAGATCTCGAACCGGATCCTGCCGCGGTGGCGGAAGGTATGACGCTTGATGGCGACGTTCTGTGCTCCTTTACGCGGTCGCGTCGCGATCTTCAGGGCGTAGGACGATCCCATGCCGCCGTGCGAACCGGAATCCCAATGCGGCAATGTCGAGAGCATGGCGCTCGTGTGCTGAGCATAGCCCGGCAGCATCGTGTCGAGATCGTTCTCGTAGTTGCCGACAAGCTGCGACCAGCCGCAATGGCCGGTGGAAAAGCTGTCGTGGCTGATGATGCGCGGCAGGGGATCGAACCGGCTGAGCTTGGGATCGGAGCGCAGAATCGCAAGCCGCATGGCCTCTGTCAGGTCGTTCGTCGGTACAGTCGAAGTCATCCTCGTCTCCATGCTCCGCTAAAGCATCGGACCCAAAAGCGGACCCACCTTTGGGAACCAATCCGATGCTTCCTCTTTTGATGAGAGCACCGTTCTTTGTGGCAAACCGGGGCCACTTTCGCTTGCGCGGCCCGCTGGGTCCGCACGATGCTCTAAGCGCGAAGCCGCGCGACTGCATCCCAGTCGATCTCGATGCCGAGGCCAGGGCCGGTCGGTACCGGCAGCATGCCGTTCTTCTGCCGGTCCGCGCCGGGCGCGGCGCCCGTCAGCGCCGTCTTGAACGGACTGGAATCGGTCTCGCATTCCATGGCGCGAATGTTCGGCATCGCCGCGGCAAGATGCACGCTCGCCGTTTCGCAGATGATGCCGGACATGCCGATATGGGGCGCGTATTGAACATCATGCGCTGCAGCGAACTCGGCCATGCGGCGCGTCTCGCTGATTCCGCCGGAACGGGCAACATCGGGCTGGAGGTAGGAGAGGGTTCGATTGGATACGAGGCGCATCGCCTGATCGAGGGTATAATTGCTCTCACCCGCCGCGAGCGGCGTGGCGCAACGGCGGTGGAGCTCCTCGTAGCCGGCCTCGTCCTCGGGCCGCAGTGGCTCTTCGAACCAGAAATAAGCATTGTCGGACAGGGCGCGGCCCACTTCCACCGCCTCTTCCAGCGTATAGGCCCAATTGGCATCGACACAGAGTTCGATGTCGTCGCCGGCCCGTTTGCGCAGACGGGCGATGCGCCGGCAGGCGTCTTTGACGGGATTCGCGATCTTCACCTTGATCCGCGGGAATCCCTTCGCCAGGTAGTTGTCGAGTTCGCTGTCCATGAACTCGTCGCTGCCCCAGTTCACGGAAGCCGCGTAGACGGGCACTTCGGTCCGGCCCATGCCGCCGAGCAGGCGATGAATGGGCAGGCCGGCCACCTTGCCGAGTATGTCCCAGAGGGCGATGTCGACGCCTGATATCGCCTCGAACAGCATGCCGCCGGAACGTCCGGAGAGCGCACGCCGCATGGCGCGCCAATGGGCTTGAATGTCAGTGGGATTGCCGCCGACGAGGCGCGGCTTCAGCGAGGTCTCGATCAGTTCGGCATAGGCCTTCGGAGAAAAGCGCGCCAAGGCTTCGCCCACGCCGGTGATGCCGGCGTCGGTGCGCACCTCGACCAGCAGGATCGAGACCTCATTGTAGGTTCCCCATGAGGTCACCGTCGGCCGCGGCAATGTCTGCTTCAGCGGATGGGCAATCACGTCGGTGATGCGGATCTCTGCGCTGTTCATACCTGTCGGCACCTGGCTTTACGTCTTTCTCAAGCTGGTCATAGCGTGGAACGCAATTGCTTGGCAACTAAAAAGCATAGTTGCTATGTTTATAGCTGGTGTGGTAATGATCGGGAAAGTCGGGAGTCCCATGAGCGCAGGATCGGCCAGAAAGCCTCTTTTCTCCTCGAAGCCGGTCGTACCCGCCCGGCTCGCGGACACCGTTTCCGACGCGATTGCCGCGGCGCTGTTCGATGGTCGCATCGCACCCGGAGAGGCGCTGCCGGCCGAAGGCGAGATCGCCCGCGAGTTCGGTGTCTCCAAGCCCATCGCCCGCGAGGCGCTGCGCCAGCTGGCGGCGGCAGGTCTGATCTTCACCCAGCAGGGCAAGGTCGCGCGCGCCAAGGCGATCAACGGCGAGCCGATGGAGCGCATCTACGGCTATGCCGCGCGGTCGAGCCTCGAGCGCCTGCGCGAGGCGAACGAAATGCGCCGTGTGATCGAGACGGGGATTGCCCGATTGGCGGCGGAGCGTCGCGATCCGGCGGGGCTGGCCGCCATGAAGCAGGCGCTGCATGACATGACCGGCTCCATCAAGGAGCCGGCAGGCTTCACCGAGGCCGATATCCTCTTTCACCTCGGTATCGCGCTCGCAACGGGCAACACCATGATCCGCGTCCAGATGGAGGGTATGCGCTCCGTCCAGCGCGAGGTCTCGGAACTCTTCTCGCGCCGCGCGAACCGCACCGGTGCCGACTGGAACGCGACCGTCGAGCGTCATCGTGCCATCTACGAAGCGATTGCGGCCGGCAAGCCGGATCTCGCCGAGCAGAAGATCATTGCTCATTTCGAGGCGGCGGACATCGCTTCGCTCGAGGTTGCCGAAAAGCTCGGCAAGGGCAGGGAGGCGCAATGATGACCGGTGCCTTCTCCCTCCTCGGTCGCCGCGCGATGGTGACCGGTGCCAATTCGGGCATCGGGCGCGCGATCGCACTGGGATTGGCGAGACAGGGTGCGGATGTGGCGGTCCATGGTCACGGCGATCGGGAAGGTTTGGCGTCGGTCCGTGCCGAGATCGGCGCCGCCGGCCGTGCCACAATGGAATTCGAGGCGGATTTCCTGGATGCCTCTGCGCCCGAAGCGCTCGCGCGCCGGGTGACGAATGAATTCGGGGCCGTCGACATCCTGATCGCCAATGCGGCCATCGAGCGCCGTGCGCCCTGGCAGGATGCGACGGAAGATCATCTGGCATTACATTTCACCGCGAATTTCGCGTCGCTCATAGCGCTCTGCCGCGCGCTCGTTCCTGCTATGGCAGAGCGTGGGTGGGGTCGTGTCGTGGCCACTGGCAGCGTCATGGCGGCTCGGCCGCGTGCCGAGACAGTCGCCTATGCGGCGTTCAAGTCTGCGCAGCTCACCGCTATTCGCGCCATTGCCCGTGAGGTTGCCGCACGTGGGGTCACAATGAACGTGATCTCTCCAGGCGCCATCGAAACGGAACGCACGGCGGACCGCTATGCCGACCCCTCGTTCCGCCATGCCGTCGCCGCCAAGATTCCCGTCGGGCGTCCCGGGCGGCCGGAGGATTGCGTGGGACCTGCTATCTTCCTGTGTTCGGAGGAAGCAGCGTATCTGACGGGGGTGGACATACCGGTCGATGGCGGTTGGACGATCGGCGATGCACCGGGCTCGCTCCCGGGCGAGTTCGTGCTCAGATAAACCCAAACAAACATAGCAGGGAGGAGAACGATGAAAACCACAATGAAGAGAATGACGACGACGGTGCTGGCGCTCGGAATGATGTCGGGCTCCCTTGGTGCCGCCGAGCTCCGTTTCACCATCTGGACGGGCAACGAGGCGCATCTCAAGATGCTCAATGGGTTCGCGGAGAGCTTCAAGGCGAAGCATCCGGACGTGACCGTCAAGTATGAGACGATTCCCCCGGGCGACTACACCCAGAAGCTGACCTTCCAGCTGGCCGGAGGCAATGCTCCGGATGCTGGGTGGTTGATGGAGGATGCCGCGCCTACCTTCGCCGCGGCGGGTGTGCTGGACAATCTCGCTCCAGCCTTGAACAAGGCTCAGGGTTACGACTTCGCGGACTTCTCCAAGCCCGCTCTCGGCCTGTGGACCGCGGGCGACAAGGTCTATGGGGTGCCGTTCTCGACCTCGCCCTTCGTGATCTTCTACAACAAGGACCTCTTCGACAAGGCAGGTCTGGAAGACCCGAATGCGCTCGCGGCAAAGGGCCAGTGGAACATGGCGAAGTTCCAGGAAGTGTCCAAAAAGCTGAAGGATGCCACGGGTAAATGGGGCTTCGAGTTCAAGGACGGTCAGGGCTACGACACACGCATCATGCATGCACTGATGCCGCCGATCCGCGCTGCCGGCGGAGACGTGTGGGCCAACAAGCAGTGCGGGTTCGACAAGCCTGAGGCGGTAGCGGCCGTCAAGCAGCTGCACGACATGGTCTTCAAGGACAAGTCGATCGTTCCGCCCGGCGAGCAGGGGGATTATTTCTCCGGCGGCTCTGCGATGACCATCAACCAGATTTCGCGTGCCTCGCTCATGCCGAAGGCAGGTTTCAAATGGGGCATCGCTCCACTGCCCACAGGTGCTGGCGGCGAGTCGCCCGTCATCGGCCAGGCCGGCATCGTCGTATTCTCCGCCGGCAAGCAGAAGGAGCTCGCGGCCGAGTTCGTGGCTCACATGACCACCAAGGATAACGTCGCCGCTGCCGCGCAGTTCTTCCCGCCGGCACGCAAGAGCGTGCTCGACAGCGACGCCTTCACGAAATCCAACAACCTTATTCCCCCGGAGCAGATGAAGGTCGTCGCCGACGCCATTTCCAAGGGCAAGGTGCTGCCGGCCCATGAGAAAAGCCCGCAGATCCTCGCCGCGATGAAGCCGCGCGTCGACGCCCTGTGGCGTGCCAATGCGGACGTGGAAGCTTCGTTGAAAGCTGTCTGCACTGCCATCCAACCGCTGCTCTGAGGGGTCAGGACAGTGGCGGGGGCTCTCCCAATACGAGACACGGCGCGCCGCGAGGATGCGCCGTGGCTCACCTTGAAGATGCGTGAGGCGATGGAGTCATGGCTCTTCATCAGCCCCACGCTTGCCGGCTTCCTGATCTTTTTCGTCGGACCGCTGATCGCCGTGGTCTGGTATTCGCTGACCGAGTGGAACCTGCTCACGCAGCAGGCTACCTTCGTCGGTCTCGACAATTACAGTGATGCGCTGTTTCGCAATCCCGATTTCTGGCACGTCATCCGCAACTCGGTGATCTTCGCGATCGGGCTCGTGCCTCTCAACATGGCGCTGGCGCTCTCGCTGGCGCTTGCCCTGTCGGGCCGCTTCGCAGGCGTCGTCATCTTCCGCACAGTTTTCTTCGCACCGGTGGTGACATCCGCCGTCGCCTGGGCGATCGTCTGGAAATTCCTGCTTCAGGGTGAAGCCGGGTTCATCAACCAGATGCTCGCTTCGATCGGCATCGATGGACCCAACTGGCTGCGCGAGCCGAACTGGGCAATGGCCGCCGTGATCGTGACTCGCGTCATCAAGATGGTCGGCCTCAACATGATTCTCTATATCGCTGCGCTGCAGGCGATCCCACGCGACTATGCGGCCGCCGCCCGGCTTGAGGGCGCGTCGGGCTGGCAGATCTTTCGCTGGATCATCTGGCCGCTGCTGGGGCCCACGACGCTGGTCATCATGGTCATCACCACCATCGGATCGTTCAAGGTGTTCGACCACATCTATCAGATGACCGGCGGCGGGCCGGAGAACGGCACCCTCGTCCTCGCGTTCTACATCTACCAGCAAGGATTCCAGTTCTTCGACGTCGGCTACGCGTCGGCGCTCGCCATGATCATGTTCGTCGTTGTCATGATGCTGACGATCTTCCAACTCGTACTGCGCCGGAGGGATACATGACTGCATCTCTCACAAGACGCCGGATCCGCATCATCAATCAGATCTGCTGGACGCTCGCGCTCTGCATCGTTGCCATTCCGTTCGTCTTTCCCTTCCTTTGGATGGTCTCGTCCGGCTTCAAAAGCGCTGCCGAGATTTTCGGATCGCCAAGCCTTGTGCCGCGCGAATGGCAATGGCAGAACTTCATCGACGTCTTCAAGCATCAGCCGTTTGCGCGGCAATATCTCAACTCGCTCTATATCGCCGTCACCGTAACGGCATTGACGCTGCTCGTCTCGTCGCTCGCGGGCTATGCGCTGGCGCGCATGCGGTTTGCCGGCGCAGCGTTGGTTGCGCTCTTCCTGGTCTCCGCGCTCATGGTTCCCGAAGAAGTGACGATCATCCCCAATTTCTTCATGATGCGCTGGGCCGGCCTCGTGGACACGCATTGGCCTCTGATCCTGCTGCCGACCTTCGGGCCGCAAGGCATCATGGCGACCTTCCTCATGCGTCAGTACTTTCTCGCGTTGCCGAAGGAGCTCGAGGATGCTGGCAAGATGGACGGCTTGTCGCGGCTTGGCGTCTGGTGGAGCATCGCTCTGCCCATGTCCCGACCGGCGCTTGCCGCTGTCGCCATCATTACGTTCCTCAATTCCTGGAATCTCTTTCTCGAGCCGCTGATCTTCGTCTCGTCTCTGGACAAGTTTACGTTGCCGCTGGCGCTGTCGAACTTCACCGATCCCTACGGCATGCCGCTTTGGCACCTGCAATTGGCCGCCACTAGCCTTGCGGTCATCCCGATCCTTGTCGTCTACATCATCGCCCAGCGCCAGATCATCGAGAGCTTCGCCCTCTCCGGCGTGAAGGGCTAGGCAACACTCCCGACCGCATATCGGATTTGTCATGACCAGTCTTTCTCTCAATAACGTCAAGAAGCACTTCGGCCGAACCGAAGTCATTCGGGGCGTCGATCTCTCGGTCGATGACGGTGAATTCGTCGTCTTCGTCGGGCCATCCGGCTGCGGAAAATCCACCCTGCTGCGCATGATCTCGGGCTTGGAGGACATCAGCTCCGGCGTGCTCAAAATCGGAAATCGGGTCGTCAACGAGACGCCGCCGGCCCGTCGCGGGGTTGCGATGGTGTTCCAGTCCTACGCGCTCTACCCCCATCTCAACGTGCGCGACAATATGGGATTCGGCCTCAAAGTTCGGAAGGTGCCGATCGATGAACGCGCCCGCCGCGTCATGGAGGCGGCACGCACGCTCAAGCTCGAGCCTCTCCTCGACCGCTTCCCGCGCGAACTTTCGGGCGGACAACGGCAGCGCGTCGCCATTGGCCGTGCGATCGTCGGCGACCCGGAGGTTTTCCTGTTCGATGAGCCACTGTCCAACCTCGATGCGGAGCTGCGCGTTCATATGCGCTCCGAGATTGCCTCGCTGCACAAGCGTCTCGGCAGCACCATGATATACGTGACGCATGATCAGATCGAGGCTATGACGCTGGCCGACAAGATTGTGGTGCTGCGTGACGGGCTCGTCGAGCAGGTCGGCACGCCGCGAGAGCTTTACGAGAGGCCTGGCAATCTGTTCGTGGCGCAGTTCATCGGCAGCCCAAAAATGAACATCCTTCCCGTCGGTTCGGTCGCGAAGGCTTTGCCCGTCCGTCCCGACAGCGCTGCCCATGTCGGCATGCGGCCCGAGGATCTCAAGCTGACCGATCCCGGTTCGGGTCTCGTCAGCGGGAAAGTGCTCCTCAGCGAGTATACCGGTGCCTCCTCGCTGCTGCACGTGGAACTGCCTGACGGCGAGATTTTCCTCGTGGCGTATGACGGGCCGACAATCGATGCGGACACCACCCTGGGACTGACGATCGCGCCAGACCGGCTGCACTTTTTCGACAGCGCCGGCCAACGAGCCAGCTAGATTTCAACTGCCTGCGAGAGACAGACGGGAAAAAGCGGCCGGCTGCGTTGCACCGGCCGCTTTGGCATTGGGGTAGCTTCTCGCCGCCTGGACGAGCCTAGAGCTGTTTCCACTTGCGTGGGGAATCGCCTCTCTTCTTTGGTTTCCCGCATTTTTTGACGGTGAGCCGAATCCACTTCGCCGAAAAATGCTCTAGGCGCTAAGGCGATGGGGGACCGGAGCACCGGCGACTGCCTGCTCACCGACGGTGATGGTCAGGGTTCCAAGCCCGTCGATGCTTCCGACCATCACATTTCCCGGCATGACCGGGCCAACACCGTCCGGCGTGCCTGTCATGATGATGTCGCCTGGTTCGAGGGAATAGTAATTCGACAGCGTCGCGATGATCTCCGGCACACGCCAGATCAGCAGGCTGAGGTCCGAATCCTGTCGGGCCTCGCCGTCAACCTCTAAGCGGATACGGCCGCTGGTGGGGTGACCCACTTGCTCTACCGGGTGAATGGGACCGCACGGCGCGGAATGATCGAACGCCTTCTTCAATTCCCATGGGATTCGCGGGCCATCGGGAGTGTCGAGCAGAGTGCGGCGGGTCATGTCGAGACAGATGCCATAGCCGAAAACATGCGAAAGAGCGTCGCCTTCCGGGATGTTGTAGCCGCCGGATTTCATCGCCACCATCAGTTCCAGCTCGAAGTGAAAGTTGTTTGTCTTCGGCGGATATGGAACCACACCGCCATCCTGCACGATGGCGTCAAGGGGCTTCTGAAAGATCAGCGGAAAGTCCCGCGTCTCGTCACCGCCCATCTCACGGACATGAGCAACGTAGTTTCGACCGATGCAATAGATGCGTCGAACCGGGAAACGTCGGTCGGTGCCCACAATCGGCAATGTCGGCAGGACAGGTGCCGGTACCACAAGATTTTCCGAATCTTTCATCTTTCCATTCCCGTAGGGGCCTTAAGGGCCAGATCGCGCCAGCATCTTATCTGCACAATTTCGCCTGTCGAGAATAATATGCATAAAATGTTTTTAATGGAGCAATTAGCCATTTTAATTGACAGCGATATTTGATGGTGCATCATTCCCGTTACGGCACATAAAAAGAGGGAACCGTAATGATCAAGCGCAGACACTTCATCGCCGCAGCGGCACTTGTGCCGCTCCTCATGTCGTCAGCCCAAACCGTCGCGCAGGAGCTGAAGCAACTGACGATTGCTTTCCCAAGCCCCGGCGGTCTCGGTTACTTCGGCCTCTACAACGCGATCGGGGAGGGATACTTCGCGGCCGAAGGACTGAAGATCCAACCCCAGAGTGTCAACGGATCGGGCCAGGTCATTCAGGCGCTGCTCGCGGGCCAAGCGAATCTCGGCCATCCCGGCCCCGGCCCCCTCATGAGTGCCCGTCAGCGTGGCGAGGATCTCGTCTACATCTACAATTACTTCACCCGCAGCCAGTTCAATCTCGTCGTTCCGGAAGAATCGCCGTTTCAGAAGCCGACGGATCTCAAGGGAAAGACGATCGGCGTCGGAACCGCTGACGGCGCGGAGGTTGCTTTCGTGCGCTCCATCTTCGACTCGGTCGGCATGAAGGAGGGAACGGATTACAAATTCATCACCGTCGGCGAAGGCGGCATGGCGGTCGCGGGCTTCATGCGCAAATCGATCGATGCCTATGCATCCGACACCGCAGGCGCCGCAACTCTGCGCCTGCGCGGCGTGAAGCTTCGCACCCTGACCCCGCCGGAATTTCAGGCCTTCTTCGGCAACGGATATGTTGTGACCCGCAAGTATCTCGAGGAAAACAAGGATACTATCGAACGGTTCGGACGTGCACTGGTGAAGGGCATGAAGTTCGGCATCGATCCCGCCAATCGCGCGAAGACTCTCGAGCATGCGAAACTGGGCAACCCCCAACAGCTCGAAGATATGAAGTTCGCCGACGCGCTCCTCGACATCTACTTCAACCTGACCGCGCCGATCGACCCGTCCAAGGGATATGGCTACAATAACCCGGTGGGTTGGGAATTGTGGCAGAAGACCCTGGTTGCCGCAGGCGATCTTCAGAAGCCGCTGCCAGATCTGACGCGCGCTTATTCCAACGAATTCGTAGAAAAGTGGAATGCCGCCAAATGAGGCCGTTTCCGGTACTCCAAACGGCCGGGGCATTGCCCCGGCCAGTCTATGAACTGACCAATGTCTCCAAATATTACCGCGGCGGCGGCATCGTTGCCTTGGAACAGGTGAGCCTTTCGCTTCGTCAGGGTGAGTTTCACTCCGTCATCGGGTCAAGCGGATGCGGCAAGTCTACGCTTCTCAAGATCATGGCCGGATTGACGCCTCCCTCGAAGGGGCGTGTCATGCTTTCCGGCAAACCGGTTCTGGGCGCTCGTCCGGATATCGGCATGATGTTCCAGCAGGCGACACTGTTTCCCTGGCGCACCACATTGCAGAACGTTCTGCTGCCGATCGAAGTGCGGGATGGAAAAGCGGCGGCGGAGGCCGCGCGCCCACGTGCGCTGTCTCTCCTGGAGCTTGTCGGGCTTAAAGGCTTCGAAAGCGTCTATCCTTCGCAGTTGTCGGGCGGAATGGCGCAGCGTGCTGCGATCTGCAGAATGCTCGTATCCGAGCCGGATGTGTTGCTTCTGGACGAGCCGTTCAGCGCTCTCGATGAAATCACCCGCGACTTCATGAATATGGAACTGCAGCGCATCTGTCTCGAGCGGGGTGCCACGGCATTTCTGGTAACCCACTCGATATCCGAGGCCGTGATCCTTTCCGATGTCGTACATGTCATGTCGGCCAGGCCGGGTCGCGTCGTGCAGACCATAGAAATCGACCTCCCACGCCCGCGCACGCTCGACATGGCCACTCTGCCGGAATTCGGCCGCTACGTCAGCACCATCCGCAACCTCCTCGACAAGGGAGCCTTCCTATGAGCGATCTTGCGCAGCCGGCAGTCTATGGCACAGAGGAAGAGGACACCGTCTGGACGGAGCGGGTATCCCTCATCTCGCTCATTCCGCGGTGGGTTTCGATGACGCTTCTGCTGGTTGCCTTCATCGGCATCTGGCACCTCGCAACCTCTGCAGGCATCGTGTCTCCGCTCATTCTGCCGTCGCCAACGGAAACCATCCTCGACCTCGGCTTCGTTGGGCGCGGCCTCCTTTCTGGCAACTATATGCTTGCCGCATTCTGGGTCACCACGCAGGAGGTGATCTGGGGCTTTGTCGTCGCATTGGTGATCGGCGTTTCTCTCGGCATTCTCGTTGGGGAGACATCCTTCGGCGAGCGAGCCGTCATGCCATACATCGTTGCGATCGATACAATGCCGAAGCTCGCTTTCGCGCCGCTCTTCGTCGCATGGCTCGGATTCGGCATCACGTCCAAGGTCGCGCTTGCCGCCTTCATTTCCGTGTTCCCAATCGTCGTTGGCACCGCCGCCGGCTTGCATGCGGCCGATGAGAATGCGCGCATGCTCTTCAAGAGCATCGGTGCCTCGCGCCTGAAGACGCTTCTCAAGCTGAAGATCCCGACCGGCCTGCCCCAGTTCTTTACAGGCCTGAAGATCGCATCGATCAGCGTGGTCTCGGGAGCGATCGCCGGCGAATTTCTGGGGGGCGGCCAGGGATTTGGCGAGTTGATCCGCGTGGCAGCATCTCAGCTGAATACACCGCGCGTCTTTTCATTGATCATCTATCTGAGCTTGCTCGGCCTGTCGATGTTCGCCATCGTCTCCTGGATGCAGTACAAATTTGTCTTCTGGCATAGAACCGACAATGGTGTGCGCGCGCGGGCGGGCCATTAGTCGAGAATCCAAGAGAATTCCTTATGTCAAAGCAACCGGACAAAACAACTCTTACGACCGCGGTCTACCAGAAGCTCCGCTCCGATATCATTCGAGGAGCGTTCAACCCTGGCGAGAAGCTCCGGATCGAGGGTATCGCGTCTCAGTATGAGGTCGGGAGCAATGCGGTCCGCGAGGCTCTGTCGCGACTGTCGTCCGAGCGTCTGGTGGAGCGGCACGAGCAGCGCGGCTTCTCCGTCCCGACGATTGCCCTCGACGACTGGCGCATTCTGGTCAAGACCAGATGCTGGCTCGAGACACGGGCGCTGCGGGAGTCGATGCTGAACCGGGACGACGCTTGGGAGGAAGCCATCGTCGTGGCCCTTCACAGGCTCTCTCGCTTCCGATCCGACAGTGCAGAGGATCGGGCCCGGTGGGAAGACGCGCATCGCAACTTCCACCGCGCGCTCCTGGCGAATTGCGGATCGCCCTGGCTGATTGAGTTTTGCGATATCCTTGCCGATCACGCAGTGCGCTACATTTCAATCTCGAACGCCTATCGTAAAGCAGGGCGTAACGGTCAGGCGGAGCACGAAGATCTCATGAAAGCGGTGCTTCATGGCACGCCTGACGACGCCTGCGACCTTCTGGTCAGGCACTACACGAAGACACTGCAGACAATCGAGGAGTTGTTCGACGATCATCGATTTCCCGTGCCGACAGACGAAGACTAGGGCACTTTCACCGACATCCCACCAACCTTTCGCTTGTTCCTGAAGGCCGAGAAATGCAGCTTCCTATCGACCCGCTCTATCCTTCCCGCCGCTCCCCGGTTCTGGCGCGAAACGCCGTTTCGACCTCGCACCCGCTCGCGACCGAGGCAGGCGTACAGGCGTTGCGCAAGGGAGGCAACGCCGTCGATGCGGCCCTCAGTGCCGCTATCGCATTGACGGTGGTCGAACCGACCGGGAACGGACTTGGATCGGATGCCTTCTGCATTCTTTGGGATGGCAAGAACTTGCACGGTCTGAATGCTTCCGGCCGCTCGCCGTCGGCCTGGTCGGCCGATCGGTTCGCCGGGCATACGGCCATGCCGCGTCGTGGGTGGGAGAGCGTGACGGTGCCGGGTGCCGTATCCGCCTGGGCTCAACTTTCCGAACGCTTTGGAAGATTACCCTTCGAGGCCCTGTTCGAACCGGCGATTGAGTATGCGGAGCGCGGCTTTCATGTCACTCCGATCATCGCCGAGCAATGGCGGCGAGGGGCGAATGAATTGAAGGATCAGCCCGGTTTCGCCGACGCTTTCATGCCGGATGGGCGTGCTCCACGCGCCGGCGAGATATTCCGGTCGGCAGCCTTCGCGCGAAGCCTGCGCCTGATTGCGGACTCAAAAGGAGAGGCGTTCTATCGCGGTGAACTCGCCGAGCGCATCGCTGCTTTTGCTAGAAAGCACGACGCGGCTTTGACTGCCGACGATCTGGCTGCCCACGAGAACGATTGGTGCGGCACGATCAGCAAGGATTTTGGTGACGCGGCGCTGCATGAGATTCCACCGAACGGTCAAGGCATTGCCGCATTGATGGCGCTCGGGATCCTCAAGGCAACCGAGATCGCGGAGCTTGCGCCGGACAGTCCGGAAGCGCTGCACCTTGAGATCGAGGCCATGAAGCTCGCCTTCATGGATGTTCATGCTTACGTTGCCGACCTGTCGCATATGCGCGAGGTGGCGGACACGCACCTTCTCGACCAAGCCTACTTGGCGTCGCGGGCAAGGCTGATCGACCGGACGAAGGCGTCCTCATTTCCGACCGGAGCGCCGAGAGATGGCGGCACTGTCTGCCTCGCGACGGGCGACGCTGACGGCATGATGGTGTCCTACATCCAATCGAACTATGCGGGCTTCGGTTCAGGGATCGTGGTGCCGGAGACGGCAATAAGCCTTCAGAACCGCGGGTTCGGCTTCTCTCTTAAACGGGGGCATCCCAACGAGGTCGGTCCGCGCAAACGACCGTTCCATACGATCATTCCGGGATTCATTATGGGCCGCTCGGGGCCGCTCATGGCATTCGGCTTGATGGGCGGGCCCATGCAGGCGCAGGGTCACCTGCAGATGATGTTGCGGACGCAGTTCTGGAAACAGGATCCGCAGACCGCCGCAGATGCGCCGCGGTGGCGCGTCATCTCCGGTCTCGATGTCGCGCTCGAGAGCAGCATGAATCCGGCGACGGTCCAGAGACTGTCGGATCTCGGCCATGCGGTGGTGTCCGAAGCGCCTGAGGCCAGCTTTGGCTTCGGCGGCGCCCAACTCGTCCAGCGTATCCCAGGTGGCTACGCGGCGGGCTCCGACCCACGAAAGGACGGGCAGGCCTCAGGCTACTGATGTCGCCAAGGGCCTGCCGCGTGGGTTGCAAGATAGAAAGGCATCTATTCTTCGGCCGCGGTTCGTGCTTTCAGCGCATTTTCTCTAAGCGTGCGAAGGAGCGATCCGCGGCAATGCCGCATCCTCGATCACTCGGGTGAACATGGCGGAGAAGATGGGTACGTTCTGCTCCAGGAGCATGTTGTCGCCATCGCACCCTTCAGGACCAACGTACTCCTCACAGCGAGACGCGTGAGCGAACCAGGATCGTGCGAAATACTGCGAATCCGCCCAACCTGCGCTTGGAAGAAACAAGGATGTCCGACCGGAAAACGAAGAAGGCCTATAATGCGAGACTGCTGACACCGTTGCCTGCTCGACAAGGGTGCGACGTGCAAGCGATGGGTCCTCTTCCGCCGCGCTGTCAGGCTCCTGCGATGCTTTCAACCTGCGCTTCGTGACAGACATCACCTTGTAGGCAGTCGTGCGTAGCCCATCGATGTCGGCACTTGCACGCCGCAGGTTTTTCAGGACGCGCTCCTTTAGTCGATTATAGGGCCGGAAATACGCAGGGTGGGGGCTGCCGAACAGTGCCAAAAGGAGAACAGGAACGTCGATCCCTTCGAGCTGTCTGGCGAGTTCGAATGCGATCGTGCCGCCCGCACAAAATCCGGCGATGATAACGGGCTGCGTTGTCGTCTGACGAATCTGTCTTGCGAAATATCCGGCGATTTCCTCGACCTTTCCGAGAGGCTTCTCGCCACCGTCGAGACCAGGTGGCTGAAGGCCGAAAAAGGGCTGCTGAGCGCCGAGATTTTGAGACAGGGCCCGGTAACAGAAGACGTCGCCGTTATGGCCGGGGACCGCGAAGATGGGAGTTCCGCCGCGGTGCTTTTGAAGTGGAACAAGGCTCTTCTGCTCCTCGGACCGCTGCTGCACCGACTTGAGAGACTCCAAAAGCTCGGCTTTGTGTTGTGCAAGAAGCGACCTGAGTTCGGGGGTTAGGACACCGGTCGGAGCTTCACAGCGTAGTCGGTCGCCCTCGGCCCAAATCGTAACCTCCTTCTCTCTCAGCTCTGCGAGAATCGACCCGATACTCATATCTCGATCTCCTCGCGCCCGCTCTCTCCTGCCGACATGGAACTGGGGCGCATCGACAGAAGAAGGCCTTCGACGAGTTCGCTTTGACCGGCAATCGTGGGATTTTCGAAGATGTCGCGGAGGTTCAGATTCGCCTTGAGTTCATTGCGGATCCTGGTCAGGGCTCGTGTGACCAGCAGCGAGTAGGCCCCCAATGTGAAGATGTCTTCATCCGTGCCGATATTGTCCCTGCGCAGCAGCTCGCCCCAGATACGGCTGAGCACGATTGCCGAGTTTGGGATGGCCGGCCGCGACTCGAGCGAGGGCTTGGTCACGCTGGATGCAAGGGCGGCGAGCGCGTTCCGGTCCACTTTGCCGTTGTTCGTCAATGGGAACAGATCGACGACCGCGAAGCGCTGCGGAACCATATGTTCGGGGAGACGGGTCGCAATGAATTCACGAAGCGACTTCTCTGTCGGAATGCTGTCTCGGGCAATGACATAGGCCGTGAGGAACGGAAGGCCGTCCGGAGGTGCATCCGCAAGAACCATGCACGATTGAACCTCAGGGTGCTCGAGTATGGTCTGTTCGATCTCGCCAAGCTCTACCCTATATCCGCGAATCTTCACTTGGTGATCGATGCGCCCGAGATACAGAAGCGTGTTGTCGTCATTCATTTTCACAAGGTCGCCCGTCTTGTACAGCTTTGCTCCTCCTGCCGGGAGAAAGCGATTGGGTAGGAATCGTTCGGCGGTGAGGCCGGGTCTGTTCAGATATCCCCCGGCGACACCGTCTCCGCCAATATAAAGCTCGCCAGCCTCTCCATCCGGAACGGGGTTGAAATCGCTGTCGAGTACATAGAGCTGGGTATTCGAGATCGGCCGTCCGATCGAAACCGACCCTTGGTGCGGATCAAACGCCTTCACTTCGTGAACACAGCAGCCCACGACAGTCTCGGTCGGACCGTATTCGTTGAAGATGCGGGTTTTCGGCGCGAATACACGCCACTTTTCAAGGATCTCGGACCGCAGGTTTTCTCCGCCGATCACCAGAGCATCAGCTGACGCCGCGATTTCCGTCTCTCCCAATTCCTGAGTTACCATCTCAAGATGCGCGGGGGTAATCTTCACCAATGCATAATGCTTCCCTTGGCGCATCGCCTTGATAAGTTCTTGGCCGCCCTCGCTCTCGGGAAGAAGCTCAACAGCACCTCCGACCAGCAGAGCCGGATACAAGCTGGTTACCGTCAGATCGAATGCAATCGAGGAATGCACCGGGACTATGCAGCCGCTGCGCACATCATAAGCGCTTATCGCCCAAGTCAGGTAATTGACCAGCCCGTGATGCGTGATCATCGCCCCTTTGGGCTTTCCGGTCGATCCGGAAGTATACATGACATAGGCAAGTGCGGCGGGCGTAATAGGAGCGGCAATGCTCGCCTCCTGCACACCGGCGGTGTCGAGCTGATCGCCGTCGAGTAGAACTGTCGATACATTGGCCTCAAAGTGGTGGGCCAGCGATGTGATCGTCAGAACACAGGACACATCGGAATCGTCCACCATGAAACGCAGCCGCTCGCGCGGATAAGTCGGATCGAGGGGAACATAGGCAGCGCCCGATTTCCAGACACCAATCAGTGCTGCAACGAGATCGGGGCAGCGCGGAAGACAAACGCCGATCAGATCACCCGGCCGGACGTCGAGAGACCGGAGATGTCGCGCTATTCGGTTGGCGCGATCGTTCAGTTCATCGTAGGTCATCGTCTGGTCGCCGTACCGGACGGCTACCGCGTTCCTATCGCGATGCACCTGTTCCTCGAACAGCACATGGACGCATTCATTCGGGTAGGGCGATATCTCCCCCTTGATCCCGGTCATGCCCATGGTCATCGGGGCATGCGGTATTCGTGCGTGCGCGAGATGCATTTCTACCTGAACGGAAGAGTCTAGGTTCGCGACATCGGGTGTTTGATCATCCATCATGGCGCTTATCCCGCTAATTCGACCGTGCTCGGCTGCTAAAGTGTGGACGCAATGATCTCGTGCATGATTTCATTCGTTCCTCCATAGATTCGCTGGACGCGGCTGTCGGTCCAAATTCGTGCGATGGCATATTCAAGCATGTAGCCGTAGCCACCGTGCAGCTGAACGCAGGTGTCAACGACCTTCCACTCGGTGTCCGTGAACCAGAGCTTCGCCATTGCGGCGGTCAGGTCGTCGATCTTGCCCGTTACGCAGCGCTGAATGCAGTCGTTCAGGAACACACGGCCGATGTGCGTTTTTGTCTTGCATTCGGCGAGCTTGAAGCGCGTGTTCTGGAAATCGATGATCGACTGACCGAACGCGGCCCGATCTTTGACGTATTCCGTCGTCAGCGTCAGCGCCCGTTCGGCCGTTACAAGTGCTTTTGCCGAGATCGTGAGACGCTCGTAGGGCAACTGCTCACCCATCTGCATCAGGCCGTGGCCCTCGGAAGGCCCTAGCAGATTGGCTTTCGGAACACGGACGTCTTCGAAAAATATTTCGCAGGTGTCCTGGCCATGCATGCCCACTTTTTCGAGTGGAGATCCCACTCTGTAACCCTGCAGGTCTGCCGTCTCGACAATGATCATGGATATGCCCCGGAACGGGGCGACGTCCGTATTGGTCTTGGCGGCCAGGCAGACCAAATTCGCGAGGGAACCGTTGCTGACGAAAGTCTTGGAGCCGTTTATGACGTACTGATCTCCATCGGGTCGTGCGGTTGTCCGGATCGACGGGAGATCCGACCCGGTGCCGGGCTCCGTCATTGCAATCGCCGCAACGAGGTTGCCCCGGGCCATTTCCGGAAGCCATCGGCGCTTCTGTTCCTCCGTACCGTAGGACAGGATATATCGCGCTACGATGCCTTGAACCGAGCAGCCGAAATGGACGCCGGCTGCTGCAAGCTCCTCGCAAACAATGATTTCATGAGCGAAGTTGCCGCCGCCGCCGCCATAGTCCATGGGTACATCGGCGAGCAGCAGTCCGGCCGAACCGGCTTTCTTCCAGGCTTCAGCACCGGGGTTTTTGCGTTTCCGCCATTCGTCCTGGGCTGGCGCGAATTCCGTTTCCACGAACCGGCGAACAGTGTTGCGGAATATGCGAGTTTCGTCAGTTTCCCAGAGCGGCTCGCAAAAAGATGACTCCATTGGCACAACCTTGCGCGAGGGAAGAATTCGTTTTTGTTGAATGACGCCTGAGCAGTATCAGTCACAATTTCGTGACTAAATATTCCACCGATTTACTGCTTTCGGTAATGATCTTTGGCTCTACCACTTATTAGGGGTCGCATTAACTCATATGAGCAGATTTACGAGACCTGTTAAGGTTATCGAAGTCCAGTTGATAGATACTCGACGGGCAATGAACTGAGGAAACAGATGTCAGGCCTGCAACTCTTCCTCACCACGGATAAAAGGCTAAGGAATGTTCTTGGCATGATTGGTGCATCTATGCTTGCTCGACTTCACGGCTGGGTAATGCTGGGTCTTACCAAGTACATCCGTGATCGCACGCGGCCAACCGTACACGATGGCGTGGCGGTGAGACACCTCGCTTCAGCTCACTGAGCCTACGACGACATCGTCAGAATTTCTCACGCACGTGGCATTGATTGCAGCATGATATCATGTTGTGCTGCATCAGAATTCGTCGATTCCGCTTGGCCAAGGTGCCTCGCAGCGCGAAATCAAGCATCGATAAGTTGGTCGCGTGTCGGCATCCCAGGCTGGGCGCCATGGGCCAGGCAAGCCAGCGATGCTCCATGGCATGCTCGCTGAAGAGCCGTTCTCAAGGGTAGAGCTTCATCGAGCCCGCTTGCCAGGATGCCGACGAAGGTGTCGCCGGCTCCCGTCGTGTCGAGTGCACGTATCGGCTGCGCATTCACGGCTTCGTTGCGCCCATCGGGATGAAACGCGATGGCACCGCGTGCACCTGCCGTGACGATGCAAAGGCAGCCGCTTCTCGAGAGATAGGCGCCTGCTTCCTCGTAATTGCCGGTCTCGCAGCCGAGAAGCCGTGCCGCGGTGATCGCCTCATGCTCATTGACGACAAAGACATCGGTCTCGTTGATGAGATCCGAGAGGTCTCTCGGCGAGAAGGCCGGCGGAGCAGGGGCGAAGTTCCAGATGACGCGGCCGCCCGAGGCCCTCACATGGCGAGCGACATTGAAGGATGCCGGAAACGGCACCTCCATTTGAAGAACGGCAATCGTCGAGGCATTGACCGGGAAATCGAGAACCGGTGCTTCCGTCAGTGCGGCGTTTGCTCCGCTGGCAACGGTGATTGCATTCTCGCCGCGCTCATCGACGGTGATGAACGCGCAGCCGGTCGGCTCCGCGCTTCCTGAGATGAAATCGGCCACGACACCATTGCAAACGAGATTGTCGCGCGCCGATCGGCCAAAGGCGTCGTCGCCGACGCAGGCAGCTAATGCCACCTGATGCGGCAAGGATGTGCGAGCGGCGGCAACCGCCTGGTTCGCGCCCTTGCCGCCAAACAGGGTTTCGTATCTCGGGGAAAGGACGGTTTCACCGGGACATGGAATGGCCGGAACGCGGGCGACAAGATCGATGTTGATCGAACCGAAAACGACGATCATGTCACACGCACTCCCTTTCCCGGTCGATCGGCTTCAGCCTTCGGCATCCATGGCGTGGAGCTTCTCCACGCGGCGGCGGCAGTCCTCGTCGGTCGAGAAAGTTGCCGAAAGATAGGAGGCGACCAGGTCCTGCGCGAGCCAGGAGCCGACGATCTTGGCACCGATGCACATGACATTGACGTCGTCGTGCTCGACCGATTGATGGGCCGAATGGATGTCATGGCAGACTGCGGCGCGGATGCCCTTGACCTTGTTGGCCGCGATCGACGCACCGACGCCCGTCCCGCACACCATGATGCCGCGCTCGGCCTCACCGGACTTGAGCTTCTCCGTCAGGGTGCGGGCGATGTCCGGAAAATCGACAGGCTTGTCATCGAAGGAGCCGACGTCGATAACCTCGTGGCCGAGCGAGCGGACGTGTTCGACCACTGCATTCTTGAGGGGCCATCCGGCGTGATCCGACCCGATTACGACGCGCATTGAGTAACCTTTCTTTCGTGATTGCAGGTCGAGTGGTGCCGGAGCACCACTCGATTTCGTACAGGCTCAGCTCCGCATTTCCTGGGGGAGCTCGCTGCCATGGAACTTCTTGTAGATTTCGTTCAGCTTGCCGTTTTTCAGGTTGATCGAAATCCACTCGTTGAGCTTCTCGATCAGGGCCGGCTCGCCCTTGCGCACGCCGACGGCGAGATCGAAGGTGCGGATCAGCACCTTGGGCTCGAAGGCACGGGACGGGTTCTTGACGCCGATCTGGTTCGCAATCGTTGCCGAGGTCGCAACGCAATCGGCCTGGCCGGAGACGGCCGCCGTCACCATCGTGGCGTCGTCATCGAAGCGGGCGAGGGTGAGGTTCCGATCCTTCATGTTGGACAATTCGGTGTCCTGGGTCGTGCCGCGGGAGACGGCGATGGTCTTGCCCTTCAGATCGTCCCAGCTCTTCGCATCGACGGTCTTCAGGCACGCGACAACGGATTGCAGAGCTGCATAGGCCTTGGTGAAGTCGATCACCTTGGCGCGTTCCGGCGTGACGGAGAGGGTCGAGATGATGATGTCCGCCTTGTTGGTCTGGACGTTCGGAATCCGGGTCGCGCCGGTGGTCTGGACGAACTCGAGCTCGAGCCCAAGGTCCTTCGCGAGAAGCTGGGCGGTTTCAACGTCCGATCCCGTCGGCTTGAGATTGCCGTCCATCATGCCGGACGGTGGAATCGCCAGGTCGGTCGCGATGCGGATCTTCTTCGCCTTCATGATGTCGTCGAGAAGGTCGGCATGCGCGGCGGTGGCGCCGAGCGCCACCACGCAGCTCATGGCGATTGCAGCAGCGGAAAGCGTGCGTTTCATCATCGTCTGTGTCTCCCTGGATATTGCTTGTGGTTCAAAGCCCTGTGCCAACGAACTGGGCGAGTTCCGGAGTTGCGGGCGATGTCAGGATCGCGGCGGGTCCCGTCTCATGGACCTTGCCGCGATGCATGAACACCACCCGGTTGGCGATGCCTCTGGCAAATCCCATCTCGTGCGTGACCATCACCATGGTCATGCCGTCCGCAGCGAGCGCCTCGATGACTTTCAGAACCTCGCCGGTCAGTTCCGGGTCGAGGGCCGAGGTCACTTCGTCGAACAGCATGACCTTCGGCTGCATGGCAAGCGAGCGGGCGATCGCCGCGCGCTGCTGCTGGCCGCCGGAGAGCTGTTCGGGATATTGGTGGAGCTTGTCTTCCAGTCCGACCTGGGCAAGAACCTGGCGCGCCTGCTCCTTCGCTTGGGATTTCGAGATTCCCTTCACGGAACAAGGGGCAAGCGTGATGTTCTCCTCGATGGTCAGATGGGGGAACAGATTATAGCTCTGGAAAACGATGCCGACATCCTGACGCAGCGCTCTCAGATCGAGCTTCGGGTCGCTGACGCGATGGCTGCCGACGACGATCTCGCCGCTGTCGATGGTCTCGAAGCGGTCGATGCAGCGAAGTGCGGTGCTCTTGCCCGAGCCGCTGCGTCCGATGAGGACGAGAACTTCGCCGCGATCGACCTCGAAGCTGACGCCGTCGAGGACTTTGAGCGGGCCGAAGCTCTTGTGCACGTTCCTGAGGGAAACGACCGGCGATTGAGACGCTACGTTCGAAATCTTGTGCATGTCAGGCAGTCCCGAGTGAAAGGCGGGCAGGGCCGCTGCGCATCTCCAGGCGGCGGCTGATGCGCGAAATCGGATAGCAAAGGGCGAAATAGATCACGGCGATGATCGTGTAGATCAGGAACGGCTCGAACAGGGAGTTGTTGATGATCTGGCCGGACCGCGCCAGTTCCACGAAGCCGACCACCGATGCCAGCGATGTGTTCTTGATGATCTGAACCATGAAGCCCACGGTCGGAGGCGTCGCGATCCGCATCGCCTGCGGCAGGATGACCTTCATCATCCGCTGAGCCCGGCTGAGGCCAAGGCCTTCCGCCGCTTCCCATTGCGGCTTCGGAACGGATTCGATACTGCCGCGCCAGATCTCGCCGAGATAGGCGCCGACATAGATCGTGAGCGAGGCGCCTGCCGCCGTCAGCGGAGAGACGGTCACGCCGAGCGTCGGCAGGCCGAAATAGGTCAGGAACATGATGACGAGAAGCGGCGTACCCTGGATCAGCTGGACGTAGCCGGCGCTGAGAAGCCTCACGATCCGGTTCGGCGAGATGCGGCAGAGGGCGATGATGAACCCTGCAATTCCGCCGCCGAGCAGGCCGATGAGCGACAGGCCGATGGTCCACAGCGCTCCATACCCAAGGAACATCAAATGATTGGCATTGAGAGAACCGCCCATCTTCTCCTCCTCACAAAGGGGTGCCGAGGCGTCGACGACGCGGGAAGACAACGAGGCCGAGAAGCCAGAACCCGGCGCGCATGATCAGCGACAGGACGATGTAGACGATCGCGACGAGGATGTAGGTCTCAAAGGCGCGGTACGTGTCGGACTGGACATAGTTCGCGACCGCCGTCAGTTCCTCCGCAGAGATCTGGGACGTCACCGACGAGGCCAGCATCAGCAGCACGAATTGGCTCGTCAGCGACGGATAGACCTTTTCGATCGCCGGCCACATGACGACGTGCCAGTAGATCTGAGCCTTGGACAGCGCCAGCCCTTCCGCGGCTTCGATCTGCCCGCGAGGAATGGAATCGAATCCCGCGCGGATGATTTCGGTCGTATAGGCGCCGACATTGATCGTGAGCGCTGCCGCCGCAACCGCGAAGGCGGAAAACTTCAATCCCAGGCTGGCGAGGCCGAAATAGACGAGGAAGATCTGGACCAGAAGCGGCGTGTTGCGGATGGCCTCGACATAGATGCCGCAGATCCGCGAAACGACGGGATGGCTGCTGCGTCGCCCGATGGCGCCAAGGACACCGATGACCGTGCCGAGTACGGTCGCGATGAAGGCGAGCTGGAGGGTGAGCAATGCCCCATCCAGGAAGGCCGGCCACCGTTCGATGATGGCGGCGAAGTCCAGATTGAGATTCATCCCTCTCCGCTCCCCGTCATACGGCCGTCTGATTGGTCATTCGGTCGTAGACCCGGAACAGGGCCTGATTGCCGTTGGCGCCTTCGCCGTGGGCGCGCGCTTCGACATACTGGCTGGTCACCAGCGCCGTTCCCGGCAGCGGAATGGAAAGCGAGAGCGCCTGCTCCTGCACGAGGCGCAGATCCTTGAGCATCAGGTCGATGCGAAAGCCCGCAGAAGCATCGCCTGCGATCATCGATGATCCCAGCTTGTCGAGCATCCAGGACGCCGCAGAGCCGCCGAGGAGGACGTTGCGGAGCTGATCGAGATCGACCCCTGAGGCGCGGCCGAGCGCAAGCGCTTCGCAGATGGCCTGGAGGTTGATGGCGCAGACGAGCTGGTTGCAGAGCTTGACCGTCTGCCCGGCTCCGGCCTCGCCTACATGGGTGATCGTCGTGCCCATGGCCCGGAAATACGGCTCGGCACGCAGGAAGGCGTCTCCGTCGCCGCCTGCCATGATCGAAAGGGATGCATTCTTGGCGCCGACAGGGCCGCCGGACACGGGTGCGTCGAGAAAGGCAATGCCCGCAGCCTTGAGGTCGGCATGCATGCGCCGGACGGCGACGGGCGAGATCGTGCTCATGTCGACGACGAGCCGGCCCCTTGGCGGCGAGCTCAGAAGGCCGCCTTCGCCATAGACGATGTCTTCGACCTGCGGCGTGTCGGGAAGCATGGAAATGACGATGTCGGCATCCCGTGCAGCATCCGCCAGGCTTTCGGCTGCGTGCGCGCCATGGGGAACGAGATCGTCCGCGGCATCCTTGCGGACATCGTAGGCACGCACCGCGTATCCTGCCTTGAGCAGGTTGAGGGCCATTTCGCGCCCCATCGTTCCCAGACCGGCAAAGCCGACTGTACCCTTATGGTCGTTTCGCTCCATCACGGCGTCTCGCTCTTGATTTGTGTTGTTACCCGGCGCTCACGGATCGCGATCCGCCGATTGCGGCCCGACGGCGAAAATCGTCGCCAATCGCGAAATGCTCACGCATGACCCTTTCGGCATGTTCTGGGTCGCGCCCGACGATCGCATCGAAGATGCGGCGATGATCCTCGATCAGGTAGGTCTTCATCGTGTCGAAGACCTGAAGCAGCTCGCGCCGGCCCTGGTGGGAGCGCATCAGGATTCCGGACATGGAATCGTGAAGGACCATGAGCGTTTCGGATTTCCCCGCCATCACCACGGCGCGATGAAATTCGAAATCGGCCACGCCGCCGCTGTCGGCATCGTCGATCGTTTCGACGATGCGGGAGAGCGCCAGCTGCAACTTCTCGAAATCGGACACGGTCGCCCGTTCGGCGGCAAGCCGAACGGCTTGGCACTCGATTGCGATGCGCGCCTGCATCACGTCGTCGATGACGTCGGATTGCTGCGCGAAGGCGAAGGTGAAGAAATCGTTGAGGACGGAGAGGTCCGGACGGCGAACGATGGTCCCGACCCGGTCGCGGATTTCCACGACACCGAGAACCGTCAGCGCACGCAGCGCCTCGCGCAGGATCGGTCGGCTCACACCGAGCTGCGCAGCGAGATCGCGTTCAGGGATGAGCCGGTCACCCGGTCGCAACGAGCCCGCGAGCAGACGCTCGCGCAGGAAGGCAAAAACCTTCTCGAACCCCTTGCCGCCACTCTCCCTAAGCCGCGTGATTTCTAGATCAGCGGTCATGTATCTTACCTTGGTCAGACCAAGATACATACCACGGTCAGCCAGTCAAGCGGCAGGGATCATCCTTGGCTGCCACTGGATGTGGCAGGCGCTTCCAGGTTCCTTTCAATTGGATCGTGGCGATGGTTGGCCTTTCACCGCTTGCCGAGTCAGGCAAATGAGATCGGCTCTCCGTGATGTCTCACGAGGGAAATGCCCGAAACGGCACATCTGGGCTTGGCCATCTGCTCCCAAGCTGCCTAATCAACGGCGGGGAGCGCCTGTTTCAAAGATAAATCGAAAATATTACAGATACTTAGATAATGGCGACGCTTCGATGATCGGATCGGGCCAGTCGACGAGCCGGAGCGCGAAGGTCCGCGCCCCGCCTTCCCGGTGTCGTCAGAAGTCGTCGGACCCATCCCTGCATCGATAGCCGATGAAGCATTGCGGATTGTTGGAGCTCGGAACCCATGCCGGTTCGGGGAACTGGTCGACGAGGCATTCCGAGCCGTTCTTGACGTAGCGGGCGTAGGTGGAGGGTCCAGTATCGAGGACGACTGCGCCTTCCTTCATGACGAGCTGGCGGTTGGCGCCGCAGGTCCGCTGGGAGGTCGGTGGCCCGACCTGGGCCATGGCCGTCGTTGCGCATAGGGTGAGGACAGAGAACGTGAGCAGGCATCTCATCATCATTTCCTCCTGTGGCTTGAATAGTAGGTGTCGGCGGCCGGCTATGCCCGGTCGGCAGCCTTCTTGACCGGGGGTATGGTCCATGTGCCGTCGATGATCGACGGGTTGCTTTCGTTCGGCCAGTACATCCGCAGCATCAGGATGAACTTGCCGGCCGGCGCCGGCAGCCAGTTCGCCTCCTTGTCCGCTCCCGGCGAGTCCTTCTGGATGTAGAGATCGACCGACCCGTCCGGATTGGCCTTCAGGTTCTGGCGTGCGCTGATCGAGTAGCGGTTGATCGGGTTGGGCACGAAGAAATAGGCGCCGTCATACATCGTCAGCGACCAGAAGCCCTCGACCGGTGGCAACTGGCCCTTGGGAAAGCGCATGACGTACTTGTTGGCGCCGTCATAGGCCTGGCTGTCACCATCCTTCTGCGACGTCGGATAGACGGCGTCTTGCGGGCGGTTGGCTCCAAGGCCGATCGCCGTGATGAGGGCCCGCATCAGGTAGTCGGTGCCGTAGATGCCGGTTTTCGTCGTAAATCCCCAGCCATTGATGTCGCGGACATCCTTGTTGATCTTGAACTGGATCATGATCCGATCGTTGGCGATCTCCGGAATGCGCTTGGCGAAATCGGCACGCAGCTTGCTGGCGTCGAAATCCTGGCCGGGGACGAGCCCGATCCGGGCGAACTTCGCGAGGGCGGGGGCATCGGCGGCTGAGGGAGGATTGGCCTTCATCAGCTGCGCCAGCAGGGTGAAGTAGGCCACCGCGTCCATGCTGTTCACCTGATCGCGCACGGCGGTCTTCATGTCGATCGAAGGATCGACCTTGCCGGGGGGCGGCGTGTACGGTTTGCCGTAGGCGCTGAGCGGCATCAGCTTGACCTGATCCTGGAGCGCATGCACCTCCGCATAATCCTCCGGCGTGCCGGTGCAATAGATGCGGCCGAGCAGCCAGACGATGTTGGTGGGCGACTTGTACTCCTTGACGCCCGCCGGCAGCGTTCCGGTCCAGCCGGGCCCCGTGATGGCAAAGGTCCGGGCGCCGGTGCCGGTGGTGCGCTTGCCGGGAACCTGGAAGACGTTCGTCCAGCCGTCCAGCATCGGCATGAGGAAGTAGCGGTCCTTCATGTCCGGCAGGCTCAGGACCCAGGGTTCCTGGCCGACGTCGAAAAAGGCGGTGGTGTAGAGCGTATCGGCGTTGGGCGCGGTCACGTCGCGGAACGCGGCATCCGGATAGTGCCTCATCTTGATGACTTGGCCCATCGGCGCCCGGGTGCCTTCGGGGGCGGCCACGTTGGTAATGATGCGCCGCGTCATCTCCATGGTGACTAACGGGTAGCCGTAGACATAGGCGTCGGTTGCCAGCCAGAACTCTTCGAGTCCGTCGTCGATGCCTAGCATCTCGCCGAGATAGGCCTTGCTGGGCGTGCTCACGGAAGTCCCGGCAAGCAGGCTCAAGGCTCCGATCGCAGCCTGGCGACGGGTCAGATCGATTGTCATGACGAAACTCCCTTTGCGTTTCCGTTGCGAACACGGCGCGGCGTCCAGAGAGCACGCCTTCTGCGCACTGACCGGACGCTAGCAACAGGGGAGCGTCTGCGCCTGTAGCATCGTGTAATTTACATAGTGGCGGCGACCGTCAGTGTCGGGCTGCCGATGCCTGAAGGGCCATTTCCGCAGCCGTCCGTGCCGGGACCGGAAAGCCGGCCTTGCGCGCGCCCTCGGCGAAATGGGCCGCGTCCTCCGGCGGATAATTTCGCTTGGCCATCTCGTCGTCCCAGTGATCGAAGATGGTCGGACGCATGCGCAGGAACGCGTCGCGCGCCTCGGCGGCTGCGGTTGCCTTGCCGAGCTGGGCGTAGATGACGGAGGCGACGAAGTGGTAGAGGGGAAACTTCTCCAGCGCCGCCTGCCGGATCAGGCTTTCGGCGCGGGTGTAGTCGCGCTGCATGTAAGCGTAGACCGCCAGGGTCCCGCTATAATAGCCGGAATGGCCCGGGTTGCGGGCGAGGGCCTGCTCCAGCAGTTCGGCACCACGCCGCCAGGCTCCGGCCTGACCAAGACGCGTCCCGAATTCGCCGAGCAGCTCGGTGTCGTTCGGGTTCAGCGCCACTGCCTTCTCGCCGACCTCCAGGGCCTCGACCGGCCGTTGGGCGAAGAACAGCGCCATCATCAGGGACTGAAGCGCCCGCACGTTCTCCGGATCGAGACGAATCGCACGGCGGGCGGCCTCGAGCGAGCGTTCGATTGCCGTGGCGGGTTCGGTCCTCGGATTGAACCCGAACCGATCCTCATCGAGATAGACGACGGACAGCATTGCCCAGGCGGTCGCATAATCTGCATGTAGCCCCACGGTCCGTTCCAGGCAGGCCCGGATCGCGGCATGGCTCTCCTCCGACAGCGCTGCCCTGTACTCGTAGAATCGCAGGGTGCAGGAATTAGCCTCCAGGTCGTTCGGCGCGCGCATGCCCGACTGGGTCTGGCGGGCCCGCTGGATGATGCCGTATGGCTGCGCCACCGCCGTGGCGACCTTGCGCGCGACATCGTCCTGGATCGTGAAAATATCGCTGGCCTGCAAATCCTCGTCGTAGGTCTGCGACCACAGGACGATGCCGGTTTCCGCATCGAGGAGCCGGCCTGTGATGCGCAGGCGGTGCGCTGCGGTCCTGACGCTTCCCTCCAGCACATACCGGGCGCCGAGGTCATGGCGGATGCGGGCGGCATCCGCTCCCGGCGAGATGCTGCGGGACGTCTCCCTCCCGAGGACGGTGATCTCCTTGAAGCGAGCAAGCTGGCTCAGGATCTCCTCGGTCAGGCCATCGGCATAGGTCCTGGCTGCCGGAGGCTCGCCAAAATCCGCAAACGGTATCACGACGAGGGTAGGTTCTCCGGAGGGCAAGGGGGCGGATGCTTGGGGTGCGCCGGTTGCATCGTCACGCAACATGCCCCACAGGACGAGGCCGGCAAGGAGGACGACCACGAGGGTCGCCGCGCCGAGCCAGGGCGTCCAGCGCCGTGGCGGCGAACCGACAGGATATCCAGGCCCAGCGGCTGGGGACGGATGCGATTCTGCGGCATGCGGCGTCTGCCAGGCGAAGTGCGGGACATATGCTCCCTTCGGGATGGTGATGATGACCGGGTCTGACCGGCCATCGGAGAGATAGTAGCGCTCGAGGGCCCGGCGCAGCCGTCCTGCCTCGATGCGCACGACCGGATCGCTCTGGGCATCGAAGTCCGACGTTCGCTCGAACACCTCCGTCCCGATGGCATAAGCCTTGATGCGGTCCGCGCGGCCGGCAAGCGTCTCCTCGACGACATAGCGCAGGAACCTTCGGGCCCGTGCGGGTGCGTCGAGGTCGGGGCTGGCGAGGAGAACCTCGAGCTGGGCGCGCACGTCATCCGCCGCCGGCTGCGACTGCGCCTGCGGCGAGGCACCGTCAGTGCCATCGCTTTCGCCGAGCATGGATCGGTCCGCTATCCGTGGGCATCGCAAGACGCCGTCCCCGTAACCTACCGTAACATACTCCCCATGCGCGCGGTATGGGTCGATGCTGGCAATGATGGGACAGCGCACCCGCGCCGCCCGAACCCGGCAACGGGGTTACGCCATGCACTACGCCGTCCAGGCCGTCATCGCCCGCTTCCCCGACCGGGGACATGCCATCGAGGAATTGGCCCAAACGGACGAGGAGTTCCTGTCGCTGTGCGAGGATTTCGCCGAGGCCGAAGCGGCTCTCGCGCGTTGGGAGCGCTCTTCCTCGTCGGTGAGGGAAGCGCGCTGTACCGAATATCGGGATATGGTGCGGGAACTCGCGGTCGAAATCGAGGCCGAGCTGGACCGCCGCAAGGGCAGTGAGCTGCCATGATGACACCAGAGCCGGATCGCGACTGCAGCGTGTAACTTAGAGCCTGATCCGCTTCTCTCCGGGATCAGAGTGCAGAGTTCGACTGCCGCGCTAAAAGATTGCGCTCCACACTCTGCAAATGGATCCGCATCGCCCCTGCAGCGCCGTTCATGTCGCGGTTTTCGATGGCTGCAATGATCGCCTCATGCTCGATGAAGCTGTGATGGTCGGGCTCCGGTTTGACGGGATTCGACCTGAGACGGCCCCATGTCACCGCCCGGCGCAGGGAATTCAGCATATCGAACAATCCAAGCAGTGGGGTGTTCTGCGTCGCCTCAGCGATGGTGCGGTGGAGACGGGTGTCCCAGTTTTCATATTGCCGCCACGTAGCAGCTTCCCGTGTCCTGGTCTGGCACAGCCTCAACTCGGCGAGGTGCATCGGCGTCGCCGTCAAGGCGGCCGCACGAGCGATCTCGGGTTCGATAATCAAGCGGGCGCGCATCAACTCTGCCGGATTGGTCCGCTTCGCCAAGGCGGCGATATCTGAGAGACTGTCGGTGGGGCGGTTCCCCAAAAAGGTGCCTTTCCCGACGTGGCGCCAAATCTGACCCTCGGCCTCGAGTGTTCCAAGCGCCTTCCTCAGCTCGGTCCGTGTGACGCCCAGGGCGACAGCGAGGTCCCGTTCGGGCGGCAAGCGGCCGTCTTCAGGCAGTTCGGTCTGCGCAAGGTAGGCTCTCAGCTGGGTGACGATGCCCCGATTGGATCCTGCCTCACTGTACATCTGCATCTGCCCGTCTCAACCAATTCGAGATTGGTCGGATCTTTGATCCAAATATTGCACCGCGTCAATAGAAATAATCCTTGACACTCTCTCAGCCAATTGCAACCAATGCATTATTGGTCGTAAATGGTGCGGCCGGCATCCAGAGCGGGTAAACCGCCTAAAACAACGGGAGAGAAACATGTTCAAGGACTTAATGTGCTTAAAGGCAGGCGCTGCAGTTCTCGCGATTGGTACCGCGCTCCTGACCTCGAGCGCAGCGGAAGCGGCCAAGGTTCGTGTGGTTTATGGTGACATCGCCAGTGTGGAATCCCTGCACCTCCTGGCGGCCTTCGAGCGGGCCAAGGAACAGGGCGTCGATATCGAGATGACGTACCTGAAGTCCGAAGACATCGCTGCCCAGGCAGTGGTCGGGGGCCAGGCCGACATCGGCGTTGGAGGACCCTATGCTCTCGTGCAAAAGGTCAAGGCGCCGATCCGCATGTTCATGCAGCTTTCGACGCTGCGCTTCTACCCGGCCGTCAACGGCGAATTCTACAAGACCTGGAAGGATCTTAACGGTCAGGAGGTCGCCGTTCATTCACGCGGTTCCGGAACCGAAGCCATCATGAAGCTGATGGAGCAGCGGCAGGGCATCAAGTTCTCCAAAATCAGCTACATCCCAGGCGCCGAGGTTCGCACGGGCGCTCTGCTCCAAGGCAACGTCAAGGCGAGTATCGTCGATTCCTCAGGTCGCCGCCTGCTTGAGACTCAGGCTCCCGGCAAATTCGTCATCCTGCCGCTCGAAGGCGTGAACGCAACCGACGAGGCTCTGTTCGCCAACACGAACTTTCTCGAGAAGAACGCGGCGGATGTCGACAAGATCGTCGAGGCCATTCTCACCACTTGGCGCGAAGTGACGGCCAATCCGGCCGTGGTTTCGGAGTGGCGCGCCAAGTACAAGCTGCTTCCCGACTTGCCTGCCGCGCAGGCAAGTGACATCGGGCCTTATTTCGATGAACTCGCGAAGGGCAAGGCCTTCCCGCTCAACGGGGGCGGCGCTGCAGCGGCAAAGGACGACTTCGCCTTCTATACCCTCTCGGGCCAGCTCACGGGTGAGGCCGCCAGTCTGAAGGTCGAGGATTTCTGGGACACCCGACCGCTGGATCGCGTCCTCGCCAAAGTCGGCTCCAAGTAGGGCGCCGGCATGATGGCTTCCTCTCAAGTGAACGGCCCCGCGCGGGCCGTCCATTCGCCGGCAGGCTGGGGCTTGAGCCTCGGCCGCCTGTTCACAGGCCACCCGATTGCCACGAGAGCGATTTCACTGGGACTCTTCTTCCTGATCTGGGAGATCGCCGGGCGTGTGCCGATCAGCTATGCGTTTCCGACCTTCCTCGACACGCTTTGGGCCTTCGTCTCCATGCTGCTCGATGGCAGCCTCATCATTGCCTACGGATCTACCGTTCAGCCCTTGATCATCGGCATTGCCATTTCAGCCGTGGTGGGGGTCGGGCTCGGCATCGTGATGGGGTTGTCGCGCAAGGCCGAGTGGCTCGTGGCACCACTCTTCATCGTCCTTCAATCGGCTCCCATGGCAGCCCTCATCCCGCTCATCACCTTCGTGTACGGCATCGGCCTTGTGGCAAAAACCCTCGCTGTCATCATGCTTGCCCTGCCGGTGATTGTTCTGAACGGCTACAAGGCGGTACGAAACGCCAATCCGTCTCTGGTCGCCATGTGCCATTCGTTTCAGGGCACGCGGCTCCAGCAGATTTCCAAAATCATCATCCCCGATGCCAGTCCGGTAATCTTCGCTGGATTGCGCCTCGGCCTTGCCGCCGGGTTCATCGGCGTCATCCTGGCCGAGCTCCTGATCACGCCGACCGGAATCGGAGATCTCATCACCTACCATCGCTCAGTGGCCAACTATCCGGAAATGTATGCGGCAGTTGTTTCCATCATCCTGGTCTCGACCTTGACGCTAACAGCACTGGAAGCATTCGAGGTCCGTGTGCTGCGTCCTGAAAAGAAGAGAGGTTGATATGACCGTTCCCGCTTCTGCCATTCACGCCGTGACTCAGGTTGCAGGCGACGTCGCCGTCGAGGTGCGCGGCATCTGCAAGAACTACGGCGACATCGAAGCGCTGCGCCTCATCGATCTCGACTTCCCCCGTGGCAAGCTTACGACGCTGCTTGGCCCCTCCGGCTGCGGCAAGACCACCCTGCTCAAAATCATCGCCGGTCTGGTCGAGCCGACGTCGGGCGAAGTGCGTGTGAACGGCAAGACCGTCACCGGCCCGGGCCCGGAGCGCGCCTTCGTGTTCCAGGATTTTGCCCTGATGCCGTGGGCGACGGTGATGCGGAACGTGGCCTTCGGGCTCGAGCTGAAAGGCATGGGCAAGGCGGAGCGCCAGTCCATCGCCCGTCACTACATTGCCGAAGTCGGCCTCACGGGCTTCGAGGACAAGTACCCGCACGAACTCTCCGGCGGCATGCGCCAGCGCGTCGGTCTTGCGCGGGCCTTCGCCGTCAATGCAGAGGTGCTGCTCCTAGATGAGCCGTTCTCGGCGGTGGATGAACAGAATCGCCGCAAGTTCCAGGAAGACCTGCTGCAGCTGGTGGAGAAGGAGCGCAAGACCTTCATCTTCGTGACGCACAGCATCGAGGAGGCCGTCTACGTATCCGATCGCATCGTGCTGCTTTCGCGGCGGCCCAGCCGCGTCGCACAGATCATCGAGCCGAAGATCGACCGAACGGCGTCTCCCGATGCCATCCGTCGTGACCAGGGCTATCTCGATACGGTCGAGGAGATCTGGCAGGGCCTCAAGCACTACGTGGACTGAGGGAGAGAGGCATGACGCTTTACGGCTACCGGGTGCCGATGATGGCATCCCTCCTGGTCTGGTGCGTGATCTGGGAGCTGGTCGGTCAATCCGGTCTGATGTTCCTGGTGCCGCCGCTTTCGAGCGTAATGATGGCCGGCATCGCGATGGTGCAGACCGGGACATGGCAGGCGGCTGCACTGATCACGCTGCACAGTTTCGCCGTCGGCATGGTGCTCGCCATCGTGGTCGGCGTCACGCTCGGCGTGCTGATGGGGCGGTTCAAGGCCGCGGACGAGTTGTTCAGCATCTGGGTCAACATCTTCGTCAGTGCGCCGCTTTCGGCCCTGGTCCCGGTGCTGATGATCCTCTTCGGCATGGGCGAGACCACGGTCATCGTGACGGTCTTCCTCTTCGCGGTGTGGATCATCGTGCTGGATACGCGAGCGGGCATTCAGCATGTGCCGAACTCGCTCATCGAGATGGGGCGCTGCTATGGCGCCTCTCCCTTCGCCCTTTACGGGAAAATCGTTCTCCTCGCCGCATTGCCGGAGATCCTCGCGGGGATCCGTCTCGGCCTTGTGCGCGGCGTAAAGGGTGTTGTGATCGGCCAGCTGCTGGTGGCGATCATTGGATATGGCGAACTGTTTGAACTCTATTCACGCAGCTTCGACATGGAGAACTTCTGGGCTCTGACGATCATCCTCTTCGTTGCGGCGATGCTGATGTCGGCGGCCATCGAACATATTGAGAAAAAAGTCGACTATTACGCAGGAGTAAGATGATGAATGCGCCTCTCGCCGTGACCGGATATGTCATTCAGCCGGCACCGGTTGCCACATTGCCCGTGCAGGGCAGCGACAAGCTCTTCCCGATCCATCGTATCTATTGCGTCGGCCGCAACTATGCCGAGCACGCCATCGAGATGGGGCATGATCCTTCGAAGGAGCCGCCGTTCTTCTTTCAGAAAAACCCGGACAGCATCGTCACTGACGGCAAGTTTCCCTATCCCAGCGCAACCTCGGATGTGCACCACGAGATCGAAATGGTGGTGGCGCTGAGCAAGGGCGGCACCGACATCCCTGTGGAAGCGGCGCTCGATCACGTCTTCGGCTATGGCGTCGGCCTCGACATGACCCGCCGCGACCTCCAGGGCGAAGCCAAGAAGCTGGGACGGCCATGGGAAGTCGGTAAGGCCTTCGAGGCTTCCGCGCCCTGCGGTCCGCTGGTCCCTGCAAGCGAGATCGGCCACCCGACATCGGGCGCTGTGGCCCTGAAGGTGAACGGCGAACTCCGCCAGCAGGGCGACCTGAACCAGCTGATCTGGAAGGTGCCGGAGATGATCTCGTACCTGTCCGGCCTGTTCACCCTGCAGCCGGGCGACATCATCATGACCGGCACGCCGGCTGGCGTCGGCGCAGTCGTGCGCGGCGATGTCATGGAAGGTTTCGTAGAGGGCGTCGGCAAGATCGAAGTCGTCGTCGTCTAACCTGTACAGTCCGTATTGTAACGTCTCGGTACGGGCGAGGGGCATTTAACACCGCGGTGCATTCGCATGTGCTGCGGTGCAATTTTAAGGCGGGAGACAACCGCCGCATCCAAATCGGTCAGGAGCCAAAAGTGGCGAAGATCAAGGTAGCCAATCCGGTCGTCGAGCTCGACGGCGACGAGATGACCCGCATTATCTGGCACTTCATC
>NZ_JAERQD010000002.1 GCF_016735695.1 Microvirga zambiensis WSM3693 | reverse complement strand
TTGGCGGAAGGCATCCTCCGCCTTGTCGCCGAGCACCATCGCCAGCACGAGCGGCGCGATCGGGTAATCGAGCTTCTTGAACAGATAGCCGACGATGCCGAAGGCGAGCGCCAGCCACAGGTCGAACGGACGACCTGCCACGGTGTAGGCCCCGACGAAGCACACGACCACGATCACGGGCCCGATGATGGCGAACGGAATGCGCAGGATCGAGGCGAAAAGCGGGATGGTGGCGAGCACCATGAGCACGGCGACAATGTTGCCGAGATACATGCTCGCGATCAGGCCCCACACGAAATCCGGACGCTCGATGAACAGCATCGGCCCCGGGTTGAGACCCCAGATCATCAGGCCACCCATCATCACGGCAGCGGTCGCCGAGCCGGGAACGCCGAGAGCGAGCATCGGCAGGATGGCGCTGCTGCCGGCGGCATGATCCGCCGTCTCCGGAGCAATGACGCCTTCCGGCTCGCCCTGCCCGAAGTTGTCCTTGCGACGGGAGAGGCGCTTGGCGATGCCGTAGCTCATGAAGGATGCGGCGGTCGGCCCGCCCGGCGTGATGCCCATCCAGCAGCCGATGGCGCTGCTGCGCAGGAGCGTGACCCAGTAGCGCGGCAGGGTCGCGATGGTCTTGAGGACGTCGCGAACCTTGACCCGGGCACGGATGCCGTCGAAGCGAAGCCCCTCTTCCATGGTGAGCATCAACTCGCCGATGCCGAAGAGGCCGATCACCGCGATGAGGAAGCTGATGCCGGACAGAAGCTCGTTGAAGCCGTAGGTGAGGCGCAGGCCGCCGGACACGGTATCCATGCCGACCGCCGCGAAGGCGAAGCCGAGGCCCATCGAGACGACGGTCTTGAAGGGCGATGCGGCTCCAAGGCCGATGAAGCTCGCGAAGGCCAGGAAGTAGACGGCGAAATATTCCGGCGAGCTGAAGCGCAGCGCGAACTTGGCGACCCAGGTCGAGAGCACGGTGATGAGGATGACGCCGACCAGAGCGCCGAAGCCCGCCGACAGGAAGGCCAGCGTCAATGCCTGCGTGGCCTGACCCTGACGCGCCATGGGATAGCCGTCGAACGTGGTTGCGACCGATGATGGTTCGCCTGGAATATTGAAGAGGATGGATGTGGTCGAGCCGCCGAAGAGCGCGCCCCAGTACATGCTGGTGAGCAGAATGATCGCGGCGACCGGATCCATGGTGAAGGTCAGCGGCAGCAACAGCGAAACGCCGTTGGGAGCGCCGAGTCCCGGAAGCACTCCGACGAGAATCCCCAACAGGACTCCGATCATCATCAGTGCAACGTGATAGGTCGACAGCGCGACGCCGAACCCATGAAGAAGAGATGCAAAATTTTCCACGGCCTGTCCCCGTCAGGTTTAGAGGCTAGTAGAGGCCCAGAGCAGCTTCGAGCGGGCCTTTCAGGAGCGGAACCTGGAACGCCACTTCGAGCACGAGATAGAAAGCGATGGCTGCCGCAATGCCGGAGGCAACGGATATGACGAGGCGATACTTGCCCTGCGCCCACATGACGAAGGAGATGTAGAGAGCCGTCGCCACATAAAGTCCGAGCAGACGGGCCACGATCACGAAAGCGAGCATCGGCAGGAAGAAGGATGCGACGCGCTTGGCTTCCTCGCGATGGATGAAGACGGATTGCAGTCCGCGGCGGCCGATGGTCGCCTGGACCAGAGTTCCCATGCTGGCAGCGATGACGAGAAGTCCGATGTAGAAAGGAAATGCGCCAGGCTCGGGCCCGGCATCGCCCCATCCGATCCCGAATTCCAGTGCGCCGACAACGGCGGCAAGACCGAGGCCCGCCGTCAGAGTCGCGGTTCCGATTTCAGCCGTAAAACGAGAAATCATGGCGTCCGTTCCGGTTCCGTGGGTGCCGCAAAGAGAAATGCCGGCGGAGAGAACTCCGCCAGCAATGAGGGTCTCGCAATCAGCGGACGACCCAGCCTTCCTGCTCGAAGACCTTGCGGTTCTTCGCATCGTCGGAAGCGATGAAGCTCTTCAGCTCGGCGCCTGCGATGAAACGGTTGGTCTGGGAAGTGCGGTCGATATATTCCTTCCACTCCGGCGTCTCGCTCACTTTCTTGAGCACATCGGCATAGAAGGCGACAGCCTCGGCCGGCACGCCGCCGGGCAGCCACACGGTGCGCGGCATCTGGAACTGATCGATCGGAATGCCGGCTTCCTTGCAGGTCGGGATATCGGCCCAGCCCATGGTCGCCGTGACCTTCGGGCCTTCCTGCAGACGCGACGGGCTGAACACGCAGAGCGGCGTGACGGCACCGGCCTTCCACTGCCCGGCATTTTCGTTCGGGTTGTTGGTGTTCGAGTCGATGTGCCCGCCGGCCAGTTGCACGCCGGCCGCGCCACCGCCCTGGAACGGCACGTAGATGAACTTGGTGCCCGTGGCATCCTGGATCAGGCTGGTAAGGGTCTGGTCCGTGTCCTTCGACTGGCTGCCGCCCATCTTGAACGAATCCGGCTTCGCCTTCACGGCTTCGATATAGCTCTTTGCATCCTTGTAAGGGCCATCCGCCTTCACCCAGAGCAGGAACTCGTCCAGCGCCATGGCGGCGACCGGTGTCAGCTCATCGGGCTTGTAGGCGAGCTTTGCCACGTAGGGCAGGAGATAGGCATTGTTCGTGCCGAAGGTGAGCTTGTTGGCGTCGCCCGCCGCCACCTTGGCGTAGATGAAGCCTTCCGCACCCGAGCCGCCACCCTTGTTGGTGACCACGACCGCCTGGTCCATCAGCTTGTGCTTGGCGATGATCGACTGCACGACGCGGGCGAAATTGTCGGTGCCGCCGCCGGGAGCCGACGTGACGACGAACTCGACGGGCTTCGTCGGCTTCCAATCGGCCTGCGCCGCTCCTCCGAAAGCCACCGCGAGGGCCGTGGCTACCAACAGGGACGTCTTTTTGAGCATCGTTCTTTCCTCCATTTTGATATTTCCGACCGATGGCGTCGGTCCTGCGGAACGGAATGTTTAGGAATTGACGGCCGACAGACGAGGCTCGCTCTGAGCCTCTGACCGACGGGCACGCACTTCCGTGCCCATGCGGATGGCGAGCAAGAGTGCCTCGCGGCTTGCGCCGAGATTGGCGATGCCGCGGCCGGCGATCTCATAGGCGGTGCCGTGGGCAGGCGTGCAGATCGGGAACGGGAAGCCGCCGATCATCGTCACGCCGCGATCGAAGCCCATCAGCTTCATCGCGATCTGGCCCTGATCGTGATACATGGTGAGAACCGCATCGAAATCGCCGTTCTTGGCGCGCAGGAACACCGTATCCGACGGGAACGGACCCTCGACGGTGAAGCCCTTTTCCTTCGCCTGCAGAACCGCCGGCTCGATGACGTCGATTTCCTCGGTGCCGAAATTGCCGCCATCGCCTGCATGGGGATTGAGCCCGGCGACGGCGATGCGCGGAGGATTGAAGCCCGCAGCGCGCATGCACTGATCGGCGAGCGTCAGCGAGCGCAGGATCGATGGCCCGGAGATCGCAGCGGAGACCTGCGACAGCGGGATATGCGAGGTCACGCGCGCATTCCAAGTCTTGCCCAGAACGTTGAACTCGCTCGCGGCCACCGATGTCTTGAGCACATCGCGCACGAAGCGGATCTCGTCGTCGTAGCCGTCATAGGCGAGGCGCATGGCCTTCTTGTTGAAGGGCGTGAAGAACACGGCATCCGCGCGGCCCGACTGGGCGAGAAGCAGCGCGCGGCGGAAATTCTCGGTCGCGAAAAGACCGCCCTCGAGGGTCGCCGTCGCCGGCGTGACCTGATCGGGACTCAGATTCTTGAGATCGACGAAGACGGGACGGGCAGAGCCTTCCGGAACCTCATTCTCCGACGCAACCACCTCGACGTCCACATCGACGCCGGCGACCTTGGCGCCCTGCTGCAGGATCCGCAGATCGCCGAAAACGACGAGATTGGCCCCGGCGCGAAACTCTTCGGCGGCAAGAAGCTTGGCAGCGAGCTCAGGGCTGATGCCGGCGGGATCGCCCATTGCGAACGCAACAGTGGGCTTTTCTGACGTGGTCGATGACGTGTGGGCGTTCACAGCAGCCTCATTCTCAAGATGACGGAGGGACACTAGCAGTCCGGAATGCCGTACACAAGTATGCTGTATGCAGAATTTTGTTTGCATGGATTTAGGAAAGGGTTGTATAAAAATCCGGCGCCCGTCCGACACGGGAGAACAAACAACGGAACCAGTCATGGCACTTGAGGCTGCAGACCTGCCGATCGGCGACTTCGATACGCGCGGTCCGATCCTCCGCCCGACGCTTCATGACGCCATCGTGGCGCGCGTCCGCGACATGATCATCGAGGGCGAGCTCGCCCCCGGCACCCGGCTCCATGAGGGCAACCTCGGCAAGATGCTCGGCGTCTCACGCACGCCTCTGCGCGAGGCGGTCAAGTTCCTGGCAAGCGAAGGCCTGCTCGAGCTGTCGCCAGGCAAGGGCGCCGTGGTGCGCCAGTTCACTGCGAAGGACGTCCACGACAGCCTCATCGTGCTTGGCAACATGGAAGGACTTGCCGGGCAGCTCGCCTGCCAAAACGCCAGCGACGCCGACATCCGCGAGGTGCGCAACCTGCACGACCGCATGATGGACATGTACGCAAAGCGGGACCGCCTCCCCTATTTCAAGCTGAATCAGAACATCCATTCAGCCATTCTCCGGCTGTCGAAGAACGAGGCGCTGATCTCGGTTCACAACATCCTGCAGGCTCGGCTGAAGCGGATCCGCTACATCGGCAACGAGGGGCCGGAGAAATGGGCCGGCGCGGTGGCGGATCACGAGGAGATGATCGAGGCCCTCGAGGCACGGGACGGCGAGCGCCTGTCCAAGGTGCTGATTGCGCACATGGACAAGACCTGGGAGCGGGTCAAACACGCTGTCTGACTCACAAACCTAACTTGCCACCTTTAGCATTCAGAGAGCCTCGACATGAGCGCTGAGAGCGAACTTCGAGAGATGATCTGCCGGTTCGGGCGCTCCCTGTTCGAGCGCGGACTGACGGCAGGATCCTCAGGCAACATCTCGGTCCGGCTGAGCGACGGGGGTTGGCTCGCAACCCCTACCAACTCTTCGCTCGGCTTTCTCGACCCCGCGCGCCTGAGCAAGCTCGACGATGAAGGGCGGCTTCTGTCGGGCGATGCTCCGACGAAGGAGCTGCCGCTTCATTCGGCGCTCTATGCGACACGCCAGGGTTCCGGCGCCATCGTCCATCTGCATTCCACCCACTCCGTCGCGGTCTCGATGCTGCCGGATGTCGACCCCGTCAATGCGCTTCCACCGATGACGGCCTATTATGTCATGCGCGTCGGCCGCACCGCGCTCGTGCCGTATTACCGGCCGGGAGACCCGGCGGTCGCCGACGCGATCCGCGGGCTTGCAGGGCGATACAGCGCCGTTCTCCTCGCCAATCATGGACCCGTGGTCGCCGGCAAGGATCTCGAGGCCGCCGTCTATGCCACGGAAGAGCTGGAGGAGACGGCGAAGCTGCGTCTTCTCCTGCATGGGCTCAATCCCCGTCTCTTGAGCCGGGCGCAGGTTCGGGACCTCGTCTCGCATTTCAATCTCGACGAGGCGATCGCCGAGGATAGCCCCGAGGACGAGCGGAATTGCTGCGCTCACGCCCATCACCCTTCCCACACATGCGGATGAATTCATGCCCCGCTTTTCGGCCAATCTAGGCTTTCTGTTCACCGAGCATCCCGAAATCGAGCGCGTTGCCGCGGCTGCGGCATCGGGCTTCAAGGCCGTTGAAATGCACTGGCCCTATCAGGTGCCGGCGGCGGAGATGCGCAATGCGCTCGAGCGCAGCGGGGTCACGATGCTGGGGCTGAACACGCCTGTCGGCAATGCGGCCGCAGGCGATTTCGGGCTCGGTGCCTTGGCCGGACGGGAGAGCGAATTCCAGCAGGCAGTCGACCAGGCGGTCTCCTACGGCCATGCCATCGGAGCATCGGCGGTTCATTGCATGGCCGGTGTCGCATCCGCCGATGCCGCGGCCGCTGCAGAGCGCACCTTCGTCGAAAACCTCAAGTCGGCAGCGGACAAGGCTGCCCAGGCGGGGATGATTGTTCTGCTCGAGCCGATCAATCACCGCGATCGGCCGGGCTATTTCCTTCACACGATCGAACATGCGGCGGCGATCATCGGTCAGGTGGGGCGGCGGAACGTGAAGATCATGTTCGACTGCTATCACACGCAGATCATGCAGGGCGATCTGACGCGGCGGCTCAAGGATCATCTCGACCTGATCGGCCATGTGCAGATCGCCGCGGTGCCGAGCCGTGCCGAGCCCGACGAGGGCGAGATCGACTACCGCACCATTTGCCAAACCCTCGACCGCATCGGCTACGACGGCTGGATCGGAGCGGAATACAAGCCTCGCGGCCGGACGGAAGACGGCCTCGCCTGGCTTTCCGCATGGACCGACGATCGATCGATCTCCCGCGGAGACGCAGCATGAGACTTGGATGCATCGCAGACGATCTGACCGGCGCCTCGGATCTCGCCCTCATGCTGGCCCGTGAAGGGCTGCGGACGATCCAGACGATCGGCGTGCCGCGCGAGGATCTCGATCTCTCCGGCGCGGATGCCGTGGTCGTCGCCCTGAAGTCCCGGACGATCGCTCCGCAGCAGGCCATCGAGCAATCACTTGCGGCGGCGACGGCCCTGCGCAAAGCCGGCGCCTCCCACCTGTTCTTCAAGTACTGCTCTACATTCGATTCGACGGACGAAGGCAATATCGGCCCCGTGACCGAGGCGCTTCTCGCCTTCACCGGCAGCGATTTCACCCTCGCCTGCCCTGCCTTCCCAGCCAATGGCCGCACAATCTACAAGGGCCATCTGTTCGTGAACGGCGTGCCGCTTCACGAGAGCAGCATGAAGGATCACCCGCTCACGCCGATGCGGGATTCCAACCTCGTCCGCGTCCTGCAGCGACAGACGAAACTCTCCGTCGGCCTCGTCGCATATGAGGATGTGGAGGCAGGCCCGGATGCCATCCGCTCGGCATTCGCGCGTGAGCGTGCGGCCGGACATCAGGTCGTGATCGTCGATGCGGTGAGCGATGCGCATCTCCGCTCCATCGGCGCGGCGGCAGCCGATTTGCCACTGATCACCGGTGGCTCTGGCGTCGCGATGGGGCTTCCCGCCGCTTATCGGCAGGGCGGCACATCCTCTGTTGCTCCGAGCAGCGGTGGATTTGATGCACCCCAAGGGAGACAGATCATCCTGGCAGGTTCCTGCTCCAGCGCGACGCAGGGCCAGGTCAAGGCGGCCATCGACGCCGGCGTTCCGGCTCTCCGGCTCGACCCGATGGAGCTCGCATCCGGCGATACCACTGCGCAGACCGCACTCGACTGGCTGGCGGACCAGCAAACGAGCGGCCCGGTTCTGATCTATTCCACATCCACGCCAGACGATGTGCAGGCGGTGCAAGGCAAGCTCGGTCGCATGAATGCCGGCGAGATCGTCGAGAATGCCCTCGCGGACATCGCGCGCGCTCTGCCCGGCCTCGGCTTCACGCGGATCATCGTCGCAGGCGGCGAAACATCCGGTGCCGTGGTGAATGCGCTCGAGGTTCAGGCGCTCACCATCGGCCCCGAGATCGATCCCGGCGTGCCGTGGACCCGCTCCCTGGGCGGCACCGATCTCGCGCTCGCCCTCAAGTCTGGCAATTTCGGCGCCCCGGACTTTTTCCTCAAGGCCTGGACCATGCTTCGGTAGGGCCGAAGCGACAGGCCTTCACATCTCGCAGACACGACAACCGGTGACGCCCTGCACACCGGATGGGAGAGACATGCCATGAACTACCACGACCATTATGCGAAGGCTGATCGCCCCGTCGAAACCTGCGTCGTCGGCACCGGCGGGTTCGGGCAGAGCTTTCTTGCTCAGGCGCGGCATGTGCCTCTGATGAATGCGCGCATCGCGGTCGATCTGACCGCGGAGGCCGCCGCCGCGGGCCTGAAGGCGGCCGGCATCGATCCGCGCATCATCCGGATCTGCGAATCCGCGAGCGACGCGAAAGCCGCCTGGGACCGCGGAGACTTCCTCGCCGCCAGCGATCTCGCGCTCGTCACTGAACTTCCCTTCGATGTGGTTGTCGAAGCGACCGGACGCCCGAGAGCGGCCGCCCGCCACGGCCTCCTTGCGATCGAGGCCGACAAGCATCTCGCCCTCGTGACCAAAGAAGCCGACAGCGTGATCGGCCCTGAATTGAAGGCCCGTGCAACCGAGCGTGGCCGGGTCTCGACCACCGTCGACGGCGATCAGCCGAGCCTGCTCATCGGGCTCGCCACCTGGGCAGAAGTCATGGGCTTCCACCTGGTCGCGGCGGGAAAGTCGAGCGAGTACGACTTCGTTTTCGATCCTGCGACCGGCCGTCTCAGCAGCAATGAGCGCTCCGCCGACAATGTCGACCTCGCTCCTCATTGGGATCTTGGAACGAGGAAAGTCTCGGAGCTTCTCGAAGCCCGCCATGCCGCGATCTCCGGCTTCCCTCAACGGGCCGTGCCGGATCTGTGCGAGCTCATGGTGGTCGCCAACGCCACCGGCCTGCAGCCGGACCGCCTCGATCTCCACGCTCCGCTTGCCCGCATCGGTGAAGTGCCGACGATCTTTTCTCATCGGGAAGGAGGCGGCATCCTCTCGGGCGATCGCCGCCTCGACGTGTTCCACTGCCTGCGCAAGCCGGACGAGATCAGCTTCGCGGGGGGCGTCTTCGTGGTCGTGCGCTGCGACGATGCGACGAGCTGGGAGATGCTGGCACAGAAGGGCCATATCGTGAGCCGCACCGGCGACACCGCTATGATCTTCCTGCCGCGCCATCTGCTCGGGCTCGAGGCTGCCACAAGCATTCTCGACGCCGCAATCCATCGCCAGTCGGGATATGGTTCCGACTACCGGCCGCGCTATGACCTCGTGGCCGTGGCGACGGAAGACCTTGCGGCCGGCACCGTGCTTTCCATGGGCGGGCATCACCACACGATTGCCGGCGTCACCGCAGAATTCCGACCGGCGCAGTCTCTTGTGCCCTCCGCGCCGGCGCCGTTCTACCTCGCTTCCGATTGCCGGCTCGCCGCACCTGTTGCGAGAGGACAGGAGATCCGCATGCGCGATCTTGAGATGGAAGACGGACTGGCGCTGATGCAACTCCGCCGCGACCAGGACTCGCGGTTCTTCGGACATCGTGCACAGGCCGCGATGTGAGTTCACGGGCGATGTCAGTGCTGTCCCTTCTGCGTCCCGACCGCTTCACACTCGCTCTCGTGGCGACGGCGATCGCCGCCACGATCCTGCCGGCAACGGGAGTGGGCGCTCCTGTCCTGAAGGTCGTGATCGCAGGCTCGATCGCTCTCCTGTTCTTCCTGCAGGGGGCTCGCCTCTCCCGCGAGGCGATCATTCAGGGCGCCGTCCACTGGCGCCTCCATCTGATGGTGTTCGCCGCGACCTTCCTGCTCTTTCCGGTTCTGGGACTGCTGACCAAGACCTACCTGCAATCCTACCTCGCGCCCGGCATCGCCCTTGGCGTCCTCTATCTCTGCCTTCTTCCGTCCACGATCCAGTCCTCGATCACCTTCACGTCGATTGCCGGCGGGAATGTCGCCGCAGCCGTATGCAGCGCGTCCGCCTCCAATGTCATCGGCGTTTTCCTCACCCCGCTCCTCATGGGATTTCTCACGCAGACGCAGGGCGGCGTATCGCTCAATGCCATCGGCGAGGTGGTAATGCAGCTCCTCGTGCCGTTCCTCATCGGGCATCTCATGCGTCCCTGGATCGGAAGGTGGGTGGAAAGCCAGCGGGCTTTGACGAGCATCGTGGATCGCGGCGCGATTCTTCTGGTCGTGTATTATGCGTTCGGCGAAGCGGCCATCGCCGATCTGTGGCACCAGCTCGCCCCAAGCGATCTGATCGTTCTCGTGGTTCTCAACTGCGTGCTCCTCGCTCTCGTCCTGATCATCACGACCGGGGCAAGCCGTCTGCTCGGCTTCTCGAAGCAGGATGAGATCGCGCTTGTCTTCTGCGGCTCGAAGAAGAGCCTGGGCAGCGGCGTGCCGATCGCGAGCATCCTCTTCCCGGCAAGCATGATCGGCGCCGTCATCCTGCCGCTGATGCTGTTTCATCAGATTCAGCTCCTCGTCTGCGCCGTCCTGGCCCGGTCTTACGCCGAGCGCCGCTGATCGCGAGGCGTTTGCTCGCGTTTCAGCCGGTTTGAGCGGCAGCACCTGTCGGCGTATCGCGCTGAACACGATCGAGGAGCCTCCGCAGCATTGCCTTCACGTGCTCTTTAATGGCCTGGCTACTCGGTTCGGCGGCGTCCGGCTTCGGTTGTGTCATGCCCCGCCCCCCAAGATCTGCAGCGAGTTGATGATCTCTCAAAGATAGATGGGCATAGAAGCCTAGCTGTGCTGCAGCACACATACTTTGGGGTTAGGCCTCACCGGGATGCCGGAAACTATCCCTTCGGTCGTCGGGCTACCACCTCCGGAATGCTGCAGATGCGAGATCATACTGTTACGCTACTGGGACTAAAGGGGGACGGGATATGCAGCGTTTTGAAGTCGTTCAAATGCGTGAAGATCTCTGGTCTGTGATTTTCCAGGGGCAAACTCTGTACCAGTATACGACCGAGGAAGAGGCCCGTTGGGCCGCTTTGGCTCTTGCGACGAATTCCTGCGAGACCGGATCCCAGGCATCGGTCGTCATTACGCCGTCCGGCATGAGCGATCGGATCTAGCTCCCGCACAGTCCCTCGCCGATCAAGCCTCATCGGCATGGAGTACGAAGGTGCGGGGCTTCCTGCGTCCTAGTCCACTCATCACGCGCCTTAAAGCGCCGTGAAGCGGGTCGTTTGCACGGATCACAGGACCGCTTCGCCGACGTCATAAGAGTATCGTTGCCATGAAACTGGTCCATGCCGATGTCTTCGAACTGCTTTTCCAACTGGTCCTGGTCGTCAGCGGCGTGGCAGCGTTTGCGATGATCACCGTGGCTGGCTACATGGTTTAGAACGCAGCTGCTATCTCCACGTCCACAATCCTCACATTGACCGCTACCTGACCGGCACAGCCGAAGAACCGGGTCGCGATGCGTGCTGAGCAGCACCCCGCGCCGGCGCCAATACTTGCCTTTGGCAGCAAGGCACAGAGCCTTCCCCACACAATGATGCGCACAGACCCCATGCCCGACGGCTATGGGAACTCTTGACCTTGCCCTCGCACTGGCTCACTATCTCATAACTAAAGCAACTAATCCATAATTATAGAGCAAGAGGGTGAGAAATGAGGATCAAGGAAGTGTTGCTGTCCAGCCTGGTCATCCTTGGATCAGGACCAGTCCTGGCTCAGTCAGGAGGCGTCATCAACGTGGCGACGATCGGCGAGCCGCCGACCCTCGATCCGATGGTTTCGACCGCGGATCTCGTCGGGATCGTCACCCAGCACTTCTTCGAGACTCTGTTCACTTTCGACAAGGATTGGAAGGTCACGCCCCTCCTTGCAGCGAGCATGCCCGAGGTTACCGACGGCGGAAAGGTCTATACGATCAAGCTGCGGGACGGCATCAAGTTTCACGACGGCTCGGACATGACCTCCGAAGACGTGATTGCCTCGCTGAAACGCTGGATGGAACAGGGCTCCCGCGGCAAGCAGGTCGCCGGCAATGTCGATAAGCTGGAAGCGGTCGACCCCTCGACCGTGCGGCTGACGTTGAAGACGCCCTACGCTCCTCTGCTGGCCCTTCTGGCGTTCAACAACTCCGCGGCAGTCATCATGCCTGCGGAGAAGATGGACGTTCCGATGAAGGACCCGGTCGGGACCGGCCCCTACAAGCTGAAGGAGCGCAAGCCGGATCAATACATCCAGCTCGTTCGCAACGAAGCCTACAAGCCCCTCGAGGGCGCCGGCAATGGCTATGGCGGAGCGCGCAAGCCCATCCTCGACGAGATCCGCTTCGTTCCGGTTCCAGATCCCAATACGCGCGTCGAGGGCGCGATTTCCGGGCAGTTCGACTATGTGGATTCGCTCCCGGTCGAAGCCTATGATCGCATCAAGAACCTGCAGACATCGAAGCCCGTCATTCTCAAGCCGTTCGGCTGGCCGGTCTTCGTGATGAACACGAAGCAGGGTGTGATGGCGAATGTCGACGCGCGCATGGCCGTGCGGCTTTCGCTGAGCATGGAAGACATGCTGGCAGCTGCCTTCGGCAATCCCGAATTCTATTCGCTCGACGGCGCCATGTATCCGAAGGGCTATGTGTGGAATTCGGATGCGGGCGTCGACGGCCGCTACAATGTCGCCGACCCCGACAAGGCCAAGGCGCTGCTGAAGAAGGCCAATTATTCGGGCGGGCCGCTGCGCATCCTCACCAGCCGCCAGTACGAGTTCCACTACAAGATGGCGCAGGTCGCGGCGGAGTATCTCAAGCAGGCCGGCTTCGCGGTCGATCTTCAGGTCGTCGATTGGGCGACCCTGACGCAGCGGCGCGGCGATCCGGCGCTTTGGGACATCTACATCACGCACAGCCCGTTCCTGCCGGAGCCGGCTCTCATCGGTCAGCTGTCCGAGAGCTCCCCCGGCTGGTGGTCGTCCCCGGAACGCAAGAAGGCCGTCGATGCCTTCAACACCGAGAGCGACCCGCAGAAGCGCCCCGCTCTCTGGGCCCAGGTTCAGAAGGTCATTTACGACGAGACGCCCAGCGTCAAGATCGGCGATTTCAACGCTCTCTCGGCACAATCGCCGAAGCTTGAAGGTGTCGTGCCCGCACCCTGGCCGTACTTCTGGAACGTATCGGTCAAGAAGTAACACCACAGCAAACCGGGGAGCGCATCTGCGAGCGCTCCCCGACTCCTCTTTTATGCATATGGACGCATGAGCCGTTACGTCATTCAACGCTTTCTCGGCATGCTCGCCGTGATGTTCGTCGTGGTCACGATCGTCTTCATCATCGTGCGCATCGCCCCCGGCGATCCCGCGGCCGTCATGCTCGGGCCGGATGCCACCGCACAGGATGTTGCGTCCCTGCGCGCCCGCCTCGGCCTCGATCAGCCGCTCATCGTGCAGTACGGCATCTTCTTCGGCCAGCTGCTGCAAGGCGATCTCGGCGAATCGATCTTTCTCAACCGCCCCGTGCTCTCCGCATTGGCGGACCGCGCGGAGCCGACCTTCTTTCTGACGCTGTTCTCCATTTTCATTGCGGGCCTGATCGCCATTCCGGTCGGTATCCTGTCGGCATATTGGCGCGGATCGCTCTTCGATCAGGTCTCAACGACCTTGGCCATGCTCGCCGCATCCGTTCCGAGTTTCTGGCTCGGATTGCTGCTGATCCAGTTCTTCGCGGTGCGCCTCGGCATCTTCCCGGTCTCCGGCTATGGCGGCCCCGGCGCGAGCCTCGCCACGCGGCTTTCGCATCTCGTCCTTCCCGCTCTCTCGCTCGGCATCGTCTCGTCCGCGCTGATCCTGCGCTTCACCCGGGCCAGCATGCTCGACGTCCTCAATGACGATTATGTCCGCACCGCGCGCTCCAAGGGCATGGGCGAGTTTCGCGTCGTCATGAAGCATGCCTTCAAGAACGCACTCATTCCGGTTCTCACGGTCATCGGCCTGACGGCGGCGCTTCTCGTCTCCGGCGCCGTGGTGACGGAAACCGTGTTCGGCCTTCCCGGCGTCGGCAATCTCGTCGTCTCTGCCGTCCTGCGGCGCGACTATCCCGTCATCCAGGGCGCTCTTCTGATCGTTGCCGCACTTTATGTGCTCATCAACTTCCTGATCGACATGCTCTATCTGCTCGTCGACCCGCGGGTGCGCTACTGATGGCCGCCGTCAGCTCCCCTGCCATTACTGAGGCCAGCTTCGTCTCGCGGCTGATCACGCGCAGGACGGTCATGGCCGGCATTCTCATCCTGCTGATTGTTGCGACGCTGGCGATCCTGGCGCCCTTGATCGCGCCCTACTCGCCGAGCCGCCTGTCAGTGGTGAACCGTCTGAAACCGCCGAGCGGAATCTACTGGTTCGGCACGGACGAATTCGGCCGGGACGTCTTCAGCCGCACCATCTATGCCGGCCGCCTTTCCCTGCTCGTCGGCGTTTCGGTGGTGGCGTTCGCAGCAATCTTCGGCGTCACGCTCGGCCTCGTCGCCGGCTTCTTCCGCCGTCTCGACACGCCGATTGCCCGCATCATCGATGCGATGATGGCCTTTCCCGACATTCTCCTGGCGATCGCGCTCGTTGCCGCATTGGGCCCGTCCCTCGTCACGGTCATCGTAGCGCTCGGGATCGTCTATACGCCGCGCCTCGCCCGCATCGTGCGCGCCTCGACGCTCGTGATCCGCGAGTTGCCCTATGTGGAGGCTGCCCGTGCGCTCGGAGTGCCCACATGGCGCATCATGAGCCGGCACGTTCTGCGCAATCTCGTGTCTCCCATTCTCGTCCAGGGCACCTTCATCTTCGCCTACGCGATGCTGGCGGAAGCAGGCCTGTCGTTCCTCGGGCTCGGCGTAAGCCCGGAGATTCCGACCTGGGGCACGATGATTGCCGCCGGGCGGCAATATATCGGACAGGCCGACTGGATGACGCTGTTTCCCGGCATTGCCATCATCCTCTCCGTTCTTTCATTGCAGATGGTCGGCGACGGCTTCCGAGACCTTCTCGATCCGCGCCTGAGAAAGGATCTTTGATCTCATGACTTTTCATGCGGACGCATCTCCCCTGCTGATTTCTGGCGCAAAGCCCGTCGGCTTCGGCAAGGGTGTGCCTCAGGAAGCGACCGACATCCTGGTCGGCGCGGACGGCAACATCGCCGGCGTCGGCTCGTCGCTCGCTGCACCCGATGGAACTCGCCGCATCGACGCCAGGGGCGCCTATGTCTCGCCCGGCTGGGTCGATCTGCATGCCCATGTCTGGCACGGCGGCACCGACATCTCCATCAAGCCGCAGGTCTGCGGCATCGAGCGGGGCGTGACCACCATCGTCGATGCCGGATCAGCCGGAGAAGCCAATTTCCATGGCTTCCGCGAATACATCATCGAGCCGGCCAGGGAGCGCATCAAGGCATTTCTCAACATCGGCTCGATCGGCCTCGTCGCCTGCAATCGCGTCAGCGAACTGATCGACATGCGCTCCATCGACATCGACCGCACCATCGCCTGCGTCGAGGCCAATCGCGACATCATCATCGGCATCAAGGTGCGTGCGAGCGGCGTCATCGTCGGTGCGTGGGGCATCACGCCCGTGAAGATCGCCAAGAAGGTCGCCAAGATCCTGAAGCTGCCGCTGATGGTGCATGTGGGCGAGCCGCCTCCGGTCTTCGACGAGGTTCTCGAGGTTCTGGGGCCGGGCGACGTGGTGACCCATTGCTTCAACGGCAAGGCGGCCGCCAACATCATGGAGGACGAGGACCTGTTCCAGCTCGCGCAGCGCTGCGCGAAGGACGGGATCCGCCTCGATGTCGGCCATGGCGGCGCCTCGTTCTCGTTCAAGGTCGCCGAACTTGCGATCCAGCGCGGCCTTCTGCCCTTCTCGATCTCGACCGACCTGCATGCGCGCTCCCTCGACAACCCTGTCTGGGACATGGGCACGACCATGTCGAAGCTTCTGTCGGTCGGGATGCCGTTCGAGGCGGTCATCGACGCCTCCACGCGTGCGCCGATGGAGGTGATCGGGCTTCCCACTGAGAACCTGCTCTCCCCCGGCACCCGCGCCGAATTCACATTGTTCGAGGTCAACGACAGCGATCTGCGGATCGTCGACTCAATGGGCTACAACGCGCATCTGCCTCGCCTGATCGAGCCGATCTGGACGATCCTCGGCCAGGAGGCCGTCAAGGCGAGCCGCTATGCCCCGCCGCGGAAATCCGCTCTGGAAAGCTCCGCCTGTCCGCATTGCGGGTGGATCAACGCCCGATGACGGTGCTTCCCGACGATATCGTGCTCAAGGTCTCGGATCTGCAGACGCATTTCGAGCTCGGCGGCCGTGTCGCCAAGTCGGTCGACGGGGTGAGCTTCGACGTGCGGCGCGGCGAGACGGTCGCGGTCGTCGGCGAATCCGGATCGGGCAAGTCCGTCACCAGCCTGTCGATCATGCGCCTCCTGTCATCGCCGGGGCGGATCGTCGGCGGCAGCATCCTCTATCGCACGAGCCAGGGCCAGATCGTCGACATCGCCGCTCTGCCTGAGAGGAAAATGCGTGCCATCCGTGGCCGGGAGATCGCCATGATCTTTCAGGAGCCGATGACGAGCCTCAACCCGCTCTACACGGTCGGCGACCAGATCATGGAGATGATCCGGCTTCACGAGCCTGTCTCGGCAGCCGAGGCGCGCCAGCGCGCAAAGAAGATGCTGGATCTTGTGGAGATTCCGGCGGCAGACCGTAGATTGGACGAGTACCCGCATCAGATGTCGGGCGGCATGCGCCAGCGCGTGATGATCGCTCTCGCACTCTCCTGCAATCCCAACCTGCTGATCGCGGACGAGCCGACGACCGCACTCGACGTGACCATCCAGGCCCAGATCCTCGATCTGCTGCGCAGGCTGCAGCGCGAGATCGGCATGAGCATCCTGTTCATCACTCACAATCTCGGCGTCGTGGCGGAGATCGCTCACGATGTAGTGGTGATGTATACCGGGCGCGTGGTCGAGAAGAGCCCCGTCTCGGGCCTCTTCGCACATCAGAAGCATCCCTATACCCGCGGCCTTCTGGCCTGCATCCCCAATGCATCGCGGGACCGTGGCGCCGCCGGTGAAAGGCTTCGGCTCAATCCTATTCCCGGAAACGTGCCGAGCGTGACCGCCCTGCCGCCGGGCTGCAGCTTCGCGCCACGCTGCTCCTACCGCATTCCGCATTGCGATGAGGCCCCCCCACTCATGACGGCCGGCCCGTCCCATCTGAGCCGATGCTGGAGGCATGAGGCCCTATGAGCACGGAAACTCTCTTAAGCGTCCAGGGGCTCACCAAGCAGTTCCAGACCCGCAGCGGCACCGTCAGGGCTGTCGATGGCGTGAGCTTCGACGTGAAGCGCGGCACCATCGTCGGCCTCGTCGGCGAATCCGGATCGGGCAAGACCACGGCGGGCCGCTGCACGCTCCGGCTCGTCGAGCCGAACGAGGGCCGCATCGTCTTCGACGGTGTCGATCTGCGCACGTTGCCGGAGCGGGAGATGCGGGCCTATCGCAGCCGTCTCCAGATCATCTTCCAGGATCCCTATTCCAGTCTCAATCCGCGCTTGCGCATCGACCAGATCATCGGCGAAGCGCTGGATATCCACCGACCCGTCAAGGGCAGCGCCCGGCGAGACCGCATCGCGGAACTGCTCGAGCGGGTTGGCCTCAACCCGGATGCGGCGCGCCGTTTTCCACATGAGTTCTCCGGCGGGCAGCGCCAGCGCATCGGTATTGCGCGGGCGCTCGCCGTGGAGCCCGATTTCATCGTGGCGGATGAGCCCGTCTCCGCGCTCGACGTGTCGGTGCAGGCGCAGGTTCTCAACCTGATTCAGGATCTGCAGCAGAGCTTCGGCCTGACGATGCTGTTCATTGCGCACGATCTGTCGGTGGTGGAATATCTCTGCGACGAGGTCGTCGTCATGTATCTCGGGCGCGTCATGGAGCGTGGGCCGAGCCGCGAGATCTATGCCATGCCGCGCCATCCTTATACGCAGGCGCTTCTCTCCGCGGCTCCGATCCCCGACCCGGCGGCGAGCCGACAGCGCATCGTTCTGAAGGGCGATATTCCAAGCCCGATGAACCCGCCATCCGGCTGCGTTTTCCGCACGCGCTGCCGCTATGCGGTCGAGGCCTGCGCCGAGATCGTTCCTCCCCTAGAGGATATCGGATCGGACCATCACGTCGCCTGCATTCGGCAGGGCGATTCTGAAGTGATTTCTCAAGGACTGACATTGTGAACGAAGTTCAATATCTGACTACGTCGAACCCTTACGAGCGCCTAAGGGAGCTGGGCATTGCCCTGCCGAAGCCCCCGAGCCCGATCGCCAATTTCGTGACCCATGTGCAGGAAGGAAACCTCCTGTTCCTGTCGGGACAGGGACCGCAGGAGATCGATGGCTATCTCCATACCGGAAAGGTCGGCCTCGACGTCGATCCCGACGAGGCCTATGAGCACGCCAAGCTGACGGGGATCAATCTACTTGCGGTCATGCAGGATGCGCTGGGCGACCTGTCGCGGGTGAAGCGCGTCGTCAAGCTGCTGGGCATGGTGAATGCGACGCCGGAATTCGGCGAGCACCCCAGAGTGATCAACGGGTGCTCCGATCTCATGATGGCGGTGTTCGGAGAGGCCGGGCGGCATGCCCGCTCCGCCGTCGGCTTCGGCTCTCTGCCCAATAACATCACCGTCGAGATCGAAGCCATCGTCGCCGTCGAGGAATGAGGCTTTTCCTCATGCGTGGATCAGCGCCAGCCCAATGTTGCCTCGATCCTTTCGGACGCCGTGCGCACGGCCGTGGTGTAGCGCTCGCGGTCCTGCACCACGCGATGCTCAGGCAACACGATGGAGATCGTCGCGATGCATTCGCCGGAAGGCTGACAGATCGGCGAGGCAATGCAGGCCACCGAGAAATCGGATTCGTTGATCTGGATCGACAGGCGCTCCCGCAAGGCAGCCACCGAGGCTTCCGACAGGGTTTCAGGATTCGTATTGGCGCGGCCGGTGGGCGACACTTTCGCCGCGTGCCTGAAGACACCGAGGCGCTCCGCATCGGGAAGGTGGCCCAGGAGAAGGCGCCCGGAAGCCGTCCAGTTCAGCGGCACCCGCGAACCGACCTTGGACGTCACCCGGAAATGCCCCGGTCCGTCGGCCATGGCCATCACGACCATATGGTCGCCGTCGCGCCCGCAGATCTGGATGGTTTCCTCCACCTCCCGGCACAGGTCCTGCATCTCATGCGTCGCGATGTTGAGAAAGTCGAGGGACTGGGCATAAGCGAGGCCGTAATGATAAAGCCGCGGCCCGAGCCAGACTGTCCCGTCGCTGCGGCGCTGCAGAAGCCGCTTCTCGACCAGGTCCTCGATGATCACATAAACCGTCGAGAGCGGCGCCCCGACGGCCTTGGCCACCGCATAGGCGCCGACCGGCTTCATTTCCGCCTGCAGAAAATCCAGGATCTGCAAGGCACGGTCGATGCCGCTGACGCGCGCCCCACGGCTGCGCTTCTCGGGCGCGGCCTTCGCAACATCGGGGAACTTGGTGTCCACTGGATCTCCTCCGAACTTCGGGAATTGCGACCCGCCATCACGCTTGGCTGCGTCCCGTTACATACTTCCTCAATAGTGGAATAACCGCCATTCCGGCAACATAAAATGTAGAGACAAAGAGCCCCATGACCCAGCAAGACATCCGCCCTGCCCTCGGCCTTCGCCCCATCATCAACGTCTCCGGCACGATGACGTCCCTCGGCGCCTCCATCGTCGTCCCCGAGGCTGTCGCGACCGTCTCGGGGATCCTGCCGCAATTCGTCGAAGTCGGCGATCTTCAGAAGAAGGCGAGCCGCACGATTGCCCGCCTGTGCGACACCGAGGCCGGTTTCGTCACGGCGTCCTGCTCGGCGGGAATCACGCTGGCCGTTGCCGGCGCCATGACCGGCTGCGACCTGGCGGCCGTCGAGCGGCTTCCCAATACGGAAGGCCTCAAGAACGAAGTGCTGATCATGACCGGCCACATGGTCGGCTATGGCGCGCCGGTCGAGCAGGGAATCCGCCTGTCGGGCGCGAAGGTCGTGCCTGTCGGACAGGCCACATCGGCCCATGGCTATCAGCTCAACGGAGCCATCAACGAGCGGACGGCTGCTGCGGTTTATGTGGTCTCCCATCACACGGTGCAATACGGGCAGATCCCGTTGAAAGAATTCGTCGAGATCTGCCACGCGCGCGGCGTGCCGGTGATCGTCGACGCGGCGTCGGAATACGACCTGAAGGGCTTTCTCGCCACCGGCGCCGATATCGCGCTCTACTCGTCCCATAAGTTCCTCGGCGGTCCCACTGGCGGCATCGTGGCAGGACGAACCGAGCTCGTGCGTGCAACCTACATGCAGAACATGGGCATCGGCCGCGGCATGAAGGTCGGCAAGGAGGGCATCCTCGGCACCATCGTTGCGCTCGAAGCCTGGGAGAAGCGCGACCATGCGGCCGTTCGCGAACGCGAGACGCGCTATCTCGAACTCTGGGAGCAGACACTTTCCGGCCGCCCCGGCGTGACGCCGATCCGCGAGGCAGACCCGACCAACAACCCGCTCGACCGTCTTAAGGTCGCCATCGAGCCGAAGGGCGCGCATATCACGGCCTGGGATCTGGCCGATGCCCTCGCAACCGGTCAGACACCGATCATCGTGCGCGACCACGAGGTCGAGCATGGCTACTTCTATCTCGATCCCTGCAATCTCCATCCCGGTCAGGAAAGAATCGTCGCGGAGCGCATCGTCGAAGAGTTGGAGAAGGCCCGGCGGTCGAACGAGATCATCGCGACCCCACTCGAGGGCCGGCGCAATAGGGCTTCGCAAGCCATCATGCGCTGGCCGGACTGATTGGAAGGATAGCGGGCGAGCCTATCCGGTTACGCGCTCGCCCCTTCCGTAGACGAGCAGCATCGCGATGATGACGGTGCCGTAGATGATCTGGCGGCCGGCCTCGGGCATCTGCATGATCGAGAGCACCGAATTGAGGAGCACGATCAGGATGACGCCCACGAGCGTGCCGAGATAGCGCCCGCGCCCACCGAGGATGTTGGTGCCGCCGATCACGACGGCGGCAATCGCCGGCAGCAGGTACGGATCGCCCATGCCCTGATAGGCCTTCGTGGAATAGCCGGCGAGAAGGACGCCGGCGAGGCCCGCCGCAGCGCCCGAAAGGGCAAAGGCGATGAGGATCACGCGGTTCGTGTCGATGCCTGAGAGATAGGCGGCACGCTCGCGATTGCCGATGGCATAGATCGCACGCCCGAGGGTCGTGCGTGTGAGAATGACGACGACCAATGCCGAGACCGCAAGCCAGACGAGGAGCGCGACCGGGATCACGCCGCCGATGCGCGCGACCGCGAGATACTGCATCAGGTCGGTCGCCGCCGTCTGCGGTGCGAAACCGCCCGTATGAGCCACCATGAGGCCGCGCATCACGGCGTTCATTCCAAGCGTGAAGATCATGGACGGCACCCGCAGATACGCGACGCCAAGCCCGTTGACGATGCCGACGAGAAGACCGATTCCCAGCCCAACAGGAATGGCCCACGGCCCGCCGACGGCGGTTGCCATCATGGCGGCCGCGGTCAGGGTCCAGGGCACCGAGAGATCGATATGGCCGAGCAGGATCACCAGCATGAGGCCGGCCGCTACGATGCCTAGGAAAGATCCCACCTGAAGCTGCTGCAGGAGATATTGCGGCTGCAGCAGCGGCGCGCTGCCCTGCGTCAGCATGGTGTAGCCGGTCCCGACGAGCAGGATGAGCAGCACGAAACCGGCTGCGAAAATGACAGGCTTATCATCAGGCTTCAGGCGGAAGCCCTGCGGCGCAGGTATCGTGGCGGTCTTGCTCACCGGAACACCTCGAGCTTGTTCCTCAGGCGCAGCAGCTTCAACCCGCCGAGGCTCACGGCGGCGAGAAGGACGAGGCCCTCGAAGAGCGGCTGGAGAAGAGGTGCCACGTCGAAGATGCGGAAATTGAACGAGATGGTGCGCAGCACCAGCGCACCGATCACGGAGCCGATGGCGCTTCCGCTGCCGCCCACGAGGGACGTGCCGCCGATCACCACGGCAGCGATGGAGTTCAGCGTATAGGCTCCCGCCTGCGGGATGTCGGCATTGCCGGAAGATGTCTGGAGCGCGAGAAAAAGTCCTCCCAGCCCGGCAAAGAGGCCCGCCAGCGTGAAGGCAGCGAGCTTTGCTCGGTTGATCGGCAGGCCCGACATATAAGCCGCGCCCTCGGCGGATCCGATGGCATAGACTGTGCGCCCTGTGACGGAACGGGTGAACGGCACCCAGACCAGAAGGATGATGAGGGCGAGCAGGATCAGCGGCACCGGAATCCACGCGAATGGCTGCAGCCAGACGGCCTCGCCATCGGAAAAGAGCCCGAAGGTTGCCGCGAACTCCCTCACGTCGCTCGTGACCGCCCAGGACAGGTCCTCGTGCACCTTGCCGCCGGGCGTCGGCCGCAGGATGAGCGCGAAGCCCATATAGATCGCGCTCGTGGCAAGCGTTGCGATGATCGGCTGGATCCGTCCATAAACCACCACGCAGCCATTGGCGAAGCCGCAGGCCGCGCCTGAAGCGATGCAGATGACGATGCCGAACGCGATTTCCGCTGGGCTGCCGTTGACGAGATGGCTCGCGATGCAGCCGACGAGCGTCATCACCGCGCCGACGGAGAGGTCGAGGCCCGCCATGAGAACGGGCACCGTCTGAGCCATGGAGACGAGAGCCAGTGCGAAGGCCTCGTTGGCGTTCTGAATCAGGATCTGCCCCGTGAAACCGCGAGGATGGTTCGCCTGATAGAAGAGGTAGAGCGCAAGGAAGAGCGCAAGTCCGCCGAGGATGCCCGCATGCTGCCGCATCCGCGCGCCGAAGCCCCAGCGCCTTCTTTGAGCTTTCTCCAACGGCTCCGCTGCATCGGAGGTAAGGGCCACATCAGCCATGAGCCGGCTCCCGCTGACCGACGATGTTGAGCGCGCTCGCGATGAGATTGCGCTCGTTGATGGCCTCATCCTCGAGGGCGCGAACGATGCGGCCGTCATACATGACGCAGACCCGGTCGCAGCAGCCGATCAGTTCCTCGTAATCGGTCGAGTAGAACAGAATGCAGGCACCCGCGTCGGCAAGCTCGCGCATGAGGCGGTAGAGCTCCTGCTTCGTTCCCACATCGATGCCGCGGGTCGGATCGTTGAGAAGGATCACGTCAGGCCCGGTGGCGAGCCATTTGGCGATCACCACCTTCTGCTGGTTGCCACCCGACAGGGTCGCGACCGGATCGCCTGCATCGCCGATCTTGATCCGCATCTGCTCGATGGCCTCCTGCACGACCGCGCGCGTGCGGCGCGCACTGAGGAAAGGACCGCGGGCAAGGCGATCGAGAGAGGCCATGGCAAGGTTGTCGGCGATCGACATCGAGAGAATGAGCCCCTCGCTCTTACGGTCCTCCGGCACCAGGGCCATATGGGCACGGCCGCTCTTCGCCGCGCGCGGCGAGGACATGGCCATGGTCCTGCCCTCCACCGTCACCGTACCGCGTACGCCGCGCAGCACACCGAAGAGAGCAAGGAGCAGTTCCTTCTGTCCCTGCCCGTCAAGACCGCCCAAGCCGACGATCTCGCCGCGTCCGGCTTCGAGCGTCACGCCATTGAGGCGGCTTTCCCATGAGAGATCGCGGATCTCGATGAAGGGTGCCGGGCGCGGCCGCTCGGGCTTTGGCGGGAACTGCCCTTCGATCTCGCGGCCGATCATGAGGCCGATGATCTCGTCGCGGCTTCGCGTCCCCTTCGTGAAGGTCTCGATATGCCGCCCGTTGCGGAAGACGGAGCAGCGATCCGCCAGAGCCTCGATCTCGTGCATGCGATGGGAGATGTAGAGAATGCTCAAGCCCCTCGCTTTCAGGTCGAAAAGCATGCGGTAGACGAGGTCCACGTCGGCCGCCGTGAGTGCGGAGGTCGCCTCGTCGAGAATGAGAAGCTTGGGGTTGCGCCCGAGAGCCTTCGCGATCTCCACCATCTGCCGGCGGGACAAAGGCAGATCCGCAACACGCGCCGACGGGTCGATGTCCTCGCAGCCGACGCGGGCGAGCAGTTCCTCCGATCGCCGGCGCTGTGCACGGCCGTCGATCAGCCCGAAGCGACGTGGCGGGCTCGACAGAGTGATGTTGTCGGCCACCGTGAGCTCCGGCATCAGCGAGAGCTCCTGAAAGATGCAGACGATGCCGGCGCGGTTCGCCGCCGCCGGACCGGGAAACATCACAGGCGTGCCCTCGAGGGTCATGCGACCTTCATCGGGCTGCACGACGCCGGCCATGATCTTCATGAGCGTCGATTTGCCGGCGCCGTTCTCTCCCAGAACCGCGTGGATCGAGCCGCGGCTGCATGCGAAATCCACATCCCGCAAGGCATGGACGCCTCCATATCGCTTGGAGACGTTCTCGAGGGCGAAGAAGGGCGCAGGTTCCATAGGACCCCTTCGATGCTCGGAAGCTGAAGCTCCCTCCCCGACATATGCCGGGGAAGGAACGGATGCGCGTTGGCCTTGTGGCTCTACTGGGTGTTCTTGGCATCCTTCGCCATGATTTCCGGTGCGGTGACATTCACGCCGCAGGCAGGAAATTCATTGGCCGCGAAGAAGTTGTCGGTGAGGTTCGACCAGAAGTTCACATTGTCCTTGAGCGTCGTGTAATCGACCGCGGGGATCGGGACCGAGATGAGCTGAGGCATCGGATTGCCTTCCAGCGCCGAGATCGCGGCCTTCATGGAGATCGACACGAGCCCAGGCGACTGGCTGTAGGAGTAGCCTTTGAGGCCGTCGCCCGCATGCTTCGCGATAAGCTTGCGATAGCCGTTCTCACCCTCTCCCGCCATCGGCACGAAGGGATGCTTTGCGTCCATCATGGCGCGTACGGAGCCCGTGGAGCCTCCTTGCGTGAACACCGCCTCGAACTTGCCGTGCACGGCGAGCGCATCGGCGGTGGCCTTCTGCGCCGTGCCGTCGTCCCAGTTGCCGACGACTTCGACGATCTGGAACTTGCCTTCCTTCTCCATCAACTCCCTAAAGCCGAGATGACGGTCGCGGTCGACCGAGTTGCCGGGCAAGCCACGCACCTCGAGAATCTTGCCGTCGCGCTTCTGACCCAGCTCCTTCAGAAGGAAGCGTGCAGAGGAGCGGCCGATCTCGAGCTGATCCTCGTTCACCTGCATGACCTTGTCGGTATCGAGCACGTTGTCGAACGGGACGATCACCACATTGTTGCGGTCGGCTAGGCGAATGACGCGGTCGAAGCCGTCGGGCGCCACGGCGATGGTGATGATCGCGTCGAAGCCCTGATTGATGAAGTCCTCCATGGCGCCGAGCTGCGCGGCCACGTCGGTGCCGGTGGAGACGACCTTCAGCTCCTTGATCTTGTCCTTGATCCCGGCCTGCTCGGCAAAGGCCTTGGCCGTCTGGATCATCTGGATGCGCCAGGTATTGCCGACGAAGCCGTTGACCACCGCGATCCGGTAGGGTCCGGGCTTCTTGTCCCATTGCATGTACTTGGTCTGAGCGTTCCAGGGCTTGAAGCAGTTCGGATCCGGTCCTGGGCCGGAGACCGATTTCGGAGCCGCGACGGCGGCAACGGATGAAAGCAGGAAGCCGGTGAGTGCGAGAGCGGAGAGGCGAGCGACACGAGTCATCTGATCCTCCTAAGGCAACGTTCTTCCCTGGTCCGGTTCGTCTGTCGCGAACCCGAACCAACTAGCATGTTAGGGCATCGCAGAGGTGGGACAAGCGGGGCCCTTCCGCGATCGACCATATAGTCATCGGTGGAAAGCGGGCCGGTTCTTGGTAAGGGAGAAGCCCTGCAGTGATGGCCTCGCTTTGGTGCTGACAGGAGGGTCAGCCAGTAAGGCCATTGACCTCACGAAACATTCTTCTCCCCAAAATCCACAGCTACCGCTGCGTGCATTTGACTCACCCTCGAATGAGAACATAATAGGAACATCATCAACACGAGATTGGCTATTGGCGCGGATCCATGGAACCCGGGCGACAGGACAGGCTTGCCGATTTGCGGCTGCAGATTGCCCGGCTGGAAAGGCCTCACAAGGCCAAACCCCTGCCCTTCGGTCTGCGCCCTGTCGATGGCCATCTGCCCGGAGGCGGCTTGGCCCGAGGCGTGCTCCACGAGATGATCGAAGCGGGGCCTGCTTCCGAATTCGCCGGCTGCACAACGCTTTTCACGGCCGGCATCGCCGCCCGCCTCAAAGGGCCGGTCCTCTGGTGCCTGACACGCCGTGATCTGTTCGCTCCCGGCCTCATGCGTGCCGGACTGCATCCGAAGCAAGTGATCTATGCCGAAGCCCGGCGCGAGCGGGAAGTCCTTCCCCTCATAGAGGAAGGCCTGCGCGAGAAGGGGCTTGGGGCCGTCATCGGCGAGGTTTCGCGCCTGGGCCTGACAGCCTCGCGCCGCCTGCAACTTGCCGCTGAATCGACCGGCGTGACCGCGCTGGTCATCCGGCGCTGGTGGACGGTTTCCGAAAAGGAGCTGGTCGACAGCCCAACGGCTGCCGTCACCCGCTGGCGCATCGCCCCTGCCCCGTCCGAAGCCATCCCCACCCCCGGCATAGGCCGGGAGCGCTGGCAGATCGAGCTTCTGCGCTGCCGCAATGGTGAACCCCATACCTGGATCCTGGAGGCCTGCGATGAGAAGGGTCGTCTCGCTCTACCTGCCGACCTGGCCGACCGACCGGATCAGGCGCCGCAAAGGCGCGCCGCCGCAGGATGAGCCCCTTGTCACCGTAAGAACCGAAGGCTCGCGGCGTCTGGTCGGCGCCGTCGATCAGGCCGCGCATGCTCTCAGCCTGCGCCCCGGACAGACCATTGCCCATGCTCAGGCCATGGTGCCGGGTTTGCACATCGTCGATGCGACGCCGGAGGAGGATGAGGCTTCTCTGCATGAACTGGCGCGCTGGTGCATCGGCTATTCGCCCATCGTCGCCCCCAACCCGCCCGACGGCATCTGGATCGATATCGCTGGCGCATCTCACCTCTTCGGAGGCGAGGAGCAGCTCGTTACCGATCTCGTCCAGCGTCTCCGCTCGCAGAGCATCAAGGCCGATGCCTGCGTCGCCGATGCACCGGGCACGGCCTGGGGCATGGTGCGGTATGGAAAGCAGGCCATCGTTCCGCCGGGGCGCTCCATCGAAGCGGTCGAGGGACTGCCGCTTCCGGCTCTGCGCCTGCCGCAGGCGACGGTCGAGGCGCTTCATCGTCTCGGGATCGAGCGGATCGGCCAGCTTGCGGCAATGCCGCGTGCGCCAATCGTCCGACGTTTCGGGAAAGAGATCGTGCTCCGGCTCGATCAAGCGTTCGGGCACGTCGTCGAGCCGCTCAACCCGCTCTTGCCCAAGGATGTGCCGGCGCGACGTGTCACCTTCGCCGAGCCGGTCGGGCGGCTCGAGGATCTGCAGAGCATCGTGAGGCGGCTTGCAGATGGGCTCTGCCGCGATCTCGAACGGCTCTCCCTCGGCATACGCCGCCTCGATCTGGTCTTCGAACGGATCGACCGCTGCAGCGTCGCCCTCCGTATTGGAACCGCAAGAGCGACACGCGAAGCAGATCATCTCGCCAGGCTCTTCGATGAACGCCTGCAGACAATCGATCCCGGCTTCGGCATCGAAGCTGCCGTGCTCATTGCCGGCAAGGTCGAGCCGTTGAGCGAGCGGCAGATCGAAGCGAAGGAGTTGAAGGAAGGTGATGCGGACCGGGTGGATTTGAGCCGTCTCGTCGACCGGCTCAGCGCACGTCTCGGGCCGAAGCGTGTCTATCGCCTCGCTCCGGTCGAAAGTCGCGTGCCCGAGAGGACGATGAAGCGCATTCCGGCTCTCGCGCCCGCGCCGGATGCCCATTGGCCTGAGGATCTGCCGCGACCGGCCCGCCTCCTCGATCCGCCGGAGCCCGTGACGGCAATGGCCCTTCTGCCGGATCACCCGCCGGCCTTCTTCGTCTGGCGCAAGGTGCGCCATCGCGTGGTCAGAGCCGACGGTCCGGAGCGGATCACCGGGGAATGGTGGACATCCGAACGCGAGCGCTCGTCCTTGCGCGATTACTACCGCGTCGAGAGCGAACAGGGCACGCGCTTCTGGCTCTTCCGCGACGCGCCGACCGCCGAGGGCGGACGCTGGTGGATGCACGGGTTCTTCGCATGAGTTATGCCGAGCTGCAGGTCACCACGCATTTCTCGTTCCTGCGCGGCGCATCAAGCCCGCGCGAGCTGTTCGAGCAGGCCAAGCTCCTCGGCTTGTCCGCGCTCGGGATCGTCGATCGCAATTCGCTTGCCGGAATCGTGCGCGCCTATGAGGCGTCGAAGGAAACCGGCGTGCGGCTCGTGGTCGGTTGCCGGCTCGATCTCACCGACGGCACGTCGCTTCTCGTCTATCCGACCGACCGTGCCGCCTATTCCCGGCTCTGCCGGTTGCTGAGCCTCGGAAAGAGCCGGGCGGGCAAGGGCAAATGCAGCCTCGATTGGGAGGATGTGGAAGCCTGGAGCGAGGGCCTGCTCGCAGTGCTGCTGGGAGATCATGTCGATGAGGCCATGCAGATCAATCTGCGGCGACTGAAGCGCGCGTTCGGGAATCGCGCCTACATGGCCCTGATCCGGCGCTTTGCTCCCAACGAGCATCTGCGCCTGTGGCAGGTCGAGCAGGCGGCTCAAGTCGCAGGCGTGCCGAGTGTCGCGATGGGTGATGTTCTCTATCACCATCCCTCGCGCCGCATGCTGCAGGATGTCGTTTCATGCATCCGTCAGGGCTGCACCATCGACGAGGCCGGATTCCGTCTTGAGCGGCATGCGGACAGGTTCCTCAAGGATCCGGCCGAGATGGCGCGCCTTTTCGAGAGACATCCGGAAGCTCTGGCTCGCACGGGTGAAATCGTCAGGCGCTGCCGGTTTTCTCTCGATGAGCTTTGCTATCAATATCCGAGCGAGACGGAGCCTGGCGAGACTGCACAGGAGAAGCTGGAGCGCCTGACCTGGGAAGGTGCCAAGGGGCGTTATGGCGAGGACCTGCCGAAGGAGGTGACCCAGCAGCTGAAGCACGAACTCGCTTTGATCAGAAACCTGAACTACGCTCCGTATTTCCTGACCGTCCATTCCATCGTGAACTTTGCTCGTAGCAAGGACATTCTGTGCCAGGGGCGGGGCTCGGCGGCGAACTCCGCTGTCTGCTACGTACTCGGCATCACCTCCATCGATCCCATTCAATCCGGACTTCTCTTCGAACGCTTCATCTCCCAGGAGCGCAACGAGCCGCCCGATATCGACGTCGATTTCGAGCATGAGCGGCGCGAGGACGTGATTCAGTGGATCTATGACACCTATGGCCGCACGCGGGCCGCACTCACCGCAGTCGTGATCTGCTACCGCACCCGCGGTGCTGTGCGCGAGGTTGGCAAGGCGTTGGGAGTGCCGGAGGATGTAACAAGTGCTCTGTCCGGCCTCGTGCGGGGCTGGAGCACGGAGGGCGTCAGCGCCAGCGACCTCAAGGACTTGAACCTCAACCTGGACGACCCGCGTCTTCGCCTCACATTGGAACTTTCGCGCGACCTGATCGGCGCCCCGCGCCATCTCTCGCAGCATCCGGGCGGCTTCGTCCTGACGCAGGACCGGCTCGACGAGCTCGTGCCGATCGAACCGGCAGCCATGGAGAACCGCCAGGTCATCGAATGGGACAAGAACGACATCGAGATCCTCAAGTTCATGAAGGTCGATGTGCTGGGCTTAGGCATGCTCGGCTGCATGCGCCGGTCGTTCGAACTCCTGCAAAAGCACAAGAACGTCGGTCACGATCTGGCTTCCATTCCTCCCAACGATTCTGCAACCTACGACATGATCTGCCAGGCAGATACGCTCGGCGTGTTCCAGATCGAGAGCCGGGCGCAGATGGCGATGCTACCGCGGCTGAAGCCGAGAGAATTCTACGATCTCGTGATCGAGGTCGCGATCGTCCGGCCCGGTCCGATCCAGGGTGACATGGTTCATCCCTATATCCGCCGGCGTGAAGGTCGTGAGGAGGTGTCTTATCCAACCGAAGAGCTGGAACGGGTGCTCGGCAAGACGCTGGGCGTGCCGCTGTTCCAGGAGCAGGCCATGCGTGTCGCCATCGTTTGCGCAGGCTTCACGCCCTCGGAGGCCGATCAATTGCGCCGGGCCATGGCAACCTTCAAGGCCAAGGGCGATGTCTCGCAGTTCCAGACCAAGCTGCTCCAGGGCATGCGGGAGCGCGGCTATACGCAGGAATTCGCCGAGCGCATTTTCAAGCAGCTCGAAGGTTTCGGCTCCTATGGCTTTCCTGAAAGCCATGCTGCTTCCTTTGCCTTGATCGCCTATGCCTCGTCCTGGATGAAATGCCATCACCCCGATGTGTTCGCTTGCGCCCTCCTCAACTCGCAGCCCATGGGGTTCTACGCCCCAGCGCAGATCGTCCGCGATGTCAGGCAGCACGGCGTCGAGGTTCGACCCGTGGACATCAATCTCTCGCATTGGGACTGCACGCTGGAACGAACTGGTTTTGAGAAGTATCTCGCTCTCCGCCTCGGGCTTCGGATGACAAAAGGCCTGTCCGAAGCTGATGCCGATGCGATCGTTCAGGCCCGCCAGGACAAGCCATTCGCATCGGTCGAAGATCTATGGCTCAGGGCGAAGCTGCACATCGCTCCTCTCGAACGCCTGGCCGAGGCCGATGCGTTCGGCTCCTTGAGCCTCAATCGACGGGATGCTCTGTGGAAGATCAAGGGATTGAGCGATACACAGCTTGCACTCTTCGGAGCCGCGGACGAGCGCGACGAACAATTCCGCCCGGAAGCGATCGAGCCGGATGTCTCCCTGACGCCGATGACAGCCGGACGTGAAGTCGTCGAGGATTATGTCTCGAAGGGCCTCACGCTGAGGCGTCATCCCATCGCCTTCCTGCGCGAAGAGCTGACACGCCGCCGCATCGTCCCCTGTGCCGATCTCAAGAGCATTCGCCCCGGCCAGCGCATCACAGTTGCCGGGCTCGTTCTCGTGCGTCAGAAACCGGGCTCCGCCAAGGGCGTGATGTTCATGACCATCGAGGATGAGACGGACGTCGCCAATCTCGTGATATGGACATCCCTGTATGAGAAGCACCGCCGCCTGATCCTGTCATCCGGCATGATCGGCTGTCGCGGCCAGCTTCAGCGCGAAGGCGATGTGATCCATCTGGTAGCCGAGTACCTGATCGACCTGTCGGATCTTCTGCGCTCGGTCGCCAATCGTGACGATACACTCCATCTGCCTCAAGGCCACGGCAGCAAGGAGCCTGTCATTAAACTAACCACACGGGACTTCAGGTAACAGAGGACAAGGGTACAGGTCGCCGATGATCAGAAAGTCGGCTCTTGTGACCGCTGCCATCGATTTGGCTCAAGCTTCGGTGCAATGAAGGGAACTCAGCTGGACGAGACCTGCGTATCGATCAGGTGCCGGATTCGCTGGACATAGAGATCGTAATAATCGTCGAGCCCGAAGCTCTTGCCGAGTTCCTTGCAGAGCAGGATCATTTCGAGCGCCTGTGACCATTCTGCCGCGCGATAGGCCGCAAGCATCGTGTTGTTTCTCTCATTCAATGTCAGGTAGGCAGCGCTCTCGGCCACTTCCACGCGTCCTAGGAGTGTGAAAATGCGCTCCAGTTCCCACTTTCCCCGCACCTGAAGATGATCGATTTCGAGAACGGCGAACTGACCCCGCACAGCCTGGGCAGTTCTCTCTCCAATGATGATGGGAACGCCGTAATGCTTCGTCAGCCCTTCGAGGCGGGAGGCCAGGTTGACCGTATCTCCGATGACGGAATAGTTGAAGTGAAGCTCGGATCCGAAATTGCCGACGACACATACGCCTGTGTTCAGGCCGATTCCGATCTTCATCGGTGGAATGGATTCACTCTCCTCGCTCTGGCGCTCTTCGTTGAGCTCGTTGAGGCTGTCCAGCATCGCGAAGGCGGCCTCGCAGGCGTTTATTTCGTGAATTGGGTCGTCCAGCGGAGCGTTCCAGAACGCCATCACCGCATCGCCCATATATTTGTCGATCGTCCCGCGATGCTCGATGATGTCCTTCGTCAGCGGCGTGAAGAGCCGGTTGATGAGGGTGGTCAACCCCTGAGGGTCGTCCTTATAGTGTTCCGATATGGTCGTGAACCCACGGACGTCGGAGAAGAGCACCGTCAGCTCGCGCTGCTCTCCGCCGAGCGTCAGCTTCTCCGGCGAATGCGCCAGCTGCTCGACCAGATCGGGCGAGAGGTACTGGTTGAAGGCCGACCTGATCCGATAGCGATCAGCCGATACGCTCACGTAGTTCGTGCACACGAGAACGGCATAGACCAGAAGGCTTGCCATCAACGGGAAGGTACAGTCGATGAGGAGATCGCGGAACGTGAAGAAATACCAGGACAGGCTCAAGGTCACGACCGCGGTCGTCCCACCGAGGAGGAAGAGCGTACCCGCATTCAATCGCGGTGCAAAGGCAATCAGGATCAAACTCAGCACGGTCGCCAGAACGAGTTCGATCACGGCGGTGTAGCTCGGCCGGCTCAGCGTCGTTCCGGTCAGAGCACTCTCCAGAAGTTGGGCGTGCAATTCGACTCCGGGTAGCGCCGGATGGATCGGAGTGACCTTGAGATCGAGCAGACCGGCGGCCGAGGTCCCGATCAGAACCATTTTCCCGGCAAGGCTGCCAGCCGGTATTCTCCCCTGCAGCAGATCGATCGCCGAGACGTATCGTCCCAGATTGGGAGGCGAGAAGTGGACCCAGACGCGCCCTTTGCCGTCGGTGGGAATCTCGATCGCGTCGACGCCGACACTCCGGACGCCGCTGGCATCGGTTTTGATGAGAACCGCACTCGATCCGGTCAGGACGCGCAGCATCTCGAGCGAAAGGGATGGCACGATCGTGCCGTCTGCAACCGCAACCACGGGCACGCGGCGGACGACGCCGTCTCGCTCGGGTATGATGGAGAAGATGCCATGTCCGTCCGCGGCCCCATCGAGGAGGGGTAGATTCCGCAACAGGTGCGGAAAATCGACGAGGTAGAGGCGCGGATCCGGGCCAATGGTCGCGATCCCGGTCTGGATCGGCGGATGCGCGATCGGCGCTCCTCCCGCGACACGATAACCCGACTGCCCGAGCACAACCTTTGACCGGCGAATGGCATCCGCGAAGATCGCGTCGTTGCCGGGCAGACGACTGAGCGCTTCGCGCATCGCAGGGTCGAGACCTTGGAATGTCTCGGCGGCAACTTCCGGAGAGCTGCGGTCCGGCTCCGGAAAGAGAACGTCGAAGCCGATGACCGTGCCGCCCTGCTCGGCGATCTTCGAAACCATCTCCGCCATCACCGTGCGCGGCCATGGCCATTGCCCCAAGGCCTGAAGGCTGCGCTCGTCAATATCGATGACTGCAACCAGCTCCTGCCGAGCCACGCGCGGATACATCAGCTGATAGATGTCGAAGGACTTCAGGCGCGTCGTCTCCGTGAGACCCGGGTCCCAGATTCTCAACGCGAGCAGGCTTAAGAGGAGCAGGAGGCCGAGAATTCTCCCGCCCCCGAATTGGCGCGTCCTCTTCAGAAGATCGATCACAACGGCCAATCCAGAAAGCGATAGGCCCGCTCCGTATCGGCCCGAGATCCGCGCGGCGAATGTCGCTTCTCCTGCTGGACGAACCCTCTCATACTAAGCGGATACGCCATGCGATGCATCGTATCCTCACAAGATGAAGTCGGTGGAACGGGGCAGTGCGCCCGCGATGTTCAACTGCGTCGAAAGCGTTTCCCCGCTCGTGAAAGTGATGGTCGCTGATACGACATTTGCGTCTCCGGCAAGTCGCCTGAGCTCGCCGATCGGAGCAATGAGGACCAAGCCATTGGGCGTTGCGACAAGATCCTCCGGTCCGATCTCGATGATTTCCCTTCCATTGACGAAGACATCGATATCGGCCACGGCCCCACTCGAAAGCGGCCGTCCGAGAACCGAGATATCGATCTGTTCGGGCGAGGTGAGAACGGAGGCTCCGCCCGTATTATCGATCTCGTTCAGCCGGGAGAGGTTGGCATTCTCGCCGACCCCAAGGGCGGTGATCTTCGCTCCATACACGTCATTCAACGTTGCAAGTTCGCCCCCGATCGCACCCTGCCCGGCACCGTCGGACAGGAAGTACAGGAAGTTGCTTTCCCCACCCTGATCGAGGATTCCCAATCGATCATTGGCTGCTCTCAGGGCATTGGCAAAATTCGTTTGTCCTCCCGCATCGAGGCCTCTCAGGTAATCCGCAATCGCAGCATCACCCGTTTGGCCGAGACTGAACGTCGCCGCGCTTACATTTCCTTCCGCCGCGGCATTTGCGGGGTCAGAGGCACCGTTGAAGGGAATTACGGTGACGGAGACGTCGGAGGGCGAGAATCCCAGTCCCCGGACCCTGTCCGTCAAAGCGATCAGGCTCGCGATTTCGGCGTCGAGGATCGTATTGGACCTTCCGTCGCCGTTGAGATCGCCGACCGGTGCACCGTCGAAGACGGCGGAAGTGCTGCCTGAGATGTCGATCAGGTAGACGATGTTCATCTGCGGCTGCAGAACCTGCCCGAGACCGATGGCCAGACCGAGATTTGCCGTCGAGGTTGTCGTCGCCGTGGGTGCGTCGACCGTCAGCGAGACCGACTGGCCGTTGAAGCCGAGAACGGCATTGTCCGAATCCGATTGACTTGGCGATGTGAAGGTTCCCGTGCCGCGGACCTGCAGGGTGACGCTCGCGGTATCCATCGCTCCATGAGCATCGGAGAGCGTGTAAGTGAAGGACACCGTCGCGGTTTGTCCGGCGCTGAGAGCCTGAAAATCGTCGCCGGGATCGAAGACCAGATCGCCGGAGGAGTTTCGAATGAGGGAGCCTTCGAGCAGAGCCGTCCAAGCAACGACGCGAACCGAATCGCCGTCCACGTCGCGATCGTTGCTCCTCAATGCAAGGAGCGTGCGCCCCGTCTCGCCGATCGCAGCGATATGATCGGCTGCGGCAACGGGGGCATCGTTCTGCCCCGTCACGGTCCAGGAGGCCGTAGCCGGAACGCGGGTGCCATCTTCACTCACCAAGGTATAGGAGACAGTGACAATCTCCCTCTCACCTGCACCGAGATGCTGATAGGCCGGATGTGACGGGTCCAGGGTGAAGCTTCGCGTGCCGGCCATATACCGTACGCCGGGAGGCAGGTCCGCCGACAGGAGAACGATAGGGGCGGCTGATGAAGAGGCCGCATCCGTCAGGGCGCTCAACCGTATCAGCGGACCGTCTTCGATACCCCTGCCGCGGATCGTTTCCGTGACCGACGGCTGCAAGGGCAGGACGATATCTCGGGGCGCTGCCGTCTCTCGGATGAAAGGCGAAACGGCCAGTTGCGAGGGATCGAGCGGATTGAGCTTCTCTAGCAGATTGACAGGGATGATTGATTTATCGCTGGGATCGCTGCTGCCGCGCCTCTGAGGCTCAGGCGAGAAGACCTGAAAGAGATCCCTTACCAGGTCGTTCTCGCCGCGGATTTCGTCGGTGGATTTCGTGATTTGCGTGATGCGCGGATCGGTGCCCGCGACAGGCGTCAGGAGCGTGGAGACCCGGGCATCAGAGATCGACGTTATCACCCGCGAGGGGTTCGTTCTGTCCAGCAGAAGGAACGACCCCACGGTCCCATCCGGCTCGGTGAGGAGGGAGAAGCGGGTCTCTCCGCTGAACGCCGAGATCTCTGTGTGAACCGCCGTGCCCCTGATCGCCATAGTGGCGACGGGGGTATCGACCTTGAGGTCGCCGGTCTTGGCGATCCGCCCGGCGACGAACCCGATGACGCCCTGGACAAGTGTGAACAGGGCCGAGTTCGCGCTCGAATCCGCAGCGTAGACCATGTCGTTCAGCACCATGCGGGCATTGGACGACAGGCTGAAGACCGTTCCATCGTTGAACTTGATCGTCAGGGACGAGCCAGATCCCGTCTGGACGACGTCGCCCTTGGCAACAGCATCGCCGAGACGCAGCTCAACCGATACGCCATTGCGCATGACCGTGACGGCACCGGATGCTTTCTCAACGCGCCCAATGACGATCCGCCCGTCCGGAACGCTTGTTATCTGAGCATATTGTCCTGGCGTCTCGGACCCCGCCAGAGCATCCACCGTCGCCCCGGAGAGACCCGACCCTTCGCGCGTTGCAAGGCCAGGGCGCCGTTCCTCCTTGTAGTAGCCAAGAATGACAGCGTTCTTCTCGGGGCCGAGGAGCAGAAGATCGTCACCCGATTTTTTGTAGTCAGCTGTGAAAAGCAGGTCTTTGTCGGGAAAAAGGATCGAGGAATCCGGGTCAGCACCACGACTCGACGCGTCTGCAGCATCGATCTGAATGTCGAAGGCGCCGGCGCCGTCCCCGGATTGGTACACAGCGGATCCCTTGGGTTTCCAAAATGATATCCTTTTCGCTGCGCCATTCCTACCGGAATGAAATCTCAACTCGCTAAGTAAATCAGGAATGATACCTTAAAATTTCTGAAAGCGAGAAGTATTATACCACGTTAGAGGTAAGCCAATAGTAGAGCACGCAGTGTTTTTGCTCGCTCCCACCTGCGGATATGCGGCACGAATTGTCTCGCGCTACTTTGCTACTATTCTTCCCGGAGCAGCCCAAGCGGAAGGCTTGGTACAATGGCACCCTTGTCCTGCTCGACCTTCCTTAGCACGGCACATGGTAAGATCAGGCCGTCGGCGTGATCCGATAATAGGCGTCGACGCGGGCGCCATACTCGTCGTCCGTGAAAGGATCCTCATCGGCTCCATATCGAGGCGCACCGGCGAGACGATCTTTATCGATGTCCACCACATAGCCTCCAAGCCGCGTGTCGTAGGTCAGCGCCCGCCAGGGTAGCGGATGATAGCTCTCTCCAATGCCGAGAAACCCGCCGAAGCTCATGACGACGTAGGCGACTTGGCCCGAAACCTTGTCGACCATGAAATTATACACCGTTCCAAGCTGCTCCTCTGCCCGGTTGAACACCGGCGTGCCTTCGACCTTGCTGGAAGCGATCAACCGCCGCGTTTCCTCGATGGCGACACCCTCGCTCGACGGATCGAGTTCCATGGATCCCGGCTGGCGCATCTCTCTTTCGTTCGGCAGCTTTGTCGGCATAACGTTCTCCTCCGGTGAGAACGCCACGGCGCTGGAACCCGTTCCGATGTCCCGACGCGACAATGTTTTGGCTCAAGCCAGCAAGACTGCCCCTTTGCCTTTCTTTATTGGGCCGCATGGGGGATGGCGATGTTCTGCGTACCCCTTATCCACCTCGCTTAAGCGCTCCGCCTGCCCTTGAGCCACCTCTCGGCGGGCGTTGCCAGCATCGTGGTCAGGATGACGATCACGGCGCCGATGCACAGAGACAACGACGGGATTTCGGCGAAGAAGAGCCAGCCTGCCAAGCCCGAAAAGATAATCGAGAGATAGCCCAAAGGTGCGAGGAGCCGCGCCTCCTGCTTCTGGTAGGCTTGGAGCCAGCAATATTGACCAAGCTGTGCAAGCACGCCGACAAGGATGATGCTCGGCGCTTCCGACCACGGGATCGGCACCCAGACGAGAGCTGCAGGGATCGACGTCAGCAGCGTCAATCCCACCGTATAGAACAGCATCAGGACAACGGTGTTCTCACCGGCGAGGCGTCGCGTCTGTACCACGGCAAGAGAACCGAAGAGCACCGATCCGAAGGCGGCGAGCAATCCCACGTCCCATGAAATCGCATCCGGCCGCACCATGATGATGACACCGATGAAGCCCAGGACCGTGAAAAGATAGCGTATCCTGCTGACGCTCTCCCCCAGCATGATTGCGGCCATGACCAGAAGCATGAGTGGCCGGGTAAACCCGATCGCCGTCACCAGTGCGAGCGGCAATGCGGCAAAGGCGGCAAAATTGAGGGTCAACGCGATCGAGTTGAATCCGACGCGCGTGAGATGTCCGCGAATGTTGGACAAGTTGGTCAGCTTCGCGCGATGACGCCATACGAGCGGTGCCACGGAAACGAACCCGACAAGCGACCGGAGAAACACAAGCTGGATCGCGGGATAGGTCTCGCCTTCTGCCTTGACGATCGCCTGCATCACGGTCACAAGCGCCATGTCGAGGAGCAGCCACCCCGCACTGCTCCACAGCGGCACGGGAGGCCGAATCGGGCTCGTTTCGGCTTCGGTCGTCATGTCCTCTCAGGCAGGCTGAACCAGATTGGCGAGAAGACGGAACGCGCCAGGCACCAGCTTGTCCAGCTGGTGATGCAGCACGAGCGCCACATGGGTGTGGCGGCCTTGGCCGATGCGGGCGGAGATCAACGCACCCTTGAGCGGCTGCTCGCCTGCGTCGTTCATCGACAACAGCTCTTCATATGCAGCGTCATACTCAGAGGCGAAATACAGGCCTCTCTCCTTGTCCCATCCTTGCCAGTCACCGGCCTCGATGCGGTTCGGATAGGCCAGCAATGAATTTTCCGGCAGAAGAACCGTGACGGGCGCGTCAGGATCGGTCACGCGCCAGCGAAGCGAGGGCGAACCGATGACGAGACGGCGAGGCGGCGTGCGCTCCGGATCCCAGGCATCGGTCGGGCGGTGATAGAGCGTCACCAGATGGCCACCCTCCTCCACGAACCGGTGCAGCCGCTCGGTTGCGACCTTGAGATCGCGCCTCAGACCAAATGCGAAGGTGCCGACGACAATGGTGGTGAAGCCCGCAAGCGATCCCGCAGTCAGGTCCGCCTCCCCGAGCTCCGTGACGTCGAGACCGAGGCGACGCATATGCGCGCCGACATTGTCGCTTCCGCCTCCGACATACCCGATGCGTGCGCCGAGAGGCAGAGCGACGTCGAGCGCCAGAATCCGGAGATCCGCTAGCGCAATGAAAGCGCGCTGCTGAATATGAGGATAGGCGATTGTCCGCACGGCGTTTGCCGGCCGGCCATCCACCATCGGTACCAGCGTGGCAAGACCAGCGACGCCCTGCTCGGGCGGCTCGACAATCCACTGTTCCTCATGCCGCCGCACAGTCCATCCGTCAGGTGCCTGCCAGCCTGATATCTCCGTGCCGACGGATCGAAGAGAGATGCTCGACCGCGGCGCTCCGACCCTGACGATCACAGTCGATGGATCGAGGGATAGGGATTGCGAAGGTCCGATGATGAACGGCTCCTCCGGATCGAGATCGACCCTGACGATGCGTCCGTCGATCTCGCCGGAGACGCGGATGCCAGCAGCGCCGTTTCCCCTCAACGAGTCGAAGGCTGGAGGATAATTCCCGGTCAGGGATACCGATGCGGGAATCTCGATTGCATAGTCGGTATTGCTGTCAGAAAGCGCAGTGGCTGACACCCCATCGGGAAGTCGTGGACTAATCGCCAGGTTTGCCAGAGTGGGCGCATCGATGCGAACTTCGAGCACAGGCCGGGATCCCGGATGAGACGAGCCCTTGAAGACCGCACGAGCTTCGTTGACGCTCGCCTCGAATATTGCGACATTGATCTCCCGCAGCTTGCGCTCGAGCCGATGCCTGATCTGATCGATTGCGTTCGGAGCAATCCCGTCTCGTGTCTCTTCGATAAGGGACGCGGCCCAAACGAGTGCCTTGACGATTTTCGTTCGATCAGGAAATGCCGCAATGGCGGCATCGATATGCTCCTGAGCCTCCCGCAACTTCACGGCAACCGCATTCGGCATATTATAGGTGGCGGCGAGATCGGCGAGCGTCCCGGGCAGATGATCGCGGATATCTCGCTCTTCGACGGGTGAACCGCCTGCCCGCAGCTTCACGTGCAGGCTCCATCGGTCAACCGGGTTGTCGCGCCATACGCCCATCCCCTGGGATGCATGCGCCGCGCGAGACCATTCGCCAAGCTGTCGGTAGGCGAGGCCGGTCACCTCGTCTCGGCCGGACGCTTGAACGATCAGCGTTGCCGGCGGAGGCGGCACCTCGTCATCATAGGCATAGCCGGCGCCCGACCAGGCAGGGAGATAGAACTTGCAAACCTGCCACGGCCGAAGCCCCAACTTTTCATGCTCTGGAAACGCCGCGGCATCGGCTGCCATGAAGAATGCCTTTTCAGCGGCGCGCGTCATGGCACGGTGGTGGCCGTGCTGCCCTGGAACATCCAGAAATGTCGGGATGACGATGTCGGGTCGATACTGCCGATAGGCCCGGACGAGACGCTCAACGATACGCTCTTCGCCCCATCGCCGCAGCGTGTCCTCGCCGTTCTTCGAGAAGCCGAAATCGTGAACAGGGTCATCAGGTCCGTGGCCGAGCCATGCCACATCGGCATCCATGCGCCGGGCAGCCTCCTCCATTTCGGCGGTTCTGAGCACGCCAAGCGCCGCACCGCGCTCAGCCCCCAAAGCATTCTGCCCGCCCTCCCCGCGCGTGGAACAGGCAACGACGACACGCATTCCCATTGCAAAACGCAGCGCCGACAACATGCCGTTGATCTCGTCATCCGGATGCGCACCGGTATTCATGACGGTCAGCACCGACCGCAGGCGGCTCAAGGAACGGTGCAGACGGACGAGCGCCGGCTGATGAACGGCACGGGCCAGACGGCGATGATCATCCAGCAAGAGACATCTCCTCATTCGGTTGTTCACGGCGAGCCGCATGAGCGGTGTCGAGCCGGGGGGTCATGGTTTCCAAAAGCGGCAGGGCGGCGGCTCCAAGGGCAGCAGTCAGCCGGCCCGTGCGCCCTTGGATGAGGCGAGCTTCGTTGCGATTCCTACGGCTCGCGACGGACAAGGGGAGCGGCTGCATCGCCTGGATCAGATCGTCCAAGAGGCTGGGCGGTAGAGCACCGCCAATCACGATGGCTTCAGGATCGAAAAGGTTTTCGAGCATCGCGACCTGAGGCGCGAGATAGCCGGCGGCCTCCTGAACCCACGTAGCAATGACGGGATGCTTCTCGCGGTGAAGCTGCTCCAGCCGCGCATAGTCGAGATCCGTGACCCCGGCCGCAGACAGCTTCTCCGTCAGCGCCTGAATGGACGCATAGGCCTCGAGGCAACCATGCTGCCCGCATGAGCAAAGGTTGCCTCCCTTCTTCACCAGCACATGACCGATTTCGCCCGCATTGCCGTTGGCGCCACGGAACGGACGCCCGTCGATCATGATGCCGAGACCGAGCCCTTGGCCGAAATAGATGAGACAGAAATTCTTCAGATCCTTCGCCGCGCCATGCAGCCGCTCGCCAACGGCGGCGGCAGTCGCGTCGTTCTCGAGGGTAATAGGCGCGCCCATCATGTGCCCGATGCTGCCGGCAGCATCGAAGTCCAACCACCCTGATAGAGTCGTCGGGCCGACCGACGACATTCCCTCGACATTGAAAGGGCCCGGCATCACGACACCGATCCCGAGGAGTTGCGGCACGGGAGGGTTCAATTGCGCCTGTGCCGCTTCGATCTCTGCCTTGATGACCGGAAGGACCGCCTCGGGATTATTGCGTCGGATCGGAACGCTTCGCTGCGCGCGAATACGGCCGCCGATATCGACGAGAAGGGTGCAGATATGGTCAGCGGCGATCTCCACGCCGGCGGTCATGCCCCCATTGGGATTGACGGTGAATTGCATCGGCGGCAGGCCACGGCCTGCTCGCAAGCGTCCGGCCCCAATCAGCAACCCGTCGGCGACGAGTTCCTCGACGATATTGGACACCGCCTGCGTGCTGAGATGCGCGTGCCGCGAGATCTCCATGCGTCCGACCGGCCCGAATTGGCGAACGACATCGAGCACCACCCGACGGTTGTGTGAACGGTTGCGCTCCGGGTTGCTCCCGATTGTCGACGGCGTTCCTGCTTTCGATTTTCTGGGCATCACCATCACTCCAGGGCCCAACGATGGCGCGCCTCAATGAATAACTCAAGTGAATTATCTTATTGACAGGCCGCCGAGTCTGGTGGAGCCTTCAGGCCGGAACGGTCCTTCGGGAGGCCGCTGCCAGAGAATGATGGGTGTCCAGAGCCCAGCAATAATGGAGAGGGATATGCGTTTTCGTCACATGCTAGCGAGCGTCGCAATAGGCGTCGCAACTCTCGCTTCGACCGGCGTCAAGGCCGTCGAGATCGAATACTGGCAGTATGTCTTCGACACCCGCGTCAAGGCGATGACCCAGCTGATCGCCAAGTTCCAGGAAGCCAATCCGGATATCAAGGTCAAGCAGACGACCTTCCCCTATGCGGACTACCAGACCAAGGTTGCCGCAGCGATCCTCGCGGGACAAGGCCCCGACGTGGTGCAGCTCTTCTATGGCTGGACCGACACTTTCATCGCCGGCAAGATGATCCGCCCCTTGCGCGCGGAAGCCTTCCCCTCGGCCGACATCGAGCGTGACTTCTTCCCGATCGTGAGCGCGATGAAACGCGGCAACGATTATTACGGCCTGCCGACCGCCGTGCGCTCCCTGGCGCTGTTCTACAACAAGAAGATCTTCAAGGATGCGGGCCTCGATCCCAATAATCCGCCCAAGACGCTCGACGAACTCGTCGCGGCAGCCGAAAAGACCACGAAGCGCGACGGCAGCGGCAACATCGTCTCCGCCGGCATGACGCTCGACATGGGCGGGCAGGATCACCAATGGTGGCGCGAGGTGCTGATCCGTCAGTTCGGCGGGACGCCCTACACGGACAACGACACGAAGGTCACCTACAACGATGAATCCGGCCTGAAGGCCCTCACCTTCTACACAGATCTGCAGAAGAAGCACAAAGTCGGCCAGACCGGATTCATGGACGAAGGCCAAGCGGCCTTCCGGGCCGGCCTCGCCGCAATGACCATCGACGGCACTTTCCGCCTCGGCTCCTTCGGCACGATCAAGGCCTTCGAGTGGGGCGTGGTCGAACTGCCCGCCAACGCCCAGGGACTTCGCAGCAACTATGCCAGCTATTTCGCCAACGCGATCACCAGCAAGGCGGAAGGCGAGAAGCTGGCGGCGGCCGAGAAGTTCCTGAAATACGTCTCCTCTCCCGAAGCCATGAAGGTCTGGATGGAAGTGGTCGGCGAACTGCCGGCCCGTCGCGCCGCGGCGCTCACGCCTGAAAACGCCGCTCACCCGATCTATGGTCCCTTCCTCAAGGGATTGGAATACGCCCACACCACCCTGTTCAAGGACGAACTCGCCCAGCGGCAGGTCGCTATCGATATGGTCAACCGCGTCATCATCGGTGGCGAGGAGCCCAAGGCGTCGCTCGCCAAGGCCGCCGAGGCCGAGCAGGCGATCCTCGACCGCGCCAAGCGCTGATCCACGTCGCGAGGATCGAACCATGTCCGTCGTCGCACATCGGGAGGTCGCCGCACCAGGCGGCCTCTGGTCTCGGTTGAGCCTGGGACAGAAACAGGTGATATGGGCGTGGGGCTTCCTCGCGGTTCCTCTTGTCTTCTATGTGGTGATCCGTTTCTGGCCGACCTTTCAGGCCTTCTATCTCTCGGTCACGGACTGGACAATCACGAAGCCTGCCTCCTTCGTAGGTTTGGAGAACTACAAGCGGCTTCTTGCCGACCCGCTCTTCTGGCAGGTGTTCCGCAACACCTTCATGTATCTGATCCTCGGCACGCCGATCAGCCTGCTGATCTCGTTCGTCATCGCCTATTATCTCGATCGGGTGCGGTTCATGCACTCCTTCATCCGCGCCCTGTATTTTCTCCCGTTTCTCACGACGGCGGCGGCGATGGCATGGGTCTGGCGCTGGTTCTATCAGCCGGTTCCGATCGGCGTGATCAACGATATTCTGTCCTCTTTCGGTATTCCGCAGCAGCCCTTCCTCCGCTCCACCACGCAGGCACTTCCGGCGGTGCTGGCACCGGCGGTCTGGGCGGGACTCGGCTTTCAGATCATCATCTTTCTCGCCGGCCTGCGCGCGATCCCGGTCACCTATTATGAGGCGGCGCGGATCGATGGCCTGTCGGAGGGAGCCATTCTGCGGAAGATCACGCTTCCGCTGCTCAAGCCGACGCTCGTCTTCCTGGTGGTCTTTTCGTCGATCGGCTTCCTGCGCATCTTCGATCAGGTCTACAACATCAACACGAACGATCCCGGCGGGCCGCTGAATTCGACGAAGCCCCTCGTGCTGATGATCTATCAGACGGCCTTCAGCTCCTACGAAATGGGATATGCAGCGGCTCAGACCGTCGTGCTGTTCGTCATCCTGCTCGTAATCTCCCTCGTCCAACTGCGCATCATGAGAGACCGCTGATGAAGGAAGCCGCATCCTCCCCGGCTCTTGTCCTGTCGCGCGTACGGCCCGGCAGAATTGTCGCCTGGACGCTTTTGTTCATCGGCGGCGTCATCATGGTGACGCCCCTCCTCTTTATGCTATCCACGTCGCTCAAGGATGCTTCGCAGGTCTACGATCTGCGGGTGATCCCGGCAGCGCCGACGCTCGACAACTACGTCGAGATCCTGGGAGACGGCCGCTTCACGCGCTGGTTCATCAATTCGACGATCATTGCCGTGATCGTTACTCTCTCGAACGTCTTCTTCGACAGCCTCGTCGGCTACACGCTGGCGAAGTTCCAATTCCGTGGCCGCTACATCGTCTTCATCGCCATCCTGTCCACCTTGATGATCCCGACCGAGATGCTGGTGCTGCCCTGGTACCTCATGGCCAGCCAGTTCGGATGGATCGACAGCTATTGGGGCATCATGTTCCCCGGCATGATGACGGCCTTCGGGACCTTCCTGATGAAGCAGTTTTTCGAAGGCGTACCGGACGACTTTCTGGAAGCGGCCAGGATCGACGGGCTCAACGAGTTCACCATCTGGTGGAAGATCGCCATGCCGCTCGTGACCCCCGCCCTGTCGGCGCTTGCGATCTTCACATTCCTCGGCAACTGGACGGCCTTCTTCTGGCCGCTCATCGTCACCACGAGCGCGGAGCTCTATACCCTGCCGGTCGGCCTCTCCAGCTTCGCGGTGGAGCAATCCATCCAATGGGAGAAGATCATGACCGGCGCGAGCATCGCGACGCTTCCCACCCTCATCATCTTCCTGTTCCTCCAGCGCTACATCGTCCGCGGCGTGATGCTGGCCGGACTCAAGGGCTAAAGCCGATGATTGCAGGCACCTTCAACGACACCTCCGTCTTTCCCGATCCGGTCTACAAGGAAACCGTCCTCCGTCCTCTCTTCGACGGGGCGAAGGATCACCATGTGGAAGGCTTTCGCCTCATCGACCGCGCCCATCTGGTGATGCTGCACGAGACGGGCATCCTGACCATCGAGCAGGCAAGGCCGATTGCGCAGGCGCTGGAATCCATCGACCGCGAAGTCGACGTCGGCACGCTGACCTATACCGGCGAGGTGGAGGATTTCTTCTTCCTGATCGAGAAGGAACTGCGCAAGCGCCTTGGACCGGATCTCGCAGGCCGTCTTCATACCGCACGCTCCCGCAACGACATCGACCACACCCTGTTCAAGCTCGGTCTCAAGCATCGCATCGATCCTCTGCTGGAACGGATGACAAAGCTTGCGGAGACACTGGCCGCGGTGTCGGAGCGAGAGAGCCATACGCTCATCGTCGCCTATACCCACGGACAACCGGCGCAGCCGACCGTCTTCGGCCATTACCTCTGTGCCGTCCTGGAGACGCTGCTGCGCGATATCGCCCGGCTCGAAGCCGCGCGGGATATCGTCGACCGGTCTCCCATGGGTGCGGCCGCCATCACCACGAGCGGTTTTCCCATCGACCGGGACCTGGTGGCCCATCTCCTGGGCTTCAGCCGGCCGTTGCAGAATTCCTATAGCTGCATCGCCTCGATCGACTACATCACTTCGACCTATTCGGCGATCGAGCTGACGTTCCTGCATCTCGGCCGCTTCATTCAAGACCTGCAGTTCTGGACGAGCTTCGAGGTCGGTCAGGTCTATGTGCCCAATGCGTTCGTGCAGATCAGCTCGATCATGCCGCAGAAACGCAATCCCGTTCCCATCGAGCATATGCGCCATCTGGCGTCGCAGACTGTCGGACGGGCACAGGCGATGCTCACGATCCTGCACAACACGCCCTTCACCGACATGAACGACAGCGAGGGCGAGAGCCAGGGCTTCGGTTACGGCGCCTTCGAGAGCGCCGGGCGGGTTCTCGACCTCCTCGCGGCGCTTGTTCCAGCCTTGCGGATCAATCCGGATCGCGTCCGGCAGAATATCCGCCGCAGCTGCATCACCGTGACGGAGCTCGCCGACAGCCTCGTTCGCCTGGAAGGGCTGTCCTTCCGCGAAGCGCATGAGATCGCGGCGGAGGTCGCCCGCGCCGTGGTCGCCATCGAAGGCGATATCGCGGCCGACGGATATCAGGCCTTTCAGGAGGCTTTCGAACGCTGCGCGGGCCGGCGGACGCAGGTCGACCCGGAACGTTTCGCCACGATCGTCTCGCCGGAGAATTTCGTCGCCGTTCGAGACCGTTTCGGCGGCCCCGCCCCGAAGGCGCTTTCCTCCGCAATTGACGGATACAATCGCGAGCTCTCGGATATCCGCAACCGGGTGCGAAACATCGAGCAGCGTGCCGAGGCCTCAGCGCAGGACCTTCAATCCCGATTCACCGCCCTTCTCGGAGCCCGCTAATGGCCACCATCGAGCTCGACAGTCTTGTCAAACGTTACGGACAGACAACCGTCGTCCACGGGATCGACCTTGCGATCCAGGAAGGCGAGTTTGTGGTCCTGGTCGGTCCTTCCGGATGCGGAAAGTCGACGACCCTGAGGATGATTGCCGGACTTGAAGAAATCAGCGGTGGTCAGATCCTGATCGACGGGCGTATCGTCAACGAGCTGCAGCCGAAGGACAGGAACATCGCCATGGTGTTCCAAAACTACGCCATCTATCCCCATGTGACGGTGGCCGACAACATCGCCTTCGGTCTCTACCGCTCGAAGCTTTCGAAGAGCGAGAAGCGGCAACGCGTCGAACAGGCCGCGGAAACGCTCGGTCTCTCACATCTCCTGGAGCGCCGGCCCTCGGCTCTCTCTGGCGGACAGCGCCAGCGCGTCGCCATCGGCCGGGCGATGGTTCGCGACCCGGCCGCCTTCCTGTTCGACGAGCCCCTCTCCAACCTCGATGCTCAGTTGCGCACCCAGATGCGCATCGAGATCAAGCGTCTCCATCACCGGCTCGGCACCACCTCGGTCTTCGTGACCCACGATCAGGTCGAAGCGATGACGATGGCCGACAGGATCGTCGTGATGCGGGACGGGCGCATTCTTCAGGTCGGAACGCCGCTGGACCTGTACGAGAAGCCGGTCGATGTCTTCACCGCTCGCTTCATCGGCAGCCCGACGATGAATCTGGTACCCGCCACTCTGCGTGATGGCCGGGCCGATTTGTCATCAGGCGGATCCGTTCGTGTTCCGCCGTCATCCGCCAAGACGCCGGATATCCTGGTCGGCGTGCGTCCGCAGGACCTCGTCCCGACGCAGGCGGATTCGGCGGGCCTCACCGTGTCAGGCCCGGTCGCCGTCGTGGAGACCCTGGGCTCGGAGACGCTGGTTCATATCGAGACCGCGGGTCAGACCCTCATCGGTTCTGCGCCCGGGCGGCAGATCCCGCAGATCGGCGAGCATCTGACGCTTCATGCTCCGTCCGAGCGGCTCTATTATTTCGACAAGGTCACAGAAAAGGCATTGGCAGCCTAATGATCGGGAAGCCAGCGGGGCGGCACAAGGTTTTGTGCCTTGGACGGACCTATTGCGACATCATTTTCACGGGCCTGCAGGATATGCCGGTGCTCGGCCGGGAGCGTTTTGCCGAGGATGTCGCGATCGCGGCAGGCGGCGGCGCCTATATCACGGCGGCTCATCTGTCTTCCCTTGGGCGACCGGCGGCACTTCTCACGCGCCTTGGAACCGATTCTCTCTCGCGCAGCCTTGATCCCGAACTCGAAGCCAGCGGAATCGATCTCTCCTTCATCGAGCGCTCCGAAGATGCCGGCCCACAGCCGACCGTCGCGCTGAGCAAGGGCGGCGAAAGAGCTTTCATCTCCCGACGCGCCGGCACCTCCCGCCCTGCCACACTGGAAAGGGCCCTGTCGGCATCTGATATCGCTCACCTGCATATCGCGGAGTTTGCGACGCTTCGGGACAACCCGGATGTGATCGCACTGGCGCGCGACAGAGGCCTGACGATCTCGCTCGATCCGAGCTGGGACGATCAGCTGATCCGGCGGGATTCGGATTTCTTTCGACTTTGTGAGGGAATCGACATCTTCCTCCCGAATGTCGAGGAGGGCGAGGCTCTGACCGGCGAGACATCTGACGACATGATTCTGCGCCGGCTGAGTGAAAGCTATCCTCTCGTCGTGCTCAAGCGCGGTGAGCAGGGAGCCTTGGCCTGTCATGGATCGACCGTTGCCAGTGCCGGCGCTCGCCCTGTCGACGTGGTCGACACGACAGGCGCCGGCGATGCATTCAACGCCGGTTTTCTCCATTCCTGGCTAGGCACATCCAATCTCGAGGCGAGCCTGGCAGCCGGCGTCGAAGCAGGCTCCCTCTCCGTGCAATCGGCCGGCGGCGCTCCACCAAGACGACGCGACTGAGTACTTTGTCCGAGCTGCCGTCACACGCTGGTGACGGCGCTACTCATCCGACGGAAGCTCCCGGTAGCGCAACGCACTGCTCCATGCCTGCTCGAGCCGTTTGAGCGTGCGGAAGGTGGATTCCAGTTCCCGGGCTTCCGCCTCGTTCCGCACGACGAGCTGGTAGTAGCCCTTGTCGATCTGCCGAATGAGGTCACAGAGTTGGCGGCCTTTTTCCGACAGGCGAATGCGGGCCGAGCGCCTGTCTCGCTCAGAGGCGGTTCGAATGATGTAATCGGCTTCGACGAGCCGCTTGAGGCTGTATGAGGCATTCGAGCCCAGATAGTAGCCACGCTCGATCAGATCCCGAACCGACAGCTCGCCCGGTCCGATCGTGAACAGCATCATCACCTGCGAAGGGCTGAGATCGTCGACACCCGCCTGGATCAGATCGGCTCGGATCAGATCGAGCGATCGCCTGTGCAGGCGCTCTATGGCGCGGACGATGTCGATATGCGTAACGCCGGACGTATCCATGCGAGGCAACCCCTGACTCGAAGCCGAGGTCCAGGATGCCATGTCCCCGGTCGAACCGGACCGGGGCACATCGGCACCTCGAACTTCTCTATTGTCAGATTCCCGCCCAGATCCGGCAGTCAAGACGTCGAATGGATCTCGCATCTTAATTCCCATGATTTCTGAATAAAAAATAGTTCGAAATTCGAATTAAATTCAGTCACGGGTCTGTAACATAGTTATTCATGACACTGCCCCTATATAATACGCTGCATTTACAGCTCTCTTTTTATTCGAAACTTTCATTTAGTTTTCGAATCATACTTTATGGGTAGACGCTTTACCATTCTTGTCTCATAACTCACTTCGAATAAGTTTTAGGCAAAATTTAGATTTGCCGGAAAATTGCCTCTTTTGGAGTCAGCTTTGCATGACCAAGCCGGCCAATACGGAAACCATGGATCTCCTTCATCAGGGGCGTAAGGCATTCGTCTCTGGTCTTGCTTACGCGGCCATCCTCAGTGCGATCATCAATGTGCTTCAGCTGACGGTGCCGCTATTCATGCTGCAGGTCCATGACCGTGTCGTGAACAGCCAGAGCACCGACACGCTCATCATGCTGATCGTCGTGGCGGCGGTCGCGCTCGCGACCTATTGTGCCCTCGATTATGTCCGCGCGCTGACCTATCAGGTGATGGCCAGCAAGCTGGTGCGCAAGCTGAACCTCCCCATCCTGCAGGCTGCGGTATCTGCCTCCGTGAACCAAAGCGTGACGCAATCGGCTCAGGCGATCCGCGACCTCAACGACATCCGTTCCTTCGTCGTGGGAAATGCCATCAGCGTCCCGCTGGAGGCGTTCTGGGCCCCAATCTTCCTCGGAGTGCTTTTCGCCCTTCACTGGCTTTACGGCCTCGTGGCCCTGATCTCGGCGATCATCATCCTTTCGTTCAGCCTGCTCTCCGATTTCCTGACACGGCGGGCGACGAAGCGCGCCAACGAATCCGCTCTTCAGAACATCGGCGAGATCAGCGGCAGCCTACGTCACGCCGAGGCGATCGAGGCGATGGGCATGCTGCCCGCCCTTGCCAGCCGGTGGCGCCGCAGCCAGCTCCACACCCAGGATCTTCTCGACGTCACGACGCGCCGAAGCCGCGCTCTCGCATCGGTGACTCGCACCTGCCGCTACATGATGCAGATCGCCGTCCTATCGGTCGGCGCGATCCTCGTCATCAACCAGGAAGCCAGCGCCGGCTCGATGGTGGCCTCGAGCATCATCATGGGTCGGATGCTCCTGCCGTTCGACTCGATGGTTGACGGCTGGCGGCAATGGGTCATCGCCATGACAGCATGGAAGAACGTGCAGGACCTCCTGCAGAACCAGGCCCCCAAGCGGGAGACAAAGCCTACGCCGAGAACTCAAGGAGATCTCAAGGTCGACCGCCTCGTCTTCGCACCGCCCGGTTCCGACGTCCCCGTGCTGAAGGGACTGTCGTTCCAGCTTTCTCCTGGAGAGGTTCTCGGCATCGTCGGCCCCTCGGCCGCGGGAAAATCGACCCTGGCGCGCATGCTCATCGGCGTCACGAAGCCCACGACAGGCGGCGTCTACCTCGACGGCAACAATGTCTATCTCTGGGAGAGAGGCTCTTTCGGCGACATGGTCGGATACCTGCCGCAGAGCGTTTCGCTGCTCGACGGAACGATCAGGGACAACATCGCCCGCATGCGTGATGCGGATCCCCGTCTCGTTCTCGATGCGGCACGGCAGGCCGACGTCCATGACATGATCGGACGCCTGCCGCTCGGCTACGACACCCGCTTGGGCGACGGTGGCTACCTCCTGTCCGGCGGCCAGCGGCAGCGCATCGGCCTCGCCCGTGCCATCTATGGGCGGCCGCGGCTCGTCGTCCTCGACGAGCCCAACGCCAATCTCGATACGGACGGCGAACGGGCTCTCATTCGCGCCATCGAGGCCCTTCGGGCCGATGGGGCGATCATCGTCCTGATCGCCCATCGCCCGTCGATCATGCAGGCGGCCGACAAGATCATGGTCCTGCAGGAGGGCAAGATCAGCCAGTTCGGCCCGCGCAGCGCCATCGCCGGCATGATTGCGCCAGGGGAAAAGAGCGTCGCCGCCGTGACCAATCTCAGGGGGACCGCATGACGAAGGCTGTCGAAATCGTCAGAAAGCCTTCGTCGAGCGTGATGCCGTATGTGAAGGTCGAGCCGACACCTTGGACGGACCGCATCGTCGAAAACGACTTGCGTGAGCCATCCTATCGTGGACCGCTGATCGCCGGCTTGGCAACGATCTTCCTTGGCATCGGCGGACTGACCACCTGGAGCTTCTCGGCCCAGCTCGACAGCGCGGCGGTGGCATCCGCGACCGTTGTGGTGGATTCCAAGCGCAAGACGATCAGCCATCTGGAAGGCGGAATCCTCAAGTCACTGATCGCGCATGAGGGCGCTGCGGTGAAAGCCGGCGAACCATTGCTGCGGCTCGACGATACGCGGGCGAAGGCTGACTTGGAGCAGTTGCGCTCGAAGCGGATCGGCCTCGAGGCGCGCCTTGTCCGCCTTCGAGCCGAGCAGGCGAACGAGACGGGCAGTTTGAATTTCCCCGCCGACCTCCTCACCTCCGGCGGCCTGACGGCAGCAGATATCCTCAATGCCGAACGGCGTTACTTCGTGGCGCGGCGTGAGATGTTCGAGCGCAAGGTCGATATTCAGCGCAAGACCATTGAGCAGCAGATTGCCGAGCTCGATGCCGTGAAAGCTCAGACCGACGCCAATACACGGCAGGCGGAACTGCTCGATCGAGAGCTAAAGGCCGTCGCGTCCCTGGTCGAGAAGGGCTACGCGCCCCGGCCGCGTCTGACGGAAATGCAGACTCGGGAGAGCCAACTGGCGGGACAGGCCGGCGAACTCGCCTCTCGCCGCGCCAAAGCCGATCAGGCCAGGGCCGCCGCAGAACTTGAGATACTCTCCCTAGGCAACGACTTCCAGCAGCAGGTCGCTTCTGACATCCAGACCGCACAGCTCGAATTGGCCGATACGCTCGAGCGCATGAACGCCGCCAGAGACGTCCTGCGCCGCATCGAGGTGGTTTCGCCCGAAAATGGCATCGTCACGAATATCCGCTATCACACGCCGGGCAGCGTGATCACCGCCGGCCAACCGATCCTGGATATCGTGCCGGAAAACGAGCCGCTCATCGTCGAGGCAAAGGTGGGCCTACGAGATATCGACTCGGTTCATGTCGGCGCTCCGGTGCAGATCCGGCTTACCGCCTACAACAATCGGAGCACTCCGCCGCTCGCCGGAAAGCTAACCTACCTCTCTGCCGACCAGCAGATCGACGATCGCTTGAACGCTGCCTATTTCGTCGCGCGGGCGGAAATCAATTCCGAAAGCCTCAAAGCCAGCCCGGCCACGAGTCTCTATCCGGGAATGCCGGCGGAGATCCTGATCCTCAACAAGCCGCGGCGCGCCGTCGACTATCTTCTGGCTCCCATCACCGAGAGCTTCAACCGCGCTTTCCGCGAGGAATAAGCGCAGCTTCACTTAACCCTTATTGTCAAATTTCCAAGGTCGTGCGAGAGCAATCGCACGACCTTATTGCATTTATATCGGTTGAAACAAATTTGAATTTCGAACTAAATTAGTTACTCATAAAATTTAAATACAAATACATTTGCTACTACTATTTCAATACGCTCCAATCCCGTCATTTAATCTATAATTTGTGCGTTGCGAACATTTACAAGACGCAATTCTACATTTACTAATATGTTTGTTCGGCACTGCAACATGCAATTTCTACCGCCGGACCTCTCCTCTGCGCAGTCAGCGCTTCAACAAAGCTCGATGACAAAACCGGGCGTGCGGTCGCGCGCTTCGGTTGAAAAACAAGGATACGAGACATGGCAACAATTGGAGGCGGTGCTTTCGACGACACCCTGCACGGAACGTCAGGTCCGGATGTGGTGTTCGGTAATGCCGGTGATGACTTGATCTTTGGTGGCGGCGACAGCGATGCGCTCTCCGGAGACGACGGCAATGACATCCTGTTCGGCGGTAACGGCGACGACTGGATGTCCGGCGGCAACGGCGACGACATCCTGTTCGGCGGCGTTGGAGCCGACGTGCAGCAGGGTGGCGCCGGTGACGACATCCTGTTCGGCGGCAACAGCGACGACATTCAGCTCGGTGGCGCCGGAGATGACTATCTTCGCGGCGGCAACGGCAACGACATCCAGCTCGGCGGCGACGGCAACGACGTGATCGAAGGCGGCTCCGGCGACGACATCATGCAAGGCGGCGCTGGCGACGACATCCTGCGCGGCGGCTCCGGCGACGACATGCTCAGCGGTGGCGCAGGCGACGATGTTCTCCACGGCGGTTCGGGTGGCGACACCTTCGTCTTCACCGGCGGCGGCGGCAACGACGTGGTGCTCGACTTCAAAGTCGGCCAAGACATTCTGCAGATCTCGAAGGGCATCAACGGCACCGATATCGCATCGGCCGAGGATCTCGCGAGCCGTGTTCATCAGGTTGGATCGAACACCCTCGTCGATCTTGGAAATGGCGACAGCGTCACTCTGGTGAATATCGACGCCGACGACGTCAACACCAACCCGAACGACTACTTCTTCGTCCACTAGGGTCGTCGGCGCGCTCCGAATCATGGATGCCGCGGCCCCAAAGCCGCGGCATCGCTTTTTTCAAGGCTAGCTTGGCAGTAAATGCATGTCCGACTGTGCCACGATGACCACGCCGACGGATCACATCACGCGTCCAACGGTTTCCAGCCTGGGCCGGGATGCAATCCTTATCGCATGGGATGTGCCGCAATCAGCCCGCTTCACCTCTCCGAAACTGAGCGGAGATGCCGATTGGATTTCTCCGCTCGCCTCCCTGAAGCTCTCGCGCAGCGATGGCGGATTTCGGTTGCTCTGGGTTATCCGCCGTCCAAAGCACGAGCAGCTCGACATCGAGCTCGCAACCGGGCCTGTCGGCCTGCGTACAGACGTCGTAGTCGCAAGCGACACGATGGTCCCCACCGTCGCTGCCGACGATCTGCTCGAAGATCTGACCGATTCGAGCCGCGTCGCGCTCATCTCCGCACTGTTCAACGTGTGGAGCGCCATGTTCTCCCTGCAGAGAAACGCGACATTTATCCGCATTCTGAACGAGATTCTCGCGCAGGCCGCGCCGCATCCGGGAGCGGCTTCGGCAGTCGCCGTCGTGGCCGACGATCTGATCCTGCTCGAGACCGCAATCTCCAAATCGTTCGGCAAGATCGACGCCATCTATATCCTTGGATCGAGGGGGCCCGAACGCGTAAAGTGCCGTTCACACAAAACCGCTTCCGGGCGAGGCGAGCGGGAAGCCGTTCATGTTCTGGCCGAGCGTGCTCTCGTTCCCGCGCATGGCGCCCTGCTGATTCTCATCGGTCCGGACGGCCTTTCCGTTCGCAGGCTGCAGCAGAGCGCCACGCGGCTTCCGTCGATCGAGCATTGGTTCCGAGCTCACGCATCCACCGCTTCAGGCCTGCGTGAGTCTCTGCTTTCCGATATCGCCTCGCGCTCCGCGTCGGGGCGCGCGCTGGCACTTGAACTGCAGCTACGGTCGCCGCTCAAGCCGATCCGTGTCTCGAGCAGCCTCAACACGCCATCCGCGGAAATCGTATCGGCTCTGTCGACGGCGACAGGGACGCTCGTGACGGGATGGTATCGGGATCCCGCCGACCTGTTGGCAGGAGTCGAATTCATCGATCCAATTCTTGGACCTCGGGATCTCACGAACGAGCTGCACCGTTTTCCCGTCGAGGTCGCAGGCCCCAAGAAAGGATCGCGCCTTCAGGCGACAGGCTTTGCCGTGCTGGCGCCCGCTGCCGAGATCTCGGTCCCGCTCCTTCAACCTCGCTTTCGCCTGCGCCTGAAGTCCGGATCGTACCATTCGCTCGTACCGCCGGTTCAGCCTTCCGACCCTGTCGAGGCGAGAGCGTCGGCCCTGCGAGCCGTACCGCCGCAGCATGTGAATGATCCCATCCTGACAGACGTTCTCTCGCCCGTGATCGCCAGCCTGCACACGCAGGCTCGGCAGCGCATCGGAGCGCCTATCGTGCATGAGATTGGGCCACCGGTTGCGCGCCCACGTGTATCCGTCATCATTCCTCTCTACAGAACGTTGGAATTCCTCCGCTTTCAGATCGCCGCCTTTGCGACCGATCCCTGGCTTCGAGCCAATGCTGAGGTGATCTACGTTCTCGATTCTCCGGAGCAGGCACAGGAAGTTCAGCACCTTCTGGGTGGATTCCATCTGATCTATCGCCTTCCGATCACGCTTGTGGTCATGGAACGCAACGCCGGCTATGCGCGCGCCAACAATGCCGGCGTGTCGCAGGCTCGTGGTGACGTGTTGGCCCTCGTCAACTCCGATATCATCCCCACGGGACCCGGCTGGCTCGAGATCTTGACGGCCCGCCTGAACGGTCGCCGCCGCATCGGAGCCGTCGGTCCGAAACTCCTCTTCGAAGATGACTCGATCCAGCACGCAGGGATGTACTTCTCGAAGGATCATCGCGGGCGCTGGCTGAACCAGCATTTTCATAAGGGCATGCCGCGCGATTACGCACCTGCCTGCGAGGAGCGGCTCGTGCCGGCGGTGACGGGGGCTTGCCTTGTGACGCTGCGCAGCGTGTTCGAGGCCGTTGGCGGCTTTACCGAGGATTATGTGGTCGGCGATTACGAGGATAGTGACCTCTGCCTCAAGATCGCCATGACTGAGCGCAAGATCGCCTATGTACCGGATGTCGAGCTCTATCATCTCGAGCGCAAGTCGATGTCCCTCAATGCCGAATACATGCGCGGCATCGCCTGGCAGTACAACTGCGCCCTGCACACAGAGCGGTGGGATTCTGCGATGACCGCAACCATGCATGTCAGCCGCCAGCGCAAGACGAGGAATGCAGCAATATGAATGCCCATTTCGATGCCAGAACGGGAACGCAGGAAGTCACGCCGCCTGCCGACGATATGTCCCAACTGGCGGAATTGATGCAGAAAATCGCGCAGGACGATTCGCTTCCGGCACCCGCTCCCGAGAGCGTTTTCGTCGGAGATGGCGACTATCGTGCCATCGGCCTCGAATATCTCGGACATTACGTCAATATAGGCGGCCTAAAGCCGACCGATCGTGTGCTCGACATCGGCTGCGGCATTGGCCGCATGGCCGTTCCTCTGACGCAGTATCTCGATCCCGACACCGCTTTCTACGAGGGCGTAGATCCCGTCAACGAAGGCATCGAATGGTGCGTTCAGAACATCACCTCGGATCATCCGCATTTCCGGTTCTGCCGCGTGGACGTCGCGCATGAACTCTACAATCCGGGCGGAATGATTCCCGGACGCGAGATCGTCCTCCCGTTCGCGGGGGCAAAGTTCGACTTCATCACCATGGTCTCGGTGGCAACCCATCTGCCCGCCGACGAAATCGCTGCTTATGCCCGCGAGGTCATGCGGCTTCTGGCCCCTGGCGGCCGTCTCTTCCTAACAGCCTTCCTGGTCGCCCCCGAGGATCTGGACCGTGCGAATGCCCGTCCTCGCTTCCTGAAAGGCAAGGATGCCGGCAGCTGGATCGCGGATCCTGCGGCGCCTCTCGGCGCCATCGGCTTCGACGCCGGTCTCGTCGAATCGCTTGTTCGGCGGGCCGGTCTCGACATCAGCCGCATCAGCCTCGGCCATTGGCGCGGGATCGAGAGCTCGCATTACCAGGACATCATCATCGCCGTGAAGCCGGAGGATATCGCTTGACCTTGCGTGTCCTCGTCGTCGCTCACAACCATCCCGACTTCCACCCTGGAGGAACGGAAATCTTCGCGCACGATCTCTTTCGCGAGTATCGTGGCCGCGCGGATGTGGAGACGCTCTTTCTGGCAGCGACGAACCGCCTTCATCGTGAGCAGCGGCCTGGTACGAGCTTCCAGGCGGTGGGGCAGGCAACCGACGAGGTCATTCTCTGGAGCGGGCATTTCGACCGCTTCTACATGAGCCAGATCGACAGCTACGGCACCGTACCGCATCTCGTGAGCCTCCTTGAGGAGTTCCGGCCGGACGTCGTGCACATCCATCACATGCTGCTGATCGGTGCCGAGTTCATCGCTCTGGTTCGACGCGTCGTACCGAATGCACGCATCGTGATGACCCTGCACGACTATTATGCCATCTGTTCGCATGACGGACTGATGATGCGAACGAAGGGCCGCGAGCGCTGCGACCGGGCGAGCCCGACCCGCTGCAGCACCTGTTTCCCCGACATCTCCGCCGACAAATTCCTGCTCCGGGAGCGCTTCCTGAAAACGCTTCTCGGCCAGGTCGATCTCTTCATCGCGCCGAGCCGGTTCATCAAGGAACGCTTCGTGGAATGGGGATTGCCGGCCAATACCATCGATGTCCTGCCGAACGGCCGTCCCGCAGCCGAACCGGCGGCACATCGACCGTCGCCCGATGGACGCCGACAGGTCTTCGGATATTTCGGCAACCTCAATCCCTGGAAGGGAGTCCCAAGTCTTCTCAAGGCGGCTCAGAGGCTGATCGCGACAGGCAACGAGGATTTCGAGCTGCGGCTCCATGGCGGCGCGCCGTTTCAGGCGAAGGATTTCGTCGACAGCATCGACTCTCTGATCGAGGACACCGATCCCCACGTCGTGCGCCTGGGCCCCTACCAGCGCAGTGAAATCCCGAGCCTCATCGCTGCCGTCGACTGGGTGGTTGTTCCGTCGATCTGGTGGGAGAACGCTCCACTGGTGATTCAGGAAGCCTTTCTCCACCGCCGTCCGGTTATCACCAGCAATATCGGCGGCATGGCCGAGGCGGTCCGGGATGGGATCGATGGCCTGCATGTCAGGCCGGACGACCCGATCGCCCTCGCCAACACCATGCGGAGAGCCATGGATTCTCCCAAGCTTTGGGACGACCTCGTCTCCGGCATCAAGCCTCCGGCAACGATCACTGAGATCGCCGACCGACATCTTGCAGCCTATCGCGGCATCGGGCGGCGCGGAGAAGTCATCCAATTGAAGGCGAACGCGGCATGAGCGCATCACCGTCCAAAAACGTCGTTGCAGTCAACGATACGCCGTCCCCCTCTCAGATCCAGGGACGGCTCGACGCCATCGAAGGGCGCAGGCTCTTCGGCTGGGTCTGGGATCGCGCCTATCCCAACGAGCGTCTCCTCGTGCGCATTCTGCTCGAAGGACGAATGGTGGTTTCGGCGACGGCGGACCTGCCCCGCGTCGATCTGCGCCGCAACGGCATCGGCGATGGCGGCCATGCCTTCGAGGTCGAGCTGCCCGAAGCCCTGGCCGGCGTCACGGAAAGCCTGACGGTCGTCGCCGTGTCCTCCGTCACCGGCGAGGAGATCGTGCTTCGTTCGCCAAGCCAGGATGAGCGCGCGGCGGAGGCGGCTGTCAGCGGCCCCCTGAATCGGGTTCTCGACCGTCTCGAAATCCTGATCGAGGCGCAGCGCCGGTCTCAGATCCTGCAGCGCGACGTCGTCGAATCGATCCGCACGACGTCCAAGCAGGTTGACGAGATCGTCAGCCAGGAAGACGGCATCGGCGCGGCTCTGGAGCTGGTGCGATCCAGCCAGACGGAAATCACCGAGAAGATCTCGGGCATCGAAGTGTTCCATATGCGCTTCGACAAGGTTCTCTCGGATTTCGACAAGCGCATCGGGGAGCTGACGACGGCAGCCGATCGCCCCATGCGCCGCGCCGTCGCGCTTCTGATCGCCTTCGGCGGCCTTTCCGCCGTCAGCACCATTATCACCCTCGTGGTCGTTCTCCGCCACGGGCTGCGATGAACATTTGAGAGAGATCCCGAACCGGGACCGAGGAAGAGAGATGGACGGGGCAGTGTCAGTGGAAAGCCAACTTCACCTTCCGATCGATGGCGAAACCGCGCTCGCCACGCCGATCGGCGACGATCTCGCGCTGATCGCCGGCGTTGCCGATGTCATGTCGGACAATGTCGAAGTTCTTCTGAACGGCGATCCTTCCATGACGATGCGGGCGCGGGTCATCAGCTGGACGCGTCACGACGCGCCTGCGGAGGCCGCAATCGGCTTTCTTGCCGTCGTGCCCATCCGGCTGGTGGGGCGGGTTCGCCTGCGCTCCATCGTCATGCGCCGGAATGGCCAGCCGGTGCGCTACACGCTCGTGCGCTCGGCCCTGTCCCTGGCCGGCCTGATGCAGATCGTATCCGAGGATGCGGCAACGCAGTTCGCGGACATCACTGAGGACGTCGTGCAGGCGCTCGCCCTGGATCGGACGAATCAACGTCGGATGGCAGCTGCCCTGTCGATTCTAACGGATGTCGCCAGGAACGACGGTTGGATCGAGGTCATGGGTTCGATCGATACGGGCGAGGTCTTCCTTCAGGGCTGGGCTGTCGACCTTCCGTCGGAACAGGTGCGCGTGCTCGTGGCGCATGACAGTGTGCTGCCCGCCGAGTTTCGGGCCGCCTCCGTCGAGCGAAGCGACCTCTTGGGCAAGGGCCGCGGCTTCATCGGAATGCTCGATACGGGACGCACGACGCTCGACCCGGAGAAGATTCAAAAGCTGTTCTTCCGCGCGAAGGACGGCTGGCGATGCCTCGATGTCTACAATCGCCGCGTGCTTCTGCCGACCACGGATGTTCCGGCCCATGTCCGCGACGGGCTTGCCCGCGCATCGGCCAGCCCCGAGACTTTGCGCATCCTTCGCCAAGCCGGTGAGCGCTTTGACGGGCGCGACACGGTGTCGGTTCTGAAACAGCCTGTGCGGATCGGCATGGACATGGTGGTCGAGGTTCCAGGTGGCGGCTTCCTCGTCGCCGGCTGGATCCTGGACCCGGAGGGCCATGCGGAATCGATCTCCCTGCGAACCGGCTCGGACAGCGCCAGGATAGACGACAGCTGGACGCGGCTCCCGCGACACGACGTGACCGCAGCCTTCCTGCACCATGAGCTGTTTGCCGGACGGCTCGACCCGCAACGAGGCGACCACGGTTTCCTCGCCTTCGTGCCGGATCTCTCGCGAGCGGGCGATGCGCCGGTCTATTTCGAGTTCAAGATCGGCGAAAGCGCTGCATTCTATCCCCTGAACCCTGCGCGCAACCTGTCGCGGCGTTCCCTCGAGCGTCTCATCGCACCGTTGGATCCGCGAACTGCGGCGGCCGGTACGGCGATCGAACGACACATCGGACCGATGATGCAGGCCCTGGCGGCGCCCGCGATCAGCATCGTCGAGATCCGGGATTTTGGCTTCGACGATACCGCGGCCTCCAAGGCGATCGTCGTGGGAGCAGGCTTCGATGTAGAAGAGGTCAGCGCCGCACTCGTGCTGCTGGCACTCGACCCGGAAACCTGCGGCGTCCCCATCATCGTCTCGGCTCCGGTCGAGGTCTTCGGCAGCATGGCGCCGGAGGTGGAGCGGCTGACGCGCTTCTACGGGCTCACCGTACGGATGATCGGAGCCGAGGGCGTCCAGGACCCCTGCGATGCCCTCGAGGCCGCCGTTCAAGCGACGAGAGCGGATGCGCTGGTGTTTCTGTCGGCGGGTGTCCTGCCGCGCCAGGCCGGTTGGCTGTCGGTTATGGAACGGGCCTATCGGGCACGGAACGGAAAGGCTCTGGTCAGCCCGACCATCGTCTTCGAGGACGATTCGATCCGGTTTGCGGGAACGTGGTTCGACAACGAAGAGCAGAAGCTCGTCGACCGCTTCATCGGATATCCGCGCGACGTGGTGCATGGTTCCGAGCCTTCGGAGGTCATGGCCGGCTCCACGGCCTGCTGCATCGTCTCGAAGAGCGCCGTCGAGGCGGCAGGCGGTTTCACCCGGTCCTATCTCGGGGTGAGCGACAAAGGGCGCGATCTCTGCCTCAAGCTGCGGCTTGCCGGAACCATGTCGGTGTGGCTGCCGGACGTCGAGATGATTTCGGCAGAGGATGAAGCCAGCGGACCCAACCTTCCCATGCGCCGTCTGGCGCAGCGGATCGACCGCTGGAGCTTCGATCGGAAGTGGTCCCTTCTCGTGAACAACATGCGGTGACAACCATGCCCAAGACCTTCCCTCGCGTTCTGGTCGTGTCGCACGGCCACCCCAGCTACTCCCTCGGCGGCGCGGAGATCGCGGCCTACAATCTCCACAAAGGCCTCAATAAGATCGAAGGCGCCGAATCCCGCTTCCTGGCCCGCGTCGGCTATCCGGTCGTGCGCCACAGCGGCACCGCGCTCATGAGCCTGCGCCAGAATGGCGGAGACATCCTCTACCACGCCGATGAATACGACCACTTTCTGATCTCGAACCGGAATACCGAGGAAATCGAACGTGACTTCCTGCGTGTCCTGCGCGATCTCAAGCCGGACGTGGTCCATTTTCATCACTTCATCGGTCTGGGTCTTGAGACCATCTATGCGGTTCGCCGCGCTCTTCCGGACTGCGTGATCGTGATCACGTTCCACGAGTTCCTGTCCATCTGCCACCATCACGGGCAGATGGTGAAGACCGGCGGCACGAAATTGTGCCAACGATCCTCGCCGGCGGATTGCAACAGCTGCTTTCCCGAAATTTCCCCGGCCCGGTTCCTGCGTCGCGAGCACTTCGTGCGCGGGCTCCTGGAGGTTGCGGACTACTTCGTCTCGCCAAGCCAGTTTCTCGTGGACCGCTATGTCGACTGGGGACTCGATCCGTCGCGGTTCATCGTGATCGAGAACGGTCTAGACATCGCGGAACCGACGCCTCCGCGTCCCCTGCCGACGAAGAAGGATCGCCGGTCCCGCTTTGCCTATTTCGGCCAGATCACCCAGTTCAAGGGCGTCGACGTGCTCCTCGATGCAGTGGCGCGAATTCCTGACGCCATCTGGGGCGACGATGCGCAGCTGATGATCTTCGGCGGCAACCTCGAGCGGCAGCCCACCTCCTTCCAGGAGAAGATCGAGAAGCTAGTGGAGCGGGCAGGAAACCGCGTCCGCTTCTACGGCGCCTATCAGAACAGCGAGATGCCGCGGCTGATGCGGTCCATCGACTGGACGATCATTCCCTCCATCTGGTGGGAGAATTCGCCCATCGTCATTCAGGAATCCTTCTTCCACGGCCGCCCGATGATCTGCAGCAATATCGGCGGCATGGCGGAAAAGATCACCGACGGTGTCGACGGCCTGCATTTCCGCGTCGCCTCCTCGGAAGACCTTGTCGACCGGATGTCGGAGGCGCTCACGAATCCGGGGCTTTGGGATCAGCTCCGGGCCGGCATCAAGACCCCAATCAGCTACGAGGAATGCGCCCGGCAGCACCTCGCCCTCTACCACGATCTTGCAGCTCAGAAGGCGAAGGGAATTCCCACAGCCGCCCTGACCGCTTGAGACACATTGAAGACACTTAATTGGAGATCAACCCATGAAGCGCGTTCTCGTCATCAGCCCCTCCGGTGAAGTCTACGATCACGACAATGTCCGTTGGTACAACTACAAGGATGTTCAGCGGAGCATCAATCACTACCACAACATCGGCGACGCCTTCGTCTTCGATTCATCCCTCAAGCTCTTGAACTTCAGCAAGCTCAGCGCGCTTGAGATCATCAATCCCAAGCTCGAGGACACGGACCGCATCAACGCGGAGTACGACTTCGTCTTCCTGCGTGGCTCGAACTACGTTCACAAGGACATGCGCTGGAGCCAGACAGCCGAGGTGCTCAAGCGGCTCAAGATCCCGGTGATCGCCTGGGGTATCGGAGCCCAGGCACCGGTGAAGGGCAAGATCGAGTTGTCCGACGAGACGAAGACCGTCCTGCGCATGATGGCGGATTCCACGACCTCGATCGGCGTCCGCGGCGCCTATTCGGCTCAGGTCCTGTGGGACATCGGCATCAGGAACGTCCGCATCGTCGGCTGCCCGACCGCGTTCCGCCGCAACAACCCCGACCTCAACATCCAGCTTCCGTCCCTCGACAAGATCCGGACGGCAGGCATCACTCTTCGCCGCGAGGTGTCCTCGACCTATGCGCAGGACATCAAGCAGTATCTCACCTTCCACCGCGATCTGGTGAAGGATCTCGCCAACCGCTTCGACGTGGTGCTGATGGCGCAGGGCGAGGTCGAGGAGAAGAAGATCGTTTTCGGCACGCCGGAGCAGAAGGAAGAGGCATTCGCTGCACTGAAGGCCAACAAGACCGTCAAGGACTGGTATCTCGACGAGACGATGGAGAAGCTGCATCGCGAGCGGCTGTTCTATTCCGACGTCGTGGCGGATTACGAGAACCTGGTTCAGCAGAAGGATCTCGTGCTCGGCTATCGTCTGCACGGCAACCTGATGGCTCTGGCGAACAACGTCCCGTCGATCTACTTCACCTACGACAGCCGGACGGTCGAATTCGCCGAGACCTATCAGATCCCGAGCTTCGACGTGTTCTCGGGCAAAGAGTTCCGGCTCGAGGATTACTGGGATCAGTCCCTCTTCGACAAGTTCAACCGCGCCTACCACCACACCTACCGCGAGATGCGCCAGTTCCTCGTCGAGAACGGCGTCGACACCAAGATGGTCGACGCGATGGCAAAGCCTGAAAAGGCTCAGCTGAAGGCGGCGTAATGGCTTTCCCGCGCAAGGAGAAGCGAGGATATCTCGTCGCCATGCTCCTGGCGGCGGGATGCCTTTTCACCTCACAAATCAGAGCGGAGGGAGGCGGCCCGCCTCCCCTCGCCGTCAAGCCGTCCGGCGCCATGGAGACCGTGTTCGACTGGTCCCAGGATGCCTGCGTCAAGTCTCACGTGCCTGATGCACCGGCGCGTGCCTTCCGGGATGCGCAAGGTAAGATTCATCTCATCATCAGCCACAACGACAACCGGGCCCATATCGGCCCGACCCTCGATACGGTCGAACGCAACTGTTCCGTGATCCACGAGGCGCACCGCTCGCCCGTTCTGGCGCAGTTCGACGATCTGAGCTGGATCAGCGGGGTCTATACCAAGGACGGAAAGACCGTCTACGCGCTGGCCCACACGGAATTGCGCGGCGAGCGGATTCCGGGGCAATGCCCGGCGGGCAAGTATTCCGCCTGCCTCCTGAACACGGTAACCGGCCTCGTGTCCACCGACGGCGGCCGTTCCTTCCTACCTGCCAGTAATGGTGGACGTCCTCCGGTCGTGGCGACTTTGCCCTATGCCTATCCCACCGACCGGACCTCTCGGGTGGGATATGCCAATCCGACGAACATCATCGAGCGGGACGGATGGTACTACGCCTTCATGTTCGCCGACGCATACAGGGGGCAGAAGCGCGGCAACTGCCTGATCCGCACGAAGACGCTCGAGGATCCTGCCTCCTGGCGTGCCTGGGACGGCAAGGGTTTTTCCGTGCGCTTCGTCGACCCCTTCCGCGATACGGCGCAGGATCCCGAAGCCCATGTCTGCGCTCCCGTCGCACCGCAGGTCATCAACCGCATGATCGGCGGGCTCGTGACCCATAGGGCGAGCGGAGCGGTCATCGCCATCTTCGGCGACAAGCGACCGCAACCGGATGGGCGCGTCGTCGAAGGGATCTTCACCACCACCTCCCGCGACCTGCTGACCTGGAGCAAGCCTTCGCTCGTCATGGAAGCGGAGCTGCTGTGGGATCTGGGGTGCGGAGAACGAGAGGTCTTCTTCTATCCGAGCCTGATCGATCCGGCAGCCAGGACGCCGTCTTTCGAGGATTTCGGCGAGAGCGGATTTCTCTACCTCGCTCGCTACCAGAACTTCAAGAACTGCAAGGTGACCTGGGACCGGGACCTCGTCCGAGTGCCTGTCCGCCTTCAGCAGAACCCATAAGCGACATCTCCTCCCTGCTCTGGGCTCAGAGCCGAAAACAAGGTGAAACATGACCGTATTGGTGACCGGCGGTGCCGGCTATATCGGAAGCCACATGGTTCTTGCTCTCGTCGATGCCGGCCAGAGCGTCGTCGTGCTCGACAACCTGAGCACCGGGTTTCCGTGGCTGGTCCATCCCAAGGCCCATTTCGTCAAAGGTGATTGCGGCGACGAGGGCCTTGTTGCCGAGATCATCCAGGAGCACGGCATCGACGCCATCGCGCATTTCGCAGGCTCGATCGTCGTTCCGGATTCCGTCACCGATCCGCTGGGCTATTACTTCAACAACACCGTGAAATCGCATGCCCTGATCCGGACCGCGGTCCGCAACAAGGTCGGCCGTTTCATCTTCTCGTCGACGGCGGCGGTCTATGGCGATGCCAAGGACAACCCGATCAGGGAATCCTCGCCTCTCAATCCGGTCTCGCCCTATGGCACATCGAAGCTCATGACGGAGCTGATGCTGCGGGACACCGCGGCTGCCCATGCGCTGAACACCGTGGTGCTGCGTTACTTCAATGTGGCAGGAGCCGACCCGCAGGGACGCAGCGGGCAATCCAGCCAGCGAGCGACACATCTCATCAAGGTTGCGACGCAGGCCGCTCTTGGCGAGCGCAGCCACCTCGACGTGTTCGGAACGGATTATCCGACGCCTGATGGAACATGCCTGCGGGACTATATCCACGTCTCGGATCTCGCGCACGCCCATATGCTGGCGCTCGACTATCTTCGGGCCGGGGGTGCCAGCACGACACTCAATTGCGGCTACAGCCGCGGCTATTCCGTGCTTGAGGTGATCGAGGCGGTGAAGCGAGTCTCCGGCGTCGATTTCGAAACGCGCCTGCAGGACAGGCGCGCGGGCGATCCGGCGATGCTGATCGCCGGCGCTGAACGGATCCAGCAAACGCTTGGATGGAAGCCTGCTCTGGACGACCTCGAAGCCATCATCGCTCATGCGCTCGCCTGGGAGGCCTCCCTGAAGAAGCGCACGACGCAGGCGGCGTAGCACCCGGCTCCAAACGCAATGCGGCGCCGGAGTGGCTTTCGCTCCGGCGCCGCAATGGAAATATATCGTTCTACGTCAGGCTTTCAGGCCGCTCGCTCAGCGAGGCGTGACGTCGAACCCAAAGTACTTCATCGAGAGCTTCTCGATGGTTCCATCGGCCTTCGCTTCGGTGATGGCCTTGTCGAACAGGGCCTTCAGCTCCGGATCGGACTTGCGCAGGCCGACCGAGCTGCCGCGACCGAGCATGCCGCCCTGGAAGCGCGGTCCCACGAGGGTCATTTCCTCGTTGCCGGATTTCGCGGCCGAGCCGGAGAGATAGGCGGTCGACGCCATGATCGCATCGATGCGGCCAGCGGTGAGGTCGAGATCGTGCTGCTCGGTGGTCTTGTACTCGCGGATCTCGGCCGTACCCTTGAGATACTTGTCGAGGAAGTTCGCCGCGATCGACGAGCCCTGCACACCGATCGTCTTGCCTTTCAGGACCGGCTTCAGCTCCTCGATGGCAGCCGCGGCGCCCGCTTCGTTGGTCGCCAGCGAGAAGACCTTGCCGTTCAGGGGCATCTTCGCAAGCTCGCCGGTCTTCAGCACGGCGAAGGTCTGGCCGGTCGTGCCGTAGGCCTGGGTGAAGGCCATCACCTCTTCGCGCTTGGCGGTTGCTGACATGCCGGCCATGATCGCATCGAACTTACCGGCGTTGAGAGCCGGAATGATACCGTCGAAGGACTGCGCCTCGATCGTGCACTCGACCTTCATGCGGGCGCAGAGGTCCTTGTAGAGATCGATCTCGAAACCGTCGAGCGTGCCGTCCGGCTTGGTGAAGTTCCAGGGTGCGAAGGCGCCCTCCGTGGCGATGCGAACCTTGGTCCAGGTCTTTTCCTGCGCGATGGCGCCCGATCCGAGTGCGAGCGTGGCGCCGGTGAGCGCGAGTGCGAGAATCTTGCCGATGGTCTTCATGGAGTGCCCTCTGTTGGTCGTGTCATGCAAAAGGTTGAGATCGGTGTTCTTAAGACGCGAGACGTTCCGCCTGGTCAGCGACCGGCGGGTTCACATCGTCGGGAATCGGATTGACGAACGGCGTGCCGGCGAGCCGCTCACGGAAATCGGCCTTGGCGGCATCGATCAGAGCGGGATCGCGGAGGAGATCGACGGCCGTGCCGGCCATGACCTTGGCGGCGTGCTCCATGCCCTTGTGCGCGGCAGGCGCCTTGCCCTGCGCCACGAGCTGCCAGGAATGGCCCGGCGTCCCGATGGCGTAGGTGGCGCCACGCATCTGGACGGTGGGCACGACCCAGCTGACAGTGCCCACATCGGTGGAGCCGACGAGCGTTCCATCACCGCTTTCCGGCGGGAAGATCGTGTCGCAGAGCGAAACACCCATGCGCGGCTTCAGGCCGAACCGGGCGAAGGAGGATTTGATGTCCTCGTCGGTCAACGTCTTCTGAATCTCCGCCGCGAAAGCACGATCCTGATCGTCGTAGACCGGCGGGCCGAGGCGCTCGAGGTTCTGGTGCATCAGCTGCTCGAGCGGCGTATTGCCGACGAGATTGGCATCGCCGCTGACGATCTCGCTGCGCACGCTCGTTTCCGTCATCAGCGCCGCGCCCTCGGCGATCTTCTTCACCCGGCGGAGCAGCCCCTGCATCTCCGGCAGGTCGCGGGCGCGGATCAGGTAGCGCACCGTCGCATTGGCCTGCACGACGTTCGGCGCCGATCCACCCGTATCGGTGATCGCGTAGTGAATGCGGGCCGTGCTCGGCATGTGCTCGCGCATGTAGTTGACGCCCACGTTCATCAGCTCCACTGCGTCGAGCGCGCTGCGCCCCAAATGGGGCGATGCCGCCGCATGGGAGGCGCGGCCGCTGAAGTGGAAGTTGATCTCGTTGCAGGCGAGCGAAATCGGGTTGTTGACGCCGGCAAAAGGCGCGGGATGCCAGGAGATCGCGACGTCGACGTCGTCGAACACGCCAGCCCGCACCATGAAGCCCTTGGCGGAGCCGCCCTCCTCGGCCGGGCAGCCATAGTAGCGCACGCGCCCTTTCAGGCCGTGAGCCGCGAGATAGTCCTTCACCGCCGTGGCGGCCATGAGGGCGCCGCTCCCGAGCAGGTTATGGCCGCAGCCGTGACCGTTGCCGCCGGCGACGATGGGCTTCTGCTCGGCCGTCCCTGCCTCCTGGCTGAGACCCGGCAGGGCGTCGTATTCGCCCAGGATGGCGATCACCGGTCCGCCCTCCCCCGCTTCGCCCATCACGGCCGTCGGGATGCCCGCCACCCCGTGCACGATCCGGAAGCCCTGCTGCTCGAGCATTGTCGTGTGCTCGGCACAGGAGCGGTGTTCCTCGAAATTGAGCTCCGGCATCTCCCAGACCCGGTCGCTGAGAGCGAAGAAGGCCTCTCGCTTGGATTCGACCAGATCCCAGATTTCCGAGGAATTCTTTGCAGACACGATGGAATCTCCATTAGCCGGACGACGGCCTCTTCCCTCCGAGATGAGCGCGGGAGGCGTGAAGCGGCTAGATGTTTGCCAAAATTGGTGCCAATATGATGCACGCTCAAAAACGGAGGCGCAAGGGGCTTCGCGCCGATTGATTTGCGGTCCTTGCAGACTTCGCCTCATGATCGGCCTTCCCCGGGAGTCGCAGGGATCGATGGATATAAAGTATCGCCCATGGACGCATTGACGGACGCACCTCGGAAGAAGGCATGGATGGACGTCGCGGACGATATCGCCCGCGACGTCAGGTCCGGCGTCTTTGCACCCGGCATGTGGCTGAAGCAGATCGATCTGGAGCAGCGCTACGGATGCGGACGGACGGAGGTGCGGCGCGCATTGGACTATCTGGCGCAGAAGCGCCTCGTACAGCATGTTCCCAATCGCGGGTACCACGTCTTCCTGCCGGATGGCGACCGCGCCGCCCATATCCTGGAACTTCGCGTCATCCTGGAAACGGCCGCCGTCGACAGCGTCATCGCGCAGTCGACGGCGGCCGAGATCGAGCGCATCCGCGGCTTGGCCCGGCAATTCGACGAAGCGATCCTCAACGGAACGATTTTGGATCAGTACGAGGCGAACCTCGCCTTCCATCGCGGGCTTCTCGGCCTTTGCCCCAACCCGGAACTCCTCAATCTCGTCACGGAGCTTCGCGGCCGAACGTCATCGGCTCTGGCCGGGCAATGGAGCACGCGGGCCCGCGTCGAGCAATCGAGCCGCGAGCATCATGACATGGTCGATGCGCTCGCGGCCGGAGATGCGGAGCGGCTGAGAGACGTCATCGCCACCCATATCCGCCAGCCGCAGCGAAAGTGAGTGCGCCTCACTCCGCCAGTTCGCGCATGACCTTGATCAGGTCCGACTTGCCTTCGAAGCCGATGCCGGGCAGTTCCGGCATGATGATGTGGCCGTTCTCGACGCGTACGCTGTCCGGGAAGCCGCCATAAGGCTGGAATAGATCCGGATAGCTCTCATTGCCGCCGAGGCCGAGGCCGGCCGCGATGTTGAGCGACATCTGGTGGCCGCCATGCGGGATGCAGCGCGAGGGCGACCAGCCGAACTGCGCCAGCACATCGAGCGTGCGCAGATATTCGACGAGGCCGTAAGCCAGGGCGCAGTCGAATTGCAGCCAGTCGCGATCCGGGCGCATGCCGCCATGGCGCAGCAGGTTGCGGGCATCCTGATGCGAGAAGAGGTTCTCGCCCGTCGCCATCGGGCCGGGATAGAATTCGGTAAGCGCTGCCTGAAGCGAATAGTCGAGCGGGTCGCCCGCCTCCTCGTACCAGAAGAGCGGATAGTTGCGCAGCATCTTGGCATAAGCGATGGCGGTTTCGAGATCGAAGCGCCCGTTCGCATCGACCGCGAGCTGCGCCTGGGATCCGATCTCGGCGAGCACCGCCTCGATGCGGCGCTGGTCCTCGGCGATCGAAGCGCCGCCGATCTTCATCTTCACGACATTGTAGCCGCGATCGAGATAGCTGCGCATCTCGGCGCGCAGGGCGCCGTCGTCCTTGCCGGGATAGTAGTAGCCGCCGGCCGCATAGACGAAGACCTTTGGGTTGGCCTCGCGGCCCTGGCGCTCGGCCAGCAGGCGGAACAGGGGCTTGCCGGCGATCTTGGCCGTGGCATCCCAGATCGCCATGTCGAGAGTGCCGACCGCCACCGAACGCTCGCCGTGGCCGCCCGGCTTCTCGTTCTTCATCATCGTCGCCCAGACTTTGTGCGGATCGAGGTTGGCACCGCTCTCGTCGAGCAGACTCTCGGGAGCGGCCTCGAGGATCCGGTCGCGGAAGCGCTCGCGAATCAGCCCGCCCTGGCCATAGCGTCCATTCGAGTTGAAGCCGTAGCCGACGACGCGACGCCCGTCGCGGACGACGTCCGTCACCACGGCGACGAGGCTCGTGGTCATCTTCGAGAAATCGATATAGGCGTTGCGGATCGGGGATGCGATCGGCTGGGTGATCTCGCGGACGTCGACGATGCGCATGGGGACTCCCTTGATGTGATGTTGTCTGCAAGGTCTTTCCCGACCCCGCTCCATTGCCGGAAACCGCGATACCCCTGGACGCAGCCGTCTGGCCAATGCCAAGATCGGTTCGCGTCATGCGTAATCGGCATCGGTATGGATCTCGACTGGCTCAAGGACTTTCTCGCACTGGCCGAGCAGAGGAGTTTCTCCCGCGCGGCGGAGGTGCGGAATGTGACGCAACCGGCCTTCAGCCGCCGCATCCGCGCCCTGGAGGACTGGATCGGCACGCCGCTCTTCGTGAGAAGCGCTCAAGGAGCGAGCCTGACGCCGGCCGGCACTCATTTCCAGCCCATGGCCGAGGATCTGCTGCGCAGCCTGCAGCGCATCCGCCGCGAGACGAGGACGGTGGGCGAGCGCGCGACCGGCGCCCTTTCCATTGCAGCGACGCATGCGCTCTCCTTCACGTTCTTCCCGGGCTGGATCCGCCGGCACATGCAGTTCGAGGCGCTCGGCGCCCTCAACCTCATCTCGGACAGCATGGAGGCCTGCGAGCAGATCATGCTCGCGGGCGAGGTGCATTTCCTTCTCTGCCACCATCACCCGGAGGCTCCGACGCGGTTCGAGGCCGGCCGTTTCGAGAGCATATCCGTCGGGCAGGATAGCCTGATACCGGTTTGCGCGCCGGATGCGGACGGCCTGCCACGCTGGTCGCTTCAGGACGGGGCGACGCCGCACCTCGCCTACAGCCAGGCCTCGGGCCTCGGCCGCATCCTCGCCGCCCGACAGGCGGAGAACGAGGAAGCGCTCAGGCTCGAAACCGTCTTCACCTCGCATCTTGCCGCCACGCTGATGACCATGGCCCGCGAAGGGCATGGCCTCGCCTGGCTTCCCCAGAGCCTGGCCGAGGACGATCTCACGCGATTGCGTCTCGTGCGGGCCGCGCCGGGAAACTTCGACATCCCGGTCGAGATCCGGCTGTTCAGGTCCCCCGATTGTCGCAACCACGCCGCCGACGAATTGTGGGATCGGCTTCGGAGCCGGGACTGATCTCGGCCGCCACGCTTCGGCATTAAGAGCACGGCTCGGCCCGTCAGAATTCACCATCCGCCGCCGTCGCCCCGAAGAGTCCCCGCAAGTATTCGCCCATGAGCCGAGAGTCGAAAATGATTCGGAACGACTCGTCGAAGAGTCGCGTTTGAGTCGAACCCGAGGCCGCTCGACTCAGGCACGAGCCGAAATGACTCTGGGATCAAAGTATTCTTCAGGAGTTCATCATGGCGCCGCGCGCAAATTGGAAGGGATACTTGAAGTTATCTCTGGTTTCCTGCGCAGTCGCACTGTATCCGGCGACCTCGGCATCGGAGAGAGTCCGGTTTCATACGCTCAACCGGGAGACGGGAAACAGGGTAAAACGCCAATTCATCGATGCCGAGACCGGCGAAGTCGTCGAATCCGACCAGCAGGTCAAAGGTTACGAGATCGGCAAAGGCTCGTTCATCATCATGGAAGACGAGGAACTGGAAGCCATCCGGATCGAGAGCACCCATACCATCGACATCGAGAGCTTCGTGCCGCGCGAGCAGGTGGATGAACGCTATCTCGATACGCCGTATTATATCGCGCCGGACGACAAGGTCGCGCAGGAGGCCTTCGCCGTCATCCGCGACGCCATGCAGGAGAAAGGGCGCGCCGGAATCGCCCGCGTGGTCATGGCCCGGCGCGAGCGGATGATCCTGCTCGAACCGCTGGGCAAAGGCATCGTGGCGACGCTGCTGCGCTACCCTTACGAGGTTCGCAGCGAGGATGCCTATTTCGAGGGCATCCCGTCCCTAAAGCTGCCGGCCGAGATGAAGAACCTCGCCGGACACATCATCGAAACCAAGGCGGCCGATTTCGACCCGTCGCAATTCGAGGATCGCTACGAGAAGGCGGTCGTCGACCTGATCCAATCGAAACAGGGCGGCCGCGCCCCGAAAACACCCCAGGCCCCCAAGCCCTCCAATGTGGTCAACCTCATGGACGCTCTGCGCAAAAGCGTCGATGCGGACCGGCCCAAGGGCAAGACGAAGGAGACCGCGCCTCAAACGAGCGCGCGCCGCGCTCCTGCCAAGTCGGCAGCCCGCAAAAGCCGCACGTCTGCGCGTGGCCAAACCCGGAAGGCAAGCTGAAGGTTGAGTCCCGTCGATGGCCCGCGCAAAGAAGACTGCATCCTCGAGCAAGACCGCCTCGCGACGCAGTGCCGCCGATCCTGCACGGCACTCCGCCCCGCTCGAAGCCTATGCGGCGAAGCGAAATTTCGCGGAAACCTCCGAGCCGAAGGGCAAAGTCGCGCGACAGCGAGCGAACCGCTTCTGCGTTCAGCGACACGATGCCCGCCGCCTGCACTTCGACCTCCGGCTCGAGCTCGACGGCGTCTTGAAAAGTTGGGCCGTGACGCGAGGCCCGAGCCTCGTTTCAGGCGAGAAGCGTCTCGCCGTGCACACGGAAGACCACCCGATTGAATACCTCACCTTCGAAGGTGTGATCCCGCGCGGCGAATATGGCGGCGGCACGATGATCGTATGGGATGAGGGAACATGGAAACCGATCGGTGATGCGCATCGAGGCTATGCGAAAGGGCATCTCGAATTCGAGCTGGCCGGGCAGCGGTTGAAGGGCCGCTGGCATCTCGTTCGCATGCGCGCAAAGCCCCGCGAGAGCAAGGAGCAATGGCTTCTGATCAAGAGCGACGACGAATATGCGAGGACCAAAGACGATCCGGAGATCGTCTCCGCCGAACTGACCTCCGTCCTCACCGGCAAGACGAATGACGATCTCGCCAAGGCCGATCAGATCAGGCCGGACCATGCGGCGCGCGCGAAGGCAACCGGCACGAAGCCGAGGCCGCTTCCCGCACTCGCACGCCTTCCGAATGCGCGCAAAGGGCTGCTGCGGACCTTCCTCGAACCCAGCCTCGCCACTCTGGTCGATGAAGCTCCCGATGGGGATGAGTGGATTCACGAGATCAAGTTCGACGGCTATCGCCTGCAGGCGCGGATCGATGGCAAGGGCATCAAGCTCCTGACCCGCAAGTGTCTCGACTGGACCGCAAAATTCAAGCCGGTTGCAGCCGCGCTCCGAAACCTGAAGCTCGGCTCGGCACTCCTCGACGGGGAACTCGTCGTCGAGGAGGAATCCGGACTCTCGAGTTTCGCATCGCTGCAGGCCGATTTGAAATCGGGGCGCACGGATCGGATGGTGTTCTACGCCTTCGATCTGCTTTATCTCGACGGATTCGATCTGACGAGAATGCCTCTCATCGAGCGGAAGACGCTTCTTGCGACGCTGCTGGAGGACGCGCCTGCCGGCGGGATCCTGCGCTACAGCTCGCATCTCGAGGGTGACGGCGAAACCATGATCCGCCACGCCTGTCGGCTAGGCCTGGAAGGGATCGTCTCGAAGCATCGCGACAAGCCCTATCTCGCCGGTCGCGGCATGCACTGGCAGAAAACCAAATGCACGCAACGACAGGAATTCGTCATCGCAGGCTACGTGCCCTCGACCGTGTCGCCGAAGGCCATCGGCTCTCTCGTTCTAGGCGTCTATGAGGACGTTCGCCTTGTGCATGTAGGACGCGTCGGGACCGGCTTCTCCGCCACGCTCGCGCGCGATCTCTGGGCCGATCTGGATCGATTGAAGCGACCCGCCTCCCCTTTCTCGGCGGCGCTCTCGCGGGACGCCGCACGCGGCGTTCGCTGGGTGAAGCCGGAATTGGTGGCAGAAGTCGAGTTTCGCGGATGGACCAATGACGGCATCCTGCGCCACGCGTCCTATAAAGGTCTCAGGGAGGACAAGGAGCCGAGCGAGATCGTTCGCGAGACGGCGAAGTCTGCCCCGCCCCACGCAAACTCCCTGCCAACATCGTCGTCGTTTCACCTTACCCACCCAGACCGGGTGCTCTGGCCCGATACGGGTCTGACCAAGCAGGGGCTCGCCGAATACTACGCGGATATCGCGGGGTGGATCCTGCCTCACGTCGCGAACAGACCCCTTTCGCTGGTCCGCTGCCCGTCCGGAACAGGAGGATCCTGCTTTTTTCAGAAGCACGCCTGGAACGGCATGAGCAAAGCCGTGCGCCACAAGATTGTCGCCGGCGAAGAAGTCCTGTTCATCGACGACGTGGAGGGCCTGATCGCGCTGGTGCAGTCCGGCGTTCTCGAGATTCATGCCTGGGGCTCTTCGATGCAAAAGCCCGAGGCGCCGGATCGGATCGTCATGGATCTCGATCCGGCAGAGGATGTGCCCTGGACGGATCTGATCGACGCCGCCCTGGAGGTTCGCAAGCGGCTTGCCGATGCGGGCCTGGAGAGCTTCGTCAAGACGACCGGAGGCAAGGGACTGCACGTCGTCGCGCCGCTCCGGCCCAAGGCTGGGTGGGACGACGTGAAATCCTTCGCGCAATCTCTTGCGGTCGCCATGGCGGGCGACAGCCCCGACAGCTATGTCGCCACCATGTCCAAGCGCGCCCGCGCGGGAAAGATTTTCGTCGATTTTCTGCGCAACGGGCGCGGCGCGACGGCCGTCGCGCCCTATTCCACACGCGCCCGCTCGGGTGCCCCCGTATCGACACCGCTGGCCTGGAACGAGCTCTCCGCCTCGCTCCGGCCGGATCACTTCACGGTCTCCAACATTCCGACCAGCCTTGCCCATCTGCGAGATGATCCTTGGGCAGGTTTTCTGGAGCTGGATCAGAAGCTTCCGTTACGAAATGCCTCATCTCGGAAGCGCGATCGGAGCGGTTCAGGATCGAAGAATTGATGTGAATCCAGTGGAAAACGGGGATAAGGCTCCGGCCGAGCGAAACCACCCTGACCGTTTTGCCGACGAACAACGTTGCAGACTCGATGGCACAACGTCTAGGGGGCCGGGGGAGCACATCGATGCGTTATCATTTTCATTGTACCGACGGCAGGGAGCTGATCCTGGATCGCCGCGGCCGCCCTCTCCGCACCGATGGCGATGCGCAAAGGCAGGCCGAGGCGGTCGCGCGGCGCCTCATGGCCGAGCTTCTGATCGCGGCCGATTGGCGCCGCTGGATGGTGTGCATCCATAACGAGCTCGGCGAGCAGGTTGACATCGTGCCGTTTCCGACGACCTCATTAGACGATCAGGAATGGAACGCGATCTCGGATTATTCCAGTTCAGCCAAGCGGCTGATCCTTCGAGGAGGGATGAATGACAATCCAGTCCGTTAGCCTTCTGGACCTGTCGACCGACTCCTGCCGGTGGCCCATCGATGACGGTTCCGCCACCTTGTTTTGCGGCGATACCGCGCTGGTGGGCTGCTCCTACTGCACCACACATCGAGCCCTTGCCTACACGCCGGATCGGAAACGGCAGGCTTCCGGCCTTCATGGAGGGAGTGCGAGCCCGAGCCGCTCTTAAACACCCGTCTTCAGGCGGCCTTCTGAGCAGTCTATCTACGACTTTTGGCGTAAGGACTTTCCGCAGTTTAAGTGTTGCCCAAGTGGCGCTGCGTGAATACTCTCTCGCCAAGAAAAAGGGCCGCTCACGAAAGCGGCCCGAAGTTTAGGGAGGAAACGCCCTAGAAAGGGCGGCAGACAGATAACGCCAATTACCTGTGCTGCATTGCAAAAAGATACTTCTTGCCGCAAAAAGCGGCAAGTATAAACAGGCGGCTTAGCCGCCTTTCTTTTTGGGCTGTATCTCTCCCGCAACAGTTTCTCCGGCCCGAAACCGCGACGCGGCCCATTGCACCGCGAACGCGTAATCCCTACTTCAGCTTTGCCTTAGGGTCCGGGCCCCTCTGGCGAGCGGGTCGCCGCTCGCGATGTCGGACGCCTTCTTTTGCCCTTGCGCCCACGAGCGCGACAGCAACGGGAGGATCCGCTTATGGATTCCATCTCTCGAAGAGCATCCGATCCGGCCGTCTTCGCGGCTCGCCTGCCCTCCCTCCGCGTCCACCTGACATGACGGAGGAGGCGAAAAATTTTGGCATGCGTCCGGATGAAGATCCCGTCGGGCTTCGTATACCTGCCATGAACGACAAGAAGCATACGGATGTCATCGGCCTGCTCGGCCCGCTGCGCCGCTATGCGCGATCGCTGACCCGCGACGAGACCCAGGCGGAGGATCTCGTGCAGGATGCGCTCGTGCGCGCCTATGAGCGGCAGGGCTCGTTTCGTTCGGGCGGGAACCTGCGCGGCTGGCTGCTCTCGATCATGCACAACACCTTCATCGATGGCCGGCGCCGCCATCGGGCAGAGGCGCGCCGCGTCGAGCAGGCCGCAGTCACGGTCGAGTCAGCGGTGCCCCCGGAGCAGGAGAGCCGGATCCGGCTTCAGCAGATCCAGGCCGCCTTCATGGGTCTGCCCGACGAGCAGAGAGCGGCTCTGCATCTCGTTGCGATCGAGGGGCTGCCTTACCAGGAAGCCGCGACGGCTCTCCGCATTCCGATCGGGACATTGATGTCCCGCCTGGGCCGGGCCCGCGCCGCCCTGCGCGCCTTTGAGGCCGACAATGCGATTCCGCAGACGCATCAGGGCACTGCGAGGCCCAACTTACGCATCATCGGAGGATCCGATGTCTGATCCCATCACCGAAACCGATCTCCTCGCCTATGTGGACGAGCAGCTGGATGCCCCGCGGCGCATCGAGGTCGAGGATTACCTTGCCCACAATCCGGAAGCTGCCATGCAGGTCATGGCGGACCTGAAGGACCGCGATGCCCTCCGGCTGGCCTATGCCGCCCCGCTGCCGCGCCCCTCGGAAGCCATGCTTCACGCCGCCCGCCGGCTGGAGCGGGGCCTTGCCTGGCAGGGGATCGGCTTGAAGCTCCGCCGGATCGCCGCCGTCGCCGCGCTGATTGGGTTCGGCTGGTTCGCCCATGGGCAGGTTGGCCTCGGCATCACGGACAGCGAGGCCTCGCCCAAGCCGCCCGCCTTCGTCGAGGATGCCCTGCATTCGCACGAGACAGCCCTGCTGCGCGCACGCATGACCTCGCAGCCGCAGACGGCGGCCTACGACCCCGCCGAAATTCTGTCCGAGACGGGCATCCAGCTCCCGCAACTGCCGAAGGAATGGCGCGTGCTCGATGCGCAGGTTTTCCCGTCCCGGGACGGCCACAGCGTCGAGATCGCCATCGAGGCCGGAGATATCGGACGCGTCTCGCTGTTCGCATCCCGCGTGCCGGTCTTCAACGTCATCGCCCCGACGCTCGCCCGTTTCGACGGCGCGACGGCGGCCTACTGGCAGACGGGACCGCTCGCCTATGCCCTCACCGGCACGGGCAGCGACAAGACCATCGAGCGGGCTGCGATCCAGCTCTCCCGCAAGCTTCAGTAAATCCAACAGGAGGACCAAGGATGAATTCACCCTATGCCTGGCAGGCCGCGACGGCCCGCCCCAGCGGCGCGATCTTCGACGAGGGCCTGCGCCAGCACATGCTGCGGGTCTACAACTACATGGGCATCGGCCTGGTGGTCACGGGCCTCGTCGCCTTCTTCGTGGCTTCGACCCCGGCCCTTTACGTGCCGCTGTTCCAGACGCCGCTCAAATGGGCCGTGATGCTGGCACCGCTCGCCTTCGTGTTCTTCTTCTCGTTCCGCATGCACGCCATGACGGCCTCTGGCGCCCAGATGGCCTTCTGGGCCTTCTGCGCCGTGATGGGCCTGTCGCTCGCCTCCGTGTTCCTGGTCTTCACCGGCACGAGCATCGCGCGCACCTTCTTCATCACCGCCACCATGTTCGGCGCCACCAGCCTCTTCGGCTACACCACCAAGCGCGACCTGTCGAAGTTCGGCTCGTTCCTGATCATGGGCCTGATCGGCGTCATCATCGCCTCGCTGGTCAACATCTTCGTCGGCTCGAGCGTGCTGCAATTCGCGATTTCGATCATCGGCGTGCTCGTGTTCACGGGACTGACCGCCTACGACACGCAGGCGATCAAGGAGCAATACGCCGAAGGCTACGGACACGAGGCCAACAGCAAGATGGCCGTGTTCGGAGCGCTCTCGCTCTACCTGAACTTCGTCAACATCTTCCAGCTCCTGCTCAGCCTTACGGGCCAGCGGGAGGAGTAACCGGCGCATCTTGCGCCAGCCAACAGTAGGAGCATCGGAATCGATCCCGAAAGTGGGTTCACTTTTGGGGCCGATGCTCCGGCGTCCATTTCAGAAAGGATCGATTTTCATGGACCATCAGGATCGTCAGGCCATCGAGCAGCTCTTCGGCAAGATCTCGCAGGTCGAGCGCCAATCGACGGCGCCGGATGCGCAGGCTGCGGATTTCATCCGCTCCCAGATCAACCAGCAGCCGAACGCGCCCTACTACATGGCCCAGACCATCGTGGTGCAGGAGCAGGCGCTGAGCGCCGCGCATGGCCGCATCCAGCAGCTCGAGCACGAAATCGCCAGCCGGCCCGCGGGCGGAGGCGGCTTCCTCTCCGGCCTCTTCGGCGGAGGCGCCCCGCAGCAGCGTCGCGCACCGCAGCCCAACCCGATGATGCAGCCGGGGCAGCCATCCGGTCCCTGGGGCGGTGCTCCGGGCGGCCATCCGCAGGGCATGATGCCCCAACGCGCAGGCGGCGGCTTCCTCGCAGGCGCAGCGCAGACGGCCATGGGCGTCGCGGGTGGCGTGGTCCTCGGCAACATGCTTGCCAGCGCCTTCTCCGGTGGGGATGACGCGAAGACAGCCGATTCCGGCCAAGCGGAGCCGCAGCAGGCGGCAGCCGACGATTTCGGCGATGGCGGCGACGATTTCGGTTTCGACGAGGCTTGAGTTTCGATGACTACGGGACCGGGCGCCGACAGGCGCCCGGTCCCGCACCTACCAGACACGCGTTGCCAACCGAAGCGGACGCAACACGCCGCCTCTTCCCGCTTCTCACACTATCCCGGGATCTAGACGCGCTTTAGGCTGTTGGATGGTACGGACCTGAAGGCAAGATCGCACCATGAAGGCTGCCCCATCTCCCGTCCGATCCAGAGAGGATCTTCGCGCGCCTCCGCCTGTCCGGAGCGCCGCGCTCCCGGCGTCGCGCATTCTCGCCGCCCGACCGCGGGACGGCGATAGAGTGCCGAGCAGGCAGGACTTCTCCCCCTATCCACCGACCGAACCGATGTCGTCCGGCCTCCGGACCGAAAGGAACATCTGAATGGACTTCTCCTGGCTTTCCGATCCGACGGCCCTGGTGGCGCTCGCCACCCTGGTCGTGATGGAGGTGGTGCTCGGCATCGACAACCTGATCTTCATCTCGATTCTCACCAACAAGCTGCCCGAGCATCAGCGCTCGAAGGCCCGCCGCATCGGCATCGGCCTGGCGCTGATCCTGCGCCTCGGATTGCTCGGCACCATCGCGATCATCGTGACCCTGACAGAGCCGATCTTCACCCTCTTCGGCCATGCCTTCTCCTGGCGTGACCTGATCCTCATCGGCGGCGGCCTCTTCCTGGTCTGGAAAGCCACGAAGGAGATCCACCACAGTGTCGACCCGATTCCGTCCGACGATGTGTTCGACACAGCCAAGGCGACGATGACCTTCGGAGCGGCGATCACCCAGATCCTGCTGCTCGACCTCGTCTTTTCGCTGGACAGCATCATCACCGCTGTCGGCATGACCGATATCGTGATGATCATGGTGATCGCGGTCGTTGCCGCGGTGACGGTGATGCTGCTCGCCGCCAACCCGCTCGCGACCTTCATTCACAACAATCCGACGGTCGTGATGCTGGCGCTGGGCTTCCTTCTGATGATCGGCATGACGTTGATCGCGGAAGGTTTCGGCGCCCATGTGCCGAAGGGCTACATCTACGCCGCCATGGCGTTCTCGGCGCTGATCGAGGGCCTGAACATGCTCTCGCGGCGTGCCTCCCGCCGCAAAGCACCGGGCACGACGGCGCCGAAATCCTAAACGGCAGACGGAGGCGCAATTCATTGCGCCTCCTCCTCGTCCCATCAGATCGCTTCTACAAGGAAACAACTCGATGTTTTTCCCGAAGTCTCTCGGCATGGTTGCCGCATGCGCATTTGCCGTCGCTCCGCTCGGGACGGGAGCCGTTGCGCAAAACAACACCACCCACCGGAGCGCGGATGCCGTCGCCGGCAAAGTCCATCGGCTGGGTGTCTACGGCAATGTGCAAAAGGATTGCACCGCGGGCTCGCTGCCGACAATTCGCGTCGTCACACCTCCCAAGAATGGCGAATTGAACGTCAGGAGTGGAAAGCTCAAGGCCGGTCGCATTGCCCGCTGCCCCAGCCTGCAGCCGACGGCACAGGGGGTCTTCTACAAGGCCCATGCCGGCTACAAGGGAACGGAAGAGGTCAGCTACGAGGTGAAAACCGCCAGCGGCAAGGTCGAGTTGCACAATGTCAGGATCACCGTGGCTGCGGCATCCCCCGCAGAATCCAAGCCCGACCAGGACGGCGAATTCTGATGCCTGTATGCGGCTGCGGCTCGATCGCTCCTTGACGGTGCAGGACGCATGCCCGAAGCATGGGACGTCAAACTGCGAAGCACCATGATCGCTCTCGACCTCGACAAGGATCAGCTGCGTGTGCTCAGGCGGGCTCTCGAAGCGCGGGTGCGCGACATGCAGCTGCGTCTGGGCGGCGACCCCGGCGATGACGGGTTTCGGCGCGAAGTGGCCCTCGCAACAACCCTTCTCAGACGGGTCGAGGCCCTGGAGCGACGCGCGGGACTGAGCCGATGGAGCGCGGGCGACAGCGAATCCTGACTGGCGGTGTGCAAGTCCAGCGCCGTCAGCGCCGGCCCTCGGCGACCACGTAATCGAACAGGCTGTCCTTGGGCTCGACACCGAGCCCAGCCCCGGTCGGCACCGTGTAATGCCCGTCGGCGCAGCCCATATCCCCGGTGGTGAAGCTCAGATTGCGGTCGAAAACCGAGTGCTGGTACTCGTGATAGGGAACCCGCTGAAGCGCCGACGACGTCACGAGGCTAGCCGCCATGAAGATGCCGACGCTGATGGAGGCGTGCGGGATCGTGTTGATGTGGAAGGTCTGCGCCATCCGGCCGATCTGGATGAATTCCGTTATGCCGGTGTGGCCGATCTCGGGCTGGATCACGCCCATGCAGCGCGCTTCCAGCCGGGGGCGGTATTCATAGACCGTCCGCCATTCCTCGCCGAGAGCCAGCGGCACGCCGATCCCGCGCGCCACACGGGCCTGGCCTTCGAGATCTTCCGGCTGGCAGGGCGCCTCGGCGAAGTAGAGATTCGAGGCTTCGAGCCGCCGGATCAGGCGCACCGCTTCGGATGCCTCGAATTTCCAGTGCAGGTCGACCATGAGATCGATGTCGGGTCCCACGGCTTCGCGCAAAGCCTGCATCTCGCGGACGATGCCCTCGTCCGACACCACCGCCGCGAACTTGATGCCGCGATAGCCCTTCTTGACCCATTCGACGGCGAGGTCGCAGCGCTCCTGAAGGGTGGCGCGGGGCAGGCCGGAAACATAGGCCGGAATGGTGGAGTGCCGCCGCCCGCCGAGCAGCGTCGAAACCGAAACGCCGAGATTCTTGGCCGCAAGATCCCAGAGCGCGAGGTCGACGCCGGCAAGCGCATCCACGTAATAGCCGCCGAAGAACCCGCGAACCCGCATGAGATCGTAGAGGTCTTCATGGATCACGACCGCATCTCCAGGGTCGCGCCCGATGATGACGGGGCCGAGCACATCGTCGATGATGGCCTTCGTCGCCTCCGGTGCCACGATCCCATAGCACTCGCCCCAGCCGACGTGTCCGCTCTCGCCCGTCACCTTGATGAGCAGGGTCATGTCCGTCGAGGGATAGATCGTGCGGTTGCCCTTGCGCACCAGATAACCGCGCTCGTTGATCCGCTCGCCGTCCTTCAGAGGTCCGAGATACGGCACCTCGCGCGGGATCGAGATGATGAAGGTTTCAACCTTGACGATGGAATCGACCGAATTACTCATGAGCGTTCAGACCGGGCGGTGATGCTTGTAGGGAAGCAGCGCCTCCTGAAGAAGAAGTGAAAGCTCGGCGCGATCCCCGTCGTCGAATTTCGGCCCCTTTCCGCGAACGAAGGTGTTGCGGATGACGCCGCGCCGGCGCAGGACTTCCTTGGTCATGTGCATGCGGAAGATCGCCTGGAAGTTCAGCAGCGGCAGCGAGGCGGAATAGAGCTTGCGTGCGGTTGCGATGTCGCCCTCGCGCCATGACTTCATCATCATGGCATGAATGTCGGCAAGCTCGCAGGCCGGCATGGTGCCGGCGGCGCCGCGCGCCATCTCGTCCATCACGTAACGCCCGCCGGCACCGCCGAAAATCGCATCGACGGAAGAGCCGGCTGCGTTCTTGATGCGCGTGAGGTGCTGGCCGCAGGGAGGCGTTTCCTCCTTGACGTAGCGGATCATGTCCACGGCGGAAGCCACGGCCGCGACCTCCTCCGGCGTCAGGCCAGCGCCGATGGGCTTCGGCTGGTTCTGCAGCATGATCGGCACGCCGGCATCGGCTGCGACCTGCTGGAAATACTCCGTCTGGGCCGCAATCGAGTTGCCGAGATGCCCGGGCGCCATCACCATCGCCGCAGCGGCACCGATTTCAGCCGCATGGGCGACGTGACGGGCGGCGATGGCGGGATCGGGATCGCTCGCGCCGATGATGATCGGGATCCGGCCGTCGATCTCCTTTGCCAGGAGGTTGACCTGGCTTCGCCGCTCCTCCTCGCTCAAGGTATCCACCTCGCTGGCGACGCCCGGATAGACGACGCCGTCGACGGCGCTGTCGACTGCGAATCGAATGAGTGCGATGAAGTCGGTCTCGTCGATGGCCCCGTTGGAGCGGAAGGGCGTGGGAAGAACCGGAAAGGCTCCGGCAAGCGGGGTCTTCATTTAACAGCTCCTGCTGTAACGCCTTGAATGAAATAGCGCTGGAGAAAGAGGAAAGCGGCAACGATGGGAGCAGATGCTAAGAGCGAAGCCGCCATGGCGCCACCCCAATCCGAGTTGACCTCGTTGAGATAGGTGAGCAGCAGGCCCGGCCCGATGGTACGCTTGTCGTCGGAGACGATGAGCGTCATCGAATAAAGGAGATCGTTCCACGACCACATGAAGGAATACAGGAATACGGTCACGATGGGCGGGATCGAGATCGGGATCACGATGGTGTGGAAGATGCGCAGGTCACTCGCCCCGTCCGCCCGCGCCGCCTCGATCAGCTCGTCCGGCACCTGCGAGAAGTAGCTGTAGAGCATGTAGGTGGAGACCGGCAGCGCAAAGACGATGTAGCTGAGGATCAGGCCGGGCCTCGTATCGAGCAGGCCGACTTCGCTCATCAGCGGATAGATGCTGATCAGTAGCAGTCCGAACGGAAACATCTGCGCGGAGAGCATGAAGAGCATGACCGGCTGACGCCCTGTGAAGCGGTACTTCGCGAAGCTGTAGCCAGCATAGAGCGCCAGCAGCGTGTTGAGGGCCGCGCTCGACCCCGACGCGATCAGGCTGTTGACCAGATACATCGGCAGCTTGCCGGTCGTCAGGGCGGTGATGAAATGCGTCAGCGTCGGCGCCAGCGGGAACGGCGTCGGGACGATGCTGTAGAGCTCGGCATTCGACTTCACAGAGGAGATGATCAGCCAGTAGAGCGGGAAGAACAGGAAGAGGCCGATCAGCGCGAGCAGCAGGCCGAAGACCACCTTGGAGACGGTGCTGGACAGATCGAACATGTTAGGCGCCTTTCACCAGCATGCGCAGATACAGGAAGGCCGGCGGCAGCAGGGTCGCGACCCAGAGCACGCCGATGGCGGACGCAAAGCCGATATCCCACTGCTCGAAGGCGCGGCGATAGACCTCGACCGAGAGAACCGCGGTGGCGCGGACCGGCCCGCCGCCAGTCAGGGCATAGATCGTGTCGAATTGCTGCAGGTTGCCGATGACGCCGAGAACCACCACCACGATCAGCACGGGACGCAGATGCGGCAGCACGTGATCGCGCAGGATGGCCCAGTTATTCGCGCCGTCGACGCGGGCCGCATCGACCTGCTCGCGGTCCATGTTCTGCAGACCAGCCAGGAAGAACGCCATGAACAGCGGGATCGACAGCCAGATCTTGGTGATGATCACGGCGATCATGGCCCCGGTCGATGTGGACAGCCAGGCCTGCGGCATGTCGATGAAGCCGAGTTCCAGCAGAAGAGCGTTGAGCACGCCATAGCGGCTGTTGAAGATCCAGCCCCAGATGAAGGCGCTCACGGTGCTGGGCAGTACCCAGGGCAGCAGCGACATGGAACGCAGCAATCCCCGGCCTCGGAAAGGCTGGTTGAGAATGAGCGCCCAGGCGAGACCGAGGATCAGCGTCCCCGTCGTCGTGAAGAACACGTAGATCGCCGTGGTGGCGAAGGCCTGCCAGACATCGGGCGTCGCCGCGATCTTGGCGAAGTTGGCGAGGCCGGTGAAGCGCGGCGCCGGGGTCTCGAGCGTGTACTCGAAGAGCGAGAGCGCCAGCGCCTGCAGGAACGGATAGAGGATGACGAGACCGAAGGCGATGGCCGCCGGCAGCAGCAGCAATACGCCGATGCGACGCTGGCCGGCCTTCAGCCCGCCACGCACCGCGTGAGGGGAAACCCTGGCCGATGAAGGCGCTGTCGTGATGTCGGCGGCTAGGCTCATGGGATCATCATCTGCAAAGGAAAACTGCTTGAGGAAGTCGGCTGGCCGCACCGGAGAGCGCAGCCAGCCGAGAAGATCAGTTCTGCTTGTTGACGTTGGCCATCGACGTCTCGAGGCGCTTCTGCATCGCCTGGATCGCATCGTCGGCGCTCTTCTGGCCGAGCAATGCGCCCTGCACTTCCTCGCCGATGACCTGCGTCAGCTCGGCGGCGTTCGACCAGATGCCGACTTCGTTGCGCTTCGGCTTGCCGGCGGCCTTGGCCCAGGCGGCGAGGAATGAATCGCCCGTCACCTTCGGATTGGCTCGGCCCGATTTCGTCACGGGCAGAGCGCTCTGCTCGAGCGGGAACGTGGCCTGCGCCGCATCGGAGGTCAGGTACGAGATGAACTTGCTCGCCGGCGCATCGGCATTCGCCTTGCCGTCCGCCGCGAACTGAACCAGCAGGTGACCCCACTGGATCGAGGCCGGCTCCTTGCCATTCGCCGTTACCGGGGTCGGCATCGGCAGAACATTGGCATCGAAGGCAGCGCCCTGGCCGGAGAAGCTGCGCAGGTGCGTCCTGGCCTGCGGCGCGTCGAAGAAGAAGGCGGAGGCGTTCTGCGCCACGAGACGACGGGCATCCGGCCGGTCGATCTCGGGAGCAGCCAAGCGGTCCTTCATCAGGCCGACCATGAAACTGAGCGCCTGCTTGCCGGCATCACCGTTGCCGACCTTCACCTTGCCCTGCTCGTCTATGATCTCACCGCCGAAGGTCCAGTTCCAGATCATGAAGTCGAGCAGGATCGAGCCGTTGTTCTTGGTCGCCATCGTGTAGGGCACCGAGTTCGGCACCTTGTCGCGAACCGCGACCAGCGCCGTGCGGAATTCATCGACCGTCGTCGGCAGCTTGGTAATGCCGGCCTTTTCCAGCACCGCCTTGTTGCCGATGAGGCCAATGGAGCCCGAGATCAGCGGCAGCGCATATTGCTTGGAGCCGATCTGCCCCATGGCGAGCGCATCGGGAGCGAAGATCTCGGCGAGCTTGTCCTTGCCATAGACCTCGTTCAGATCGACGAGGCCGGCGACATTGGCGAAGCTCGGTAGCCAGCGCTCGGAGAGCTGCGCGACGCCAGGCAGCGTCTTGGAGCGTGCGCGCAGAAAGATATTCTTCTGCATGTCGCCCCAGGCATAGCCGAGCGGCTCGACCGAAAGCTTGGTCTGGGCCTCAAAACCCTTCAGCAGCGCCTCGACGGAAGGCTTGGCGGCCTCCTCGGCATAGCTGAAGCTCATGAAGCTGACATCGGCCGCCTGCGCGGCCTGGCCGGAGAGGCCAAGTCCCGCGGCTATCACGACGGCTGATGCCATCGACTTGAAGTTTTTCATCGTTTGTCCTCCCGATACGGAGCCTTGACTCCATATTCCCGCACACGCTTTTTCCCTTGAGGGCGGCCGTGCGCTACACCACCCCTCCGTCGACGATGAAGGTCTGCGCGGTCACGAGACGTGAGTCGTCGGCAGCAAGCCAGAGAGCCATCCGGGCGATGTCAGGCGGCAGAAGATGTTCCTTGAGGCACTGCACCTCGAGATATTCGGCGAACTTGCCTTGATAGATGCGCTTGGCGCGCTCGACCTGGCGCTCGGTGAGAACCCAGCCGGGCGCGATGGAATTGACGCGGATGTTGCGCTCGCCGACCTCGCGCGCGAGCGACTTGGTCAGGCCCATCACCGCCGATTTCGCCGTGGTGTAGAAGATGAGGCCGGCGGCGCCGCGCATCCACGAGATCGAGCCCATATTGACGATGGAGCCGCCGCCCGCCTGGGCCATGGCGCCGATCACCGCCTGCGCGGCGAAGAACTGGTGGCGCAGATTGGTCTGGAAGCGCTCGTCCCAGTAATCCGGCGTCACGTCCTCGATCGGCAGCCTATCGTCGTTGCCGGCATTGTTGACCAAAACACGAATGGTCCCGATGCGCTCCGAGAGCGCGCTGATGGCGGAACGCAGCGCGCCGATGTCGCGAAGGTCCACGGCCTCATAATGCGGCCGGTTGCCCGTCCTCGACTCGATGAGACGGGCGGACTCTTCCGCATAATCCCGGTTGAGCTCGATGAAGCCGACATGGGCCCCTTGCGCGCAGAAGTGCTCGACGAGCGAGGCTCCGATCCCCGATCCGCCGCCTGTGATCAGCACGCCCCTGCCCTTGAGGCTCGGATAGACCGCGCCTTCCACCGATACGCGCGGGATGAGTTCCTGATGTACGGTCATGCCGCATTCCTCGCCATCGGCTTGGCGGAAACGAGCGTCCTTCCATCGGCGGAGAACACGTGCACCGCATCGGGATTGACGAACACGCCAACCTGCTCGCCCTGCCTGATCGAGCGCTCGCCTTCGAGGCGGACGACAATCATCTCTTCGGCTCCCTCGAGCGACACATAGGCGTAGGTGTCGCTTCCCAGATGCTCGGTCATGGCGATCCGACCATCGAGAGCGTTGCTGCTTCCCGGCGCGCAAAGCTGCAGATGCTCGGGACGAACGCCGATTTCGCTCGGCGTGTCGTGCGGAAGCGTGTTCAGGCTCACCGTCCCGCCATTCACCCGGACGCGGCCACCCTCGTGACGCCCGCCGTGCACGGCGAGGAAGTTCATCCGCGGCGAGCCTATGAAGCCGGCAACGAAGCGGTTGACCGGGGCGTTGTAGAGGTCGAGCGGCGATCCGATCTGCTCCACTTTGCCGGCATTCAGCACGACGATCTTGTCGGCGAGGGTCATGGCCTCGATCTGGTCGTGGGTGACGTAGATCATCGTGGTGCCGAGCCGCTCCTTCATGCGCGCGATCTCGATGCGCATCTCGACCCGGAGCGCGGCATCGAGATTGGACAGGGGCTCGTCGAAGAGGAAGATCTGCGGTTCGCGCACGATGGCGCGACCGATGGCGACGCGCTGGCGCTGGCCGCCGGACAATTGCCGGGGCTTGCGCTTGAGATAGTCCGAGATGCGCAGGACCTTCGCGGCCGCCTCGACACGGCTTCGGATCTCCTCCTTCGACGTCCCGGCGAGCTTGAGCGCGTAGCCCATGTTGTCGGCGACGGACATGTGCGGATAGAGCGCGTAGGACTGGAACACCATGGCGATGCCGCGCTTCGCCGGCGGCACGTCGTTCACCACCTGCCCGTCGATGATCATCTCGCCGGAGCTGATTTCGTCGAGTCCGCAGATGAGACGGAGAAGCGTCGACTTTCCGCAGCCCGAGGGGCCGACGAAAGCGGTGAACTCGCCGTCTTCGACGGTCAGGTCGATTCCCTTCAGGACATCGACAGGGCCGAAGGATTTGCGGATCTGTTTCAGCTCGAGCCTGGCCATTTCGGTTGCTTTACCCTCGCAATATGTCTCAGCCGCCGAAGAGGTTTTCGGGCAGGCCCTTGATTCCGGTGTCGATGGCGAAAACGCTGCCCGACATCGGCGCATCGGCGATCTGCGCGGCGGACAGCCTGATGCGCGCGGAGGTCACGAACAGCGTCTGCATGTCGGCGCCGCCGAACACGCAGCTCGTCGGGCGCGGCACGGGCAGATTGATGACGCGCTCCACATGCCCCTCGGGGTCGTAGCGCGTGACGCACCAGCCATCCCAATGCGCACTCCACACGAAGCCTTCGGCATCGATGGTCAAGCCATCCGGCTTGCCTTCGCTTTCCGGCACGGTCACGAAGACGCGGCGGTTTTCGATGGCGCCCGTTTCGCTGTCGAAATCGTAGACGTAGATCGTCTGCTTCGCCGTGTCCGTGAAGTAGAAGAGCTTGTCGTCGGGGCTCCAGCCCAGGCCGTTCGACACGTGGAAGCCACGATCCATCTCGTGCACCTTGCCGTCCGGATCGAGCCGCCAGAGCGAACCCTGGCCCGGGGTCGTGTCGATGGCGAGCGTGCCCGCCCATAGCCGGCCTTTCCGGTCGCACTTGCCGTCGTTGAAGCGGTTGCCGGGCCTGCTGGTTTCGGGCCTGACGAGCGCCACGCTCTCGGTCATGGATGGGCTGATCGCCCGCAGCTCGCTCTGCATGCCGGCGACGAAGCCGCCTCCTTTCCGCGGAATGAGGAAGCTCGTGAGCTCCGGCATGGCCCAGGACCGGTAGGATCCTTTTTCCGGATCGCCGATGCAGACCGACGGCGCGAGGATGTCGACGAAGGAGAGCTGCTGATCCTGCACGGACCAATGCGGCCCCTCTCCGAGGAAGAGGCTGGCAGGAATGGCGCAACGCACGTCCTCCCGGTCGGGCCCGAGCGGACGCGGGTTGATATTCAGCGACATCGCCACCTCGCCAATATTTCCGGAAATCCGCCGGGCCGCCTCGATGACGTCGCGCCCGAGAGCATGCAGGCGCTCCGGCGGCAGCCGGAAGGACGGACCGATGACGCCGATCGCGCCGAGAGGCTTGGCCTCGTGATCCAGGATGGGGGCTGCAACGGAACTGATGCCGACATTCTGCTCGTCGATCGAGACGGCATAGCCGCGGGCCTTGGTGAGATCGAGCTGGCTGATCAGCTCGCCGAAATCAGCGATCGTGTGCGGCGTCAGGCGCGCCAGCTCCGCATCGCCGAGAAGCTTGCGGCGCATCTCGAGGGAGAGATGCGCCAGGATCGCCTTGCCGAGGCCGCTGGCATAGGGCTTCGCCCGGCTGCCCACCCCGTTGCTGAGGCGCACGGGCTGCGGCACCTCGCGCTGATCGATATAGAGGATCTCGTCGCCGTCGAGGATGCCGAGACGCACCGTTTCGCCGGTGAGATCGCGCAGACGCTCCAGCTCGGGCTCCGCCGCCCCGCGCAGGTCGAAATCGTCCCAGACCCGGTGCGCCCACTGGAACAGCCGCGAGCCGAGCCGGTACGTCTGGTCGCGCCCGTCGAGCTTGAGCAGCCTCTCGTCGACGAGCGCCTGGAGGATCCGGTGCAAGGTGCCCTTCGGCATGCCGGTGAGGTCGAGCAGGTCCGTGAAGCGCGGCGGCGTGGCGGCCGAGGCGACGAGATCGAGAAGCTGGATGCCCCGCGTCAGCGCCTGCACGCCGGGCACGGGCCCGGAGGCGCCCGAATCGGCATCCTCGTCGATTTTCAGCTCTGCCTGCGTGCGTGCCATCGAAGCTCCGTCCAAAGGATGATCCGGCTGCCGGATTGACCCTTCGTGATGGCTGCGATTATGTTGGAACTCAGTTCCAAGTCAACCCGCCTTTCGTTGAAGAGGCTTTTTGCGATGAAAATCACCGCCATCCACCACACCCTGGTCAGGGTCCCGTTCACGGAAGATATTCTCTGGGGATCCGGCCGGCGGATCGGGACCACGCGGCTCATCTGCCGCATCGAGACCGATGCCGGGATCGTGGGCTGGGGCGAGACGATCTCGCTCATCGCGGCCGTTCCGGCGGTCTTCTCCGACATCGTCGCCAAGGTCGGGCTGGGCTATCCGGTCGCCGACGTGGAGCGCCTGCACCGGCATGTGCTCGGCGCCGGCTATTACCACCACAAGCGTGCGGCCGTGATGGCGATCGCGGCGCTCGAGATGGCCATGTGGGACGCTCTCGGCAAGCAGGCGAAGCTGCCTCTGTCGAGCCTCTGGGGCGGGCGCTGGCGCAAGGACGTGGAGGCCGCAGCCTATCTCTTCACCAAGGATACGAAGCAGCTGAAAGACCGGATCGGCCGCTTCCTCGATGCCGGCTACGAGACCTTCAAGGTCAAGATCGGCTTCGACGAGGGAAGCGACATCGCGCTGGCGCAGGCCTCCCGCGAGGCCATCGGCTCACGGGCCTTGCGCCTCGACGTGAACGGCGCCTGGACGCCGGGCACCGCCAAGCGGCAGATGGAGCACCTGCGCGCTTTCGATCCGGCCTATGTCGAGCAGCCGCTCGAACTCGACGATCTCGCCGGCCACGCGCTCCTGCGCCAATCCACATCGATCCCGATCGCCCTCGACGAGAGCGCCTACACCCTGTCGGATATCGGCAACATCGTGCGCGCCAATGCGGCCGATGTGGTTCTGCTCGACCCGCATGAGGAAGGCGGCTTGTGGCAGACGATCAAGGCGGCCGCCATCTGCGAAGCGGTCGGCATTCCCGTCACCCTTCATTCCGGCGCTGAGCTTGCCCTGTCGCAGGCGGCCTATATTCACCTCGCCGCCTCGATCCCCAACATGTCCCTCGCCATCGACACGGAGCGCGCCTATCTCGGCGGCGACATTTCTCCCGCACCGCCCGCGATGCTCTCCGGACGCTTCCAGGTACCGGATGCACCCGGCCTCGGCGTCGAGGTCGATGAGGATGCCGTGCGCCGCTACGCCGTCGACGGCATCGTCGGCGCCTATCTCGACGGCGAGCGGCAGGACTGGTTCCCCGTCAAACCGGCTTATTGAAGGAGCCTCCTCGTGATTCTTGCCATCGAATGGACGTCCGCAGCCTTTCACGCTTTCCTTTTCGGAGACGATGGAACGCTGATCGCTCAGCGCCAGCATGCGCGCGGCATCAACCACATCACGGACGGCGCCTTCGAGGCAGCATTGAGGGAGATGGCCGGCGATTGGGCGGCGCAGGCAAGCCGTGTCTATCTCGCCGGCATGATCACCAGCCGCAACGGATGGGTCGAGACGCCTTATGCGCAAGCACCAGCATCGCTCAATGACATACTCGCGAAGGCTGTCACGAAAAAGGTCGATGGCCTGGCGCCGCTGATCTTCCTTCCTGGCGTGTCCGTGCAGCATCCGCTTCCGGACATGATGCGCGGCGAGGAGCTCAAGATCATCGGCGCCATGGCCCAGGGCAGCGGGCTCGTCACGCTGCCGGGAGCCCACACCAAATGGGCGATTGTCGAGGATGGAGCCATCGCACGTTTCGCCACCTACATGACGGGTGAGATCGGCACTCTGCTCAAGGCGAATTCTCTCGTCGGACGCCTCATCCCGGCGCAATCCGCCGACAATCCGGAGGCTTTCCTGCGCGGCGTGAAGCTTGCCGGGAATCGCGGCATCGGCGGCAATGTCCTGCGCCGGATTTTTTCGGCTCGCAGCATGGTCCTCTTCGACGAGCTCGCCCCCGCCGACATCAGCGATTATCTCTCAGGTCTTCTGATCGGCGCGGAGATCGATGAAGTTCTTCAGGAATTCGGGCATCCCGACAAGCACGTCACTCTGATCGGCCCTGCCGCTCTCTGCAGTCGCTATGCCCTTGCCCTCCATGAGGCAGGCATGACGTCGACGATTGTGGAGAATGCGGGCGCATCGGCTTTTCGAGCCCTTGTTCTCCGCGAACGGCAGCTCCAGGCCGTTGCTTCGACGGTGTGATGCTTCGGGGATGGCGCCTCGCCTTGCTTGAGCGATTTCACTGACGCTAAGATGGCGGGATCGCCTGCTCGTCTATGATCGCACCTATTTGACTCTCGCTTTGCAGAGGGGTGCGCTACATCGGGCTTTCAGTGAATCGCTGCGTTCGCACGTCAACAAGGGGAAGGCCATGCCCATCAAAGCGACACCGACACCGGGCTCGACGCTCATCAATCCTGACGATCACGTTCTGATTCTCATCGATTTCCAGTCGCAGATGGCCTTTGCAACGAAGTCCATCGACGCCGTCGCGCTGCGCAACAATGCTGCGCTGATCTCCCATGCGGCGGCCGGATTCGGCGTTTCCACTATTCTCACCACCGTGGCGGAGAAGAGTTTTTCCGGGCCGATGTTCAGCGAGATCACCGAACCGTTCCCGCAGCAGGCACTGCTCGACCGCACCTCGATGAACACCTGGGAAGACGCCGCCGTGATCGAGCGCGTCAATGCCATCGGCAAGGGCAGGATCGTTCTCGCCGGCCTCTGGACTTCCGTCTGCATCGTCGGCCCGGCCCTGTCGGCCCTCGATCAGGGCTTCGAAGTCTATGTCGTCACCGATGCCTGCGGCGATGTCTCGGAAGAAGCACATGAGCGCGCCGTCGAACGGATGATCCAGGCTGGCGTGCGCCCGATGACGTCGCTGCAATACCTGCTCGAACTCCAGCGCGATTGGGCGCGGGCCGAGACCTACGATCTCACCACCGGCATCGCCAAGAAATACGGCGGCGCCTACGGTCTCGGCATCATCTATGCCAAGACCATGTTCGGCGCCAGCGAAGGCGGGCACGCACAGGCGGCCGAATGAATGCCCGGTTCGGCAGCGGACAGGACACGTCCGCTGCCGAACGCCTGCTTTCCATCCCGGCACATGCTGCGCAGGAGACCGACCATGGCGAGCACACCTGACCGGCGGAGCATTGTCGGCGGGCTCGGCGCCTTGGCAGGAGGCCTCGTCTTTCCCGATTATCCGAAGGCACAAGCGATGAACGAACCGGCGGATCTGATTCTCTACAACGGCAGGATCACGACCCTGAACCGGCAGCAGCCGGAGGCCTCGTCGGTTGCCATCCGCGACGGCCGCTTCATCGCGGTCGGGACCGAGCAGGAGGTCATGCAGCTTGCCGGGCCCGAGACCCGCCGCATCGATCTCGAAGGACGGCGCGCCATTCCCGGTCTGATCGACAGCCACATGCATATCATCCGCGGCGGGCTCAACTACAACATGGAGCTGCGCTGGGACGGCGTACGCTCGCTCGCAGACGCCATGCGCATGCTGAAGGAACAGGTCGACCGCACGCCGGCACCGCAATGGGTGCGCGTGGTCGGCGGCTTTTCCGAGCATCAATTCGCGGAAAAGCGCTTGCCCTCCCTCGACGAGATCAATGCGGTCGCTCCAGATACGCCGGTCTTCATCCTGCACCTTTACGATCGCGCGCTGCTGAACGGCGCTGCCCTGCGTGCGGTAGGCTACACCAGGGACACGCCGAATCCACCCGGCGGCGAGATCCAGCGCGATGCGGCGGGCAATCCCACGGGCCTGCTGATCGCCCGGCCCAATGCCACGATCCTCTACGCGACGCTTGCGAAAGGCCCCAAGCTTCCGCCCGAATACCAGAAGAATTCGTCGCGCCATTTCATGCGCGAGGTCAACCGGCTCGGCGTCACCGGCGTGATCGATGCCGGCGGCGGATTCCAGAACTATCCGGACGATTACACGATCATCGAGGAGCTGCACCGGGAGGGGCATCTGACCGTGCGCCTCGCCTATAACCTGTTCACCCAGAAGCCGAAGGAGGAGCTCAAGGATTTCGAGACCTGGGCAAAGCAGGTCAGGCCGGGCCAGGGCGACGATCTCTACCGCCACAACGGCGCCGGTGAGATGCTGGTCTACACGGCCGCCGATTTCGAGGACTTCAAGGTCGAGCGGCCGGAGATGCCGCCTTCCATGGAAGGCGATCTCGAGCCCGTCGTGCGCCTGCTCGCCGAGAACCGCTGGCCTTGGCGGATGCATGCCACCTACAACGAGACCATCACCCGCGCGCTCGACGTGTTCGAGACGGTGAACCGGGATGTGCCCTTCGACGGCCTGCATTGGTTCATCGACCATGCCGAGACCATCGACGAGCGCAATATCGACCGCATCGCGGCTCTCGGCGGCGGCATCGCGGTCCAGCATCGCATGGCCTATCAGGGCGAGGATTTCGTCGCCCGCTACGGCAGCCGCGCCGCCGAACGGACTCCGCCGGTCCGGCGCATGCTGGAGGCCGGCGTGCCGGTGGGTGCCGGCACGGATGCGACCCGCGTCGCCTCCTACAACCCTTGGGTCTCGCTCTCGTGGCTCGTCACCGGCAGGACCGTCGGCGGATTGGCGCTCTACCCTGCCGCAAACCGTCTCGACCGCGAAAGCGCCCTGCGCCTATGGACGGAGGCCAACACCTGGTTCTCGACGGAGCAAGGCAAGAAGGGCCAGATCAAAGTCGGGCAGTTCGCCGACCTCGCCGTGCTCTCCGACGATTACTTTGCCGTCCCCGAAGACCGGATCCAGGACATCACCGCGGTTCTCACGCTGCTCGGCGGCAAGCCGGTTCATGGCGATGGCGCGTTCAAGAACCTCGCGCCGCCCCTGCCCCCGCCCATGCCCGACTGGTCGCCTGTCTCCCGCTTTGGCGGCTACCGGCAGAGAGCAGAGGCAGACGAACGGCAGAAATACGCCTTCGCGGCAGCGGCCTGTGGCTGCGCCAGTGCCTGCGGCGTCCATGGCCATGCCCATGCGGGTGCCTGGGGCAGCAGCCTGCCGGCATCGGATGCACGAAGCTTCTGGGGCGCCCTCGGCTGCTCCTGCTGGGCGTTCTGAGGGAGGCTGGCATGAGCGGCGTGGCTGAGACGGCATCGCCTCCCCCATCGGGCACCTTCACGCCTCTCCGCCACCGCCTGTTCGCGGTGCTCTGGGCCGCGACCGTTCTCGGCAATATCGGCACCTTCATGCGCGATGTGGCATCCGCCTGGATCGCGACGGAAATTTCGTCGTCGCCGGCGGCGGTCGCCATGATTCAGGTTGCTGGCACATTGCCGGTCTTCCTATTGGCAATTCCTGCCGGCGTTCTATCAGATATCCTCGACCGCCGCCGGTATCTCATCGGCATTCAGATCGCGCTCGGATGTGTCAGCTCGCTCCTGGCCCTTCTCGTCTTGACCGGCGGCATCTCCATCGAGAGCCTCGTCGCCCTCACCTTCCTAGGCGGCATCGGCGCCGCATTGGCGACGCCCGCGTGGCAGGCGATCACTCCGGAACTCGTGCCGCGATCCGACCTGAAGGGCGCCATCGCGCTCAATTCACTGGGTATCAACATTGCCCGCTCCATCGGGCCGGCTCTCGGCGGCTTTCTGCTCGCCGCGCTTGGCGCTGCAGCTGTCTATGGCATCGACGTTCTCACCTATGTCGTCGTGAGCTTCGCTCTCCTGTGGTGGCGCCGTGCAGCCGATGCCGATGACGGTCTGCGGGAGCAGTTCGGGGGCGCGCTCCGCGCCGGCCTGCGCTATGCCCGCGCCAGCAGCGATCTTCACCGCATCCTGTGGCGGGCCGTTGTATTCTTCGCCTTCGCCAGCGCCGTCTGGGCTCTCCTGCCCATCGTGGCGCGGCAGGAAATCGGCGGCGGCCCGGGCTTCTATGGCCTCATGCTCGGCAGCGTCGGCGCAGGCGCCATCGCCGGCGCGATCCTGATGCCGCGCGTGCGGGCGAGGCTCGGACAGGATGGTCTCGTCCTCGCCGCAACGCTCCTGACCGCCGCATCGACGACCCTGCTCGCCCTCACGAACTCGGCCATCCTCGGAATCGCATCGACATTCGCCCTGGGCATCGCGTGGATCGCGATGCTGACCACTCTCAACAGCACCATGCAGGCCATCCTGCCGAACTGGATCAGAGGCCGCGGCCTCGCGATCTACCTCACCGCCTTCAATGGCGCGATGGCGGCCGGCAGTCTCGGCTGGGGTCTTCTCGCTCAGGAGATCGGGGTCGACATGACCCTGGTTGCCGCCGGCCTCGGCCTCGCCGTCGTCGGCGTGCTGGCCCATCGTGCGCCCCTGCCGAGCGGGGAAGGCGATCTGACGCCCTCGATGCACTGGCCGGAGCCTGCCGTGTCCGAGCCGGTGGCGCATGATCGCGGGCCGGTCATGGTGATGGTGACCTATCGGATCCAACCATCCGACAGAGAGGCCTTCCTCACGCTTCTCAAGCGTCTCTCTGAGGAGCGCCGGCGCGATGGCGCCTATGCCTGGGGCGTGTCGGAGGATGCGGCGGATCCGGAGCACATCGTCGAATGGTTTTTCGTCGAGTCCTGGGCGGAGCATCTGCGCCAGCACCGGCGCATCTCGAAAGCAGATGCGGATATCCAGGCCGAGACGCGGCGCTTCCACCGCGGCGATGAGCCTCCCGCTGTCCAGCACTTCCTGGCCCTTGCCCCACGCCGCGACAGTTAATTTGCAATAATGCAATTTAAGTGATGCGATCATCACCGTTGAATTGCACAACGGAAAAGATCAGGTTCTGCCCAAGCGGACCACAGGGGTCCCGGAGACAAAACCATGATCGACACCCGTCTTGCTCCTTACGGCGCCTTCGCCATCCGTGCGGCTCTGGGCGTCATGTTCATCGCCCACGCCTATCTGAAGATCGCCGTGTTCACCGTTCCCGGCTTTGCCGGCTTCCTGACGCAGACCGGCTTTCCCGCCTTCCTCGCCTGGCCGATCATCCTGGCCGAGCTGATCGGCGGCATCGCCATCCTGCTGGGGGTCTATGGCCGTGCCGTATCCGTGGCGCTGCTGCCGGTTCTGCTCGGCGCCGTTATGGTGCATGCCCCGAACGGCTGGCTGTTCAACGCTCCCAATGGCGGCTGGGAATATCCCGCCTTCCTGGCGGTGGCGGCCATCGCTCATGTGCTGATCGGCGACGGCGCCTGGGCTTTGAAGCCCCTCGCGTCTTCCATCCAGCCTGCCGTCTCGCTGCGGCCGCGGGTCGGCTAAATTTCGTACAATCTCAGAAATGGCCGCGCCTCGCGCGGCCATTTCCGTTTTAGCGAAACCGATCCCAGACCAAAGCCGCGAGAGGCATGACGTGGTTTCGCCTCAGGGCGATGATCAGGACGCCACACAGCGCGATGCTCGTGCCGAGAGCCATGCGGCCATCGAACTGATCTCCCGTCACCAGAATGCCCAGGACGACAGTCAGCAAGGGATTCATGATGGTAAGGGGTGCGATCAGGTTGGCAGGGTACTTGCCGATAAGGCCGTAATAGATCGAGTGGGCGATCAGCGACACGATCAGGGCGGAAAACAGCAGGGCCGCCACGAAGGTCCATCCCGCCTCCGTCGCCTTCGATATCTGTCCCGTCTCGAGACTCAGGGTCAAAGCGGTCAGGGGCACGACGGAGGCCATCCCGATCCAGGCCTGGAACTGCAGCGGGCGGACGCCGCCGATCTGCTTCATCATCACCGCCGCGAGCGAGCCCGTGAGCGCGGAGCCGAGGATGAGGATCAGCCCGAGCGAGAGCGGGAAGCCGCTGCCCGGATCCCACATCACGATCACGCCTCCGATGAAGGTCAGCACGATTCCGAGGCCGCGCCGCCAGAAGATTTTCTCTCCCAGCATGAAGACCGACAGAAGCGTGGTCATCGGAAGCCCGAGCTGGCTCACGACGGCCGCCGTCGACGGACTCGCCGTCTTGATCCCGAGGAAGAACAGGGCAAAGCCGCCGCCGCCCATCAGGAACCCGACGACGAGGATGCGCCAGCGCGGCCTCGGGGCAGGCAACAGCCAGGGAATTGCGAGGAGCGCCACGATTCCGAAGCGGATGGCCGCATAGAACAGCGGCGGGATTTCCAGATCCGACACGACGAGCTTGCTGACGACGGTATGCGCCGCCCAGACAAAGCAGACCAGAATCATCAGAAGGAAATCGCGGAGGGCCATCGCTCTCCCGATTACTGCAACTTTGCAGCGAGTCGCAAATACCGGAACCGGAGGTCTGGTATGACACCCATGCCGCCGGTCGCCGGCCCTTGTTCATGTACCGTTAGGAAAGAATCGGAGCGCGCCCCGCTCCGACTCCTTGGAAAACGATCACTCTTCGCGGAAGGCTCTCGCCATGTTGTCCGCGACCGGCTTGGTCAGGTAGGAGAACACGGTGCGATAGCCGGTCTGGATCAGGCCCTCGACGGGCATGCCCGGAACGAGCTTCACGGCGCCGAGTCGGTCCCGTTCGCCCGCGGCGAAGGCCACGCGCACCGGGTAGTACTGAACGCCCGAGCGCTGATCGGTCACGAGGTCGGCCGCGATCAGGCTCACCCGCCCCTTCAGTTCCGGCGTCGTGCGCTGGTTGAAGGCCGACAGGCGCAGCACCGCGTCCAGACCCGGCTGCAGCTGGTCGATATCCTGCGGCAGGACCTTCACCTCGATCGAGAGCTCGTCGGATTCTGGCACGATCATCATCAGTGGCTCGCCCGCATTGATGACGCCGCCGACCGTGTGTACGATCGACTGGTGCACGAGGCCGTCCTGCGGCGCGCGGATGTCGATCCGCTTCAGCTGGTCCTCGGCCGCGACCCGGCGTTCCACAAGCTCGGCGACCCGCCCCTGGACCTCGCGCAGCTCCTTCGAGACCTCGCTTCTGAGATCCTGGTCGATCTGCATGACCTGCAGCTCGGTCTCGCTGATCTTGCCCTTGGCCTGGGCCACGTTCGAGATCAGCTGCCCGCGCTCGCCGCGCAGCCGCGTCTCCTCGCGCCTGAGCGCGGTGACGCGGGTGATCGGCACGAGGTTCTTCTTCCACAGCTGCTCGACCCCGGTCAGCTCATCCTGGATCAGCTGGATCTCGTCGCCCTTCGCCGAGGCCTGGAGCTTGAGGCCGTCGATCTGCTCCTGCAGCTGCGCGATGCGCTCCTTGAGCTGCGCCTTCTGGCCGGCCCGCGCCTCGCGGCGGGTCTCGAAGAGATGGCGCTCGCCGCCGACCAGACCGGCGAGCTCCGGCTCGGCGAGACGGCCGGTCAGGGCCGGCGGGAACGACACCTGATCCCGGCCGTCGCGCTCGGCCTCGAGCCGGCCCTGGCGCGCGGCGAGCTCGTCGAGGCTCTTGGCCACCATCGCCAGGTTCGCCCGGGCGACCGTCTCGTCGAGGCGGATCACGATGTCGCCGGCCCGGACGCGGTCGCCGTCGCGGGCAAGGATGTCGCCGACGACGCCGCCGGTCGGGTGCTGCACCTTCTTGACGTGGCTGTCCACCACGACGGCGCCGGGCGCGACGACCGCGCCGGACAGTTCGGTGATCGCCGACCAGCCGCCGAGACCGACGACGAGGAAGAGAGCGGCGGACAGGCCGAGCCGAGTGTGGCGGCGGATCGAGGAGCGGGCGCTCATGCTCTGTTCGGTCTTCATGATGCAACTCCCAGATCTTCAACCACCTTCAGAGGCGTGACCGCCGCATTGCGCGCCGGCACCGGCCGCAGCACCTTGCTCAGAACCTCGTCCTTGGGACCGAAGCTCTGCATGCGTCCGTCGCCCATCACCAGCACCAGATCGACGCCGGCAAGGGCGCTCGGCCGATGCGCGATCACCACGACGATGCCGCCGCGGGCCCGCACATTCATGATCGCGGCGGTGAGCGCCTGCTCACCCTCGTTGTCGAGGTTCGAGTTCGGCTCGTCGAGCACCACGAGGAACGGCTCGCCGTAGAGCGCGCGGGCCAGGGCGATGCGCTGGCGCTGGCCACCGGACAAAGCCGCTCCGGCCTCGCCGACCTGAGTCTCGTAGCCGTCCGGCAGCTGCAGGATCATCTCATGGACATTCGCTGCCCGGGCGGCCGCGATCACCGCCTCGGCCTTCGGCTGCGGCTCGAAGCGGGCGATGTTCTGCGCCACCGTTCCGGCGAACAATTCGACATCCTGCGGCAGGTAGCCGATGTGCCGGCCGAGATCCTCGGGCAGCCATTGCTCGATCGCCGCGCCGTCGAAGCGCACCTTGCCGCGCCAGGTCGGCCACACGCCGACGAGCATGCGGGCAAGCGAGGACTTGCCGGAGGCGCTCGGGCCGATGATACCGACGCCGCTGCCGGCCTTCAGCTCGAAGGCGACATCCTGGATGACGAACTTCTGGGCGCCGGGCGCGCCGACGCCGGCATTCTCGACGGAGAGAACAGCCTGCGGTGTCGGCAGCTTCAGCGGCTCGTCGCCGCGGGCCTTGCCGTCGAGCAGCGTCGTCAGGCGGGCCCAGCCCTGACGGGCGGAGACGAAGCCCTTCCAGTTGCCGATCGCGAGCTCCACGGGAGCGAGAGCGCGTGAGGTCAGGATCGAGGAGGCAATCATGATGCCGCCCGTGGCCTGGCCGTCGATGACGAGATAGGCACCGACCGCGAGCACGGTCGATTGCAGCAGCATGCGCAGCACTTTCGAGATGGCGCCGAAGCCGCCCGACACGTCCGAGGCCTTCTGCTGGAACGCCAGGTAGCGGGCATTGGCATCGCCCCAGCGCGTGCCGATGCGCTGCGCCATGCCCATGGCATGAACCACTTCCGCATTGCGGCGCGCGCCCTCGGAGATGCCGTTGCGGGTCAGCGCCGCGCCGACGGCGGATTTGGAGGCCTCGCGCGTCATGAATTCGGTGAGGATGGTGATCGTCACGAGGATGAGCCCGCCGCCGAGCGCGACGATGCCGAGCCAGGGATGGAAGGCGAAGCACATGAACAGGTAGAGCGGCATCCACGGCAGATCGAACAGAGCCGAGGGACCGCCGCCGGCGAGAAAGGCGCGGATCTGATCGAGATCGCGCAGCGGCTGCTGGCCGTCGCCCTCGACACGGCCGTCGATCGGCGCGCGCAGCTGGCCCTGGAAGATCTGCTGGCTCAGGTCCTCGTCGAGCGCCGCGCCGACGCGGGCGAAGATGCGGCCGCGCAAGGTGTCGAACAGGCCCTGGAACAGGTAGAGCACGACGATGATGACGGAGAGGCCGACCAGCGTCGGAATGCTTCGGCTCGGCAGCACCCGGTCATAGACCTCCATCATGAAGATCGAACCGGAGAGATAGAGCAGGTTGATCAGGCCGCTGAGCACGGCGACGCCGAGGAGCGCACCGCGACAGGAGGCCATGATGCTGAAGCTTTTGTTGAGGGAGCGGGCCATGGACGTTGCCTCGAAGGAGTGCGGCGCCTCTGGTGAGCGCCGCGTTTCTGCTGTCTGGGATCCCGCCGGGAGCAAGGGGGAATGCTCCCGGCGGGCCATCCAATCTCAAGTCAACCGCATCAGAAGATGAAGTCTGCGTTGTCGAGATCGGATACGTTGACGCCCTTGAGGACGAGGATGTCGGTGCCGTGCTCGATGACGGTGTCGTTGTCGACCTGCATGACGCGGAGATCCGCCATGCTGTCCACTCCGGCAAGCCGGCTCGCGTCGATCCGGTCGTGATCGGCCCGGAAGTCCGTCACCACGTCGCGGCCGCCGCCCTTCTGGAAGACGAAGGTGTCCTCGCCGGTACCGCCCGAGAGGGTGTCGTTGCCGGCACCGCCCTTGAGCACGTCATTGCCGCCACCGCCGGAGAGACGATCATCGCCGGAACCACCCGCCAGCTTGTCATTGCCGGCGTTCCCATAGAGACGATCGTTGCCGTTGCCGCCGTCGAGGTTGTCGTTGCCGCGACCGCCCTCCAGTCGGTCGTCGCCCGCCCCGCCTGAGAGACGGTCATCGCCCGCCCCACCGGAGAGCTTGTCGTGGCCCTTGCCGCCATCGAGGCGGTCATTGCCGGCGCCGCCGTCGAGACGGTCATTGCCATCGCCACCCTTGAGCGTGTCGTTGCCGGATCCGCCCAGGAGCTTGTCGTGGCCGCGTCCACCATCCATCCGGTCGTTGCCGTCGCCGCCGCGCAGCGTCTCGCTGCGGCCATTGCCGGTGAGGACGAGATTGGCCGGCGAGACCGGGCCGGAATTGGCCGGCGGGATCGGATCGGCCGGGGTGACCGGGTCGACCGGGGTCACCGGACCGGGCTCCACGGGATCCACCGGATCCGTCGGCTGCTGCGGCTCCTCGGGGACCTGGAGGTCCGGCCGGCCGCCCTCACACTTGAAGGTCACCTTGTGGGTGCCGCAGGTGATGGTGGTGGTGCCGTCCTCGTTGTCCTCCCACTCGTATTCCTCGACCGTGCGGCCGGGCTCGAGCTCGATCACGTCCTGAGGCCGCAGCGTGCCGACGATGGTGTCATTGCCGCCGCGAGAGCGGAACACGATCCGGTGCGCCGAGGTCAGATGCGAGATGTCGACCGTGTCATCACCCGCATCGCCATCGATGGTGATGGTGCTGAGGGCAAGGCTCGTCTGATCGAAGTTGCCGAAGATCCTGACGGTATCGCCGGGACCGGCACCGCCGGGGACGGGATCGGTCGTCTGCGTGCCAATGCGGATCTCCTCGATGTTGTCGAGCTCGGCGATGATGGTCGCCGGCCCCTCAGTACCGTTGGTGACGACGGCACGGGTGATGACGATCTCCGTGTCGCCCCTCAGATCGGTGAAGCCGGCAGCGACGGCTGCGGCATAGGTATAGACGCTGTAGACTTCGTTCTGACCCTGACGGGTGTTCACGTCGAAGGTGTCCGTTCCCGCCTGACCGTCGACATAGTCCCGTCCGTCGGTGTTGCCGTTGGCGTTGGCATTCCACACGATGGTGTCGTTGCCGGCGCCGGCGAGGACGATGTCGTTGCCCGTGCCGCCGTCGAAGGTGCTTGCAGAGCCGTCGCCGACCAGGATGTTGTTGCCCGTCGTGCCTTCGATCGGGTTGGTGTCGCGGGTGACCGTGACATTGGCCGTGTCAGTGCGGACCGGGCTGCCGCCGTCGCTGACGGTGTAGGTGAAGGAGCCGCCGGCCGTTCCCGTATCCGTGAAGGTCACGGAGCCGGGGTTGGTGGTCAGCGACAGGCTGCCGAGGCCATTGGCATTGCTGAGACCAGTGATATCCAGAGTCGGCCCATCGGCATCGGTGTCGTTCGCGAGCAGCACCCATTCCGGGATCACGATCGAACCGGTCGTGATGTTGGTGATGATGCCGTCATTGCCCGCGTTCGGAGCATCGTTGACCGAGACCACGTTGACGGTGGTGACGGCGACGTTGCTGTCCATGAAACCGTCGTTCACCGTCACATGGAGGACGCGGTCGACCGTGCTCGGATTCTGCGACGTGCTGGTGAATTCGACCTGCTGAAGGGCGGATTGCCACTGGGCGATCGTGCCGGTCCCGGTCAGATTGACGATGATCTGGCCCGGCACCGAACGGTCGATCGCGCTGTCGATATTGCCCGGCAGGTTGTTCGGGATATCGAAGTCGTCGCCGTCCTGAGCGTTGGTGAGCACGATCCGGGCCGAGACGATCTCGCCGCTATCCTCGACGATCAGCGGATTGACGGCGATGTCCTGATCGGCACCGTCTTCCGTATAGGTCGTCTCGTAGTTCACGACGGGTGGAGCGGTCGGGAACTCGATGGAGAGATTGTCGATGATGACGATCTCGTTGGTGTTGTCCATCGCACTGCCGACGAACCGGATCTTGGCATTGGCGGCGAACGGTCCGCTCAGCACGTGCTCGTAATCCACCGCGCCGCCGTTGCCGGTGATCTCGTTGAGCGACACGAAGTTCACGCCGTCGGCGGCGAACTCGACCCGGACATACTCACCCGCATCGAGGTTGTCGGGATTGGCCGAGTAGCGGATGGTCGCAGTCGAGCGGCCCGACAGGTCGACGTCACGGGTGATCGTGGCGCCGTCGCTGGTGGCACCGCCCACGAAGCGCAGCTGGTTGGTGGTGAAGAAGATGAGCTGCGTCTCGTCGATGCGGATCTGACCGCCTGTGACTGTGTTGCCGGTGGTCGTATCGCCGCTCTCGACCCAGTCCGGCCCCCAGTTGACGGTGCCGTTGGAGTTGCCCCAGCTCGCCGTCTCGAAGTTGTCCGCATAGCGACCAACCGTCGGGCCCTGCAGATAAAGCTGAGGAGGCGTGAGTTCCACATCCCCGTCGGCAAAGCGCAAGACCTCGATGTTCCAGAGCTTGTCCGTGCCGTCGGAGATCAGGTTTGCGCCATCCGGGAGGTTGTTGGGATCGAAACCGGTATGAGACACCAGGATCGAGCCATCGCTGTCGCGGGTGATCGTGTACTCGTCGCGATTGCCGGAGAACACGGCGACGTCCTTGTCGCCCACACCGTCGTCCTTGACGACCTCGCGGACGATGGAGAGCTGGCCCGGGTTGAGGGTGCGATCGAGCATCAGGGCATCGAGCGTCTTGCCGCCGAATTGAGCCACGGCTCCGGCCCTGACCACGCCCTCCACGAAGTCGCTCGCCAGATACACCTTGCCCGCCATGCTCTCGGCGCTGTAGATGCCCCCGTTCGCATCGATCCGGATGCGGACGTTCAGCCAGCTGTCGCCGTCGATCACGTCGTTACCGCCGCGACCTTCGATGATGTCGGTGCCGCCGCCGCCGAGCAGGATGTTGCCGTCGTCGAAGGCGATCTGAGCCTCGCGGTCACCTGCCGCCGGCGCACTGACCCAGCTGCCGAGCAGTTCGCGCATGCCGTCGATGCGATCGACGCCGGCCTGGGTCAGTTCCTGCTTGACCATGGTGGCTTCGGCGCCTGCAAGATCCGGATTGCCTTCGACCTCACCGCCCTCGGCCGGAGCTGCGGAGCCACGATCGTCGCCCTTCAGGACGTCGTTGTGGTTCCAGCCCGACAGGCCTTCGACCTGATCGTAGCGGTTGCGCAGGATATCCTGTTGATCGGTGGTGAAGATCGGGCGCTTGAGATCTGCGTCGGCAGCCTTCGTGGTTCCTTTATGGATGGCCCAGTCGAAGCCCCACATGCCCTCGTTGCGCATGACGCTGTCGCCCTGGACCATGATGTCGTCGCCGGATTCGGCGTCGAAATCATGTTCGTTCTGGCCAGCGAACATCACGTCGTGGCCGATGATCGTGGAGTTGAAGAACAGCTCCGAGTTGTCGCCGGCCGTGGTGTCGAAACCGTTTCCGGCCTCGAGCCAGTCGTCGCCCTCGTTGCCGAGCAGGAAGTCGCCACCCTCGCCGCCGAGGATGAAGTCGTTACCCGTGCCGCCAAACGCCTCTTTGCCGTCGGGGCCGGTGATGATGAAGTCCTGCCCCTGGTTGCCGAAGACCAGTGCGAGGCCGCTGCCGCCATGGATGACGTCGTTGCCTTCCTCACCATGCAGCATGTCGACTTCGCCGATATCCGTGCCGGAATTGGTGATGATGTCGTCACCCTTGCCGCCATGGATCTTGTCGACGCCGTAGCCGGCCTCGATCCTGTCGTCGCCGTCCCTGCCCCAGACCGAGTCGTCGCCGCCGCCGGCCACGATATGGTCCGCGCCATCGGTGCCCTGAATCAGGACGTGGTCGTTGGTGTTGACGCGAATGTACTCCGCGATCCCATCGTTATTGGCGTCGATGCGCTCCACGAGCTTGGAGATCGCCTGGAGGTAGGGATCGTCATGGACCGGATCGGCATGGCCGAAGCGGACCTGCATGTTATGGTCGACATAAAGGACGTGGTCCGGAACCGAGAAGATGTCGCCGGGCACCGCGTAGCCGGTCTCGCCCAGATCGGTGTTGTTCAGCACCATCTTGGCGAAGGAGTTGTTCTCCAGCTCGTTGAGCAGGTTCAGGCCCTGGACGCGCGAGAGGTAGTAGAACCGGTCGCCGTTCTGCAGGTTTTCGAGCTGCAGTTCGAAGACGAACGAGAAGGTGGAGCCCAGCATGCCGCCGAATGCCATCTTCTTCTCGGCGAGGCCGCCGACCCAGAGGTCCACGTCCTCGAGGCCGCCGAGCTTGCCGCCGGCATAGGCACCGGTCGCATTCAGGAAATCGAGACGATCGGTATAGGTCACGCCATTGATGGTGATGCCGTCGGCATCGCTGCCATCGCCGAACACCAGCGCCATGGCCGCATCGCGCTTCGCCTCAGCCGTCGTCGCGGACGTGATCGATGCATGCGTTCCATAGGCGGCGATGAAGTTGACGATGGAGGCAGGGTTCTTGAGATTGAGGGCAAAGTCGGTCCAGCTCGTATAGGGATCGAGCTGAGTATCGCCATTGGCCGCCTCCTTGAACTGGCGGCGCGCCTCGTTGAGCGGCGGGATTCCGGTCTCGCGGCCGCGAGCGATGTTGATGGCGGCAAGGTCGAGTGGAATGCCGACGAGCTGGTTGCGCAGAACGTGAGTGACGAACTCGTCGATCTCGTTGCCGCGCTGCGCCGTCATGCCGCGCACGATGGCGCCGGCGGCGGCGGCGTGATCCATCGTTTCGGATCCGAAGGCCAGCGGATTCAGGAAGGCATCGAACAGCGTCATGCTGCTGTCGGAGCCATCCACATTGATGCGGTCCACCGTTTCGTTCAGCATCGAGTGGCCGAAGCGGTAGATTACGTGGGCGAACTCGGCGAAGATCGCCGGGTCGATGTCCGTCGACGGGTTGAAAACGAAAGCGTCGACGTCCGGCTGCACCTTACGGGCGAATTCCTCGAACACCAGGTGCTGATACTGCATCTCGGTGGTGAAGCGCGCAGCCTGGAACAGGCGCTCGCCGTCCCAGACAAGGCCCGCAGCCGATGTCGGGAAGGTGGTCACGTCGACGGCGAGCCACTCGTTCAGGAAGGCAAGATCGCCCGACTCGAGCGCCTGTGCCTTGATCTGGTCGACCGTGTGGTTGTGCTCCGAGTGGAAGACGTGGTGGACGGCCGAGAGACCGATATTCTCGTTGCCGCGCCCATCGCCCGTGATGTAGTGCGCATCGAGCATCTCGTTATCGTAGAAGCGGTTGGCCGCCAGATATTGCGGATTGCTCGCGCTGATCGGATTTGCGCCGTTGAAGGCCGGATTGGCCGCCACGAACTGCGTGGTCTCCATCAGATAGGTCGGCGCGCCGACATGCGCCGGATTATAGTTCGGGTTCTCGACGAGGGTCACGCCGACACCGATGGCATTGTCGCTGTCCGCGTACATGACTTGGCCGCGATCGTTCACGGTCTTCGCAGCATGAGCGATGTCGTCCAGGAAGGCGTGGCCGGTGCGGATCGCGCCGGTATAGGTGACGCCATTCACCACCGTCGACACGGTCCAGGGATTGACCGGAGCTGCCGGGTTCCCTTCGACCATCACGTCGTCACCGCCGCCGAACTTGCCGTCGGCGCCGAGGCCCAGGATCAGCTGCGGATAGCCGTTCGGGCCGCGGATGAATTCGCCGTAGGCGTCCATCGCGAACATCGGGACATTGCCGACATCGGCATCGGTCAGATCGATGCCGAGCATGGTGCGGGCCTGCTCCTTGACATCGGCCCATGTCGCAAGGCCGCGGTCGCCCTCGAGCAGTCTGCCGGTTGAGACGGGCTTGCCGCTCGCATCAAGCGCGTATTCCCGCAGAAACATCTGGTGCGAGGCATTCGACGTGTAGGTCTGGTTCTGGTCGACGTAAGGCGTCGTCAGGTTCTCGGCATCGGGATCGGTGCGGGTCAGCACCATGAAGTTGGTGCGCGGGCTTGCCGGGTTATACAGTGGATCGTCCGGGCTGAGCGGAATGTAGATCGTGCCGCCTTTCTTGGCGACCAGATCGAGACCGTGATCGAAGAACTGGCCGAACAGCGTGAACCAGGAATTATAGGGAGCGGACAGGCCCTCGTCCGGCGCCACGTTCGGAATCAGGATGCTGTTGCCCTGCATCTCGATTCCGTAGCCTGCGGCAACGGTCTTCGCGTTTTCGAATGCGGCAGGAGCAGCGGATTCCAGCGCATCCGCCGCGGCATCGAGCGCTGCCCACGCGACCGGATCGATGGGCTGGCCGGTGGCGGGGTTCGTCGCGGCATTGGCTGCTGCGCGGGCGATGGCGGCGTCCTTGACCGGTTCGTAGGCCGCGATGATCGCGTTCATCGCGGTCGTCAGCGCAGCGCCGGATAGGCCGGCATGCACGAGACCCGCATAGATGGCAGCGGGATTGCCCAGGGTCTGGTCGACGATCAGGTTGGAGATGAGGCGCGGATCCGCGTCGACGACGCCGCCCGCCTGGCCGTAATTGTTGTTCTGGTCGTTCGGGCCACTGGGAATCGTGTTGTCCGCAGGCACGTAGCCCGGAAACGGCATCGCGTCGTCGTCCTCGTCGCGCCAATACGGATCGGTGATGCGCGGGAACGGCTGGTCGGAGGAACCCCATTGATCGCGGTCGGCCGTGAGATTGTTGTAGCTGCCGTCGACCGTGCGCAGGCCGTAGGGAACGAGCGGATCGCTGATCGCCAGCACTGCGCCGGGTGTTCCGGCCGGTACCACATTGCCGTTTGCATCGATATAGATCTCCGACAGCGGCGTGCCGGCCGAATGCGCCTCGGCAATCTTGATCTGCTTGAGGATGAATTCGAGGTCGTGTTTGACGAGACTTACCATTGTCGTTCCCTCCAAATGACTGCCGCAATGTCGACGGCACCTGGACACATTCTGGGCAGATTGAGGGGGGCTTAACTATACGGGCTGAAGTCCCAGTGGCGGAGGGGGCACCAAGGTCTCGGGCCGACCTCGGACTTTGGTCGGGCTACCGACGATGGTCGCATGAGCCTCGTCGACTTGCCTACGAATGGCTCCCGTAACGCCGCGCGATATGAGACTTTAATCCGCAAACGCCGCTCGATGTACGATGCATTTGGCGTGAATTTTCGGGCATCGCACCCGTTTGCTCCGGAGGCACTACCTCCTTGGTATAGGCTTTACCTGTTTGTGACAGGAGAATTACCTTAGAATGCCTCCAGCTCCCGGCGTCACGTGACGGCTCAAGGGTTGGCGGCCGGGGGGATAGTTACAGTGTATGCTTCTTATGACGTGGCGCTCGGTTCGTCTTCGGAAGCGCAGCCGCGGAAAAGAAGAAGCCTCGCCAGCCAGTTCCTGATGGTGGCCTTCGCGGTCATGCTGCTCGGCATGCTGGCTTTGGGAACTCTCGTCTCATGGCAGATCGAGAAGAGTGTGGCCGAGGTCAAGGCCTCCTCGACGGCGCTCTATATCAACACCGTGCTTGCGCCGCATCTGCAGGAGATTGCGCCGGACGACGCCCTCTCCGATCAGACCATCGATGAACTGCGCCTCGCCCTGAGCCGCCCGGACCTCCAGGCCCTCGTCGCCTCGGTCAAGGTCTGGAACAAGGCCGGACTGATCGTCTACAGCAGCGACAGGGATGTCATCGGAAAGGCGTATGCTCCCGGCATTCCCCTGAAGCGGGCCTGGGCCGGCATTATTTCCGCGCAGTTCGACGAATCCTATGACGAGGCCGATGCCGGCCCGCATTCGACCGGCCGTCCGATACTCAGAGTTCTCGCTCCGATCCGCGATGTGAACACCGGCAATGTGATCGCGGTCGTCGAGTTCCACGAACGAGCCGATGCGCTGAAGGCGGAACTGGCGGCATCGGAATGGAAAGCCTGGCTTACGACTGCGCTGATCACCCTCAACATGATGGGCTGTCTCTTCGTCATCGTCGCCAACGGCAGCAAAACGATCGACCGCCAGCGCGAGGCCCTGAGGCGGCGCGTGGCGCAGCTCTCCGAGCTACTGCATCAGAACAGCGTCCTGCAAAGGCGGATCGAGCGCGCCGCACGCAATGCCACGGAAGACAACGAACGCCTTCTGCGCCGCATGGGCTACGATCTGCACGACGGCGTCGCGCAGCTGATCAGCCTCGCGCTTTTGCGGATCGACCGCGTCAAGGGCACGAAGAGCGACCACGATAACCTGGAGAAGATCCAGAAGGCGCTCTCGGACGCACTCAACGACACGCGCAACATCTGCAGGGGCCTTCTGCTGCCGGAAATCCAAAGGATGACGCTTCAGGAAGCGCTGATGTTCATGATCCGGCAGCACGAGCGCAGGACCAATGCCGATATCGCCTGCAACATCCGCACACCCTTGCCGGATCAGGCGCCGCAATTCGTCAAGATCGCTCTGTGCCGCCATATTCAGGAGAGCTTGAACAACGCCTTCAAGCATGCCGGCCGGCGCGGGCACGAGGTCAATATCGAATGGGACGGCACGGCCATCTCGGTGGAAGTGGCCGACAAGGGCCCTGGCATCTGCAGTGCCGGAACGAGGCATGACGAGCCGCGGCTGGGATTGTCCGGTCTCCGCGACCGCATCGAAAGCATCGGAGGGGAGTTGAGCATCAAGAGCGCACCGGATGCCGGAACCCGGATCCGAGCATCTCTACCCCTTGGAGGACAGGATGCCGCCTAAGATCCGGGTCGGTGTCGTCGACGATCATTCCCTTTACCGGGACGGCGTGGTGTTCGCACTGGAATCGGAAACCGATATCGAGGTTATCGGCCAGGGCGAGACGGCAAGCGACGCCATCCAGATCGCCCATGAGCACACCCCCGACGTGCTCCTGCTGGACATGAACATGCCGGGCGGCGGGGTCAATGCGGTCTCCAAGATCGCGCTCAAATATCCCTCGACGAAGACCCTGATGCTGACGGTCGTGGACGACGAGGACGAGGTCCGCAGCGCCCTGAGGAAGGGCGCGAAGGGTTACCTGCTGAAAGGCACCAGCAGCTCGGAGCTGGTGAATGCCGTCCGTCTCGTCAGCAAGGGACAGAACTATGTATCGCCGAGCTTCGCCGCCAAGCTCATCGTGTCGAGGCGGGAGGAAGCCGATCCCGCCAGCATGACGCGCCGTTTTCCCGAACTGACAGTGAGGGAAGAGCAGATCCTGATGCTGATCCTGCGCGGCCTCAGCAACCGGCTGATCGGCGAAGAGCTGGGCCTGTCCGAGAAGACCGTCAAAGGCTATCTGACCGCCATCATGGAGAAGCTCCATGTCCGCAATCGCGTCGAGGCGGCCATGCTCGCCTCCGAGCGCGTGTCGGAGAAGCGCTGATCCGGGCAACCCTCCCCTATCGGATAAGCGCCCTACCCCTTCCGTGATAACACCCAAGAGGCCCCTAAGACAGGTTTCCCCTCACCTTGGAGACATTGCCTAACGGAAAGTAAATTCAGTATTCTTACCTAAGGCACTAGAGCTTCATGGAAAAAGCTGTAGCGCCAAGGACAATTTAGCGCCGCTCTTGCGGTGGGACGTGATTGGATCTGGGGGGCTCCAATGGCAGGGGGAATTCGTGTCGGTGTTGTGGACAGACACCCGCTCTATCGCGACGGGGTTGTCCTGGCACTGAACGCCCAGCTGGATATCGATGTTGTCGCGCAGGGCATCTCGGTCTGGGACGCGTTGGAAATCGCTCAGGAGAAACAGCCTGACGTGATCATTCTCGATGCGGGCACGCTCGATCGCAGCATGGGCGCGGTGGAATCGATACTCCAGCAGCATCCGAACATCGGTATCCTGATCGTTGCCGAGACCACCGACGAGGAGCAGGTCTATGCCTCCCTCAAGCGCGGCGTGCGCGGCTATCTGCTGAAAGGCACGAGCGCCGGCGAACTGGTGCAGACGGTCCGCGTGATGAGCCAGGGCCAGAGCTACATCGCGCCGAACCTCGGAGCGAAGCTCCTCATGCGCTCCGCTCCTGCTGCCGCCCGGGACGCAACGAGCGAAGGCCGGCTCCCGCATCTCACGCCGCGCGAGCAGCAGATCCTATCCATTCTTGCTCAGGGACGCTCGAACAAGGAGATCGGCAACAAGCTGGAACTCAGCGAGAAGACGATCAAGCATCACCTCACCAACATTCTTCAGAAGCTGCGGGTTCGCAATCGCGTCGAAGCCGCGCTCTTCGTTTCCAACCACATGCCGAACGGCCTCCTGGCCTCCTGATCGGCTCCCTATCGCTATCCCTGCGCAGCGATCAGTCGGCGTGCATCCGCAACGCTGGCGCTTGCGGCATTGGCAAGAAGCCTGACATCGTTGGGGAGCGTGACCAGGTCGAAGCCCCAGCCGACCGCCTTCGCCGCATAGGCGGGAGAGCCGCAGTGGAGTGCGGCGCGGATGCCGGCCTGATGCGCTTTCGCCAGGATCGCATGGATGGCTTCGAGCATCTCCGGCTCTTCCCGATCGAAGCCGACGGGATGGCGCTTTCCGGTCAGGCCGAGCGTCAAGTCGGCCGGGCCGATATAGACGCCGTCCAGCCCGGGCGTCGAAACGATGTCGTCGAGATTGCGGAAGGCTTCAGCCGTTTCGATCATCGCAAAGCAGAGGATCTCGCCGTCGGCCTCGGCCGCATAGTTCGAACCGGCCGAAAAATTGGCGCGCGTCGGTCCGAGGCTTCGCGTTCCGTCCGGCGGATAGCGCACATAAGAAACGAGCTTCGCCGCTTCCGCGCGATTGTTGATCATAGGACAGATCACGCCATAGGCACCCGCATCGAGTGCCCGCATGATCGCGGCAGGATCGAGCCAGGGCACGCGAATCAGAGGCGTGACGTCGCTTGAGCGCATCGCCTGCAGCATTCCGACGGCCTCCTGATAGCCGATGACGCCGTGCTGCAGATCGATCGTGATCGAGTCGTAGCCCTGCTCCGACAGAATTTCTGCCGTGAACGCGTTGGCGATCGACAACCAGCCATTCAGCACCGGCTTGCCGGATGCCCATTGCGCCTTGATCTTGTTAGGCTTCATTTCGTCTCCTCGAGTGCGATCGGAACCTCGTGCTGATGATCACCGGCCCGTCGCCTTGCGCCAGGCTGCAAAGTCGACATGGGTCTGCTCATCCGTCGGCGGATAGAGGCCGAGAATCGAGCGACCCTTCAGCACCTCCTCCTGCACGAAATCCTCGAATGCGGTCATCTCCACCGCCTCGGTCGCAATCTCGTCCGCCAGATGTGCCGGAATCACCACCACGCCATCACCATCGCCGACAACGACATCGCCGGGCCAGACCGGAACGTCGCCGCAGCCGATCGGTACGTTGATGTCGAGCGCCTGGTGATGCGTGAGGTTCGTGGGGGCGGAGGGACGGTTGTGATAGGCAGGGATCGCGAGTTTTGCGATCTCGGGCGAGTCGCGGAAGCCGCCATCGGTCACGACGCCCGCAACACCCCGCTTCATAAGGCGCGAGACCAGGATGCCGCCGGCGGAGGCGGCCCGGGCATCCTTTCGGCTGTCGATCACCATCACCGCGCCGGGAGGGCACTCCTCGACCGCCTTGCGCTGCGGGTGGGCGCGATCCTGAAACACGCTGATCGGATTGAGGTCCTCGCGGGCCGGGATGTAGCGAAGGGTGAAGGCCTCGCCCACCATGGTGCCGAGATCGGGATTGAGAGGGTGCACATCCTGGATGAACTGATTGCGCAGGCCGCGCTTGTAGAGAGCCGTGCAGAGCGTCGCGGTGCTGACGCTCTTGAGCTTCTTGCGGGTTTCCGGCTTCAGCGTGGTCATCGTTCTCTCCCTGTCCCGGTTTGCCCGGATTAAGGGAGGATCACCATAGGATTGCCGCGCTGTCCAGATTCCCGCTCAAGGTCCTGGCGGAGGCCGGACGATGTAACGCTCCGCCGATCCAATACCGGAGGCAGGATCGCCGGATCAGGTTGCCGCCAGTTCTATGCCAGCATATCTGCGTGCCCACAGCGCCGCCTGCGTGCGGTTGCAGACCCCGACCTTCCTCAGGATGGCCTTGATATGGACCTTGACGGTGGCCTCGGACAGATTGAGCCTGCGCGCAATGACCTTGTTGGGCGACCCTTCCTTCAGGAGGGCGAGGATTTCCACCTCCCTGTTGGACAGTTTCCCGCGTTCCAGATGGACGTCTTCCTCATGCTCGCTCGCGATCGCGAGAGCGATTTTGGAGGGAAGAATGGACTCTCCCAGCATCACCAGCTCAAGCGACGTGACGAGGATGTCGTGCGGATAGGTGGACAGACAGAAGCCATCTGCTCCCGCTCTCCAGGCAGCGGACACGAGCGCAGGATCGAATTGATCGGCCAGCAGAACGATCTTCGCCTCGGGAACGTGCGCCTTCGCCTTCCTGATCAGATCGACTGCCCCTTCGGCAAAACGGTTGGCATCGATAACGAAAAGAACGGGCGATTCCGTCGGAACCTCCGGTAAGCCAGTATGATCGTCGATCATATCGCGATGGACGACATAGCCAGCATCCGTCAGGGTCGTCTCCAACCCCAGACGAAGCAGCGGGCTTGTGCAGATTGGGAACACGGCGACCTGAGCCACCTGCTCATTGGCAGCCATCAGCCTGTGTCCGTTCAAGCTGTGCAATGACATGAGTTCCTCGCACTTTCTCCAGCGGAGCGCCTGGTCTCGAGCGCCCGTCGTTTATCGGATGACGTAGACGACTTTGCGGGACATCGCGTCGACGACGAAGCGATGGTCGTCGACGACGGCGTAGCGATAGGTTTCATGGTTCGGTATGGAATGCAGTTCGACCGTATCAGGCAGGCTCTCACCGACCGACAGGCCCCTGCCGAAACCGGCCTCGGACGCGAGTTCCCTTGCATTGAGCCTCGCCGAGAAATCGGCAGCGATATTGCGAACGGCCTCGGGTATTTCGGTCAGGGATCTCGCCGTGTTGGTCGCGTTCGGCGCCGTGGTGGGCATCGCAGCGGCGCCGAGGGAGAATACGGCAAAAGCCAGATAGGACGCGGCTCTCATTCTCATTCTCTATCACTCGCCAAGTTGAACAGAGAACGGAACGGCGAGCGGGTTTATTCCCCTCACCCTAGAAAAATTCTCAAAGCTGCGAAGGCCTGGAAAAATGCAGCTTTCCGTGACCTTACCGGGCAATGTCCATCATTGCTTTGGTCTCGGCTTCGTCCACGAGCGGCTCCCCTGCTCCGACCGATTGCAGATAGGCCGTCATCGCATCGCCGCCGCCGTCGCTCGGCACATAGCCTGAGCCGGCGGTCTCACCGGTCAAAGCGAAGGTCACATTCCATCCGTCCCGGCGGCAGGCGACGGCATCGGCAGCCTCAGCAGTCTGGGTGAGTTTGAACTCGCGACAAAGAACACCATCCTCGAGCCGATAGGACGAGATTACGCGCAGGCGGCCGAACGGCAGATCGACCTCGTTCCCGGATGCAACCCTGCTCAGTTCGCGATGGACGGCAGGATCCTCCAGCCGCGCCATGAGAGTGTCGGTTCGCTTGCTGGCGTACGAACCTGTCCAATAGCCGATGCCGGCCGCGACGACGGCGAGCGAAGCTGCCAAGGCCATGGGCGGAAACGAGAGCGCTCCCCAACGCCTGGTATCACGTACCTTTCCTATGTCCGTGACGACGGCCCGAGGCTGCTTCGCCTCATAGGCTTCGATCTGGGCCGACACGGCGGCATGCAAGGCTGGCGGGACCTCCGGCATAAGCGCGCCGGAAAAGGCAGACCGCATGAGCCGTCGGCTCTGTTGGAAATCGACGATCCGGCGCGCGATCCCCGGATCGTCCACCATGGCCTTTGCAACCGCCGCCGCGACGGGTTCGTCCAGCTCGCCATCGGCGAAGGCCATCAGGATCTCATCAGTGAGATGCAGCTCTGACATGATCATGGCTCCATGCCTGCGTACCCGGATTCTAGGCCGCCGCCGTCAGTTCCACGAGCCGCTTGCGGGCTCGCGCGAGGCGGCTCATCACCGTGCCGATGGGAACGTTCAGAATTTCTGCTGCCTCCCGGTATGTCAGGTCTTCGCCGCAGACGAGAGCCAGCACCTCACGCTGGTCCTGAGGCAGGCTGTCGATGGCGCGCTGCACCTCGGACAGAACCAGCCTGCTGAGGATCGGCCCCTCACCGGGGTCGCCGATCAGTTGCGTCTGGGTTGTGACATCTTCCGCCATGCCTTCGGCTCTCATTCGTCTCAGGTGGTCGATCCAGTGATTACGGAGGATACGGAACATCCAGGCGTCGAACCGGGTCCCCGGCGTCCAGCTGTCCGCATTGGCCAGCGCGCGCTCGCATGCCCCCTGGACGAGATCGTCGGCAAGAGATTGAGAACGGCAGAGCACCAATGCGAAACGCCGCAGCCGCGGCAGAAGCGCCACCAGTTCCTGTCCTATGGCTGTCGGCATTCCTGCTCCGCCTGGCCCTTTGGTATCATAACGGAAGAGCCGGCGGTTTTATTCCACATTCGGGAGAAGAGATCGACGCGGACGCAATAGAAACATGGGCCTCGCGATTTTGAGACCGTGGAAAGAGAAATGGACGGCCCGAAGGCCGTCCACCCATTCAACCTAGGATCTTTCGATCGTTAGCGGATGATCTGTACGATCTTACGGCTGCCCGGCTCGACCAGAACGGGGGTGTTGTTGACGACCGTATAGCGGTAGCCCTTCACCTTGTACTGGGCAGGAACCTCGTGATAGGTCACGCCGGCCTCGGGGAGGACCGCACCGACGCGCACCTCTTCGCGATAGGCGTAGGACGGCACTTTCTGCGTGGTGACATACTGGCGGAACTCAGGCTGCTGCTGGTCGGCGATGCCGCCCACGATCGCGCCCGTCACGCCGCCGACGGCAGCACCGACCGGGCCGCCGACGATGGCGCCACCCACCGCGCCCGTCGCGGCGCCGGCGGCGGCACCACCGGACTGAGCGAAGGCAGCAGCAGGCGTAAGCGCAGCAATGACAATACCGGCGAGAAGGATCTTCTTCGACATAAGCTTACTCCTGTATGAACATGTGGGCTTGTCGCCCCGCAGCAAACAACGCGCAATCATCGGAGTGGTTTCATAGCAAGAGGCGACATTTACACGTAACGTGGCAGGTTATTTTCAACATGAATGGAAGATGAATATTTATTTTCTCCAACATTCACCTTCCATTCACAAAACACTGCTTGGCAATATAGCGCACCGCCCGACGATCCCGTTAATATGGACGCTGACATACCCTCTGGCTTTCCGCGCGTTTATCGAACAAACCCGCCGCTCAACGATTGTCTAGAACTGAAGGCATTTTCCGGATCCCCACTGCTGAACCCGTTGCGTGTTGGAGAGCGACCGGCGAAGGACGAGCATCATCGATGATGGCGAGACGACGGCCCCTCCTGATTGCGGTTTCCTGCCTCGCGTTAGCCTGTCCCGTCAGGCTTCAAATCGATCTCGGCCAAAGCTTGAGCATTGCAGTCGCGGGATCCGCCGCCACGGCCAAAGAGGGCAATAACGGCAACGGGAATGAAGGCAACGGAAACGGCGGCAAGGGGAATGGCAACGGAAACGGGAATTCCGATAATAACGGCAACGGAAATGGGAACGGAGGCTCGAAAGGTAACGGGAACGGAAATAATGGCAACGGCAACGGGAACGGGGCCAAAGGCAGCGCGGGTGGGAACGGCGCCGACAACGGAAGTGGCAAGGGTAATGGGAATGGCAACCAGGGCAACAGCTCGAATGCCGGGCAATCGAACGGAAAGGGCCAATCTTCGGGACAGAACAGCTCGTCCAACGGCGGACAATCGTCCGGTCGGAAAGCCTCCAATTCACAAGGCGGTCTCCGCTCGTCGCAATCACCTGTAACCGGATTGTCGGCGCTCTTCGGCGCCATCGCCGCAAGCCTGCGCACGCCTCCCCCTGATCCCGTGACGTACAAGCGGACGAGCACGCGCAAGACCGAAAAAGCCAAAACCGCACGGACCAGATCCGCCTCTGCCAAGGTCGGTTCTCAACAGGCACCCGCGCGCCGGGAGATGCAGGAGAATCGAACGAAAGCGGGCAGAGCCGTCGATCGATCGGGCATGATGGCAGGTGGCGCGGGCGCCGCATCGTCGGGGCCGGCTGCCGCCTACACGCCTGCCGGCTCGGCTTTGCCGAAGCCTGCACGGGCGGAGCGCTCGATCATCGCGGCGGAACTTTCGCCGCTGGGATTGAATCGTCTGAAGGCTCAGGGCTTCCACGCGGACCTGCAGACGCGAGGAACGCTCGCCAGCGTGACCCGGCTGGTTCCCCCGCGCGGCATGTCGCTGAATGAAGCGCGGCGCAGGGTTCTTGTGACCGATGCGGGAGCGACAGCCGATTTCGATCATTTCTATTACACCGATGAAGGCTCAACCTGCACAGGACCCGGCTGCGAGGCGGTGTCCCTCGTCGGCTGGAACATGCCGCCTCAGCAATGCGGCCCCGTTCCCACCATCGGCCTCATCGACACGGGCATCGACCAAAATCACGAAGCGCTGCAAGGCCAGTCGATCGATGTGCTGCCGATGCCGCAGTCGCGTGGCGCCCCATCGCAGCGCGATCACGGCACCGCGGTCGCAGCGCTGCTCGTCGGGCGAAGCGGCAGCAGCGCTCCCGGCCTTCTCCCCCAGGCCGATCTCATCGCAGTGGATGCATTCTATCGCGATGGCGGAACCGCCGACCGCACCGATGTCGCGACCCTCGTCGCGGCGCTGGAAGCCTTGAGCGAACGCAATGTGCGGATCGTCAACCTGAGCCTGTCGGGTCCTCCGAACGAGGTGCTGAAACGCGCCATCGCATCGGCCCAGGAGAAGGGCATGATCATCGTGGCTGCCGCAGGCAATAACGGCCCGGGTGCAGCGCCTTCCTATCCCGCGGCCTATCCCGGCGTCATCGCCGTAACCGCTGTCGACCGCAAACTCGCCATCTACAGCCGGGCAACGCAGGGCGAATACATTGACCTTGCGGCACCGGGCGTGGATCTGTGGGTTGCCGTCCCGGGCGGAGGCGGCACGGCGAAAAGCGGCACGTCCTATGCGGTGCCCTTCATCTCCGCTGCCGCGGCCATCCTGAGCGTCTCCGATACCTCACCGGATGCTGCGAGCGTGCGGAGAACGCTTGAAGGCAGAACGCTGGATCTGGGCAAGCCGGGACGCGACAAAACGTTTGGATACGGCCTGCTTCAGGCAGCGGACCTGTGCCGGCCCAGCCAAGACGAGACTCCGGTGGCGCAGTCGACGGCAGCACCGGGCATCGAGGTCCCCTGACGCCGCGTTCTTCGGCAGTCAGATATGGAGCTCTTGGCCCAAGGCCTTGAGGGCAGCTTCCTGGAAGGCCTCGCCTTCCGTCGGATGGGCATGGATGGTCCCGGCAATGTCTTCGAGCCGCGCGCCCATCTCGATCGCCAGCCCGAAGGCCGCCGCCAACTCAGAGACTCCCTGCCCCACGGCCTGGATGCCGAGCACCAGGTGATTATCGGCGCGGGCAACGACGCGCACGAAGCCGTCCTCGCCCTGCTTGGTCATCGCCCGGCCGTTCGCAAGGAACGGAAAGAGGCCCAGCTTGGTCTCGCCGCCGGTCTTCTTCGCCTCGTCCGGGGCCAGCCCGACCGAGACGATCTCCGGGTCGGTGAAGCAGACGGCCGGGATGGCGCGCTTGTCCCACGCCCGTTTATGCCCGGCAACGATCTCCGCAACCATCTCGCCCTGGGCCATGGCGCGATGGGCCAGCATCGGCTCACCGGTCACATCGCCGATGGCGTAGATCCCGCGCATGGAGGTCTGGCATCTCTCATCGATCCGAATGAAAGCTCCTTCCATATCGAGGACCAGTTCTTCCAATCCCCAACCCTGGGTAACCGGCCTGCGACCGACGGTGACGAGGATCTTGTCGGCCGGGAGCGATATCTCCGTGCCGTCCTCCGCCTCGACCAGCAAGGCTCCGCCCGACTTCGCCAAACCGCGTGCCTTGGCACCGGTCATCACTTCGATACCAAGGGCCTTCAGCCTTTTCGAAACGGGGCGGGTCAGTTCGGCATCGTATTGCGGCAGGATACGGTCCTGCGCTTCGACGATGCTGACCTTTGCGCCCATCTTGGCGAACGCGGTCCCGAGTTCGAGGCCGATATAGCCACCGCCGACGACGACAAGGCGGTCAGGAACGGCGCTCAGCGACAGCGCCTCGGTCGAGGAGATGACCGTGCCTCCGAAGGGCAGGAAAGGCAGTGCGACCGGCACCGATCCGGTCGCGATCACCACATTCTCCGCCCGGATGATCTGGCGGCCCGTCTCCGTCTCAACCTCCACCGTCTTCCCGTCGCGGAAACGCGCCCGGCCTTGCACCACCTTCACCTTCGCCCGCTTGAGCAGACCCGAGACGCCGCCGGTGAGACGGCCGACGATGCCGTCCTTCCAGGCGATGGTCTGAGACAGATCGATCGCAGGCTTCGTTGTCGTGATACCGAGCGCATTTCGACCGGACGCGAGGTGCGCGATCTTGTCGAATTCCTCCGCCGCGTGAATGAGCGCCTTGGAAGGAATGCAGCCGATATTGAGGCAGGTGCCGCCGGGCTTCGCCATCTCGACGATCACCGTGTCTATGCCGAGTTGTCCCGCGCGAATGGCGCAGACATAGCCTCCGGGGCCGGCGCCGATGACGAGGAGCTTGCAGGAAATGTCCTTCATCGGTCAGGCCTCTACGAAGATCATGGCAGGTGTCTCCAGGAGCGTCTTGATGCGCTGTATGAAGACGGCCGCATCCCAGCCGTCGATGATGCGATGATCGAAGCTGGATGACAGGTTCATCATCTTGCGCGGAACGAAGGTCGAGCCATCCCAGACCGGCCGGACCACCATCTTGTTGACGCCGACGATGGCGACCTCCGGATAGTTGATCACAGGCGTCGTCACGATGCCGCCCATGGCGCCGAGCGACGTGATCGTGATCGTCGAGCCGCTCAATTCCTCACGGCTTGCCAATCCGGCCTTGGCGGCTTCCGCAAGCCGGTTGAGCTCCGCGGCGCACTCCCAGAGATCACGTGCCTCCGCATGCTTCACCACCGGTACCATGAGGCCCGATCCCGTCTGCGTCGCAATGCCGATATGCACCCCGCCATGCTGATGCACGATGCCGGCATCGTCATCGTAGATCGCATTCAGGTGCGGCTGCTCGGCGATGGCCTTCACCATCGCGCGCATCAGGAACGGCAGCAGCGTCAGCTTCGGACGCTCGGAACGCTTGTTCGCATTGAGCGCGGCGCGCAGCTCCTCGAGCGCCGTCACATCGATCTCCTCGACATAGGTGATGTGAGGGATGCGCGACTTCGCAAGCGCCATCTTCTCCGCAATCTTGCGGCGCAGCCCAATGACCTTGACGTGCTCGACCGAATTGTTCTGAGCAAGGCCCGGCGCCTTGGCGACCTGCCGCCCATGGGTGAAGAAGACGTCCAGGTCCTCATGGGTGATCCGGCCCGCCGGGCCGGAGCCGGGAACCTGGCGCAGATCGATTCCAGCCTCGCGTGCCCTCAGCCGTACGGCGGGCGAAGCGATGGGCCTCTCGCCCTCCGCGCGTGCAACCGACGGCAGATGCGTGCGCACCGGAGGTCTCTGCGGCGGCTCGGGCGGGCGCGGTGGCGGGGCGCTCTTGCCCTGCCGTTCGACGATGGCCTCCGATGATTTCACGGCACCATCGGCCTGAGCTTCGATGTCCTTGGGCCTCGCGGGAGGCTCGGCCGCCTTCTCGTCCTGGCCGGCGGGAGCGACGCTATCCTCTCCCTCCACCTTCAGGCGGATCAGGGGCGAACCGATCGCCACCACGTCGCCGATCTCCGCGCCGAGCCAGAGCACTTCCCCATCGACGGGAGAGGGAATCTCGACGGTGGCCTTGTCGGTCATGACGGCGGCCAGGACCGCATCTTCACGAACGAGATCGCCGACCTTGACGTGCCACTCGACGAGTTCGGCCTCGGCGATGCCTTCACCGACATCGGGCATCTTGATCAGGTGCTCGCCCATGTCAGGCCTCCATCGTCTCGACCAGAGCCCGCCCGACACGCGCAGGCCCCGGGAAGTAGTCCCATTCCTGGGCGTGCGGATACGGCGTGTCCCAACCCGTCACGCGGACGACCGGCGCTTCCAGATGGAAGAAGCAGGACTCCTGGACGAGGGCCGACAATTCCGCGCCAAATCCGGAGGTGAGCGTCGCCTCATGAACGACGACGCAGCGCCCGGTCTTGCGGACCGATGCGGCAATCGTCTCCATGTCGAGCGGCAACAGGGTGCGCAGGTCGATGATCTCGGCGTCGATACCGGTTTCCGCGGCCGCGGCCTGCGCGACATAGACCATCGTTCCATAAGTCAGCACGGTCACGCCCGCGCCCTCGCGCACGATCGAGGCCTTGCCGAGCGGCAGACTGAAATGGCCATCCGGCACCTCGCTCAGATCGCTCTTCGACCAAGGCGTCACAGGTCGGTCGTGGTGGCCGTCGAAGGGGCCGTTATAGAGCCGCTTGGGCTCGAGAAAGATCACCGGATCCGGATCCTCGATGGCCGCGATCAGAAGCCCCTTGGCGTCATAAGGGTTGGAGGGAACCACCGTTTTCAGCCCCGACACATGGGTGAAGAGCGCCTCCGGGCTCTGGCTGTGCGTCTGCCCGCCGAAGATACCGCCGCCGGTCGGCATGCGCACCACCATCGGGCAGGTGAATTCACCGTTCGAGCGGTAGCGCAGGCGCGCCGCCTCGGACACGATCTGGTCATAGGCCGGATACATGTAATCGGCGAACTGGATCTCGATGCAGGGGCGCAGGCCATAGGTTGCCATGCCGATGGCGGTGCCGACGATGCCGGCCTCGCTGATCGGCGCATCGAAGCAGCGCGTCCTGCCGTATTTCTGCTGCAGGCCCGCCGTGCAGCGGAAGACGCCGCCGAAATAGCCGACATCCTCGCCGAAGACCACGACCTTCTCGTCGCGCGCCATCATCACGTCCATCGCATCGCGAATGGCCTCGATCATCGTCATGCGCGCCATGGATCAAACCCCTGCCTGCTGACGCTGCCGGCGCAGATGCGGCGGCATCTCGGCATAGACGCCCTCGAACATCTCGCGCGCGGACGGCTTGGCGCCCGCATGAAGCGTGCCGAAGCTCTCCGCCTCTTTCTGAGCGGCGATCACCGTATCGAGAATTTCGGCCTCCGCCTGCTTATGCCGTTCCTCCGACCAGGCGCCGCGCAGGATGAGATGGTTCTTCAGGCGGATGATCGGATCGCCGAGCGGCCAGGCATCGGATTCGGTCTTGGGACGATAGGCTGATGGATCGTCCGACGTGGAATGCGCGCCGACCCGATAGGTGACGTATTCGATCAGCGTCGGCCCGAGATTGCGCCGGGCGCGCTCCGCGGCCCATTTCGCGACCGCGTAAACGGCAAGATAATCGTTGCCGTCGACCCTCAAGGACGGGATGCCGAAGCCGAGCCCTCGGGCGGCAAACGTCCCTGCCCCGCCCCGGGCGATGCCTTGGAAGGTGGAGATCGCCCATTGGTTGTTCACGATGTTGAGGATGACCGGGGCCTTGTAGGTCGAGGCGAAGACGAGAGCGGCATGGAAGTCCGATTCCGCCGTCGAGCCGTCGCCGATCCAGGCCGCAGCGATCTTGGTGTCGTTGGAGATGGCGGAGGCCATCGCCCAACCGACGGCCTGCACGTATTGCGTCGCGAGATTGCCGGAGATCGTGAAGAAGCCGTGCTCCTGCGAGGAATACATGACCGGCAGCTGGCGGCCTTTGAGCGGATCGCGGGAATTGGAATAGATCTGGCACATCATGTCGACCATGGAATACCCGCCCGCGATCAGCAGCCCCGCCTGCCGATAGGTCGGGAAATTCATGTCTCCCGGCTGCAGCGCCATGCGGAAGGCGCAGCTGACCGCCTCCTCGCCCAGATGCTGCATGTAGAAGGAGGTCTTGCCCTGGCGCTGGGCGATCAGCATCCGGGCATCGAAGGTGCGCAGCGTCATCATGTGCCGCATGCCCGCGACGAGCTCCTCGTCGCTCAAGAGCCCCGCCCAGGGACCGACAGCCTCGCCGTTGCGATTGAGGACGCGGATGATGGAGAAAGCGAGATCGCGGATGGTTTCCGGTTCCACGTCGATCTCCGGCCGGGGCACGGCCCCGGCCTTGGGGATCTTCACGTTCGAGAAATCGGGCGTTCCTCCCGGCCGAACGGCCGGTTCCGGCACATGAAGCGTCAGCTTTCCGTCTGTGGTCATGGTTTTTCGCTCTCCCGCGCTAGAAACTAGAAGCGAAACACCATCCGGCCATAGGCTCGGCCGTTTCTTATCCACGAGGATCTCGCTTACCGCTCCTTCACACCGACAGGTTCACACGAGCGAGAATAGCTATGGCTTCACGCTGGCCAGGACCTCGCCGACGGTGATCTGCGGCTCTCCTTGGATCAGGTCCGCTAGGCTGGCACGGATCCAGGTCATGGCCTTCTCGTTGGCGGCGAGAGCGGCCTCCTTGCTGTCGAACAGGGTGATCGACCCGCCGGTGCCGTTGCCACTGTCGAACACGTGATAGCCCTGAAAGCCTGGAGACTTCCGCAGGATCTCGCCGAGCCCGCTTTCGGCCCGGCGCGCAGCCTCGGGGACGGACCGCATGTGGTCGAATTTCCGAATGACGACATACATCGATGCCTCCCATCGCAGTCGACGATCGCCCCTGGCGCCCCATTGTCGTTGAAGCTTCCAGCCTTTGTGATGCAGATCCTGCTAACGAGTCCGGCGGCCTTCTGCCGCCGGTCGATCGGGCGCGTGGTAAAGCCGATAAAGTTCGAAAGCGGCGATCCCGACGATGCAGAACCCGACGGCGACATGAACCCAGCGCGCGGCGAGCACGCCGTCGAACCAGAGGAGCCAGGGCGCTCCGATGATCCAAAGACCCGCGATCACGTTGAGCCATTCCTCCCAATCGTAAGCGCGGACCGTTGCGAGGAGCGCGAGCAGGACTACGAAGCCTCCGGCGAGCCGCGCGTTCAGGACGGCCCATGGCTCGCTGCTGAAGCCGAACAGCCACGGCGATATGAACAAGATGATTCCGAGAACCATATTGGCCGAGTTGATGGCCATGTCGGAACGGTTGTTGGCGATGTTCATCGACGCCTCCTCTCGACGCGCCGTCTCAGCAGGCCCCGGGCTTAGTGAGCCATCAGGACCGGGAGCTCGGCATGGGCGAGGATATGGCTCGTCGCTCCGCCGAAGATCATCTGTCTCAGGCGGCTCTGGGTATAGGCGCCCTTGACCAGCAGATCCACACGAAAGCCCGCCGCCTCCTCCAGAATGGCCTCGCCCGGGTTGCGCGTGTTCAGCCGGCGTGTCACGGCCTCCGCCCGGATGCCGCTCCGGGAGAGGCGCGAGGCCAGTTCGGCGCCGCTCGGCCCGTCCACGTTCCAGCCGTCCAGGGTCAGCACGATGACGCGCTCGGCCCTGGTCAGGATGGGCATCCCGAGCGCTACCGTCCGGGCCGTCTCCGTGCTCGCGTTCCAGGCGATCATGACCGTTTCGCCGATGACTGCCGGAGATCGGGGCGGCACGATCAGGACGGGGCGCCCGCCCTCGAACAAAGCCGACTCGAGGGCGCTCTGGCGCGGCGGCTCATCGTGCGCCCCCGGCCGCCCGAGAACGATCAGGTCGAAGACCCTGCCATAACTTCCGATGGAACTGTCGCCGAAGAGCTGAGGCCCGACCCAGCTGCAGGAAGGATCGTCTGGCCCCCTGCTCTCCCGCGGCACGGCGCAGGACGCCATGAACTCCTCGAACAATTGGCGGGAGCGCTCGATGAGCTCACGCTGCTCCTTCTCGCTCAAGAGAGTCCAGCCGACCGGAACGTCGAAGGCGATGATGTCGGGGATGTCAGGGCCGAGTGCGAGACCTTCGATGTGGCTCCCGAAACGACCTGCGATCAGCACCGTCGCGTCGAGGACCGAGCGCATGAAACCGTGTTGCTCGACTGGAACCAGAATGGCCTTCATGGCAACCACCTCGGCAGCCGTTTAGCCCTCTACAGGAAACACTATACTCCCGAAACCTGGATCAAGCATGTCTATTCTTCGGTATCGTCAGACATGTACATTGCCGAAGGCCAGCTCACCCTCCCCGACCGGCTTGCGCAGGCTGGCATAGAGGATCCAGCTATAGAAAACTGCCACGGCGGCAATCACGAACCATCCTGGCAGTGGACCAATGGCGGCGTTTCGCATCCATTCCCCGACCGACGTGACGAGATGGGCATCGACGGCACTCTCCTGCATCCGGATGAACGTGGTCTTGACCAGCCAAGCGAAGAGAAGAATCAGAAACATCCAGCAATAGTTGCGCCTCAGGCGGCGCGACAGAGCCTGGCTGGTCGATGTGAGGAACAGGGGCTGCCTGAGATCCTCGCCGAGCTTCACGATCCAGTCGTTCGTCGTGCCGTCCTCTGGCGCGAAGATCTGCGCGTAATAGTTGCGTTCCAAGCGGCGCACGCGATTGCGGTAAACGTCGAAGAAGCGATAGCGGCGCGCCTCGATCACGAGGAGCAGCAGGACCAGCACCATCGCGAAGATCAGCACGCCATGATGCGCGGTCGGTGTCGACAGGGAAACCGACAGCATGGCAGCGACCACGGTGATCGCCCAATTGGTCGTCCTGTCGATCCGGTCGCGCCAGCCTGCCATGCGAGCGATCTCGGCGCGATGGTAGTGCGCCAGGACGTTGATGAATTCGGTCGAGGTGCTGGGAAAGACCGGCGCCGTGATCGGCGGGCGGAGATTTTGGACGACGTTCTGATCGTTTTTCGGCAGCATGGCATCGCTCCCTGCGGAGACAACGTTCCGGCAGGGGCTTCCGATCCCACAGATGTCCGACTATGAGGCTAATCCCAGACGGCGTAGGGCAGTGCGTCGAGAGGAATCTTGAGATAGCGCGTGCCGTTCGCCTCGGGCGCCGGCAAATGTCCGCCGGTGATGTTGACCTGGAGGGCGTGCAGGATCAGCTTCGGCATCGGCAGCTTCGCATCCCGCGCCTGACGCAGCGCAGCAAACTCGTCCTCGTTGCAGGCCTGCGCGAGATGGACATTTTGGGCCTTCTGGCTGGCGACCGTGCTCTCCCAGGCCGGCGGACGGCCTCCCGGCATATAGTCATGGCCCGAGAACAGGCGGGTCTCGTCCGGCAGGCCGAGAATGCGCTGGATCGTGCGCCATAGGGCTCTCGCATCCCCGCCGGGGAAGTCGCATCGGGCGGTACCGAAATCCGGCATGAAGAGCGTATCGTGGATGAACGCCGCATCCCCGACGACATAGGTGATCGAGGCCAAGGTATGGCCCGGAGAGAAGATCACGCGCACATCGATCTCGCCGATATGAAAGATATCGCCGTCGGCGAACAGATGGTCCCATTGCGAGCCGTCCGCCTTCAGGGAATCGAGATTGTAGATCTCCTTCCAGAGCTTCTGGACATCGACGATCCGTTCGCCGATGCCCGTTCTCGCGCCTGTTCGCTCCTTCAGATAGGCGGCCGCAGACAGATGATCCGCATGCGGATGCGTGTCGAGGATCCACTCGACAGTGAACCCCCGGTCGCGCACGAAAGCCAACAGGGCGTCTGCCGATGCGGTCGCGGTGGATCCCGACTTCTCGTCGTAGTCGAGAACGGGATCGATAATGGCGCACATCCCCGACGCGGGATCGGAGACCACATATTGAACGCTGCAGGTCCGCTTGTCGAAGAAGGCTTCGACAAGCGGCCTGCCTCGCGAATGGTCGGCCGTCGATTGCGGGAAAGCCGCTGTACTCATTGCTCCTGCTCCCTGGAGACGCACGTTTGCGATCGCATCGGCGTTGAGCCGTTCGGTTCGAAGAAACGTCCCGTCAGCCCTGAGGATGCGGCACAATTCGGATATAGGGTTTCGGCGCTTTCCAGCCCTGCGGATAGATCTTTTTGGCCTCGTCGTCCGACACCGAGCCTGCAATGATCACGTCCTCGCCCTGCTTCCAGTTGGCAGGTGTCGCAACGCGATGCTTGGCGGTCAACTGGAGCGAGTCGACGACGCGAAGCACCTCATCGAAATTGCGACCCGTGGTCATGGGATAGACGAGAACGAGCTTGATCTTCTTGTCGGGCCCGACGACGAAAACATTGCGCACGGTCTGGTTGTCCGCCGGCGTCCGGCCCTCGGATGTCCCGCTCGTGCTCGCAGGCAGCATGCCGTAGAGCTTGGAGATCGTGAGATCGGAATCGCCGATCATCGGATAGTTCGGCGCAGTCCCCTGCGTCTCCTTGATATCCTCCGCCCATCGCGCATGATTGGAGACCGGATCGACGCTGAGCCCGATGACCTTCACGTTGCGCCGGTCGAATTCGGGCTTGATCTTGGCCATGTATCCCAGCTCCGTCGTGCAGACGGGCGTAAAATCTTTGGGATGAGAGAAGAGCACGCACCAGGCATCGCCGACCCAGTCATGGAAGCGGATTCGCCCTTCGGTCGTCTCGGCTTCGAAATCCGGCGCAACTTCGCCGATCTGGAGTGTCATTGGTCATTCTCCTGCAAGCGAGGTCCCTTACCGGCCGATAGGTATATACCCGAAGAAATCTGCGGTGAAGTGTCGCTTCCGAGGGAGAAATCACCGAATTCAACCGGCTTCAAACGTGAACGAAGACCTCTGCGTGCTCGACTGAGAAGCGCCCCAGTTCCTCCATGACGGCCTCCAGATGCGCATCGACCGCGCGCCGTGCCGCCTGCGCATCGCGAGCCTCCAGCGCTCGGAAAATCTCCCGATGTTCGGCGAGCGTCACCGCATGGCGGCGAGGCGAGGACAGCAGACGCCGCACACGGTCGATATTGGCGCGTGACGCATCGATCGCTGCGGCGACGCGCGGCAGCTGCAGCCCCTGGACGAGGATCATATGGAAATCGAGATCCAGCACGTAGAAGCCGGGACGGTCGCCACGCGAAACAGCCTCCTGCTGTGCCTCGAGGTTGCCGCGGAGCGCCTGAAGAGTCTCGGGCGGCAGGCTCCTCGCAGCGATCTCGGCCACCATGCCCTCCAGGGCCTGGCGGATCAGCATAGATTCCTTGATCTCCGACAGGCGGATGCGGGCGGCGCGTGAGCCACGCTGCGGCAGGATCTCCACAAGCCCCTCTGCCGCCAGGCGGGCCAGAGCCTCGGACACGGGAAAGCGGGACACCCCGAGCGCGGCACAAACCGCCCCTTTGTCGATGAATTCGCCGGGTGCAAAATCAAGGGCCACGACCGCGGCGCGGAGCGAGCGCTCCACCTGCTCGGTTGTATTGCCCCTCGGCCCGCGCTCCAGGGGAGCGAGGAAAGCGTAGTTTTTTCTCTTGTCGAGCGCGTCCATTTGCCTAACATGTTAGTCGAGCCGATGGGCGAACGCCACCAGCCTGTCGGATCTCTTAAGCGAGCACAGCCGCTCGTGGGAACTCGAAATCCGGCCCCAAAGCCGGAGCTTTGGGAGGATTTTCGATATGATACACCATACGAGACGCTTTCTGCTCGGATTATCCGCTGCTGCCGTGCTCGCCCTGCCTGCAGTCCCAGCTGTGGCACAGACCAAGCTCAAATGGGCTCACGTCTACGAGACATCCGAGCCGTTCCATACCCAATCCGTTTGGGCAGCGCAGGAAATCGGCAAGCGAACCAACAACCGTTACCAGATCGACGTCTTTCCCGCCTCCCAGCTCGGCAAGGAGAGCGATATCAACCAGGGCCTGTCGCTCGGCACCGTCGACATGATCATTTCCGGGCCGAGCTTCGCCGCCCGCAGCTACCCGCCGATCGGCATCGGCTATTACCCCTACATTTTCCGCGATGCAGCCCATCTGCTGGCCTTCGCCAAGAGCGACGTGTTCAAGGAACTCAGCGCCGGATATACGGACAAGACCGGGCACCAGATGCTGGCGCTGACCTATTACGGCATCCGCCACAGCTCCACCAACAAGCCCTTCAAGACCTGCGCCGAGATGAAGGGACTGAAGATCCGGGTGCCCGATGCGCCGGCCTATCTGGCAATGCCACGTTCCTGCGGCGCCAACACCTCGCCGATCGCCTTCGCGGAGGTCTATCTGGCGCTCCAGAACGGAACCGTCGATGCGCAGGAAAACCCCCTGACCACGATCGAGGCCAAGAAGTTCTACGAGGTCCAGAAGAACATCGTCCTCACCGGCCATATCGTCGATCATCTTGCCACCATCGTCTCGAAGCAGCTCTGGGCAAAGCTTTCCGATGAGGACAAGAAGATCTTCGGCGCCGTCGCTCAAGAGGCGGCCGCCCGCGCCTCGGCCGAGATCCAGGCGAAGGAGAAGGAGCTGGTCGAGACATTCAAGCAAAAGGGCCTGACGATCACCGAGGTCAACAAGGACGACTTCAAGGACGCGGTGATGAAGAGCGTATCCCTGGAATCGCTCGGTTACCGCAAGGCCGATTACGACAAGATCCAGGCCTTGAAGGCGGAAGGTCTCTGAGGCTTCACGAGCGGGCCGCCCCAGGCGGCCCGCATGCCGTTTCAAGCCCCAAGGGTGACCGACATTGACCATGAAGACCGAAGTCCATACCCAGGTCAGCGCCGAGGAACTGGCGCACACCTTCGACGAGAGCGAACATGCGCCGGTCGACCTTTCCGGATACGCCTTCGAGGATTGGCTGGCCCTCGCCCTGTTCTGGGCGATGGCGCTCGCGGTATTCGTCCAGTTCTTCTCCCGCTATGTGCTGAACGATTCCTTCGCATGGACCGAGGAGATCGCCACCAACCTCAACGTCGCTCTCGTCTTCGTCGGCTCCGCCATGTGCGTGCGCATGAGCCGGCACATCCAGGTCGATTTTCTCTACCGCTATCTCTCGCCCGGCATCGGCCGCTTTTTGGCGACTTTCATCGACCTCGTCCGCATCGCCTTCTTCACCTACGGCGCCATGCTGATCTGGCAGTTCATGAGCATCGTCGGCGACGAGAAGATGACGACGATCGAGCTGCCGAAAAATCTCAGCTATGCCTTCGTCTTCATCGGCTTCGTGCTGATGTGCTTCCGTTCCGTTCAAGTCGCCATCGCCAACTGGCAGCGCGGATATTCCGTGCTCGAACGTCCTGAAGCCTTCGATGCTCCTTTACCGGCGGAAACCTGATGCTCATCCTGATCGGCTCCTTCCTCGTCCTGATGATCCTCGGCCTGCCAGTGGCGCTGTCGATGGCCGTCGCCTCCCTGCTCTACATCCTCGCCAGCGGCACCGTGCCCGACGTGATCGTGGCGCAGCGCATGATCGCCGGTGTGGAGAGCTTCCCGCTCCTCGCCGTCCCGTTCTTCATCCTCGCCGGCAATCTGATGAACATCGCCGGCGTGACTGGCCGGATCTACTCGTTCGCGGTCGCTCTCGTCGGCTGGATGAAGGGTGGTCTCGGGCAGGTGAACATCATCGGCTCGGTGATCTTCTCCGGCATGTCGGGAACGGCGATCGCCGACGCCGCCGGCCTCGGGACCATCGAGATCAAGGCCATGAAGGACCATGGCTATTCGACGGAATTCGCGGTCGGCGTCACCGCAGCCTCAGCGACGCTCGGGCCGATCATTCCGCCCTCGCTGCCCTTCGTGATCTACGGGATGATGGCGAATGTCTCCATCGGCGCGCTCTTCCTAGGCGGTCTCATCCCGGGCATCGTGATGACGCTTTTAATGATGGCGACCGTCGCCTATTTCGCTTACCGGAACGGCTGGGGCGCGGATACGCCCTTCTCCTGGCGCCAGCTCGGCAATGCCAGCATCGAGGTGATCATCGTCCTCGCCTTTCCCGTTGCCGTGTGGCTGATGATTCAGGCCGAGATCTCCCCGAACGTTGCTATCGGCATCGCCCTTGCCGTGCTGCTCGCGCTCGACTGGTATTTCGACTTCTCCGCCGTGATGGCGCTCATGGCACCCGTCATCCTGATCGGCGGGATGACCTTGGGCCTGTTCACCCCGACGGAAGCCGCCGTCGCGGCAGTCATCTGGTCGCTGTTTCTGGGTCTCGTCCGCTATCGCTCGATGACGTTCAGGAGCCTTGCCAAGGCAACCTTCGACACGATCGAGACCACCGCCTCCGTGCTCTTCATCGTCACGGCGGCGTCGATCTTCGCCTGGCTGCTGACCGTCACGCAGGCGGCCCAGACCCTGTCGGATGCGATCCTGGGATTTACGCAGAACAAGTGGGTGTTCCTGCTTCTCGCCAACATCCTCATCCTGTTCGTCGGCTGCTTCATCGACACCATCGCAGCTATCACCATCCTCGTGCCGATCCTGCTGCCCATCGTGCTCAAGCTCGGCATCGATCCGATCCATTTCGGCTTGATCATGACCCTGAACCTGATGATCGGCCTGCTTCACCCGCCCCTAGGGATGGTGCTCTTCGTGCTGGCACGGGTCGCAAGGCTCTCGGTCGAGCGCACCACGATGGCCATCCTTCCCTGGCTCGTCCCCTTGATGCTCGCACTCATCGCGATCACCTATATTCCGGAATTGACACTGTGGCTTCCGCAGAAGATGGGTTTGGGACGGTGATGGCGACCTCTATCAACCCATCCATTTGAAACATGTGACACCCATGAGCACTCCGCGCACCATCCGCCTTTCGCCCGATGACAACATCGTCATTGCCATCGACCTCGTGAACCAGGGCGCCGATGTCGCCGGTCTGACCGCCCGCGAGCGGATCCTGCGCGGCCACAAAATGGCCGCTGAGCCGATCCGCGAGGGCGAGCCGATCCGTAAATTCGGCCAGATCATCGGCTTCGCCAAGACGCATATCGCGCCGGGCGAATGGGTGCATGAGCACAATGTAGGCCTGCACGATTTCGAGCGCGACTATGCCTTCTGCGTCGAGGCGCGAGACGACGACCTGCTCGCGCCGGACCTGCGCGCTACCTTCCAGGGCTACCGTCGCGCTTCCGGACGCACCGGCACCCGCAACTATATCGGCATCCTCACCTCCGTGAACTGCTCAGCCTCCGTTGCGCGCTTCGCGGCCGCCGAGGTCGAGCGCTCCGGCATCCTGCGCGACTATCCCGGCATCGACGGAATCGTGGCGATCGTCCACGGCACGGGCTGCGGGCATGCGGCCTATGGCGAAGGTTTCGACATTCTCCGCCGCACCCAATGGGGCTATGCGAGCCATCCGAACTTCGCCGGCGTGATCATGGTCGGCCTCGGCTGCGAGGTGTTTCAGATCGGGCGGATGAAACAGGAATACGGCCTGACGGAAACGGACACCTTCCGCACGCTGACGATCCAGGAGACGGGCGGCACGCGGCGCACCGTTCAGGCCATCGTCGATGCGGTGAAAGATATGCTCCCGATCGCGGCGAAGGCGCAGCGCGAAACCCGTCCCGCCTCCGAGCTTGTGCTGGCCCTCCAATGTGGCGGCTCTGACGGCTATTCGGCGCTCACGGCGAATCCTGCTCTCGGCGTCGCCTCGGACCTGTTGGTCCGGCATGGCGGAACATCGATCCTCTCCGAGACGCCGGAAATCTATGGCGCCGAGCACCTGCTCACCCGCCGCGCCGCCACCCGGGAGATCGGGGAGAAGCTAGTCTCGCGGATCAAGTGGTGGGAGGATTACACCGCCCGCAATGGCGGCGAGATGAACAACAATCCCTCGCCCGGCAACAAGGCCGGCGGGCTCACCACGATCCTTGAAAAGTCCCTGGGTGCCTCGGCCAAGGGCGGACGCTCGACGCTTCGCGCCGTCTATGAATATGCCGAGCAGGTCAGGGACCACGGCTTCGTCTACATGGACACGCCCGGCTACGATCCCGTGGCAGCGACCGGTCAGGTCGCCGGCGGGGCGAACCTGATCGCCTTCACCACCGGGCGCGGGTCAGCCTTCGGTTGCAAACCGGTGCCGTCCCTGAAACTCGCCACGAATTCCGACATCTATCGCCGCATGACGGACGACATGGACATCAATTGCGGCGATATCCTCGACGGCATTTCTCTTGAGCAGAAGGGCGAGGAGATCTTCCAGATCCTGCTGCGCGTCGCATCCGGCGAGCATACCAAGTCGGAGACCCTCGGCTACGGCGATCTCGAATTCGTTCCCTGGCAGGTCGGCGCCGTCATGTGATGGCGCCGCAATAATAGATCGCGACAGAAGCAGGCTATGCACGGGTCTGCGCTCGAATATTCCCTAGAGGAAGATTCACGTTAACCGATTGTTAACCGTGCCTGGCCGATCATCCTCTCGACCGATCCGGCAAGGGGGTCGGGGACTCTCCCAAATGCGAGCGGGGCGCGGATGTACCGCCTCGTTTCGCTTTGGGATGCAGGCCAGCTAGAGCATCGGACCCAAAAGTGGGTCCGCTTTTGGGATCCAATCCGATACTCCACTCTTTGACGAGCGCATCGTTGGGTGCGGACCCAGCGGGTCGCGCACGCGAAAACCGGATCCACTTTGTGCACGATGCGCTAGCTTTCAGCCAAGGACGTAGTACGCCGCTCCGACGGCGGCGACCGCAACGGCGAAAGCGTAGGGAAACCAAGAGGGAAAAGGTCTGTCGTGACCGTCGAAGCTCACGCGTGATCTCCTGACTTCTGGATCGGAAACTCCTCCTCTCGCGGCAAAACGGTATTTTCGTGGAATTCGTTCGCGCCGCTCACAAACGATTGATCGCAGGTGTGGAATAGCTGTTCAGACGACCCATTAGCCGTGCGCCTGCCACAGGCGGGGACAGTCAAGACAAAGAAAATTACTTTCAAATCCTTTTAAAGAGGCGAATTCTTCGCCGATCTCAACGCTATAGCACCTGTTTTAGAACGCCTCTTATTTTTCTCTAAGCCCTTGATCTATCTGAATTCTTTCAGATATCTGATCCCGTTGCCCGCGGGAAACCTCCCGGCTTTGGGCGAGGCTGGACGTGCTGATCGGTTCCGATACCGGCGCCCTCGTGAGAGGCCCGGATATGCGTATCGCGTCCGGCCGCCGTTTGCCTGCACGAGGAGAAAGAGCGCATGGGCATGAGCACATGGAATGAGCCTGGATTTGCCGTCGGCAGCGTCTTGACCTGCCTGACGCTGCTCCTGCCCTTCAGCGGGACGGCTCTGGCTCAGGACAAGGCTCCGGCTCAAAGCCCCCTGCGCATCGAGTTGAACAAGGTCGAGGCGGCGGGCGAGAGCTGCCGGACTTACTTTCTCATCGACAACCAGAAGGGCGAGAACTGGAAGTCTCTGAAGCTCGACCTGTTCGCCCTCGACACCGACGGCATCGCGGCCAAAAGACTCGCCGTTGAAGTCGGTCCCGTGCCGTCCCGCAAGACCCTCATCAAGCTCTTCGATTTTCCCGGTCTCCACTGCACCCGTTTCGGGCGCGTTCTCCTCAACGACGTCCTGACCTGCGAAGGCACGACGGCCTCGCGGGAGGATTGCCTGTCGGCGATCGAGACGGCGTCCAAGATCGACGCCATTTCCTTTGTGAAGTGAGATTGCCCTCATGAACGAAATTGCTCCCGCAGCAGCGCACGACATGTCGTTTCTCGGCCTCTTTCTGCAGGCCGACCCGATCGTCAAAAGCGTCATGATCCTGCTGGTGCTGGCCTCCCTCGGCTGCTGGACCATCATCTTCGAGAAGCTCCTGCGCATCCGCAGCATCCGCCGCCAGGCGCGCGCCTTCGAATCCGCCGCGCGCACGGGCGAGAAGCTTCATCCGCAGATGGGCGGAGCCGCAGGGCGGATCGTTGCCGCAGGCCACGAGGCCTGGCGCGATCAGGATGCCTCCGAGAGCCGCGCCGAGCGGCGCGAGCGGATCGAACGCGCGATGCGTGGGGCGCTCTCCGCCGACATGCGCCAGCTTCAGGTCGGCCTGCCGTTTCTCGCGACCACGGGATCGGCCGCGCCCTTCATCGGCCTGTTCGGCACGGTCTGGGGCATCATGAACTCGTTCTCGGCGATTGCCGCGAGCCAGGATACGAGCCTCTCGGTCGTGGCGCCGGGCATCGCGGAAGCGCTGTTCGCCACCGCCATCGGCCTCGTCGCGGCGATCCCGGCAGTGATCGCCTACAACAAGCTGACGACGGATCTCGGCCGCCTCCAGCAATCCTTCGGCGCCGGCATCGTCGTCCTCGGCGATCGTCTCGCCCGCGACCGCAAGCCCCATGTCCGGGCGGAGGCTGCCGAATAATGGGCATGGGTTCTTTCCAGTCGCAGGACACCGACGACGAGTTCGGCGCGGCGCCCCTGTCGGAGATCAACGTCACGCCACTCGTCGACGTGATGCTCGTGCTGCTCATCATCTTCATGGTGGCAGCCCCCCTCATGACGGTCGGCGTCCCTGTGCAGCTGCCGAAGACGGCTGCCGCGAAGGTGTCGCAGCCGAAGCAGCCCGTGGTGGTCAGCATCGATGCGCAGGGCCAGCCCTTCCTCGACAAGGAGCCGCTCGCGCCCGAGACCATAATGCCCCGTCTGCGCCAGCTTGCGGGCGTGGACCCGAGCCAGGTCGTCCTGGTTCGCGGCGACAGGGCTGTGCCCTATGGGCGCATCGTCGAGATCATGGGGCAGATCAGCGCTGCCGGATTCAGCAAGGTCTCGCTGATCGCGCAGGCGCCGAGCGGTACCCCCGCCCCGTAGGATCTGCAGCACATCCAATGTCCGTTCAGACCCTCAGACCGCCGCAGGAGCCAAGCCGTCTTGGATTGGCCTTTCTGACCGCCCTGCTTCTGCATGCCGGTGCGCTGACAGCCGTGACCCTTTGGCCGCACGACAAGGCAGACCTGCCGGGCGAGCAGGAGATCACGATCGATCTTGCTCCTGCCATGGAAGAGCTGGCGGCCACTGCCCCCGACGCGCTGGCCGCGCCGGAAATTCCGCCCGTCGAGACAGAAGCCTTATCGGTCGAGGCGGAAGCAATCGAAACGAAGCCGCCCGAGGAGATTGTCGAGGTCCAGCCTAAGGAGCCGGTCGAGGTTCAGGAGCCCGAGCAAGTGACGGAAGCAGCGCCCGTCGAAGCACTTCCGCCCGAGCCTGAAGCGCAGGAGACGGAGATGGCCGTCATTCTTCCTCCGCCGGATGCCGTCGTTGCAAAGCCGCTTGAGGAGCCTCCGCCACCCGAGAAGAAGCCGCCTCCGAAGCCGGTGGAACGCAAGCCTCCGCCGCGCCCCACCGTCGTCGAACGCAAGCCACCTCCGTCTGAGCTGCGCCAGGGGCAGGTCTCGTCCTCGCGCGAGAACACCGGCGGCCAGGCGGCCGCGGCCGATCCGAATGTCCTGAACCGCTACAAGGCGAGCATCGTCTCCGCCCTGCGGAGCCGGCTGCGCTATCCGAACATCGCGAGCAGCCAGGGCGTCACGGGCATCGCGACAATCAGGTTCACCATGAGCCGTTCGGGGCAGGTCATCAGCGCGACTCTGGTCGACAGTGCCGGTCATCCCCAGCTGGATCAGGCAGCCTTGGCCGCGGCGCGGCCGGGCTCGTCCCTGCCGGCCGCGCCGGATGCGATACCGCAGCAGCAATTCACGTTCTCGGTGCCCCTGCGCTTCAACCTTCGCTGAGCCTCGGTTCAGGCGTGATCGCGCAAGGTTGACGGTTACATATTCGCGCCCGACCCTGCCTCTCAACAATGGGAGCCATCCGCTTTAAGATCCGACCCGGGCACAAGGGCCGGGCTTGGCTTCGCATCTCGCGAGAGGGAGAAACGCCATGGCTGAAATTCTGTCAGCGTTGCCGACAACATTGGTGTCGGGAGCGACGTCGTGAACACCCGCAAGATTCTCTACCAGTTCGGCTATCAACGCTGCCGCGATCAGGACAGCCCCTCTCCCGTCCGTCATCCCATCGTCGTCGTCGGGGCAGGCCCCGTCGGGCTCTGCACGGCCATCGATCTGGCGCAGCGCGGCGTGAAGGTGGTGCTGCTCGACGATGCCGACCGGATCGGCGAGGGATCGCGCGGCATCTGCTACGCCAAGCGCACGCTCGAAATTCTCGACCGGCTCGGTGTCGCGGAACCATGCCTCGAGAGAGGCGTGACCTGGAAGCTCGGCAAGGTCTTTCAGCGAGACGAATTGCTCTATGCCTTCGATCTGCTGCCGGAGGACGGGCATAAGATGCCGGCCTTCATCAATCTGCAGCAATATTATCTCGAGCACGCTCTCGTCGAACGCGCGGCCGAGCTGCCCAATCTCGACATACGCTGGCGCAACAAGGTGATCGCCATCGAACGCCGGGACGATGGCGCCATGCTTACCATCGAGACGCCCGAGGGTGCCTACAGCATCGATGCCGATTGGGTCGTGGCTGCGGACGGAGCGCGCTCGGCCCTGCGTGACATGCTCGGCCTCGCCTTCCAGGGCGAGGTCTTTGAAGACCGCTTCCTGATCGCCGACGTGAAGATGCAGGGCGACTTTCCGCCCGAGCGTTGGTTCTGGTTCGATCCGCCGTTCCACGAGGGACGCTCGGCCCTGCTGCACAAGCAGCCGCACGATGTCTGGCGCATCGACCTGCAGCTTGGATCCGACGCGGATGCGAAGGCCGAGCAGGCGCCGGAGCGCGTGATCCCCCGCATCCGGCAGATGCTGGGCCATGACGATTTCGCGCTCGAATGGGTATCGGTCTATACGTTCCAATGCCGGCGCCTGGAGCGCTTCACGCATGGCCGCGTGGTGTTCGCAGGCGATGCCGCGCATCAGGTTTCGCCGTTCGGCGCACGCGGCGCGAATTCCGGTATTCAGGATGCGGAGAATCTCGCCTGGAAGCTTGCTCTCGTCGTGAAGGGCGAGGCAACGGAAAGCCTCATTGACAGCTACGATCTCGAACGCTCCGCGGCAGCCGATGAGAATATCGGGCATTCGACCCGCTCGACCGACTTTATCGCCCCGCGCTCCGCTCAGGAGCTGCGCTTCCGCGATGCCACGCTTGCACTCGCGCGCCATGCGACCTTCGCCAAGCGGATGGTCAACTCAGGCCGGCTGTCGATGCCCTCGACTTACGAGACGCCTTTGTCGACACCGGATGTGGATGACTGGTCGGGCTCGGCTTGCCTCGGCGCTCCGCTTCCCGATGCGCCGATGCGCGATCGCGACGGCCAGCCTGTCTGGCTGCTCGAGGCGCTCGGCAACGAGGAGGTTCTTCTGCATGTGCCGAACGGCGAACCGCCGCCGGCAGGCTCGAACGTCATCGTCATCGGCAGGGATCTTATCGACGAGACAGGGCTGTTCGCGCAGCGCTTCGATGCACGTCCGGGCAGCACCTATCTCGTGCGCCCCGATCATCATCTCGCCGCGCGCTGGCGGCATGCGACGCCCGCTCTGATCGCAAATGCCTCCCGTCGTCTCCGGGGTTTTGAGGGAGAACAAGCATGAATGCGCTCGTCACGGAAAGCCGCTTCGCCGATCCCGACCGGGCCTATCGCGGTCTCATCGAAGCCCATCGCGGGCTGACTGATGAACAAAGCGCCGCCCTCAACAGCCGCCTCGTGCTGATCCTCGCCAATCACATCGGCGACCACGCCGTGCTGCGGGAAGCGCTTGAACTGGCGAAGCGCCATGACGATTCAGGGACGGGAAACAGTTGGGACGGCTCGTAGCGATCACCTATCCGCGTATAGCGCGGGTTCACCTCTCCTTGAGGGAGAGGTCGACGCGCGTCAGCGCGGCGGGTGAGGGGTTACAGGTCTATCCGGATAGGGCGGTACCCCCTCACCCGCCGCGCTCGACCTCTCCCCACCGGGGAGAGGTGAAGGCTATGCCAGCGTCCATAGACTCCGAAGCGTCTCAGTCGATACCCAGATAAGCCGCCTTGACCTGCGGATCGGCCAGCAGCGCGGAGCCCGCTCCGCTATAGGCGACCTTGCCGGTCTCCAGCACATAGCCACGATCGGCGATGGCGAGGGCAGCAGAGGCATTCTGCTCGACGAGAAGCACGGTGATCCCGTCCTTCTTGAGCGAGACGATCGCGTCGAGGATCTGGTCCACGAGAAGCGGCGACAGGCCGAGGGACGGCTCATCGAGCAGCAAGAGCTTGGGCTTACCCATCAGCGCGCGGCCGATCGCCAGCATCTGCTGCTGGCCGCCCGAGAGACCGCCGGCCAGAAGGCTCCGCTTCTCCGCCAGCACGGGAAACATGGTGAAGACGCGGTCGCGGTCCTCATCGATGGCCTTGTCGCGCCGGCGATAGGCGCCGAGCCGCAGATTGTCCTCCACAGTGAGCGGCCCGAATACCTGCCGGCCTTCCGGCGATTGCGTGATGCCGAGCTGCACCCGTTGATGCGGCGGCAGGCGATCGATGCGCTGGCCGTTGAAGCGGATTTCACCGCCCGTGGCTGGCTGGACGCCTGAGAGCGTGCGCAGCAGCGTTGTCTTGCCCGCACCGTTCGAGCCGACCAGCGCCACGATCTCGCCGGCCTTTACGTCGATGCTGACGCCCTTTAACACCTCGATGCGACCATAGGCGCTTTTCAGGTTGGCGACCTCAAGCACGCGCTGCCTCCCGCGCTCCATGCTGTCCGAGATAGGCCTCAAGAACCCGCGGGTCGTCGCGCACCTCGCGCGGCGTCCCCTCCACAAGCGGCCGGCCGCGCTCGAGAACAAGAATCCTGTCGGAAATCTTCATGACGAGCTTCATGTCGTGCTCGACGAGCACGACCGCCACGCCCCTATCGGCGACCTGCCGGATCAGATGATCGATCTCTTCCGTCTCGACCGCATTGCAGCCCGCGGCCGGTTCGTCGAGAAGGAGCACGCGCGGTTCGGCAGCGAGCGCACGGGCGATCTCGAGACGCTTGCAGGCGCCGTAGGGGAGCGAGCCGGCGGGAATGTCGGCTGCATCTTTCAATCCGACATCCTCCAGAAGCGCGAGTGCCGCCGCGCGCGTCTCACGGTTCTGGCGCGTGACGGAGGGCGTTCTGAACAATGCGGGCAGAAGACTGCATCGTTCCCGCAGATGGCGACCAACCATCACGTTCTCGCAAGCGGTCATGCGCTGGAAGATCTGCAGGTTCTGGAAGGTCCGCGAAAGACCGCGCTCCGCCAGCCTGTGCGGGGCAAGACCGGTCACGTCCTCGCCGGAGAGGCGGATCGCGCCGCGGCCCGCCGTATAGACGCCGGACACGACGTTGAACAATGTCGTCTTCCCGGCACCGTTCGGACCGATGATCGAGAGGATCTGCCCCGGGCCGACCGAAAAGCTTACGCCGTCGACAGCCTTCACGCCGCCAAAGGAGATGCCGATATCCGTTGCTTCGAGGATGATCATGAGCGCGCCTTCCGGACAAGCAGGCTTGAGAGGCTCGGCACGATGCCGTTGCGCATGAAGATCATCGCCACGATGATGATGAGGCCGAGCAGAAGGTGCTCGTATTCCTGGAACACCGTGAGCGCCTGCGGCAGCGTTATCAGAACGGCCGCGCCGACGATGCTGCCGAGAACCGATCCCAACCCGCCGAGCACGACCATGGTGACAAGCTCCACCGAATGCAGGAAGCCGGCCTGATCCGGATTGATGAAGCCGTTCATGAAGGCAAGGGCCGATCCCGCGAGCGAGGCATAGACGGCGGCGATCACGAAGGCCTGCAGCTTGAACCGGGCAACATCGACGCCCACGACCTGAGCCGCCACTTCGCTGTCGTGCAGCGCGCGAAAGGCCCGCCCGGTCGGCGTCTCGTCGAGATTGAGCGCAATCCAGGTGCCGACGAGGAGAAGCCCGCCCGTCACCCAGTACCAGGTGGAGGATCCGCTGACGCGCCAGCCGAACAGGGTCAGCCGCTCAACCGGCATGCCGTCGGGCCCACCGGTCCAGCTGCTCTCCGTGGTAATGACGAGCGCGACGAGAACGCCGAGGCCCAAGGTGGCGATGGCGAGATAATGCCCTTTGAGCCGCAGGATCGGGCGTCCGACGAGATAGGCGAGAACCGCCGAGAGCAAGGCTCCGATGAGCAAAGCGGCCCAGGATGGAATGCCCAGATGCGCCGGACCGATCGCGACCGCATAGGCCCCGATGCCGAAGAAGGCCGCATGCCCGAGGCTGACCTGCCCCGCCTGTCCCATGAGAATGTTCAGGCCCACCGCTGCGAGCGCCGATACCCACACGAGCGATGCCACGCGGAAGTAATAGCTTGAGGGAAAGACAAACGGGAGTACGGCGATCACCACCGCAAGAATGGCGAGCGTGAGGAAGCGCTGATTTGCAAGAACGCGCATCTTACACCCTTTCCACGACGCGGCGTCCGAAGAGGCCTTGAGGTGCGGCGAACAACACGATGAGGATTACGAGGAAGGCAAAGGCATCCTTGTAGGTGGAGCTGAGATAGCCGGCGCCGAAGGCTTCCAGCAGTCCCAGCAACAGCCCGCCGACGACCGCGCCGACGGGGTTGCCCATGCCGCCCAGCATGGCGGCGGCAAAGCCTTTCAAGGCGAGCAGCGTGCCGACATCGTAGCTCGTCAACGTGATCGGCGTCACGAGAATGCCGGCGATCGCGCCGATGGCGGCGGAGCCGCCGAAGGCGAGCGCCATGATGGTGGTCGTATTGATGCCGACGAGGCGCGCCGCGAGCCGGTTCGCAGCGGTGGCGAGAACGGCCTTGCCCGTGATCGTGTGTTCGAGGAAGACGTAGAGCGCCAACACCACGACCGCCGTGCCGCCGAGCACCCAAAAACTCTGCGGCTGGACGGCCGCGCCCATGATGTCGATGGGGGTATCGCCCGTGAAGGCCGGGAGCTTGTGGAACTGCTTGTCGAAGACGATGGCCGCAAGCCCGCGCAGCAGGATCGATGCACCGATGGTGATGATGATGAGCGTCACCGCGGATGCGCCCCGGGCCGGTTCGATGGCTAGGCGATGCAGCAGGAGCCCGATGGCTACGGCAGCGGCGATGGCAATAAGCGCCGCAAGCAGTAGGGGAATGCCGGCGGCAGCGGCGAAGACAGTGACCATGCCGCCCAGCATCACGAACTCGCCCTGCGCGAAGTTGACCACGCCCGATGCGTTGTAGATCAGCGTGAAGCCGAGCGCCACCAGCGCGTAGACGGCGCCCACCGTCAGCCCGGAGAAGAGGAACTGGAGGAACTCGGCCATGCTGCTGTCCCAAGACCTTCAGGTTGCCCGACGGGAGACGCTATACGGCCTCCCGTCCGATAAGTTCTCGTGCGAAATCAGCTTCCCGATGCCGCCAGGTTCCAGTCGCCACCCTTGATCTCGAGCATGCGGAACGCCGAGAGATCGAGGCCGAGATGGTCGGTGCCCGTCATGTTCACGATGCCGCCGGTGCCGACGAAGCCCTTGGTCTTCTCGATCTCGTCGCGGATCTTCTGCGGGTCGGTGGAATTCGCGCGCTTCATCGCCTCGACGAGGATGAAGAGACCGTCATAGGCATGGCCGCCGAAGGTCGAGACAGGCTGCTTCGTGGCGCCTTCATAGGCCTGCTTGTACTCCGTCACGACCTTCTTCTGCGGATCGCTGTCAGGCAGCTTGTCACCGACGAGAAGCGCCGCCGCCGGTAAGCGGACGCCTTCGGCCGCAGCACCCGCGAGCTCGATGAAGCTCTTCGAGGCGACGCCGTGGCTCTGGTAGAACGGGATCGCGTTCATCCCGAGCTGGGCATAGTTGCGAGTCACGATGGCCGGGCCCTGGCCGAAGCCCGGATTGACCACGGCCTGCACGCCGGCGGTGTTCTTGATCTTCGTGAGCTGAGCCGTCATGTCGCTGTCGCGCGGGCCGTAGGTCTCATCGGTGAGGATCTGCATGCCGTAATTCGGCGCAACCTTGACACATTGCGCGCGCATCGAAGCGCCGAACCCGTCGGTGCCGGAGATCATGCCGATCTTGGTGAGATTGCGCTTCTTCAGATCCTCAAAAATCTTCTCGCAGGCCATCTTGTCGGTGTGCGGCGTCTTGAAGACGAACTTGCGGACGGGGTCGACCACCTCGATGGCGCCGGCAAGCGAGATGAACGGAACCTTGGCCTCTTCGAAGACCGGGATCATCGCCATCGTCGAGCCGGTGGTCGTGCCGCCGACCATGGCGATGACCTCGTCGTCCTCGAGAAGGCGAGTCGCGAAGGTGCGCGCCTTGTTGGCATCGCCACCGTCGTCATAGATCACGAGCTCGATCTTCTTGCCATTGACGCCGCCCGCCGCGTTGATCTTGTCGACATAGAGCTTGAGCGTCTTGTCTTCCGGCTCGCCGAGGAACGAGGACGGCCCGGTAACGGAGAGAACCGATCCGATCTTGATCGTGCCCTGCGCGAGCGCGCCTTGGGAGACGCCGAAAGCCATGACACTGGCAGCCAGCAGGGTTTTGAGATTTGCCTTCGCGTTCATCCGTTTCCTCCAGGTTTCGTTGTCGTTTGTCGTTCTTATTGTTGCGCAACGGACCGAACGGCCAAGAGCCGGCCGATCATTGCGGGTCGAGCGCCGCGCCCCGAAGGGCCGAGCTTTGGCTCATTGACGCCATTTCGCTCATCAATATAATTGACCGGACGGTTGGTCAATAGTAAACAAGTCGCAACAGAAGCCGCTTGCTTCAACGAAAATCCCGGGAGGACTTGGTGGAGAACGACGTCATCCTCATCGAACGGCGGGACGGATATCGGGTCGTCACCCTCAACCGACCGGATCGACTGAACTCGTTCAATGAGACGATGCACGAGGCGCTGATGAATGCGCTCCTCGATGCGGAAGCCGACACCGATTGCCGCGCGCTCGTGCTGACCGGCGCCGGACGCGGTTTCTGCGCCGGCCAGGATCTGTCCGACCGCGTCTTCAGCCCGGGCCAAGTGCCGGACCTCTCCTCCACCATCGAGCGGTTCTACAATCCGCTCGTGCGCAAGCTCCGGGCGCTGCAAATGCCGGTGATCGGCGCCGTCAACGGCGTCGCGGCCGGGGCGGGAGCCAATATTGCTCTCGCCTGCGACATCGTCATCGCCTCCCGTTCGGCCAAGTTCATTCAGGCCTTCGCGAAGCTCGGCCTCGTGCCCGATTCGGGCGGAACCTGGTTCCTGCCCCGCCTCGTCGGACCGGCGCGTGCCCGCGCCCTCGCGCTTCTGGCCGAGCCTGTCACCGCCGAGCAGGCGGAAGCCTGGGGCATGATCTGGAAATGCGTCGACGACGCGGTTTTGATAGACGAAGCGCACCGCCTCGCCGCGCATTTCGCAACGCAGCCGACGATCGGCCTTGGCTTCATCAAACAGGCTCTTGATGCATCCGAGACGAACGATCTCGACCGCCAGCTCGATCTGGAGCGGGACCTGCAGGGACGTGCGGGCCGCACGCCCGATTACCTGGAAGGCGTCACCGCCTTCTTCGAGAAGCGGCAACCAAAATTCAGCGGGAGAAATTGATGGACGCGCGGCCAACATCTTCGAGCAAAGACCCGCTCGACATCGCCGAGGCCTGCGCGGAGGCCATGTGGGCCGAGGACCGGGCGAGCCAGGGTCTCGGCATGACGATCGAGCGCGTCGCCCCGGGGGAGGCGATCATCACCATGACGATCCGCGCGGACATGACCAACGGCCACGGCATCTGCCATGGCGGCTTCATCTTCGCGCTGGCCGACTCGGCTTTTGCCTTTGCCTGCAACACCTATGATCAGCGCACGGTCGCTCAGCATTGCGCCGTGACGTTCCTGCAGCCGGGACGGCGCGGCGATACGCTGAAAGCCCATGCCGTGGAGCGCAATCGGTCCGGCCGTTCCGGCATCTACGACGTGACGGTGCGCAACGGAAAGGGCGAAGCGGTCGCCGAGTTCCGCGGACATTCGCGCACCATTTCCGGCACGCTTCTTACGCCAAAAGACGATTAATCAAGAAAAACGATTGGGAGGTTTCCGTGCATCAGATCCCACTTCGCAAGCTTTCCGAACTCAAGCCTCAAGCTGCTATTCTCGACGGCACCGAACTGGCGTCCCGGGACGAACTCGCCAATCTGCAGCGCGAGCGCCTTGCCTGGACCCTGCGCCACGCCTACGAGAACGTCCCTCACTACAAGGCGAAGTTCGACGCAGCCGGCGTTCACCCGGACGACTTCAAGGAGCTGAAGGATCTCGCCAAGTTCCCGTTCACAAGCAAGGCCGATCTGCGCGACAACTATCCCTTCGGCATGTTTGCCGTTCCGCAGAACCAGATCGCCCGCGTGCACGGATCGTCAGGCACCACCGGCAAGCCGACGGTCGTCGGCTACACCAAGCGCGACATCGATACCTGGGCCGATGTGGTGGCCCGCTCGATCCGCGCCAGCGGCGGACGCCCGGGCATGAAGGTGCATGTGGCCTACGGTTATGGCCTCTTCACCGGCGGATTGGGCGCGCATTACGGCGCCGAGCGACTCGGCTGCATGGTCATTCCCATGTCGGGCGGCATGACTGAGCGGCAGGTACAGCTTATCCAGGACTTCCAGCCGGACATCATCATGGTGACGCCGTCCTACATGCTCGCGATCCTCGACGAGTTCCGCAAGCAGGGCCTCGATCCGCGAAAGTCCTCGCTGAAGGTCGGCATCTTCGGCGCGGAGCCGTGGACGAACGCCATGCGCGGGGAGATCGAGGAAGCCTTCGACATCCACGCGGTCGACATCTATGGTCTCTCCGAGGTCATGGGGCCGGGCGTCGCCTGCGAATGCGTCGAAACCAAGGATGGCCTCCACATCTGGGAAGACCATTTCTATCCCGAGATCATCGACCCGCTTACAGGGGAAGTCCTGCCTGACGGCGAGGAAGGAGAACTCGTCTTCACCTCGCTGACCAAGGAAGCGATGCCGGTCATCCGCTACCGCACCCGCGACCTGACGCGTCTCCTGCCCGGCACGGCCCGGACCATGCGCCGCATGGAGAAGATAACCGGCCGCACCGACGACATGATGATCATCCGCGGCGTGAACGTTTTCCCCAGCCAGATCGAGGAAAAGCTCCTGGCGATTCCGGCCCTCTCGGGGCATTACCAGATCATCCTGACCCGCGACGGACGCATGGATCAGATGGAAATCAAGGCGGAGATCCGGCCCGACTCCGATTATCCGGAGACCCGCAAGGCGGCGGCCGAGCGGCTCGGACAGGCGATCAAGGATACCATTGGCATCACGGCTCGGGTAAATGTGCTCGATCCCGAAGGTATCGAACGCTCTCTCGGTAAGGCGAGACGGGTGATCGACCACAGACCGAAAGAATAGACGAACCCATGGCCCGCACCCGTGCCACCGATTACGGCGACAAACGCCGGGCGATCCTCGATCGCTCGGCCGAACTCTTTGCCGAACATGGTTACGACCGTGCCTCGATGAGCAAGATCGCTGAAGCCTGCGGCGTCTCCAAGGCCAACCTCTACCACTATTACAAGGACAAGGAAGAGCTGCTCTTCGACGTCATCCGGTTCCACCTCGAGGAATTGCTCGAAGCGGTGGAAGCCGCCGACAGACCCGACCATGCCCCGGAGGCCCGCCTCAAGGAGCTCGTCACCGCCCTGCTCGAAGCCTACCGCGATGCGGACGCCCAGCACAGCGTGCAGATCAACGGCTTGCGGCTTCTGCCGAGCGACCGTCAGGGCGAACTGAAGGCAATGGAGCGCGATCTGGTGAAGATCTTCTCCGATGCGGTCGCCGGCGTGGCGCCGCAGATCAAGGGAACCAAGCTGCTCAAGCCGGTGACCATGTCCCTCTTCGGCATGATCAACTGGCACTATCTCTGGTTCAAGAGCACCGGTGAGGTGACGCGCGCCGATTATGCCGAGCTCGTCTCGCAGCTCATCGTCGACGGCACCCGCAATCTCCGAGCGGAACCCGCTGCGCCGTCACGGCAGGTCAGCGCCGCCGAATAGCTTTCCTTCGCACATCACTGCAGAGACACTTGCTCGCCGATCTCGGACGGTTTGTGTCCGGGAACGTTCAGGCCGAACCGCGAGAGGATCGGGTGAACGCGGCTCTGCCATTGGGCGATGAGCCCGTCCCGGCCCTTCTGGCGCAGGCCGTATTTCCGATGCTGCGCAAAATGATCCGATGTGCTGCTGCCGAAGCTGTCGGCGACGCGCGGATACCAATAGTTCACCGAAGCCTGGGCATCGATCGGGTCATGTCCCCTGTCGAGGGCCGCCTTCAGCCCGTGCTCCCCAAGCTCCGCGTGACGCGTTTCGGCAGGCAGGATCTCCGACAGCGCATCCGCGAGAGGCTGATAGGAGCCGCGGGTCAGCTCGTCGAGCTGCACCACCGTCGCCTGCCCCATCAGGCAGTTCATGACCACGGAATCGACCCAGCCATTGATCGGGTAATGAAATACGTTGAGGCGCATGTCGCCATCGATGCGCCTGGTGCCGAGATCGACGCTGCGGTCGAGGCGCGCCGCCCAGGGATGGGCGCCGACATACTGCGTGGTATTGGCGCCGAACTGCTCCATCAAGTCCAGGATCCGCCGCGCATGGTTGAACTTGTCGAAGACGATGCGCGTCGCCGTGATCCGCTCCTTCAAGCCGGGAGCGAGATTGATGCAATCGGCGAAACCGGAGGCGCCGGCCATTTCGGAATCGACGAAGATCGCCATCAGGCGCATGAGCTCGCCGCGATAGCGCGGCGTGACGTTGTCCGGCGCGCTCAACCGGCCGCCGCCGACCACGAAGCTGACGAGGCTCTCTTCATCGACCATGGGATCGTCTCCCCTTATCACTTGTCGAAATCGACCAGGATCTTGTCGCTCACCGGATAGCTCTGGCAGGTCAGGATGTAGCCGCGCGCGATCTCATAATCTTCGAGCGCGAAATTCGCATCCATGTCGACCTCGCCCTCGACCAGCATCGCGCGGCAGGTGGAGCAGACGCCGCCCTTGCAGGCATAGGGCAGCTCCATCCCCTCGTGCATGGCGGCATCGAGCACCGAAGCCGTGCCTTTCTCGAAGGACAGGGTGCGAGAGCGCCCGTCGATGACGATGGTGGCTTCGCACAGATTCTTATGGTCTTCCGCAGCCGTCTCCTCCGGCCTGCGCTGGCGGCGGCTCGGGGTCGAGGTGGCGAAAAGTTCGAACTTGATCTGCCGCTTGTCGAGCCCGTGCTCCTCCAGGCTCTGGGCGACGCCCAGCATCATGTCCTGCGGCCCGCAGATGAAAGCCGTGTCGATGGACGACACGTCGATCCAATGGTCGAGGAGCTGGTCGCACTTCTCCCTGCTCAGGCGCCCGTTGAACAGATCGATGTCCTGCTGCTCGCGGCTCAGAATATGGATGAGGCTGAAGCGTTCGAGGTGTTCGTTCTTCAGATCCTCCAGTTCCTCGCGAAACATGATCGAGCTCGAGGCGCGGTTGCCGTAGAACAGGGTGAAGGAGGATTGCGGCTCGGCGACGAGAGTCGTCTTGACGATGCTGAGCAGCGGCGTGATTCCGCTGCCGGCGGCAAAGCCCACGAAATGCCGCTTGCGGGTCTGATCGAGCGGCACGAAGAAATTGCCCATGGGCGGCATCGCCTCGATCGTCTGACCAGGCGACAGCTGCTCGCTAGCCCAGTTCGAGAAGGCACCGCCCGCGATCTTCTTGATGCCGACCCGCAGTTTTCCTTCCATCGGAGCGGCGCAGATGGAATAGGAGCGCCGCACCTCGTCGCCGTCGATCTGGGTGCGCAGGGTCAAATACTGTCCCGGCGAGAAATGGAACGCGTCCTTATGCTCCTCCGGCACGTTGAGGGTGAGAACGATGGCATCTCGGGTCTCGCGCCGCACATCGGCGACGGTGACGGGATAAAACCTGGTCATGGAGCGTCCGCTCGTTGTCAAATGCACTTGAAATAGTCGAAGGGCTCGAGACACGCACGGCACTGGTACTGCGCCTTGCATGGGGTCGAGCCGAACTCGCTGATCCGAGCCGTGTTCTCCGAGCCACAGCGCGGGCAGGCGATCGTCAAAGGCTTGCGCAGGAAGCGGTCGAAGGGCGACGGCTTGTCCGCCTTCTCCTCGGCCGGCGGTGCGATGCCGTAGGCCTGCAACCGCTGCCGACCTTCCTGCGTGATCCAGTCCGTCGTCCAGGGCGGCGAGAGGCGCCGCTCGATCCGCAGGTTGTTGAGGCCCTTCGCCCGCAGCGCCATCTCGATGTCGAGCGCGATGACGCTGGTCGCGGGGCAGCCGGAATAGGTCGGCGTGATCGCGACGACAAGCTCGTCGTCGTCCCAGCGCACATCGCGGACGATCCCGAGATCCGTCACCGAGACCACCGGTACTTCCGGATCGGGGACGTCATCCAACCAGGTCCTGATCTGATCCAGGTTCGGGCGCGTCAGGCTATCCGTCATGGCATCCCGCTCCTTACCATGTCGCGTTAGGATAGGCCCGCTGCAGGAACTGGAGATCGGCGAGAATATAACCGAGATGCTCGGAATGGAGGCCCTGCTTGCCGCCCTTCTGCGCCCAGCCCGGCTGCGGCAGGCTCAAGGTCGCCTCCTCGGCCGTCGCGCGCACGAGGCCGAGCCACAGATCGCGCAAGCTCGCAGGATCGGGACCCAATCCGTCGCGGATGATCGCTGCGTCGACCGCATCGGCGTCGAACAGCTCGCCGGTATACACCCAGAGGTCGTCGATGGCTTCCTGCATGCGGCGATGGCTCTCCTCCGTGCCGTCGCCGAGGCGCAGCACCCATTCCTGGCTTCGCTCCAGGTGATAGGTGACTTCCTTGAGCGCCTTTGCCGCGATCTCCGCGATGCGACTGTCCGTGGAGCCGGTGAGTTCGCGCAGCAGCAGGTAATGCCAGGCGTCGAAATAGAACTGGCGTGCCATGGTCACGGCGAAATCACCGTTCGGCTGCTCGACCAGAAGCACGTTGCGGAAGTCGCGCGCGTCGCGAAGATAGGCGAGCTTGTCGGCATTTCGCCCCTTTCCTTCGACCTCGCCCGCAAGGTTCAGCCAGAGTTGCGTTTGGCCGATGAGATCGAGAGCGACATTGGAGAGCGCGAGATCCTCCTCGAGCGCCGGCGAATGACCGCACCATTCGGACAGGCGGTGCCCCAGGATCAGGGCATTGTCGCCGAGGCGCAGCAGATACTCGAAAAGCGCATCCTGTCCGGCCATCACATGTGCCCCAGCTCTTCAGGGATGTCGTAGAAGGTCGGATGGCGATAGACCTTGCTGTTGGCGGGATCGAAGAGCGGACCCTTCTCGCTCGGCGAGCTCGCCGAAATGTCGGACGCCCTCACGACCCAGATGCTCACGCCCTCGTTGCGGCGCGTATAGACATCGCGCGCATTCATGATCGCCATCTCGGCATCCGGCGCATGCAGGGAGCCCACATGCCGGTGAGACAGACCATGCTGGCTGCGGATGAACACCTCCCAGAGAGGCCATTCCTTCTTGTCGGTCATCGATGCTCTCCCGCTTATGCCGCCTTGGCCTTCGCCCGTGCCGCCTTCTTCGCCGCATAGGCGTCCGCGGCATCGCGTACCCATTGGCCCTCTTCGTAGGCCTTCACCCGCGTACGCAGGCGCTGGCGGTTGCAGGGGCCGTTGCCGGCGATCACCTGATAGAATTCGTCCCAGTTGATCTCGCCGAAATCGTAATGCCCGCGCTCCGCGTTCCACTTGAGATCCGGATCGGGAACGGTAAGGCCGAGATACTCGGCCTGCGGCACGGTCTGGTCGACGAATTTCTGGCGCAGTTCATCGTTGGAATTGATCTTGATCTTCCAGCGCATGGATTGCGCGCTGTGAACCGATTCCGCATCGGACGGCCCGAACATCATCAGCGACGGCCACCACCAGCGGTTCAACGCATCCTGCGCCATCTGCTTCTGCTCGGGCGTGCCCTGGGCGAGCTTGGTCAGCGCATCATAGCCCTGGCGCTGATGGAAGCTCTCTTCCTTGCAGATGCGGATCATAGCGCGCGAATAGGGACCGTAGGAGCAGCGCTGCAGCGGCACCTGGTTCATGATCGCAGCACCGTCCACGAGCCAGCCGATGGCGCCGATATCGGCCCAGGTCAGGGTCGGATAATTGAAGATGCTTGAATACTTTGCCTTGCCGTTGTTAAGCTGCTCCAGCAATTCGTCGCGGCTCACGCCCAGCGTCTCGGCGGCGCAGTAGAGATAGAGGCCGTGGCCGGCCTCGTCCTGCACCTTGGCGAGCAGGATGGCCTTGCGCTCGAGGGTTGGCGCGCGGGTGATCCAATTGCCCTCCGGCTGCATGCCGATGATCTCGGAATGAGCGTGCTGGGAAATCTGCCGGATCAGGGTCTTGCGGTAGGCCTCCGGCATCCACTCCTTGGGCTCGATCTTGATGTCGGCATCGACGCGCTCCTGGAAGGCACGCTCCTCCGGAGACATCTCTTCCTTGGACTGAATGTGATCGACGCCCGTCTTCACCATCTGTGCGTACACGGCGCTTCTCCCTGTCTTCTTGAAACCTGTTCCGTCGCTCCGGCGCGGGTCGGGATCCGCTCAAAGGCCAAGTTGGCCCCAAGGGCACGTCCCATCAGCCTTGAGACTAGCTATTCAACGCAAATCGGGCGTCCGTCGCCTCATCCGCGCGCAAAATCCCTTGCCGAATCCTATATCGAGCTCAATATGTCACAAAAAAATTTCTTTTCAATATTTTTTGTAACGCTTTTATCAGACAGCCTGTCGTGGAGCCAAAGGGCGGATCGCCGCAAACCTTTGCCTGAAGTCCCGATCGACCTCCGGTAAAGGTCCCTGATCGTTCTGGGCATGGGCATCGAGCCACCGCTCTGCGGCCGGAAGCAGGGTCTTGTAGATCGCGCCGCAGAGGTCCCGCGCGGCACTTCCCGCCCACGGGTCCGGCAGAAGCTGGGCAGGCAGCAGCGGATCCTTCAGAACCGCCCTGCGGTAATCGTGGATCAGGAGGATTCGAACGAGGAGCGCGTCGAGGGTGGTGAACGAAGCACCCCGTTCGAGTGCAGCGAGCGTCTCCGAATAGGTGTCGATGAAGCGCCTGTAGCGGCTCTCGATCTCGGCAAGGGGCCAGGCTCGCTCGGCGAGGCGCCGGGCGGTTGGGAGATCGGATGGGATCCCCGACAGGCGCAGGAAGGCGCCGTTCTCGGCCGCCATTGCAGGAGCAATCAGAAGGTCGGGACCGAGAGACCCGTAGCCGGCCACTGACAATTCACTGCGAAGGGGACCTCTGTCCTGGCCATTGTCGAGCAGAAGGAGATCGAAGGCGCCCTGCCAGTCCTGTGGCGGATCGGCATAGATCCGCAGGGTTGCCCGTGCGAAGGCTTCATGTCCTTGGCCCGTGAGCCGGTAGTAGCTGTTGCGCCCCACCTTCCAGCGCTCGAACCAGCCGTCACTGACGAGGCGAGACAAGGCCGTTCTCACAAGGGTGTCGCTGATGCGGAAGGCACGCATGATGTCGTGCAGGGAGCTTAACGACAGCACCCCTCCCCTCGGAACCACCGCGTCGCCGAACACGGTGACAATCAGGGAACCGGCCCGGATCGGCGTCCGCTCGTGGAATGCGTCCAGGAGAGTTTCGACAAACGCGGCCATTCGGCCTCACTCCAGTTCCTCAGTCCCTGACGCTCCAGGCGCCAAGCCCAACCCCGTCTATCCGCAGCCGACTGCAACTGTCGAGCCGAACACCGCTGCGGGCAACCCCAAAATTCCTTGACTAACCGGCCGGTCGGTCAATAATACGGCGAGGACGCAGCATCGCCCACACGGCTGCGCATAAAACGCCAAGGTGCCCCATGAGACTTGAAAGCTTCATTCGCGGAAGTTGGATGTCGCCCGGCCAGGATCTGGCCCAGATCCACAGCGCCGTCACCGGCGACGTGGTCGCAGAGGTGGCGAGCGGTGGTCTCGATATGGGCGAGGTGCTCGCATACGCCCGGCAGGTCGGTGGCCCGGCCCTGCGGCGGATGACCTTCCATCAGCGCGCGGAGATGCTGAAGCGTCTCGCCGTCTACCTTTCGGAGCGCAAGGACCAGCTCTACACGCTGTCATTCCAGACCGGTACCACCCGCATCGACAACTTCATCGACGTGGACGGCGGCATCGGCACCCTCTTCGTCTATGCCTCCAAGGGACGGCGTGAGCTGCCCAATACCACTTTTCTCCTGGATGGCAATGTCGAACCTCTCTCCAAGGAAGGCACTTTCGTCGGCCAGCATGTGATGACGCCGCTCAACGGCGTCGCCGTGCACATCAACGCCTTCAACTTCCCCTGCTGGGGCATGCTCGAAAAGCTCGCGCCGGCGATCCTGGCCGGTGTGCCGGTGGTGACGAAGCCGGCGACGATCACCTCCTATGTGGCGCATGCGCTCGTCCGCATGATCGCCGAATCCCGCATTCTCCCCGATGGCGCGCTTCAATGCATCGTCGGCTCCACCGGCGATCTCTTCGATCACCTGACCTGCCAGGATGTGGTGTCCTTCACGGGTTCCGCCGACACGGCGCAGAAGCTGCAGCGGCATCCGGTGATCGCGCGCGAGTCGGTGCGCTTCATCGCCGAGCGTGACTCGCTCAACGCGGCGATCCTCGCGCCCGATGCCGGACCGGGCACGCCGGAATTCGACCTCTTCATCAAGGAGGTCGCCAAGGAGATGACGGTGAAGGCCGGCCAGAAGTGCACCGCCATCCGGCGCGCCATCGCGCCGAACGAGCATGTGCCTGCCGTGATCGCTGCTCTCGGCGAGCGACTCTCCAAGATCAAGGTCGGCAATCCGGAACTCGAGAGCGTTCGCATGGGCCCGGTCGTTGGCCTCGGCCAGCGCCGCGATGTGCTCGCTCAGTTGGCGAAGCTGCGCAGCGAAGCGGATATCGTCATCGGCAATCCCGACGACTTCACCGTCGAAGGGGCCGATCGCGAGCGCGGTGCGTTCCTTCCGCCGCTCGTGCTGCACTGCCCGGATCCGATCCGCGCCACCAACGTGCACAGCGTCGAGGCTTTCGGTCCGGTTTGCACCGTGATGGGCTATGACGGGCTCGATCAGGGCGTGGCGCTCGCCAATCGTGGCGACGGCAGCCTCGTCGCCTCTCTCTATACCTACGATCCCGCCGCCGCGGCCGATCTGGTCTTCGGTGTCGGTGCCTTCCACGGCCGCCTTGTGCTGATCGACCGCGACTGCGCCAAGGAGCAGACCGGTCATGGCTCGCCGATGCCGCACATGGTCCATGGCGGCCCGGGTCGCGCCGGCGGCGGCGAGGAGCTAGGCGGCATCCGCGGCGTGCATCATTACATGCGGCGCACCGCGCTGCAGGGCTCGCCGGCCATGCTCTCGCGCGTGACGAAGACCTGGATCAAGGGCGCGCCGACCATCGAAGAGGGAAAGCATCCTTTCCGCTATTATTTCGAGGATCTCGCCATCGGCCAGACCTTCGTCTCGAAGGAGCGCACGATCACCCTCGAAGACATCGAGCACTTCGCCGAATTCACCGGCGACACCTTCTACGCGCATATGAGCGAGGAGGCGACGAAGAACCATCCGTTCTTCCCCGGCCGCGTCGCCCATGGCTATCTGCTTATCTCCTTCGCGGCAGGCCTTTTCGTCGATCCGGATCTCGGACCGGTGCTTGCCAATTACGGTCTCGATTCCTTACGGTTCATCAAACCCGTGCAGCCGGGAGAGACCATCAAGGTCCGGCTGACGGCGAAATCGAAATCACCGCGCAACGAGCAATACGGCGAGGTACGCTGGGACGTGGAGATCATGACGGACAAGGGCGAGACGGTTGCAACCTATGAGCTCCTCACGATGAACGCGGTGCGTCCATGACCGCGGGCGACGGTCCCGTCCGGCTCACAAGCACCTCTCCTGTGGCGTTGATCGAGATCGACAACCCGCCCGTCAATGCCACGTCGCAGGCGGTCAGAGCGGGATTGCTTGCAGCGATTCAGGAGGTCGAGCGCAATCCGCAGATCGAGGCCGCCGTGATTGCCTGCGCCGGACGCACCTTCGTGGCCGGCGCAGACATCCGCGAGTTCGGTCAGCCTCCGCGCGAACCGCATCTGCCCGACGTGATCGACGCCATCGAGGACAGCTCCAAGCCGGTCGTCGCAGCCGTTCACGGCACCGCACTTGGCGGCGGCTGCGAGATCGCCCTTGCCTGCCATGCCCGCATCGCCGAGCCGAGCGCAAGTTTCGGGCTTCCCGAAGTCAAGCTCGGACTGGTTCCGGGAGCGGGCGGAACGCAGCGCCTCCCAAGGCTCGTCGGCCTCGAGGCGGCTCTCGATCTCGTCTCCAGCGGGCGCATGGTGAAGGCGGCGGAAGCCTTGCGTCTTCGCCTCATCGACCGGATTTCCTCCCGCGATCTCCGTCAGGAGGCGACGGAACTCGCACGGGAGCTGATCGGCAAGCCGATCCGACGCACCGGCGAACAGGTTGTTGCCGGCATCGATAGCCAAAGCGCTTCCGCAAAAGTCGCGGAGATCCGCCGCAAGGCCAGAGGCGCCGAAGCGCCCGGCAGGGCAGCGGAACTCGCTCTGCTCGCTGCGGACCTGCCGCTGAAAGAGGGGATGGCGCGCGAGCGCGAAACGTTTCTGGCCCTGCGGGGATCGGAGCAGTCGGCGGCCCTGCGGCACGCCTTCTTCGCTGAGCGGGAGGTCACGCGACTGCCGGGCCTCGATGGGGTTGAGCCGCGCCCGGTCCAGAAAGTGGGCATCGTAGGCGCCGGAACCATGGGTTCCGGCATCGCCATCGCCTTTGCCGATGCGGGTTTCGACGTCAAAGTCGTCGAGACGAGCGAACAGGCGCTCTCCGCGGGTGAGGCGCGCATTACCGACACCTATGAGAAGCAGTTTGCGAGCGGCCGGCTCTCGGCTGCGGCAAGGGGTGAGCGCCTGCAGGCCATCGGGTATGCGGTTGGAACGAGCTCCCTGTCGGATCGCGATCTCGTCATCGAGGCGGTGTTCGAGGATCTGGACGTGAAACGGGCGCTTTTCCGCGATCTCGATACGATCCTGAAGCCTGGAACAATTCTGGCAACGAATACCAGTTACCTTGATATCAATCTGATAGCCGCTGCCACTTCACGGCCGGCCGATGTGGTGGGGCTGCATTTCTTCAGCCCTGCCAACGTCATGAAGCTGCTCGAGATCGTGCGGACCGATGCGACGGCCGACGATGTCGTCGCCACGGGCCTCGCTCTCGCCAAGCGTCTGCGCAAGATCCCCGTTGTCTGCCGGGTTTGCGACGGCTTCGTCGGCAACCGTATCCTGTCGCGTTATCGCCAGCAGGCGGAGTACCTGCTCGAGGAAGGCGCGCTGCCGCACGAGGTCGATGCGGCGCTCGAATCCTTCGGCTTCCCGATGGGTCCCTTCGCCGTGTCGGACCTCGCCGGCCTCGATATCGCCTGGGCGCGCCGCAAGCGTCTGGCCCCCAACCGCGATCCGCGCGAGCGCTATGTCGACATCGCCGACCGACTCTGCGAGGCAGGACGTTTCGGTCGCAAGACGGGAGCGGGATGGTATCGCTACGAGGGCGGCAAGCGGGAGATCGATCCTGTCGTGACGGCCCTCGTCGAGGAGGCCTCGCAGCGGCGCGGGCTGACGCGGCGCACGATCTCGGCGGAGGAGATCCAGTCCCGCATCCGCACCGCCATCGTCAACGAGGCCTGTAAGATCCTGGACGAGCGCATCGTCGAGCGGCCGCTCGACGTCGATGTGGTGATGATGAACGGCTATGGCTATCCGGCCTGGCGCGGGGGCCCTCTGTTCGAAGCGGATCGCGTGGGGCTGCAATTCATCCTCGATCAGGCGAAGGAACGGGCCGAACTGGACGGTCCCGGCTGGGAGGTCGCCGAGGGCCTTGTCAGGCGCGTGGCTTCGGCGGAAAAATTCTATCCGTAAACCCGCGCCTCGAGAGCGCCGGATGAACCACAGAAGCAATGGCTGGGGCAAGACATGACCACGTTCGACCGCGCGACCGCCGAGGAGATGATCACCGGCGTCTTCGCGCCCTGGGTGCAGGAGCTCAACCTCTCCATCGAGGCTCTCGACAAGGACGGCGCGACCTTGCGCATGCGGTTCTCCGACAGACTGTGTCGCGACAACGGGGTGATCTGCGGGCAGGCGCTCATGAGCCTTGCCGACACGGCGATGGTGTTCGCCGTGTCGTCCGCGGCCGGTGCCTACAGGCCCATGACCACGGTCGACCAGACGATGCATTTTCTCCGCCCTGCCATGAAAACGGACGTGCTGGCCGAGGCGAAGGTCGTGCGCCTGGGGCGCACCATGGCCTTCGGCAGCGTGACGCTTACAGCCGAGGGCGATCCGCGCCCCGTGGCGATGGCGCAGCTCGCCTATGCGCTTTTGTCGGAGAACAAGTAGCGTCTCAGGAACGCCGTCGCGATGGGCGCCATTCCCATCCACTTCGCTTCAATCGGGAAGGACAGTGGCGTACCGCCTCCCACGTCATGGCCGAGCTTGTCCCGGCCATCTCGATAAGAAAAGCCCGGCGCTTCACAGCATCGGGATCACCGGCACAAGGCCGGTGATGACGTAGCAGTGTAAGTATTGATGATATTGTTGGGCACCGCGCTCAAAACGGCAGCGCCACGCTGGTCTTGATCTCCTTCAGGATCACGTTGGTGCGCACATAACGGATGCCGGGCAGGCGGAACATGAACGCGTCGAGAAACTCGTTGTAGGCCTTCATGTCGCGCACCACGACGCGCAGGTGATAATCGGCATCGCCAGTCGTCGCGAAGCATTCCATCACCTCGGCGCGTGCTGTTACACGTGAAACAAATTCGTCGACGAATTTCGCGTCGTGCCGCTCGAGCGAGACATGCAGGATGGCGGAGGTGGTGAAGCCCGCCTTTTCACGATCGACCAGGGCCGCATAGCCGACAATCACGCCCGTCTCTTCGAGCGCTCGCACGCGCCGCCAGCAGGCGGAGGTGGACATGCCCACATCATCCGCCAGCTGCTGGTTGGTGGTGCGGCCCTCCTTCTGCAGCTGGGCCAGAATGTGCTCGTCCTGCTTCTCGATCACAGCGGCCTCCCACTTCGGTAATTTCTACCATTTATAATGCCCTTTTGCTGAATTTCTACCGAGAATGGCCGGAGGAAGGGATAGATAGGAAACTCCTACCAGCAGTTCAGGATTATTCTAGAGAAGCCGGCAAATGGCGCTTTTCGTTCCGGGAACAGGCTCATGGACCACGCCCCCTCACTTGACTCCTATCGGCTCGCCGACCGGTACAACCGCGACACAGGCAGGGTCTTCCTGACAGGCACCCAGGCCCTCGTCCGCATCGTTCTCGATCAGGCCAAACGGGACAAAATGGCTGGCCTCGACACGGCGGGCTTCGTTTCCGGCTATCGCGGCTCGCCGCTGGGCGGGGTCGATCTCGAGCTCTGGCGCGTGAAGGATCAGCTCAAGGAGAACCGCATCGAGTTCCTGCCCGCCGTCAACGAGGATCTTGCCGCAACCGCCGTGCTCGGCTCGCAGCAGGTCGAGACCAATCCCGACCGGCAGGTCGACGGCGTATTCGGTCTCTGGTACGGCAAGGGGCCCGGCATCGACCGTTCGGGCGATGCGTTGAAGCACGGCAACGCCTATGGCTCCTCGCCTCATGGCGGCGTTCTGGTGATCGCCGGCGATGACCATGGCTGCGTCTCCTCCTCGATGCCGCATCAATCCGACGTCGCCTTCATGAGCTGGTTCATGCCGACGCTGCATCCGGCGAGCGTCGCGGAATATCTCGAGTTCGGCGAATACGGCTATGCGCTGAGCCGCTTCTCCGGCATGTGGGTCGGCTTCAAGGCCGTGTCGGAAATCGTCGAATCCGGCGTCTCGGTCGAGCTGCATGCGCCGCGCCAGTTCGTCGAGCCCGAATTCACAGCCCCGCCCGGCGGCCTGCATTATCGCTGGCCGGATCTGCCGGGACCGCAGATCGAAGAGCGCATGGAGGCGAAGAAGCACGCGGTCTATGCCTTCGCCAAGGCGAACCCCATCGACCGGCGCATCTACGACATCCCGCAGGCGACCTACGGCATCGTCACCGCCGGCAAGGCCCATCTCGATCTGATGGAGGCGCTCCGCCTCATCGGTCTTAACGAGGTCGCCTGCCGCGCGCACGGCATCGACATCTACAAGGTCGGCATGGTCTGGCCGCTCGCCCTGCACGACGCGCTGGAATTCGTGAAAGGCAAGCGCGAGATCCTCGTCGTCGAGGAGAAGCGCGGCATCATCGAGAGCCAGTTCAAGGAGTACTTTTACGACTATCCCGGCTCCAAGCCCGAGCGCATGGTCGGCAAGCACGACGAGGCGGGCAAGCGGCTCATTCCCTGGACTGGCGAATTGTCCCCGCGCTTCCTCGCCGGCGTGCTGGCGCAGCGCCTCGATGCCATCTTCCCCGATCTTAATCTCGCGAAGCGCGTGGCGGCGCTTAACCCGGATCCCGAGCGCACCATCGTTGTGCCGGGCGCGACCCGCACGCCCTATTTCTGCTCCGGCTGCCCGCACAACACCTCGACGAAGGTGCCGGAAGGCTCGAAGGCGCTCGCCGGAATCGGCTGCCATTTCATGGCGAGCTGGATGGACCGGGAGACCTCGTCGCTGATCCAGATGGGCGGCGAGGGCGTGAACTGGGCGGCATCCTCGCGATTCACCGGCCAGGGCCACATCTTCCAGAATCTCGGCGAAGGCACCTATTATCATTCGGGATCGATGGCGATCCGGCAGGCCATCGCGGCGGGCGCCAACATCACCTACAAGATCCTGTTCAACGATGCGGTCGCCATGACCGGCGGGCAGCCGGTCGACGGCCCCGTGAGCGTGCATGCCATCGCTCATAGCGTGCGCGCGGAGGGCGTGTCGCGGATCGCGCTCGTGTCGGATCATCCGGAGAAGTTCGAGCTCGCCGATCTGCCGAACGGCGTGACGATCCATCCGCGCGAGGATCTCGATGCGGTGCAGAAGGAACTGCGCGAGATCTCCGGCGTCACGGTGCTGATCTACGAGCAGACCTGCGCCACGGAAAAACGCCGGCGCCGCAAGCGCGGACAGATGGAGGATCCCAAGCGCTTCGCCTATATCAACGACCTCGTCTGCGAAGGCTGCGGCGATTGTTCGGTGGCGTCGAACTGCCTGAGCGTCGAGCCGAAGGAGACGCCCTTCGGCCGCAAGCGCAAGATCAACCTCTCCACCTGCAACAAGGACTTTTCCTGCCTCGAAGGCTTCTGCCCCAGCTTCGTCACTGTGGAGGGCGCCGCACGCAAAGCGAAAACGACATCCGGTTTCGATGCGCATGCCCATGCCGCAACGCTCCCATTCCCTGCTCTACCCGCTCTCGGCAAGCCGTTCGATCTGCTTGTCACCGGCGTCGGCGGCACGGGCGTGGTCACCGTCGGCGCGCTCATCAGCATGGCGGCACATCTTGAGGGCCGCGGCGTGTCGGTGCTGGACTTCACCGGCTTCGCCCAGAAATTCGGGCCTGTGCTCAGCTACCTGCGTATCGCGGCAAAGCCTGACGAACTGCATCAGGTCCGCATCGATCAGGGCGCGGCCGATGCGCTGATCGGCTGCGATCTGGTGGTCAGCTCATCGCCGAAGGCGTCCGGCACCTATCGGCATGGCACGCGCGCCGTGGTCAACACGGCGGAGATGCCGACAGGCGACGTGGTGCGCTTCCGCGATGCCGATCTTGCGAGCCGCACGCGGCTTCGCGCCATCGAACGCGTCATCGGCAACGGCAACATGGCAACGGTCGATGCCAATGCGCTTGCCGATATGCTGCTCGGCGACACCGTCTATGCCAATGTGATGATGCTCGGCTTCGCCTGGCAGCAGGGATTGGTGCCCGTATCCTTCGAGGCGCTCGCGCGCGCGATCGAGCTCAACGGCGTCGCCATCGAGCGCAACCGCCAGGCCTTCGCCTTCGGCCGGCTGCTCAGCGCCGATCCCGACGTGGTGCATCGGGCTGCCGGCGACAAGCCCGCGGAACCCGAGACCCTCGACCAAATCATCGCGCGCCGTGCCACCTTCCTGACCGCTTATCAGAATGCCGCCTATGCCGCCCGCTTCGAGGCAATGGTGGCGCGCGTTCGCAAGGCGGAAGCCGTCATCGGTTCCGAGACGCTGACCGACGCCGTGGCACGTTCCCTCTTCAAGCTCATGGCCTACAAGGACGAATACGAGGTCGCGCGCCTGCACATGGAGACCGGCTTCCTCGATGAGCTGAAGCGCGAGTTCGAGGGCGATTACACGGTGCATTACCACCTCGCGCCTCCGCTGCTGCCGTCCAAGCTCGACGCGCGCGGCCGTCCGAAGAAGCGGAGTTTCGGTCCATGGATCCAGACGCCGATGAAAGTGCTCGCCCGCCTGAAGGGCTTGCGCGGCACGCCTCTCGACATCTTCGGCTACACCGCCGAGCGGCGCACCGAGCGGGCGCTGATCGGCTGGTATGAAGAGCAGGTCGAGACAATCCTCGCCGGCCTCACACCGGAGCATTTCGGCGAGCTTCTGGCGATCGCCAAGGCACCGATGGACATCCGCGGCTACGGCCCAGTCAAGGAGGCTGCGATCCACAAGGTGAAGACGGAGGTCGAACGCCTGTGGGAACGCGTCGAGACGGAGACGACCGTCATAGATTCGCGCAGGCCGCAAGCAATACGTGTCTGAGGCAGGCGGCCGCCGCATTGTGTCATCCCCGGCGCACGAAGTGCGGGAAGGGGATCCGTAGCGCTGAGCATGCGGGAGGATTCTCTTTCCTCGCTCCGCTCGCCGGGAATGACACCCTCCACCGTCATCCCCGGACTTGTTCCGGGAACCCACGTCTTTACAGCGTGACGGCTCCAAGACGTGGGTGGCCGCAACAAGTGCGGCCATGACGGCGAGTTGGCATTCTTGTCGGCCTTTAGGACGCGAATGACACCGATCCCAACGAATGGCCTGACTACATCTCCGAAGTCAGCGACCCTTGCGAATGCGCCGCCATCACCTTCCGAAGCGCGGCGACGAGATCATCTGGCAGGATCGGCTTGTGAAGGAAGTCGACATTGGGCGGCAGATCGCCGGGGCCCGGCCCGGTCTTGCCGGAGATGACGAGGACGCCGACCTCGGGCCAGCCCTGGCGGACGAGGCGGGCGAACTCGAAGCCGTCCATGGATCCCGGCATGTTCACATCGGTGAGCACGGCTCGAATGTCGGGCCTGGTCTTCAGGAGCTCGAAGGCCTCGTCCGCATCCTGTGCCTCGACCACCCAGATCTCCGCCTCACGCAGGATATCGACCTGGGTGAGACGAACGAGCGTCTCGTCTTCGACCAGAAGGACGACAGGCTGGTTCACGATGCGGCGGTGCGGCTTCATGTAGCGGAAACGAGCGTGCCACAATCCAGTTCCCGCCTGTCGTCAAGGCGTGAAACTTTCGGCCAAGCTTTCAGGAGCGCTTCGCCCTCGCGGCGAGTTGCCGGATGCGATCGACCACATCCTGCGAGGCATAGGGCTTCTTCATCAGGGGGCCGGCTTCGCACAGGGTGGCAGCGATATCCGCCGAACGCTCGGCTCCCGATGTGAGGATGACCTGCAGTCCCGGCTTGTTGGCCCGGACCCAGCGCGCCAGGGCGAAGCCGTCCATGTCTCCCGGCATCTCGACGTCGCTGAACACCACATCGATGGACACCTCCGGGGCCTGGAGGATCGCGATCGCCTCCTCCCCGCTTACCGCCTCGTGGACCTTGTAGCCGCACTCGCGCAGGTAATCCGCGATGACGAGACGGATCAGCACCTCGTCCTCGACCACTAGAACGGTCGGCGCGGGCGCGTCGGCCCGAAGGGGGATATTGGTCGATGTCGTGCTCACGGCAACCTAACCGCAGAGCTTCAATCTTTGTTCCACCGATCCGCGTCAGGCCGGCGCTTCCGGCCAATTGAGCGTTCGGATGACGAGTTCGACGATGTCGGACGTCTGATAAGGCTTGCTGAGGATGAGGCCGAAATCCTCCGCGGCCGCCTTGGCGAGCATGCCGTCGCCGATGGCGAGGATGACCCGGGTCGGCATTCGCCGCATGCGGACGAGACGAGCCACCTCCAGGCCGCTTTGCTCTCCGGAGGGGTCGAGCGCGATGAAAAGGAGGTCGATCCGGACGGCATCGAGCACCGTCAGGGCATCCTCGGCATGGCTCGCCTCGAGCACCTTGAAGTCGGAGGCCCGCAATTCGTCGCTCACGAGGCACCGGATCCGAACATCGTTCTCGACCACGAGAATAGAGGGTGGAGTCCGGCGTGGGAGGACCGTGACGGATGCGGCGTTCATTCTTGCCCCTGCGTGCTTCGACACGCGGACAACGTGTAGCGGCCGGAGGGGTTCTACCGAAAATCATGCGCCGGGACGTCGCCAGGCTGGCCCGATCGGGCGAATGTGTATAAGGAAGACCCTCGCCCCGTTCCCGACACCGAACTGGCCATCGTGTCCGATCAGCAATCCGCAGGCGTCATTCTTCTCGTGGAAGACGAGCCCTTGGTTCGGCTGGTGGCGGCCGACCTGCTCGCCGATTCGCATTTCCAGGTGATCGAAGCCGCCAGTGCGGAGGAGGCCCTGACCGTCCTCAGAGCCGGGGTCGCGGTGGACGTGCTGGTCTCGGATGTGGAGATGCCGCCCGGGATCGACGGCTTCGACCTTGCATGGGAAGTCCACCGGCGCTGGCCCACGATTGCGATCCTCATCGCCTCGGGCCGCAAATGGCCGGCGGAGGGCGATCTTCCGCCGGGCGCCGGCTTTCTGGCGAAGCCCTATTCGAACGTCACCCTGGTGACCCGCGCTCTGGCCGCGGCGAAGACGGCGCAGGCCGCCCGGGCCGCGGCGGAAGCGAACGGCCCGGACGGCGATGCCGATGGCACCGTGCCGAAGACGGCCTGAGGGCCGCGCTCCGGCATCGGCTCAGGCCGCTCTGACGCCCTGAAGGAAGCCGTCGACCTCCCGCGTCAGGGCATGGGAGTTGGCCGTGAGCTCGCCGGCGGCGGCCAGCACCTGCGACGCAGCCGAACCGGCATGAGTCGCAGCGCCCTGGACCTGGACGATGCTTTCGCTCACATCCTGCGTGCCGCGCGCCGCCTCGCTCACATTGCGGGCGATCTCCTGCGTAGCGGCCTGCTGCTCTTCCACAGCCGCCGCAACGCTGGTCGCGATCTGGTGCACCTCCTCGATGGTGAGGCCGATCTCGCGGATCGCTTCGACGGCGCCCGTCGTCGATTGCTGGATCTGGTTGACATAGGCGCTGATGTCTTCCGTCGCGCGCGAAGTCTGGTTCGCGAGTTCCTTTACCTCGGCGGCGACGACCGCGAAGCCCTTGCCGGCCTCGCCAGCGCGTGCCGCTTCGATGGTGGCGTTGAGCGCGAGAAGGTTGGTCTGGCTCGCGATGGTGTTGATCAGCGCGACCACCTCGCCGATCTTCTGCGCGCCCTCGGCCAGGGTCTCCACGAGCGCGTTCGTCTTGCGCGCATTGGCCACCGCCCTCGCCGCCGCGCTTGAGGTCTGGGCCACCTGCGAGCCGATCTCGTTCGAGGATGCCGCCAGCTCCTCCGCCGCAGCTGCGACCGCCTGCACGTTGCTCGAGGTTTCCTCCGCAGCCGCGGCCACGGAATTCGACTGCTGATTGGTCTGCTCGGCGGTCGTCGCCATGGAGCGGGCTGTCGCTTCCATCTGCTGGGCCGCGACGGAGAGATGCTGCACGAGGCCGCCGACGCTGCCCTCGAAGCTCTGCGCCAGCGCCATCATCTCGTGCCGGCGCCGCTCGACCGTCTGCTTCTCGGCATCGGCCTGCGCCTGCCGCAGCATCTCGGCCTCCTGCATGGCGCCCGCGAAGACCTGCGTCGCCTTCCAGATGTCGCCGATCTCGTCCCGGCCGACGTTCGCCTTGGGCAGATTGTAGTCGCCGGAGGCAAGCCTCTGGATCGCTTCCGTCACCGCCTTCAGCGGCCGCGCGATCTGCCGGTGACCGACGAGCCATCCGATGAGAAGCGAAACGAGCGTGCCGCCGAGCGCAATAGAGACGAGCAGCGTGAAGCGCTGATCCTGCAACGCGGTCGCGTGCCGGTTGACCGCCTCGATGTCCTCGCTTCCACGCTTCGTGAGCGCATCGATGCTGACCTGGAAAGCTTTTCGATTGGCGCGGTTGGCGTCGTTGTTGCCCTGCGCATTGGCCGCTGCGGGCGAAACCTCTGAGCCGAGGCGAACCGTCTCCGACCTGAAGGCCTTGAACTCGGCGGCGTCCTTGACGACGGCATCGAACAGGGCCTTGTTGGAGGCAGGAACCAGGGGCTCCCACTCCTTGAGCAGGCCATCGATGTCCTTCAGCGTCGCGACAAGCCCCTCGCCGAACTTCTGAGCTTCCTTCGTGTCCTTCGAAGCGTAGATGCCGCGCGCCTCCATGACGACATGCGTGACCAGACGGTTGAGGCGCTCGCCGTAGAACGCGCGGGCGGCTGCATGCCTCACGTCATCCACAGCTTGATTGTAGGCCTGCAGGGTGTTGATGCCGACGGCAGCGGTGACGATCGCAACGAAACTCAACATGGCAACGAGCGCAAAAATCTTGGTTCTAATCTTCATTGATCACCTCAAAGGAGCAGCGCCAACGCAATACCCATGACTGGCACTTCCCTCTTAATGCGCGAATGCTTGTCCGAGGCTTGCTTCGTTTCGCGTCATAAGGCCAAGTTTCTCTGCACCGAGTGACGGAATGTTAAGCATAGCAGCCTAGGAATGATTGCACCCGATTCTAGTTGCGGCGGTTTCCATGGGCATTCGGTTCGATAAGGTGTTGGAGCAGGTGGCCCGCGCGGCCAATGCGAGAGGAGACGCCGTCGATCGAAGGGCGCAGAAGGTTCAGCGGCTCGAGGAACTCATCCGCGCCAAGGAGGCGATGGGCGACCGCATCGTGATCTGCCTCGGCCTCGTCCTCGCGCTCTCCGCCGTCGCCCTTCCCGTCTATGCGGTGCATTTCAGCGACGGCCAAAGCTATCTCCACATCGCCGACAGCAGCACCGCGACCGGCAAGGGCACGAACACGACGCAGGCCCGTACGATCGAAGCAAATCCCGCGACCACGGGTTCGCTGAGCAGGCAGGCCAGGGAATCGGATCTCGCACCGGGCAACAAGGGCGAGACCGCACCGCGAATCCTCGCCCGGGCCGCGCCGTTTCAGCGCTACGTCATTCATCGTGCGACGGGAGAATCCGCGCTGATCGAAGGACCTGAAGGTCTGTGGTGGGTAACGCCCGGAATGACGCTTCCGGGTATCGGCCAGGTCATCTCGATCGAGCGTTCCGACGCTGGCTGGGTGGTGCTGACCACCGAGACGATGATCACGCAGCCGTCGACGTCGAGCTGATACGCTTGAAATCATTGCGAGCATCGGATCGATCCGATGCTCGTCGCACTGTGATGAAGCCGAGCCTTTCGCGGATGCGATCTACTTCGTCGCCGTCATGATCGGCGCGGAGAGATTTCCGAGCCAGACCCAGGCTGCATTGTCCGAGCCTTCCCGCTTCACATAGCGATAGCCCGTCTCCTGCCAGGGCAGAACGGCCTTGCGCTTGTTGTCGAGAATGAAATCGCCGCGGTCGGTCCGCGCCATGAGAACGGCATGCCCCGCTCCCAGCTCGTCGATCACGACCGTCATGCGCAGGGCCCGATGCGGCAGGCCTGCTTCGGTGAGCAGGCGGCGCTTCAGGAGCTGGATGTCCTCGCAGTCGCCGAGGCCGTCATCCGGATAGTCCCAGCGGTCGGCGACGCCCCAATGATCCTGATCGGTGACCGGGATGATGGTGTCGTTGACGCGCTCGTTGATCTCGACGATCGCCTTCCAGGTTGCCGGATCGAGAACGATGGTGGCCGGCTCGGACATGTCATAGGCGCATTCGTTCGGCATTTGCGCGCAGAAGGCGATCCATGCCGGCGTCGGCCCGGCATGGCCGGCGGTGTGGATCGCATCGGCCGAAACCGGCATCACGGTCTGGGCGGTGGCGGAATTGATCCCTGCCGTGCCGACGAGCATCGCGGAGGAAAAAGCCGTCAGTGCGAGGAAGCGATTGAAGCGCCCTTGCCACTTTGGAGAAATCTGAGAAATCATCCCGCACATGCCCCGCACCTGATCGCTTTTTCTTTTTTTACAAAGTTGTCAGCAGCGGAACCTCTCGGCAAGGGAGAACTCGAGGTAGACAATACGACGTGTCATTACTGTTGAGTTCAAGCAACAGAACGGGAAGTGCACCCCTTCGAATGGAGAGGTCTTCTCATAAGATCGGTTCGCCGAGGGGACGGCGATGGCAGACGGAAAGCTGCGGGAGGCTTCAGGAGCGGCTCTGTACCATGCTGCGGGATCTCGCCCAGTCGCGGGCTCGCGCCGACGAGACCATGAGACGGATCGCGGGCGTTCCGATCAGCCCGACGAGCGACGCGGCAATCACCGGCACCAGAACGACGGACATCGAAGCTCTCCCTCTCTCCTGCGGGATCATGAAGATCCGGAGAACATCATGACGCGCCAGGCTTGCGCGAGACTGACGGGACAGAAGCTTCGCTCCAGCGACATGATTCACCATGATCGCGCGAAGTCCTCAAGTGAACTCAAATTGAGATTATACTCGCAGACGATTTCGACTGGGGTTTCGCTTGAAAAAGCTTGTCATGATGTTAGCGATCACCGCCGGTGCCGCCGGATGCGCTCCGACCGTGCAGGATGCCGTCGCCCTGTCATGCTCTGACCATATCGGGAAGCCGATCAGCACCCGCATTGCCGCCCTCGGCCCGCCGCGAACCGTCTATCGCATCGATCCGCTGCAGGTCGGCTATGTCTTCGAGAGCCGCGAGACGACCTTCATCGGTGGGGAACCCTATTACACCGTGAACTACCTGATCGGCGCCGACAAGCATCGCACACCGATCCGTCCGGTCACGACCACCTGCACGGGCGTCGTCTTCGTGACCCGGGCCCCTTCGAACGCCACACCGGTTTCCGAGCGGATCATCGTCGACGTGATCCCCGCTGATGAGCCGCGCCGCAAATATGGGACGCTAAGGGTGCACCCGCTTCTTGGGACTGGTAACTCAGCCCCCGAGCCTGAGCTTTGCGATGCTCATCATCAGGTCGACGCTGAATCCCTCCTGCACGGCTGACTGATCGAAGAGGGTGAGCACCGGCGCAGCCATGGTCGTGCTGGCATTGTTGACGTCCCACATGGCGCTGAAGCGCTGAATGAGCTTGTCGACCTTCTTGGGGTCCTGAAGATCCTTGATGTTCAGATGCTTCTCGAGGTTCCTGACCTGGATGTCGAGATCGGCCCTCGATGCCGCCTCGGGGATGCCGAACGTGGTCTGAACGAATTTCAGCAGTGCCTTGTCGGCAAGGAAGCCCATGGTCGTGGTGACCGACGAGGCTTTGCGCTTGAAGTACATGGCGATCTGAACGCCCTGGTTCTGATCGCCCTCCTTCTTTTCGAGCGTGATCTGGACAAACTTCGCGACCGCGTCGGTGGTTGCGCCCGCGGCCGAGGTCGCCGCCGCACCCTTGGCAGCAAAATCGAAGGCCTTGGCGAACTCCTTGTAGAGCGGGTTGGACATCTTGTTCGCCATGCTTAAGGGATTGCTGACGCCCTCCTGAAGCAGCTTCTTCATAAGGCCCTTGCCATACGCCATGTCCTCGAGGCCGTAGGCTTTCATGGCGAACTTGAAGAGACGATCGTTCTTGATGAACTCGTCGATGGTTTTGATGTTCTTGATGTTGGCCTGATAATACTCGATCTCGCGCTTGGTCACAGGCTCCTTCTCGACCAGAGCCTTGGTGCGCGCGAGATCTTTCGTGACGATCTGATAGCGTGTCGATGTGCTGATCATGGCGCGGCTTCCCAAGGCTCGATTGCGAGAGAACCGGACGTCGAGATTTGAGACGATTCGGCACTCTCGCGAAGGATATCCCCGCAATCCTTCCTGAACCTGTCGGCGACGTTCTTGGTGTCTGTTGTATCGAGCTGGAATTCGAGCTTCTGCGTCTCAAAGCGATAGTTCGACAATTCCACCGTCAGGCTGCGCGCTCCGGAGAGCTTCTCGACGAAGGTGCGTACCTCTTCGGCTTCCGGAATTTGCCCATATCGGTCGCGATAGAGCCAGTGGCCGACCTCCGGCGTTCCCTCATCGAACCAATAGACTGTGCTTCTGCCGCGGGAATCGCTGCGGCCGAGATATTGCCTCTGGGCAATGGCGACCGTGCTGAAGCGAACCGGGGGCTGATCGCCGTCCAGAGACTGGCGCTGGCACGTGAGCCATAGAAGCGAGCCCTTCTCGCCGCGCAGCCGGGCGAAGGCGGCCTGGGGCTGGCCCTCGACGTCGTGCCGAAGAACGTAGTCCCAGGATCCGAGCAGAGACGCCGCCGCCTTCGCGTCGGCATTCAGCGTCGAGGCCAGGGCGGCGACCGATGACGCGGCCAAAGCTGCCGCGCGGCAGCGGCAGAACAACGATCGTGTGTTCACCATCGTCAAGACCCTTTCCAACGAAAGAAGCCTCGCCTTTCACAAGGCGAGGCTCCCTTCAGGTCCGATGCTGGAACTCTTACTGGAAGAGCTTCAGGATCATCTGGCTGTTCTGGTTCGCCATGGAGAGAGCCTGCACGCCGAGCTGCTGCTGGGTCTGCAGAGCCTGGTTGCGGGTCGAAGCCTCGTTCATGTCGGCGTCGATGAAGGCGCTGACGCCAGCGGTGAGCGAGTCGGACAGGACGCCGATGAACTCTTCCTGGGTCTCAAGCAGAGCCTTGTTGGCGCCGAGCATGGCCGAGCCGGCGCGGAGGTCGTTGATGGCCGTGTCGACTGCCTGGAGAGCGGCGCCGACGGTGGTGCCTGCGCTCGCCGAGCCGGTCAGGGTGGCGTTGACGTCGGTGCCTGCGGCGACCATGTCGGTCGTCGCTGCGGTGAAGTCGACACCGGCAGCCTTCGCGGTCAGGCGAAGTTCGCCGTTGTCATTGATCGTGGCCTCGACCAGTTCGCTCAGGACGCTGTCGCTGTTGATGCTGGCAGCGATCGCGGACTTGGTGGTTTCGCCGGCGACCGTGAAGGTCGAGACGTTGCCGCCCAGAGTGAACGAGATCTCGTCGCCGGTCTGGATCTGAGCATTCGTGAACACGAAGTCAGCCGTAGCAGCCGTGCCGGAGATGTTGATGGAAGCGACGGAACCGAGCTTGCCGCCCGTGCCGGTGCTGGCATCCACGAACAGGTTCACCGCGGTGGTGTCGATGTTCAGGGTGTTGACCTTGGCGGTGGAGCCGGAACCCTCGAACGAGGTGACGAGCTTCACGGTCGAGGCAGTGCCCTCCAGCCAGTTCTGGCCGTTGAACGTGGCCGATCCGGCAGCGCTCTTGAGGCCTTCGATGCTGGCCTTCAATTCGAGCTGGATCGCAGCCAAGTCAGCGCCCGGGTTCGAGCCGGCGGTGAGCTTGGTCTTCATGGTGTCGAGGTACTTCAGGCTCTTGTCGATCGCCGACGAATAGGTGTCGATCATCGCCTTCGACTGCTTGATCGAATCCTTCACAGCGCCAAGAGCGCCGTTGTCGGACTTCATCTTCGTCGAGATCGACCAGTAGGAAGCGTTGTGCGAAGCCTCGCCGACGCGCAGACCCGTGGAGATCTGGTTCTGGTTCTTGGTCAGAGCGGACTGCGTCGACTTCAGCGACTGCAGAGCGGTCATGGCGGAGAGATTGGTGTTAATCGAAGACATGTGCTTCTTCCGTGAATGATGTGATTGTTCAGGGAATGTCGGGATCTAACCGACCCAGCGAAGTGGCTTCATGCCTCGGGAGAATTCCCGATCCGCTGCTCACATGACATCCGGGCTCGTACCGGCAAAATGGAGTGGCATCATGCCTAGCCTTCGGGTGAAGGCGTACCATAGTGCTTGTGGCACCTGGAACATCGGTTCCGTATCGGTGCCTGTAACTTCTGTTTACTGAGGTCGTGCCCCTTCGTCAAGGACAACGTGGACGATTTCGGCAAAAAACTCCGCTTTTACTTTTTGTTAACTATAAGCGGCATGCCGGGTGAAGAAGAAAGAACGTCCGATGCAGCATCGGAGCGCCTCTCTTGAAGAATAGTGCGAGACGCTGAAGCAACAGCTAGCGAGAACCGACTGCAAACAGCTTCGTGACATTCGCGGGCGCGGTTTTCGCATAGAGACCGCGATGGGCCGGATCGAGGGCAAGCGCATCGGTCACACCGAGAACGGTCTCCGATGCGCCGAGCAGGAGGGAACCGTCCGCCGCCATGGTATTCGCGATCCTGCGGAGCACGTCGGCTTTCAAGGCCGCGTCGAAATAGATCAGGACATTGCGGCAATAGACGATATCGAACTGGCCCAGACGGCTGAAATCGTCGAGAAGGTTCAGATACCGGAAATCGACCATCGACCGGATCTCCGGCGAGATCTGCCATTGTTCGCCCGTTTGCGCAAAATACTTGACGAGGAGCCGGATCGGCAGGCCGCGCTGCACCTCGAACTGGTTGTAGATGCCCGCCTTCGCCTTCTCCAGAACCTCCGTCGAGATGTCGGTCGCGACGATGTCGATATGCCATCCCGGCATCCGCGCGGATGCCTCCTTGAGAAGCATCGCCAGCGAATAGGGTTCCTGACCGCTGGACGCCGCCGCGCACCAGATTCGCAGGCGACGGCTCGCCGCGCGCTCCTTCAGATATTTGGGAAGGAGGACGTCCTGGAAGAGGTCGAACGGGGTCTTGTCGCGAAAGAAGAACGTCTCGTTCGTGGTCATCGCCTCGATCGTCGCCTTCTCGAGGGCGATCGAGCGACCGGTTCTGATCTCCCTGATAAGATGCGAGAGGCTGTCGAGTTTGAAGCGCGTGCACACCGCCGAGAGTCGGCTTTCGACGAGATATCTCTTGTCAGGCGAGAGCGCGAGGCCCGAGCGGGCTTTCAGAAAGACGCGCAGCGCTTCAAATTCGGCTTCCGTCATTTCGAGGATCCGCTGATGAGGCCTTTCAGGGAACGGCCGATGGATTCCAGGGGCAGAATGTCATGGGCGAGACCCGCTTTCACGACGCTGCCCGGCATGCCCCAGACGATGCTGGTGGCTTCGTCCTGCGCGATCACGGTCGCTCCGGCCTTGGCGAGATGGCGCGCGCCATGGGTCCCGTCGGAGCCCATGCCCGTCAGAACCACCGCAAGGGCCGATGCGCCGAAGACGGCGGCTGCTTCGCGAAACAATACATCGACCGCGGGACGGCAGAAGTTTTCCGGCGGTCCGTCGTTGAGCCGGATCGTTGCTTTGCCTCCGGACGACACGACACCCATATGGCGTCCGCCAGGAGCGACGAGGATGGTTCCGGGAATAACGGCGTCCCCTTCCCTCGCCTCGCGCGCCGGCATGCCGAGCAGGCTGTGCAGATGCTCGGCGAAGACGGCGGTGAACATCGCCGGCATGTGCTGAACGATGAGCACGGGAATGCTCGCGAGAGCGGGCTTCATGTCGAGGAGCACCCGCTCCACCGCCCGCGGGCCGCCGGTCGAGGAACCGATCAGGAGGCATTGCGGCTTCGCGGAGCCTGGTCTCCGCGTGTTTTGTAGAGGCGCGGGGGTGGATGGCGAAGGCACCGGCGCGAGAACCCTGGCCGGACGAACCCGCGGCGCGCCCAGCGCGCGCAGCTTCTCGACGAGATCGCGCCGGAAGTCGGCCGCCGCTCCGGCGGCGCGCGCGCTCTCGGGCTTCGCCAGATAATCGACCGCGCCGAGGGAAAGGCACTTCAACGAGATCTCGGCATTTCTCTGCGTGAGCGTCGAGATGACGATGACCTTGCTCGCGGGATGCGCCTTCAGAATCAGGGGCAAAGCCGCAAGCCCGTCGATCTCGGGCATCTCGATATCGAGCAGGATAATATCGGGCTTCGAGCGCGCGGCCGCATCGACGGCCATCCGGCCGTTGGACGCTGTCGCGACGACCTCGAAACCGCCCGCCTCCGTGAGCCATCGGCCGATCATGCCGCGAATGACGGCACTGTCGTCGACGATCATGATCCGCGTCGGGTTGCCCTGTGCGGGAGCGGAATGGGACAAGGGAGCGATGGACATGGGATCACAATGAATGCGAGGCGGGCAGAACGCCCAGCTCTTGAAATTTGGCGGTCAGAATATCTTTGTCGAACGGCTTCATGATGTATTCGTCGGCCCCGGCATCGAGGGCGCGCGAGATATAGGACAGATCGTTCTCGGTGGTGCAGAATACCACCTTCGGAGCGCTGCCCTCGGGCATGCTGCGCAGATGCTGTAGGAAGCTGTACCCGTCCATCACCGGCATGTTCCAGTCGAGCAGGATCACATCCGGCATTTCGGCCCGGCAGGCCTGGATCCCCGCCTCGCCGTTCTCCGCCTCCGCGACCCGGAAATCGAGGCTCTCGACGATCTCCCGCGAAATTTTTCGGATGACCCGTGAATCATCGACGATCAGGCAATAGCTCATAACATGTATCCCGGTATCGACCGTTCTCAAAACTCTCAAAACAGGAACTTGCCGCTTAAGAGCGGATGTCCGACTTATCGACGAAGTTGAAATTCTCGACCAAGATCTCCTTGACGATCTCGGCGCCCAGACGCTTGTTGATCTTCTCGCGAACGCTCGCGATCATTCCGTTGACGTTGTAGCGGGACAACCTCTTGAAATCGAGCGTCTCGTCGGAATAGACGTGACGGAAGATCTCATCCTGAATGAAGGCCTCCGGTGGCACTGAAATTTCCCGAAGGGTCTTCGCATCGGCCGTGAAGACCAGATTCGCGATCACATAGCCCTGGACGGCGCCTTCCGCGACGATCGGAATATTCATGGCCGGCAGCTTCTTGTACTGCAGGCCCTCGTAGTGGACCTGCTCGTCAGCAGGCGCTCTTCCAACGATCCAGGTCACAGCCGCGTAGCAGGATGCGAGCGTTACGGCGCAGACCCAGAATCCGGCCATGACGTTCTTCATCATGCGCCGTAACCCATCTTGGCCGAATAGGCGGAATAGGTGCTGTCAGATTCGGCATGCTGGATCGCGTTGGAGATGATGCTCGCGACTTCCTGCACCGCATGCATGTGGCGTTTCAGGATGTCCTGGTTGCGCTCGATCTTGACCTGGAGATCCTGAAGGCGCTTCGTCGCCTTCACGTCCAGGTTCTGGATGTCCGCCGTCCGCACGATCCGGCTGATCTCCAGCAGGCACTGGCTTTTGCGACGGTTGAACTCCTCGAGATTGGAGAGATCACGCGTCATGAGAGCCGCGGTCTCCATGTCCAGGGTTTCTTCAAGGCGATCGAGCGATTTCATCAACATTTCCTGTTTCCTGCTTTCGAACTGCGTATCGACCTGAAGTGATTTAGACCTTATCGGGTGCCACGGTGATCTTCGGAACGCCGAGGATGTGCTTGGCGATGCCGATGCCGCCGGCACGCGACAGCTGCGCGCCGATCTGCTCGGCCATCATGGATTTCCAGATCGAACCCGCGCTGCCCTTGCCGTAGGTGTTCTCCGCCCCCTTCGGCAGCATCGACTCGACGAAGGTCTGGAGAACGAAGGCCTCGAAATCCTGGTGCGCCTTCTTCGACTTGGCCGCTTCAGCGGATTCTGCATCGCTGCGGAGGGAGTTGCGCAGCGTATAGATGTCGGCGCCGGACGCCATCAGCGGCTGTCCCGAAACAGCCTTGACCGCGTCCTCGAAGCTTGCCCCATCGACCGGCGACGCGCCGTCCAGCAGCTTCTGGGCTGCGGCCTGATAGCGCGCGGGATCGGCCGCCCTGGCGACGTCGTTGATAATATCTGAGGGCGGGCTGATCGCCATCTCGCATCTCTCGGCTATGTCCACTTAGGACAAGCTGTAACCCGGCTAGCTTACGGGAAGCTTGTGCCGTCTCTGCTCGCAAGGCTCTCGAGGATGGCGACGAGGCTCTTCTTTTCCGTCTGCTGACGGTCATCATCCTTGAGACCGGACAGCATCTTTTCCGTGCGCTTCGCCTGCATGGCCTTGTCGAACGTCACCGCCTTCTGGGCGACCTTCGCCGTATCGACCCTGCTCGCCTGCGCCGACAGAACCTGAAGCCGCTTTGCCGCGACATCGACGAACAATCCGTGCAGGGTCTCGTGATCGTTCATCGTATGGATGAGCACCTCCTGAGCGCTCTTGATCTCCCGCGACTCCCTCTCAAGATCGGACAGCTTGAGCTCGGCCTCCCGCTGGAGATGCTGCTGCACTTTCAGGATACGCTCGATCTTGCGGATTCTCTGCTTCATCGGCGCTCATCCATTCCGCAGCCAGGTCGAGAAAGCCTCCATGAAGAGGAGGACATAATCCGTCGCGGCGAAGTACAGGACCAGCAGGCCGCCGATCATGATGAAGGGCGTGGCGAGGAAGTAGACCGGAATCTGCGGCGTCAGCTTGTTGGTCAGCCCCACCGCCAGGTTTACCACCACGGAATAGAGAATGAACGGCGCGCTGATCCGAAGGGCGAGGACGAAGGCCACTCCGATCTGATCGACGAGCTGCGTCAGGGAAAGCCTTGCGCCGAAGCCCTCGCCGAGAGGAAGCCGGTCATAGGATGCGATGAGCCCGCGGAAGAACTCCCAGTGAAGATCAGAGAGGAAGAGGATGGCCGTGGCGACCATCATGATGAACGAGCTCACGGCAGGCAGCGGCTCCGCGTCGTCCACCGGCGCCCCCGGTATGCCGCCGAGGCCCAGCGCCATCGCTACGCCGTTCACCATGGTCTGGAGCGAGAGAAAATAGACGCGCGCCAGAAGACCGATCAGGAGCCCCGTCAGCATTTCCGAGGCGATATAGAGAAGGATGACCGCGGGAGCCTGAGAGTCGATTCCAGGACGGATCTTGTCGAACAGGACGGGTGCGAGAGCAAGGCTCGTGGTGAGAGCGATGAACAGGCGGACCTGAACCGGGATCCTGTTGCTCGAGAAGCCCGGGGCGATCATCAGACATCCGCCGATCCGGCAGAATATCAGGAAGATCGCCAGAAGGACCTGGGCGGCCTCCTGGCTCACGCGACCGTACCGAGGGAGTTGACCTCGACGCCGCGCGCAATTTCGAGATGGGACAGGACCGGCAGCGACGAGAACATGCGCTCGATGATCATGCGCACGTAGGGCCGCGCGTCGGGCGCCGTCACGATCGCGAAGGTCTTCACCTGCCCCATGCGGGTCTTGATGGCATCGGAGGCCTCCGCTCCGAACTGCTCGACAAGGCGCGGATCGATGTCGAACTCCACCACATCGCCTTTGGGATCGCGCTTCAAGCTCTGGTGGAACGCGATGTCCCATCTGTTGCCGAGGCGAAGGACATTCAGCGCACCGCCCTCCGCAAGATCGCCGCAGATCTGCTGGGCGATTCTCACCCGGACATGCTCGACCAGCTGCTCGGCGCGCCGTGCATGCGGAGCGATCTCGGCGATGGCCTCGAGGATGAGGCTCAGGTTGCGGATGGAAACGCGCTCGGCGAGGAGGAGCTTCAGCACCGATTGGAGGCCGGAATAGGAGATCTGCGACGGGCAGATGTCGTCGAGCAGCCGCTTGTACTCGGAATCGAGGCCGTCGAGCAGGTTGCGCACATCCTTGTAGGAGAGCAGCTGGGGCAGATTGTTGCGGATGACCTCGCTCAGATGGGTGAGAAGCACCGAGGCGCCGTCGACGGCAGCAAAACCCTGCCGCTTGATCTCGCTCACATAGACGTCCGACACCCACATCGCCTTCATGCCGAAAGCAGGCTCGCGCACCTCGTCGCCGGGGACATCAGGATGAGGGCCGTCGCCGAGCACCACCAGCAGATCGCCGGGACGGATCTCCTGCGTTGCGACGACGGTTCCGTGAATTTTGATCTGATAGCTTTTCGGCGGGATGATGAGGCTGTCGGAGAGCTTCACGTCCGGAAGCACGAAGCCGTAATCCTGCGCGAACTTCTTGCGCATCTTGCTCACCCGGTGCGCCAGGTCGCCATGCGAGCTTGCCAGATGCGAGGCGAGGTGCTTGCCGAGACAGAGCTCGATCTCGGCGAGCTTGAGGGATTCCTTGACCGAGTCGCGCGATTCGAGAAGGTTCTGCTGCTGCTCCTGCGCCAGCTTGGCCTTCTCCTGCGCCTCCTGATCGGCCCTCTGCTTCGGGATCGAATAGGCGATGAAGCCCATGCAGCATCCCAGCGCGAGGAAGGGGATCATGGGAAGGCCCGGCACGATGGCGAAGACGAACATCAGGGCCGCCGACACCATCAAGGCGCGGGGATAGGCGCCGAGCTGGCCGAGCACCGCCTGTTGCGCTTGTCCGCGCGTGCCGCCCTTGGACACCAGAAGACCGGCGGCGAGAGACACGACGAGGGCCGGGATCTGGCTGACCAGACCGTCGCCGACGGAGAGCTGAACGAAGACATCGGCCGCCTTCGAGAGCGGCATGCCGTGGCGGGTCACGCCGATGATGATGCCGCCGAAGATGTTGACGGCGATCGTGATCAGGCTCGCGACGGCCTCGCCGCGAACGAACTTGGAAGCACCGTCCATGGAGCCAAAGAAGGCGCTTTCCTCCTCAAGCTCGCGGCGTCGCTTCTGAGCCTCCTTCTCGTCGATCAGGCCGGCGGACAGATCGGCGTCGATCGCCATCTGCTTGCCGGGGATCGCATCGAGGGTGAAGCGCGCGCCGACCTCGGCGATACGGGTCGCGCCCTTCGTGATCACGAGGAAGTTGACGGTGATGAGGATGATGAAGACCACGATGCCGATGACGAAGTCACCGCTCATCACGAACTGGGAGAAGCCGCTGATCACATGGCCGGCGGCGTTGATGCCCTTGTGGCCGTCCGACAGGATCAGACGCGTCGACGCGATGCTGAGCGCCAGGCGCAACAGGGTTGCGATCAGGAGGACGGTGGGAAAGGCCGAGAACTCGAGGGGCTTCTGAATCCAGAGCGCCACCATGAGGATCAGGACGGAAAGGGCGACCGAGAAAGCCAGCCCCATATCGATCGCCAAAGGCGGAATGGGCAGGAAGAGGATGGCAAGGATGCCGACCACGGCGCCGGCGAATGCCAGATCCCTGCCGCGGCCCTGTTTCGAGACTTCACTTGAATCCATGTGCCTGTCAGCTCAGCAAACGAATGTTGAGACTGAGAGATGGACCATGAAGCTTGCGCGAGGGTCGCAAGGCTTTCGCTCGCGGGCGAGCGGGCTCCCGTCAGAACCCTGTTACGATCCGCCCGTAGACCAGCTCCGTAAAGGCGAAGATCTGCGAACCGACGAAGGTTCCGGTGACCAGGGACACGACCAGGATCGCGATGATCTTCGGGATGAAGGTCAGCGTCACTTCCTGGATCTGGGTGAGCGCCTGAACGAGTGCGATGACGATACCGATGATCATCGCGGCGGCAACCGCAGGCCCTGCCGCGATGATGACAGTCCAGATGGCAGCCCGAACCAGTTCGAGGGCGTCGACTTCGTTCATGATCAGCTCACGACGACGCCAGGCCCGAGAAGAACCGCCTCGCCGCCCTTGAGCTTCGCGACGGCGCCCTCGTTGGTGATCACGACCGACGTCACTTCGCCGGAGATCGTCCCGTCGAGGGTGGAGACCGTGCGGCCGATGACGCCATCGACCTGCGTAAGTGCGGCCGATGTTAGCAGGGCATCGAGCTTGGTGTTGGTTTTGACCGTCTGCTCGACCTGCGAGAACGTCGCGAGCTGAGACATGTATTCCGTCGACTTCATCGGCTCGGTCGGGTCCTGGTTCTTCATCTGAGCCATCAGAAGCTTCAGGAAGTTCTCATAAGTGGCCGTCGCCGTCGAGGATGTCCCGGACGTACCGTTGCTCTGGGCAGAGTAGGAGTTATTGACGGAACTGACATTCATGGTTCTGCTCCTAAAATCACGCGGCCTGTTCGGAGGCGACGGGGGCTTGGGCAGCCTCGGGCTCGAACAGCGTCCTGATGGCTTTGAGCGCCTCGAAGGTCCGGTTCTTCGCGACCAGCTCGCCTGCGCTCAGGAGCGCTTGCTTGACCGTCTCGTCGGTTGCGGACTGGACAAGCGATTCGTGCAGCTTCTGGAAAGCCCCCATGACCTTGTCGGCCTCCTGGGGATTGATCAGCAGCGACTGCACGACGAAGTACAGCTGGCGCATCGGCGTGGTTGCCTCGGACAGTTGCAGGACGTGGCTCTCCAGCAGGAAGCGCGCCTCGTTCAGCAGGCTCAAGGTGACCTTCTGGCTCACCGTCAGGACGGCGCCGTTGATGAAGATGCGCTCGCCGGCCTTGAGGGAGAATCGCATTTTGGCTTTCATTTCAGGCCCTCCTGAATCATGGCGTTGATATCGATCAGAGCCTCCAGGCTCCGCTGCTCTCCTCTGACCACGCGGTCGGATTCGCGCATGACCCAGAGTCCGATGGAAATGAGCTGGCCCTTCAGATTGTCGGGCAAACCGTTGTCCGGATGCCCCAGATCCTTGATCAGGAATGTCCAAAGCCGCTGAACGTAGACGATCGCTTCGATCATTTCCTGCGATTGGGCCGGCCTTCCCTCAGCGCCCTTCATCAGCTGAATCGCCTGTTCGAAAAGCTCGAATTCGCGCTGCCGGCATTCGGCTGAGGAGTCTTCAATCACTTCGGCATAAGAGAAACGATACATTACTCGACTCCAACAATCAGATGTAGTTGATCAGGTTCAGGCCCTTGAGCTGCGCCGTCAGCGAATATGACGTCTGAATCTGCGTCATCAGCTGATCGACCCTGATCTTCGCCTCGGCGGGATCGACGGCTTCCAGATGGGTGACCTTTTCATCCAGAATGTCCTTCTGGAGGCTCATCCGCTCGTTGGCCTGCTCGATCTTTTCCTGTGCGGCCCCGATCTTCGACTGGATCCCGGTCAGACCCGTCGTCGAATCCGACAACGTTTCCACCACCCTGTTGACAAGAACGGCGCGCGTCTCGGCATTGAGGTTATCGATGCCGAGATCGAGGATCATGGTGTAGGCCATGGTCAGTTTCTGGAACGCTTCGTCGTTCGCATTGACGGAAGTTTCGATCTTCTCCTGCGGCGAGATTCGGCTCTGCACATTCTCGCTGGAGGCGGACGACCAGTTCTGCCAGTCGGTTCCCTTGAAAAGATCCGCAAACGGTCCGTCCAGGAACGCCGTCATCTGGTCGGGGGTGATGGCCGATACGCCGGCCGCATCCTGAGCCATGCCGAAGCCGAGCGGCGGAGCTGCCGCGAACGCCGCATCGGTGGCTGCTTTCGCTGCCGACGGCGCGGGATTGCCGAAATAGTCGTTCAAAGGCTTCTTTTGCGAGTTCAGCCCACCGAAGATGAACTGATCGCCGGTGCTGCTGTTGAGCGAGGAAATCGCGCCTGCAAGATTGACCTGGGCCTGGTACTTGAGGGCGGCAATGCTCGATTCGCCGATCGGAGTCGCGATCAATGCATCCCTGAACTTGTCGGCATTGGTCCTGATCTGGTTCAGGCCCGTCGTCGCGGATTTGATCCGCAGGAGCGCAGTCGCATTGCTGTCCGTCAGCGCGTCGAGCTCCGCCCGGTCCTGACGCAGGGACAGGGTCTTCCCGGTCTTGTAGCCGAGCTTCAACCCGACATCGGATTCGCGGCCGGACACGAGTTCCTTGTTGGCCTTGATCAGATTGGTCTGAAGCTTGTCCAATGTCGACTTGGACGAATTCCAGAGGGACATTGTGGAGACGAAGGTCGTTCTCATGGCTTAGCCTACGATGCCGAGGAGGGTTTTGAGCATCTGATCGATGACCGACAAAAGCTTCGCCGAGGCGGAGTACGATTTCTCCAGCTGCAGCATGAGGGCCGTCTCGTCATCCATGTTGACGTCCGTCGCATTCGAAAGCGCTTCCGAGGCATGGCCGAGAAGCGTGTTCTGATACTCGACGCTCTGACTGGCGCTCTGGCGCGCATTCTCGATCCAGCTGCCCGAGAGGGACGCCAGGTTCTGCAGGGATGCGGTGGGACCGAATCCAAGCCCCGCAGCGATGGGGCGCTGAGCCGTCATCGCATCAGCCAAAGCGTAAAGGCGCTGGGAGAACGAGGCATTCGCGCCGCCGGCGGGGTTATAGACGTAATCCGCGCCGTTGACGCCGCCGTCCCGGATCTTATCGAAACTGCCGCCCTTGTTCGGATCGACCGCATCGTTGACCTTGATGAGGCCCGCAAGCCCCGCGGAGGCCGGCATGGTGGGAACGCCCGTGGCGCCGGCAAAGGTGAAAATTCCGGGCATGTCGGGCTGCGCCGCGCCGCTTTGATCGCTCTCGGCAAAGGCCGCGATGAGATTGCGGGCGATTTCATCGAGCTGCGCCTGGTAGTCGATCGTCACCTCGTCGCGCAGCTTCGCAAGGCCGACGAGATTACCGGAATTCAGAGGCATCAGCGCCCCTTCTCCCGTGACGCGGATCCCATCGATGAGCACGTCGCCGCCCGTCGTTCCGGCCCCAAAGACGGTCGTCGGTTTGAACGTCACCGGACGTGCGGTCCGGTCGAAAAGCGGCACGCCGCCATCCGTGTAAAGCGCGATGTCGTTGCCGGCGCGCGGAACGACCGTGATGCCGATTTCTTCGGACAATTGCGCGATCAGCCCGTCCCGCGTGTCCATGGCATCGCTGACATCGGCGCCGAGCGCCGTGCCGCTCACCACCTGCTGATTGGCCTTCTCGAACTTGGCGAGGAGATCGTTGATCCGCGTAACGGAGGCCGCCATGCCGCCGTCTGCCTCCAGGCGGACGGCCTGTATCGCGGCAGTCGCCTGGTTCAGCGAATCGGCCAGGTTCGAGGCCGCCTTGATGAAGGCCTGCGCCATCGCGGTGCTGTCGGGCGCATTGGCATATTGCTGGAGCGCGCTGTTCAAGGCGCCCACCCGCGCCGCAGGCGATTGATCGAGCTCGGGATCGCCGATGGTGGTCTGGCTCAGCTTCTGCAGCCCTTCGAGCAAGGCCTTCTGGGTTGCCGACGCGGAGGTCGTTTCCAGCATCTTCGTCAGAAGAGCCTGATCGCTCGCGCGCAGAACCGTGACCCGCGCAAACCCGCCGGTGGTCGTCAGAACGCCCAGCTTGCGGGAATAGTTCGGATCGGACGCGCCGGACGTGTTGCGCGACACGACCGCCATCTGCGATTGCGACGCCTGCAGCGACGAGCGTGCCGTGTTATAGGCGACAGACAAGGACATGGATCATGGACCCCGGAGCAAGAGAGGATAAGAACTACCGCTTCAGGTTCATCAGCACGTCGAGAAGCTCGGAGCCGGTCTGGAACACCTTCGAGTTCGCCGTGTAGCTCGTCTGGGCCTCGATCATGGCGGTGAGCTCCGTGCCGATATCCACGTTCGAGCCTTCGAGCGCGCCGGATGCGATGGAGCCGAAGCCCGACATCTCGGGGAAACCCACCTGATAACCGCCGGAACTCGCCGTCGTCTCGTAGACGTTGCCGGCGCGCGGATCGAGGTTGTCGGGACTCGGAACCGTCGCGAGCGGAATGCGGTAGGCGCCGACGCGGGTGCCATCCTCATAGACTGCATAGACGGTGCCGTCGGCCGCGAACTCCACATCCTTCACTGCGGACGGGGCGTTGCCGTTGGAGGTGCCGGTGACATTGTACTCGCCGGCAAGCTGCGTCATGCTGCCCATGTCGAGAGCGAATGTTTCGCCGCCGGGAATGCCGAAGCTGAGAACCGAAGGCCCGGTCAGTTGACCGTTCGCGTCGAAATTCAGATTCATCGTCGTTGTCCCGGTCAGCGGGCTGGCGGGGTCAGTACCGTTGAGGACCGTGATGCTCCACTGGGTGTCGCTGAGCTTCGACAACGCGATGTCGATTTTTACCGGATTGCCGACCTTGTCATAGACCTGAAGCGACGAGGCCTTGGTCACGCCGGTGTAAGTGCCCGCGACGTTCGTGTTGTTGAGAGGGTCCGTCGAGGTCAGAACCAGCTCCCCGGTGGGAGATGTCGAGGCACTGACTCCGCTGAGCGTGCCGGCTGCCACGGCCGCATTGATGCCCGCCGCCAGCTCGGCGCCGGTCTTTTGCGTCGTGACCGTGAACGTCTGCGTTGCTCCGCCACCGACGGTGAAGCTGATCTTCTCGCCGCTGTTCATGCCGGGGGCTGGGAAACTTACGCTTCCAGGCACGGCCGGAGGTCCGACGGGATCTGCGGCCGTGGCCGTACCCGTCGCCACTGCTGCTGGCGCGCTGTCCGGCAGATTGCCCTTGAAGGTTCCCTTCGTCGATCCCGTCGCCTGCATGGCGAAGGACGACATGTTGACCGGCACGACGCCGTCGAGGCTGTTGAGGGATGGATCGACCGCCCCCGCACCCAGCTTGTAGCCCATGAGCGTGAAGCCATAGGCGTTGACGAGATTTCCCGTCCGCCCGTCTTTGACGAAGTTGCCGGCGCGGGTCAGGTAAGGCGATCCGCTCGGGTCCGTCACGACGAAGAAGCCGTTGCCCGAGATCGCGAGGTCCGATGCCGAGGTCGTGTAGGCGATCGGTCCCTGATCGGCGATCGTGTAGCGAACCCTGCTGGTGACGGAGCCGGAATTGTAGCTGCCCTCGCTCGACGGCAGGATGAGAGACGAGAACTCCGTCGAAGCCCGCTTGTATCCGGTCGTGCTCGAGTTCTGAATGTTCTCGGCGACGGTACCCAGCTTGTTCGACTGTGCGTTCATGCCAGAGACGCCGCTACGAAGAACGCCATAAAGACTCATGAGAAACTCCTAGGGTTTCGAGCTGAACCTAACATCACCACGCTTGTGCGAGGCTGTGTTGCGATCCGGAACCACTTTGCATGGCGCCGGCATTTCTATTGTTTGAGGGCCTGAGCCAGATCCATGAAGGCATCGCGGCTCACGGGGCTGGAAGGATCCTGACGCAGCGCCTCGTAGATCTTCGGCACGAGGACGACGGCCTGATCGAGCTCGTGATCGTTGCCGGGATGGTAGCCGCCCATGAGCCGGAGATCCCTCGTGTCCTCATAGCGCGCGATCAGTCCGCGCAGGCGCCGCACGAGTTCCTTCTGATCCGGCGACCAGACATGGTCGGCGAGGCGCGAAATCGATCCTAGGACGTTGATCGCCGGATAGCGCCCCTGATCCGCGATCGACCGGTCGAGGACGATGTGCCCGTCGAGCGTGCCGCGGATGTTGTCGGCGACGGGGTCGTTGTGATCGTCTCCGTCGATGAGGACGGAGAAGATGCCGGTGATCGATCCCTGCCCCTCCTCGCCGGGTCCCGCCCGCTCGAGAAGGCGCGGCAGGTCGCTAAAGACGCTGGGCGTGTAGCCGCGCGCCACGGCTGGCTCTCCTGCGGCAAGCGCAACGTCCCGGGCGGCATGGGCGTAGCGCGTCACCGAGTCGACGATCAGCAGCACCGAGTCGCCGCAATCGCGGAAATATTCCGCGAGCGTCACGGCCGTTCTCGGCGCCTGGCGGCGCATCATCGGGCTCTCATCACCCGTGGACACCACCATGACCGACCTGGACAGGTTGGCGTGGATCGGACCTTCCAGGAACTCGCGCACCTCGCGGCCGCGCTCGCCTACGAGCGCAACGACGATGGTGTCGAAGCCTTCGCATTTCGCGAGCATCGTCAGGAGAGTGGATTTTCCGACGCCCGAGCCGGCGAAGATGCCGATGCGCTGGCCCTGACAGATGGGTGTGAACAGATCGATGGCCTTGACCCCGGTTCGCAGGGGCGTCGTAACTCTCGCCCGCGTCATCGCCGAGGGAGGCTCGGCATCGTTCGACACCGTGCGATGGCCCGGCACGAGGGTGCCGAGACCATCGAGCGGCTCACCGAGGGCGTTGATGACGCGCCCCTTCCAGCTCCGGTCGGGACTGAGCCCCGTATCGCCGACGATGAACGCCGGCATGCCGATCGCCGCGTCGATCCGGCCGTTGAAAGGTTTGACCGTGATGCCGCCGTCGTCGATACGCACGACCTCGCCGATCTGGGTCTTCTCCTGTGAAGAGAAGCCGACCCGGTCGCCGAGCCGGACGAACGGGGACAACCCTGCGACGCGATAATAGGTCGGGCTGACCTCGCGGATCGTGCCGCTGATCCTGACCCGGCGCTGTCCCGCCGTTTCGGTCAGGACGAATTCCTCAAGCTTCTGAAGGGCGTTCATCGCTGCCATCAAGAGCTGGGCCCAAGGGTCCGGATGGCATCCATGAAGGTCGACTCGCTTTCCTGAACCATTGTCGCGGCGCTGTCGAAGCTTCTTTGGACTGCGATCATCTTCGTCATTTCCAGGACCGGATTGACGTTGGATCCCTCACTGAATCCCTGCTGGATCCCGTTCGACGTGAAGTCCTGGACGACCTCGCCGGGGACGCTCGACAGGACGCCCGAATTCCCGAAACGCGTCAGCTTGCTCTCGTCCCTGAGGTTGAAGACGCCGATGGTTCCAGCCTGATTCGTGCCCTGGGTGATGGTTCCATCCCGCCCGATGGTTGGAGATCCCTCCATCGGATCGAGGGCGATGGGTGAGCCGCCGGCATCGAGAACCCGGTAGCCGTCGACGGTGAGAAGATCGCCGTTCTCATTCATCTTGAACCGACCGTCCCGCGTGTAGACGGGACCACCTGGACCCTGGAATGCGAACCACCCGTCGCCCTGGATGGCAACATCGAGCGGATTGTCCGTCTTGGTCATCGGGCCCGTGCGTCGGGAGACGAAGTTCTGTCCCGAGGAGGCGAACGAAACGTTCTCCTTCGCTGCAAGGGAGAGAATCTCCTCGAACTTGACCTCGTCGGCACGAAAGCCGCCCGTGTTCATGTTCGCAACATTGTTCGCAATCGTGTTGAGGCGTCTTTCCATGGCCACTTGCGCGGACAACGACACGTAAAGCGAAGATTGCATCGAGAGCTCCGGCTATCCACCGATCCTGCCGTTCAGCCTGGACCGGGCCTTTTGCGCGGCATCTGGCTGCCGCCTGTCATGCATTTCGATAGCGGGACAGCCTTGCATGAGGCTTGCTCTTCCGTTTCCAGCTTCGCGCAAGCCTCCGCGATTAGGACATCATCAACAGATTGGAATCGCAGAAGGACCACAGCTTTGGGCGTCTTGATCGGACTGGCTGTTGCCATCGGCTCGCTTGTCAGCGGCTATGTCGCCATGGGCGGTCACCTGGCCGTCATTTGGCAGCCTTGGGAATACGTCATCATCTGCGGCATCGCGATCGGCACGTTCATCATCGCCAACCCGATGGCGTTAGTGAAAGACACGGGCCGTGCGGCGCGGGAGGCGATCTCCGGAACGGTGCCGAAGAGGGACCACTACCTCTCGATCCTCGGCCTTCTCTATGCGCTCATGCGCGAGCTGAAGAACCGCCCCCGCAACGAGGTCGAAGGCCATATCGACCAGCCGGAAGAGTCCGAGATCTTCAAGGCCTTTCCGAGCGTGATCAAGGACAAGGACCTCACGCTCTTCATCTGCGACTATGCCCGCCTGATCATCATCGGCAACGCCCGCCCCCATGAGATCGAAGCGCTCATGGAGGAAGAGATCGCAACCCTCAAGCGCGACAAGATGAAGCCCTATTACTCCATCAATACCGTGTCGGAGGCCCTTCCCGCCCTCGGCATCGTGGCCGCCGTGCTGGGCATCGTGAAGGCTCTGGGCGCCATCGACCAATCGCCCGCAATCCTGGGTGGATTGATCGCCTCGGCGCTGGTCGGAACCTTCGTCGGCATTTTCATCTCCTATGCCTTCCTGTCGCCGCTCGCCAACAAGGTGAAGTCGACCCGTGAGAAGCAGACCCGGGTCTACGTCATCGTCAAGCAGGCACTCATCGCCTACATGAACGGCGCCCTCCCCCAGATCGCCGTGGAGCACGGGCGCAAGGGCATTTCCGTCGAATACCGCCCGACGATCGATGAAGTGGAGGCTGCCACCACCTCCGGCGGGCGCTCCGAAGAGCTGAAAGAGGCAGCCTGATCATGAGTGCAGCCCATAGCGCCACCGATATCCGCGACATGCTTCTGGATGCGGCCGGCCTGTCCATCGACCGCCTGCCGATGCTGCATGTGATCTTCGACCGCATGTCGACGAGCTGTGCCGAGCACCTGCGCCACATGGCGGCCTCGCCCATGTACTATTCCCTGAGCGGGATCGAGAGCGGGCGCATCACCGAGATCCTGGAGATGTACGAGGCCAATGCGGTCGCCGGCATCTTCCACGCTCCCGAGTGGGACAGCCACATCCTGATCGGCTTCGACCGCGACTTCATCTATACGATGGTGGAAATCCTGTTCGGGTCCGACGGTTCGGAGCCACCCGTCGAGGAGGCGCGCGGCTTCTCGAACATCGAACTGCGCATGGCGCAGACGCTTTTCGAGCAGGTAGCGAAGGCGCTTCAGGCCTCCTTCTCCCTGATCGTCGACACCAAGTTCAAGCTCGAGCGCATCGAGACCCGCATGGACTTCGCCATCATCGGGCGGAGAAACAACCAGGCGGTTGCGGCAAAGTTTCTCCTCCAGGCGCTCAACCGCGGCGGCGAGATGTTCGTCATCATCCCGCAATCGGTTCTGAACCCGATGCGGAAGGCTCTCTCCCAGGTCGTCACCGGCGAATCGTCGGGTCGCGATCCGCGCTGGATGAAGCAGATCGCGACGGAGGTGAAGAAGACCGAGGTCACGCTGAAGGCCGTTCTCGAAGAGCGCTTCCTCTCCCTCGGCGAGATCGCGGATCTCAAGGTCGGCGACGTGATCGAATTGCAGGCGACGCCGCGCAGCAGGATCAAGCTCGAAGGCAACCAGCAGGGCCTGTTCTGGTGCCATATCGGACAGTCCGAAGGATCCTACGTGCTCAAGGTCGACGAGCATATCGACCAGGAAAAAGAGTTTCTCGATGATGTCCTCCCTCGCTAACACGATTCTCTTCCTCGCCCTCGTGACGACCAGCGTCATGGTCGCCGTGATGTATGTGAAGCTGCGGAAGCTCGACCGGTACCATGCCGAGTATCAGCAGATCTTCGACAAGACCGGCACGGCGCTGACCGCGGCGCAGAAGGCGGTCGTGGGCTTCGGCGCCGAGGGCAAGGAAACCCTATCAGCACTGGCCCAGCGCATCGAAGAAGCGCAGGCCGTCGCACGGCAGCTTGAGGCTCTGACTCAAGAAGCACGCCAACAAATCCATTCCCGTTCCGGCATCGTCCGTTCGTAAGGCAGCTTTCCGATGACAAATCCCTTCGAGACCAAAGGCCAAGACAAGGCAACCTGGCAGGACAGCGCTTTCGGCAAGGGCGCCGACGGCTCCTCTCTCCAGGACGAAAAGCTGGGCAGCGGACGGAATCTGGACTCCATCCTGCGCATTCCGGTGACGATCCAGGTCGTCCTCGGCTCTGCTACCATGCCGGTTGCCAACCTGATGAAGCTGGGACGCGGGGCGATCGTTCCCCTCGATCACAGGGTCGGCGAGCCGGTCGACGTGGTCGTGAACGGCCGCATCATCGCGCGAGGCGAGGTGGTCGTGGTCGAAGACGACAATTCGCGCTTCGGCATCTCGCTGACCGAGATCGTCGGACCCCCGACGAATGATATGAACGGCTGAAGTGGCACTCCTGCATGGTCGCGCATGTTCCAATGAAGGCAAACGGCACCAAGGTCCTCAAAGGGCCTGAGCGCGTCGCCACACTCCTCTTCGCCATGGGGAAACCTGCGGCCAGCAAGATCCTCAAGCACTTCTCCGAAGAGGAAATCCGCCTCGTCACCAAGTCGGCCGCTCAGCTGGGGCCCGTATCGCCGGCGCAGATCGAGCAGCTGGTCGAGGAATTCGCCTCGAATTTCTCCGACGGCGCCGATCTGATCGGCGGCGCGGCGCATATCGAGAAGCTTCTGACGGGCATCTTAAGCCCGGAACAGATCTCCAACATCATGAGCGAGGTTGTCGGAAACGCCAACCGCAGCATCTGGGAGCGGATCTCCACCGTGTCCGAGAGCGCCATCGCCTCCTACCTGATGAAGGAGCATCCGCAGACGGCGGCGCTGATCCTGTCGAAGGTGAAGCCGTCCTGCGCAGCCAAGGTCATGACGCAGCTGCCGCAGCCGTTGCGCAACAATCTCATGCGCCGCATGCTGAGCATGAAGCCCATCGTCGACGAGACGATGAAGAATATCGAGAAGACCTTGCATGAAGATTTCATGGCAAACTTCTCCAAGAATGCCGGTGCCGATACGCACGCGAAGATTGCGGACATCATCAACAAGATGGAACGCGATCACATGGAGGACGTGCTGACCAGTCTCTCGACCGTGCGTCCGAAATCGGCCGAGATCCTCAGGGGCCTGCTCTTCACCTTCGACGACATCGTGAAGCTGACGCCCAAGGACCGCACGACCCTCTTCGATCAGGTCCCGCCGGACCGCGTCGTCCTTGCCCTCAAAGGCACGAACGAGGAATTCCGCAAGGTCGTTCTCTCCGCCCTCTCGTCGCGCGTGCGCCGCATGATCGAGCACGAACTCAACAGCAAGGAGCCTTCGGCACATCGCGATATCGCGGAAGCAAGGCGGACGATCACCGATCTGGCGCTGGAAATGGCCGGAAGAGGAGAAATCGTCATCAATTCAGAGGCCGAGGATGAGGCCTACTTCTAGAGCATCGGACCCAAAAGTGGGTCCACTTTTGGGGTTGAATCCGATGCTCCTCCTCTTGGCTAGCGCATCGTTAGGCGCGGAAAGCCGGATCCACCTTTCCGCACGATGCGCTAACACGCGAACTCCGGTCGATGTCTGATACCGACGATAAGGACAGCAAGACAGAAGCGCCGTCCGACAAGAAGGTCCGCGACGCCATCGAGAAGGGAAACATTCCCTTCTCGAAGGAAGCGCCGATGTTCGCCTCCATCCTCGGCATCCTCCTCGTGCTGGCCTTCGCGGCTCGCAGCGCCACGAAGGGGGTGACCGAGAAGCTGTCGCTGTTCGTCAACCGTCCGGAAGATTTTCGCCTCGAGACCGGCGCGGATGCCGCCGCCCTGATCCATGCGGTGGCGCTCGAAGTCGGTCAGTTCCTTGTTCCCACGATCTTGATCCTCGCCGGCTGCAGCCTGGCGGCATCGATCCTGCAGAACGTCCCATCCATCGTCGCGGAGCGGATCAGGCCGCAATGGAACCGGATATCGCCGGTCGGCGGCTGGAAACGGATCTTCGGTCGCCAGGGTCTGGTGGAGTTCCTGAAGTCGCTGTTCAAGTTCGGAACGGTATCTCTCGTCTGTCTTCTGCTCCTGAAGTCGGAGCAATACAAGGTCTTGAATGCCATGCTCAGTGATCCCTCTCTCCTGCCGGAGCTGATGTTGACCATGGCGATGCGCCTCGTATCCGCCATCGCGATCGCCACCATCGTCCTCGTGGCCGCGGATCTTCTGTGGGCTCGCTTCAAATGGCATAGCGATCTGAAGATGACGAAGCAGGAGGTCAAGGAAGAGTACAAGCAGATGGAAGGCGACCCGATGGTCAAGGCGCGCATGCGCTCGCTGGCCCAGGACCGCACCCGCAAGCGCATGCTCGCGGCTGTTCCGAAGGCCACCTTCGTGATCGCCAACCCGACCCATTTCGCCATTGCCCTGCGCTATGAGCGCAGCGAGGCGGCCGCGCCCATCGTCGTCGCCAAGGGCAAGGACCTTATCGCACTGAAGATCCGCGAGATCGCCGAGGCGAGCGGTATCCCCGTGATCGAGGACAAGCCTCTGGCAAGGTCCATGTACGACCATGTGGAAATCGATCGGATGATTCCTCCCGACTTCTACAAAGCGGTCGCCCAGATCCTGTTCTACATCCTCACGAGGTCGAAATGAGAAGCCTGTGCAGCGTCGACATGGCAGCACTGTTGAGAGGCCATTGGGACATTCAAGCCTTCGAGGAAGTCCTGGCCTGCAACATCAAGGACGTGATCGCCGAATTCTGCCTGACCGATGCGGATATCATCAGGTTCTACGCTGACAACCACCTGCACGGCAACATGGGCGACATCATGATGTCCTCGGCGGAGCTCTTCTTCAAGGGAGAGACTCTGTCATATGGCTGTGCCGCCAATACCGGAACCGATCAGGGCGATTCCTCCATCGTCTTCGATATGGAATTCGTTCATGGCGCCGTCACCGTGTTCTTCCAGCTGATCTTCGGCAACCGGGACATCGGCGTGACGATCACCCGAATCATCCTCGATGACAGTCTCGATGAGGCCGATTTCGACCCCTCGTCATTCGCGCGCATCCTCTCCTCCGCTCGTTTGCGGCCGCTGCCGTTGCGGTTCATGTCGTCCTATTGCCAGGACGAGACCGTTCGGCACTGAGTCATGCAGCGTAGACACCCCATCATCGTAGTTCTTCTCGGAGTGTCGGGCACGGTCTCGGCTTGCAACTCGACCGACATGCTTTACAGCCAGGGCCCATGGGGGCCTGCGCAGGTTCGCAGGTCCTATCCGGAATATGCCGCCCCCTGGGGTCGACGAACCGTCGTCGTGACGCAGCATGCCGTCGAGGGACCCGCTATCCTCTATCCGGACGGAGCCGTGATCGAGGCTCCCGGAGTTCAGCCACGGCGCTACGAGGTGTTTGCGGAAGTCGACATGCCGCCGGCTCCAGGCTTTCACGTCCCGAAGGGTCCGGCCGAACCCCTCCTCGATCCGCGTGCGATCGCCACGCCATCGCCTTTGCCCGCAAGCCCGCCGATCCTCGCGGACGGTCAGGCTGCCGCTCCGGTCCAGGCGAGTCCGCCCGGCATGTTTACGAGCCCCAAGCGCGCATCGTCCTATGCAGGATCCTGGAGCGCCACAATCGGCACGTCGCGCTGCAAGGTCCAGCTCTCGAGCGTTCCCTCGCTGGATCTCTACAAAGCCTCGACGCAAGGGTGCTCGCAGGACGCAATGCGGGGCGTGAACGGTTGGAGCTTCCGCGACGATCAGGTCGTTTTGTTCTCACGCGGCCAGCCGGTGGCACGCCTGTCCGGCGCAGAAGCGTCGCTGAGCGGCAGTTTAAGCAATTCGAGCGCCGCTATCACAATGACACGCTAGGATGTGGAGCCCGTCGGAGGCCGGCGCTCAGCCGTCCGACGAGGCCGTCTGCCCCTTGCTCAGGCCTGGCGCATCGGCGCAGAAGCCTCGTGCGGCGGGTGTCCATTGTCCGAAGCCGGTCGCGACCATGTTCGTGATGACGCGGCAGACATAGCGCTTTTGCGCCGGATCGTTGTTCGGACCGGCGTGGTAACGGGCAACCGCCATGGTCCAGGTGTCGTGACGGGACTTCAGCTCGCGCAGAAAGCGGGCGGCATATTCCACGTTGGTGCGTGGATTAAGCATTTCCCCGAGAGAGCTGAAGTTCTCGCGGTGATAGAGATGATTGATCTGCATGCAGCCAAGATCGATCAGCCTCGCACCGGATCGGCTGGCTGCCTCGAATTGCTGGATCGCCTCGGCCGCGCTCGTGGCAAAGACGGCGCGTCCTTCGATGTTCATCGCATAGGGTTGCAGGCTGCCGCGCCGGCCGGTTTCCGTCAATCCGACCGAGTAGAGCATGCCGAGGGGCACACCGTATTTGGCCGAGGCGCGCATCATTTCGCGTTCGCATAGGCCCGAGGGCGATTGGGCTGCAGCCGGCTGAAAGCTAAAGATAGACCCCGCCAGAGCCGCTGCTGCCAGAAGCGTGAGCCTGGTCCGAGCCTTTGCGGATGTCCGAGCTGCCTCGCTCCTGCTGATCCTGCCGATGACGGGAGGAATCGCCCTGCCCCGATGCTGCGCCCTGCTCGAAGGATTGGCCTTGCGATTGCGATCCCTGCTGGGGACGCTGGAAGGAAGAACGGTCATTTGCAGCAGCTTCAGTGGAATGAATGGTGATCGCGTCCGGGCGATATCCGGAGACCCGCAGGAGGCTCGACAGCTTCTCTGCGTCGTTTCTGAGTAGTTCGGCCGTCTCCTCGCTCTCGGCCTGGATTTCCATCTCAAGGCCATCGCCGGCAAGCCGCATCTTGATCGTCACGAGGCCGAGTTCGGCGGGTTTCAGCTGAAGATGAAGGACCCGGAGAGCACCGGCAGAGGCTTTCGCGGTGGCAACCCGGTTCAGGCCGTCACTCGGCATCGACGAGTGTTGAACTGTCGACAGGCTCTCGACATCGTCGAGAATCGCCCCGGCGATCTGCTGGAGCGTTCCGGCCGGCAGCGAGGTGGCTTCCGCCTTCGAACTGCCCATCTGCTGCGCTCCCTGCGTTTCGGAACGATCTTTGCGCGGCTCAACCGCAATCGTCTGCGCACCCTCCGCCTCCTTGGAGGCCTCTGAAACTACGGGAGCTGGCGCATTGCTCGAGACCGCTTGCATGGTGGATGGACGATCGCTCTGCGGAGTTCCAGCGGATCTTGCCGCTTTGAGCGTATGGGCCAAGATTTCGTTCGTGGCCGATCCGGGCTCTGCTGCACCACCAGCTTCCGGACCCGCGGGCGCGAGATCAAATCCCTCGACGATCGGCCTGAAATGGGTTTCCTGCTTCTGGACGCTGATCGGAAGTCTCGCTCCCAGCCCCGGATTCGTCAGATCGATTTCGCTGCCGCTCTGCTGCGACAGAAGCAGGTTGAGTGCTCCCCCGGATGAACCCGATTGCCTGTCGCCCACTCGTTCACCGTTGCCCGCCTGTTCCAGAATGCGGGGCAACAGCCCTTCGATGACGGAGATGGCAGAGCCTGCGGTCTGCAAACCTGTCGCATCGCCAAGGCCGTTGTCCGACAGCGCATTCGAAAGCAGCGCCTGCAGCGAATCGCTTTCATCCGACGAGAGGTTCGTTTCCGGCCCGTCAGTCTCATCGCCTGGAAAAGCGAAATCCTGAAGAGCGGACGTCTTACCGTCCTTTTGGAGATTGCCCGACAAATTCTCCAGGAGAGCATCGAAGCCCTGCGCCGCGGAGTTGCCGTTGCCCTCGTGCCCGTCCGGAGAGACCGAGCGGCTTCGAGCCGATGAGGCGTCAGCAAGTCTCGGGGAGGGTTGCGGCAGAATGTCGAGCCGGCTCATGGTCTCATCAAGCCCTACTTCTTGATCAATTTGTCGACGCGGCTGAGCGCGTCACGTGCTTTGGATAGCGATTGAAGCTGTTCCAGTCCTTGCGCGGGTTGGTTTTCGGCCACTTTCGTCGCGACGGGCTTTGCCTCTCTTGTTTGGCTCTCCGCCATGCCGGGCAGGTTGCGTATCTGGCCTGCCATTGCGAGGGCAGAATCCAGCAGGCTCACGTCGCTCACCGCCAGAATGGAACGGTCGAGTCCGCGCAGTTCGTCGACGGCGCCGGCGATGCCCTCCGGCGAGGTGATCGCCGATGCGGCCCGGTAGAGTTTCGCCCTGGCAGCGCTCGCCTTGTCCTGCCCGACCAGCTCCTGGGCCTTGTCCGCCATCATCCGAGCCGAAATTGTCAATCCCTGCTCGATCGAGGCGCGGGCGGCCAGAAGATAGAGTTCGAGCCGCGCGCTTGGCTCAAGCTCGGACATCATCGCCACGATGCCGTCGAACCGCGCCGATTCCTTTCCGAAGTCGATTCGCGTGAGGGCGGAGGCGAGGCGCTGCCGGAAATTGCCCGCATAGATGGAGTGCCTGTAGCGGCGCAGGTATTCGGTTGCCAGGGACTGGAACTTTTCGACATTGTTTGTCTGGCTTGCGACGAAGACCTGTCTTCGCAGCGCCGCCTCCTCGAGAAGCGTTCCAGGCGCCTGCAGGCGAACGAAATCGAGCAGCTCGTCGGATTTCGCCGCGCTCTTGCGCACGACGAGTGCCGATTGAACCAGTGCCAGCTGCGCACCGAGCGTCGGAGGGAGCGCGCGGGGATCGAGAGCAGCCAGCGCATTCTGCGCTGCCTCTTCCCGCCCCTCCACATAGGCGAGTGCTCCTTCGATCAGGGGACGCTCTGTCTCCGACAGAACCTCGGAACCCTGCTCCAGAAGCTTTCTCAGAATGTCCGGCTTGCCGCCACTCAGGACGAGAGAAACGGCTGCGCGGACATTCCTGCTGTTGTGCCAGGTTTCCGGCGGCAGGCTCATGAACCGGTCGTCGAGAATTCCGAGAAGGCCGCGCTGTCCCAGATGCGCCTCCGTCGAGCCCACGGCAATCTGATCCTGCATCAGGTGCAATGTCCGCACGAGCTGGACAGGACCGGGTACGCCCGGCGCAATAGCCTCCTGCTCGACTTGCGGTTCCGCTGCGGATGATTGCTCCGTCTCGGACATTGCCGCGGCGGAGGAAACCGTGAGCGAGAACGCGAGGATCGCCTGTAAAAGTCCTTTCACCGCGATCACTCCTGCAAAAGGATCTCGACCCGGCGGTTCTGATCCGCCTTCGGATCGCTCGGGATCTTCGGGTCCCTGTCGGCATGACCTTCGACACGCACGATCCGGCTTTCGTTCAATCCGCCCCGCACGAGCATGTACAATGCCATCTGAGCTCGTGCATGGGACAGACGCCAGTTGTCGTAATTGGCCGATTTGAAGGGCCGCGCATCCGTATGACCGCGGATCACGATCTTGCCTGGGCGCGACTGAAGGATCTTGGCGATTTCCGCCATCGCCTTCACGACCTTCGAATGCGGCTCGGCCGAGCCGACTGCGAACATCGTAAAATCAAAGTCGTCCGTCAGGCTGATGAGCGTTCCTGCTCCCGTGCGCCGCACCTCGACATGGGGTTGCGGCGAGGCGTCCTTCGATGTCTGGACGGCTTTGAGAATCTCTCTCTTCAGCTCGGCAGCCTTCCGGTCGGCATCCGTCAACGCATCAGCAGCCTGGGCATTGCCGGCCGCTGCTGCGTCGGTTGGGACGCTCTGTCCGTCCCGAGCAGCTGTAGCAATCTTCGAATCCTGCTTGCCTGCTGTTGCCTTCAAGGCAGCGACGGCGTCCATTACCGCCTTCGGCGGTGCGGGAGCGGCGGTTCCAGGCTTTGCCGGCGTCTCCGTCTTCAGCTCGTCGATGGGGGCGACCTGCCAGTAGAGTGGATCGAACGGATCTCTGAAGGCTTCGCCCGCTTTGAGGCCCGGCATGTCGCTTTCGCCAGGCGTGACGTCGGCCCCGAGGGTGTCGTGCGGGTTAGGTTCGACTTCGTCGGCAATGCGCGCGAGCACCGCGTAAGGATCCTGGAAGAGCGCGCCCTCCTTGAACCGCGGCTTGCGCAGCTGGTGGGACTTTCCGCCGGTCCCCTCGCCGCTTCCCTTTTCCTTGCCGTCCTTGGTGTTGTCCGTCTCGTTGTCCGGCGGCACGTTTTGCGGGTCGTCGAGCCCCTTCTTGTTCGGAGTCGATTCGGCGAGCTGGACAGGATTGAAATAGTTGGCGACGCCGCTGCGTGTCTCTTCGTCCGTCAGGCTGATCAGCCACATCACGAGGAAGAAAGCCATCATGGCGGTCATGAAGTCCGCATGAGCGATCTTCCACGCGCCTCCCTTGACGACATCCTCGCCGTCGCCGCCTCGGCGGACGATGACGATTTCCTGCTTTTCCGCGGTAGCCATGACCTGTCAGCCTTCCAGGGCCTGCTTCAGGCGGCTCGACCACGAGTCAAACTGCGTCCGAAGCGTTGTATCGCGGGCGACGACGCTGACTTCAACGTGCTCGCCCGGACAAAATTCGATTGCCTCTCCGTGGGATCCCATCCGCTCCTTCATCGACAGCAGCAGGTCCTCAGGTCCCGTGATTTTGAGGAGCTTGGGCTCGCCTCCCGACAACACGGTTGCCAGAGCCTCCTCAAGTTCCTCAAGCGTCTTCTGACGCATCGCATCCGACACGAAAGGTCTGAGAATGCTGGCGACCCGTTCGGACAGGAGCGCCTCGATGCGCCCAAACCCTTCCAGGAGCTGTGCCGCGATCTGCGTTGCCTGCTGATCGACCCACGCCTCGCGCTCGGCCTGCATCTCGCGCTCGAAGCGCTTCGCCTCCGCCGTTACCGCCTCCTCGACGGCGAGGCGGGCGCTTTCCCTTTCCTCGGCGCGCACCTTTGCCTCGACCGCTTTGAGCAGCTCTGCCTGCCGGTCGATCACCGGCGGTGGCGGCTCCGGCATCGGTTCGGGCGAAGCCTTGGCGGCTCTCAGAAGTCCGATCCCGAGTGCGTCGCCGGCTGACTTGGGCGAGAAATCCGCCAGCAGGCTGGCGATCGTCACGGCCATCACGCAGCCTCCCGCCCGAGCCACTGCTTGAGCACGGCTGCGGCCTGCTCCTCGCTGAGCTCGACGATCTGTTCGAGCTTGCGCTGCGGCGTCCGCGGCATCTCGATGAGGTTCTGACCGGCCTCGGCATCGGCGAGCTGCAGGGCAGTTCCAGCCTCCGCGCTGTGCTCGAGAGCTTCCTCGGCCTCTGCTGCGGCGATGGCAGCCGCCTGCTCCCTTTGGAGCTCGAGATCAGCCTGGTGGCGCGCCACGAGCATTCTGACTGCGGGGCGCAGCCCGAACCAGATCATCATGGCGCAGAGTGCGAGAATGGTCAGGGCATTCACGACCGTTCCGAACTGGCGCATGAGAATCTCGCTGAGCGACGGCCCGGCAACCGGCTGCAGCATGCCCCCGTCGTCGACGAAGCTCACGGCAGCAACCTTGATCTGGTCGCCGCGGGGCTTGTTGAATCCGGCAGCAGACGACACGAGCTGCTCGATCTCCGCGATCTTGGCATCCATGTCCGCCGGGGTCGCCTTCTCCCCGAGCAGGGATGCGATGCGAGACTTGTTCACCAGCACGGCCACCGACAGGTTCCTGATCTGGTAGCCGTCGCTGATCGTCTGGATCGTCTTGGAGGAAATTTCGTAGTTCGTCAGCTCCTCACGGCGCTGATTGTCCTCGCTGGCACTCTCGCCCGATTCGGCGCGGACGTTCTCGTCCGGCAGGTTCTGCTGGACCGTCGTAGGCTTCTGGCCGCTTCGGTTCTGCGAGACCTCGGTCTCCTTGATCGTCCGGGTCGACCGTTCGACCTTCGATTCCGGATTGTAGATCGTCTCGTTCGTGCTGACCTTGTCCGTGCTCAGGCGTGCCGCGACGCTGACCTCGAAATTGCCCGTTCCGAGATAGGGCATGAGGGTACGCCGCACATTATCCTGGATCTCGAGGCCGACAGTCTTTTCGAGGCGGGCCATCTTACCGGTCGAGGCGTTCGCCGCGTCGTCGCCCGACATCAGCAGCGTGCCGTCGGTGTTCATGACGGTCACTTTGTCGACGGCCATTCCGGGGATGGCTGCAGCGACGAGATGCCGGATCGCCTGCGCCGACGACGCATCGTCCGAGGGAACCGTGCGGATGACGACGGAGGCGGAAGGCGGCTGCTGCTCGCGGCGGAAGGAGCCGCGTTCCGGCAGGACGATGTGAACACGGGCAGCCTTGATGCCCTTCATCCCCTGGATCGTTCGGGAAAGCTCGCCTTCCAGCGCCCGCACCTTGGTCACCTCCTGCATGAAGGAGGTCAGGCCGAGGGAACCCAGATCGTTGAAGAGCTCATAGCCGGATTTCGTGCTGTGCGGCAGGCCCTTCTCCGCAAGAAGCATGCGGGCCTGGGCCGTGTTGCCGTAGCTGACGAGGAGCGCCGTTCCATCCGCGCTCACATCGAAGGGGATGCCGGCATCCTTGAGGACGGCACCCATGCGCCCGACATCCTCGCGGTCGAGACCCGTATAGAGCGTCTCCTGCGCGGGACGGCTCAGGTAATAGGCACCGATGCCGACCGACAGGAAGACCGCGAGACCGATCGCCGCCAAGGCTGCGAGGCGGCGAGCGCCCAACAGCATCAAACTAGTCCATAGTCTTTCGGCATGTTGACGACCGGGCATAGGAAATCTCGATATTATGAGTCTTGTCGAGATCAGTTTTGCGCCGTCAACCTTGTGCGAGGGTTGCTGGCCGTCGCGCGGCCGGGAAAAAGTGGGTCATCAGAAATACGACCGGACCAGTCCGCTCACGAGAATATTCCAACCGTCGATCAAGACGAAGAAGAGGATCTTGAACGGCAATGCGAGAACGGTCGGCGGCATCATCATCATGCCCATGGACATCACCAGGGTGGCAACGATCATGTCGATGACGAGGAACGGAAGCGCGATCAGGAACCCTATCTCGAAGCCGCGGCGGAGCTCGGAGATCATGAAGGCCGGAATCAGGATCCTGAGGTCGATCTTCTCGCCCTCGCTGGGCTTGGGATAGTTCACCGCCGCAAGATCGCTGAACATCTGCAGGTCCTTCGGCCGCACATGGGTCAGCATGAATTCACGGAACGGCTCGGTCGTCTTGGTGAAGGCCTCGGCCTCCGAAATGCGGTTCTCCGTCAGGGGCCGGACGCCATCGTTCCATGCCCGGTCGAAGGTCGGCCCCATGACGAAGAACGTCATGAACAGCGAAAGGCTGATGAGGAAGATGTTGGCCGGAGTGCTCTGAAGGCCGAGGCCCGAGCGCAGGAACGAGAAGGCGACGACGAAGCGGGTGAAGCTGGTCACCATGATCAGAAGGCCAGGTGCCAGCGACAGGACGGTCAGCAGAACGACGAGTTGGATGATTCGCCCGCTGACGGCCCCGTCCCCAGCGGGAATGAGCGATTCGAGGCTCGGGACCTGGGCGCTGGCGCTTGTTGCGAGGAGCAGAAAGGCGCCGAGGGTCATGAAGCGAAACGGCATGAATCAAATGGCTTTCGGATAAGTGGATCTCAAAAACGCAAACTGAAAACGGGTTACTGAACGATCAGGGTCTCGAGGACCAGCTCCTGAATGGCGCCCTTCGAGCGCAGTTTGACGCGCTCGTTGAGATCCTCCCGCAGATGAAGCAGCCCGCTCGGCCCCTGGATCTGGGCGAGCGACAGGGTGCGAACATAGGCGAGAATGTCCTGCCTCGTTTCGGCCGCAACCACGTCGGGGTTCTGCTCTCCGCCGGCCTTGTAGACGATCGAGGCCTCCAATCGGACCCAATCGCTCTCCGAGCCCGTCAGATTGGTCACGACGGGAGCGAGCTTCTTGATGGCGATATCGCCGGTATAGGGGCTGACGACCTCAGGCTTCTTCGGGAGGGCCTTGTACTTCTCCTCGACCTGCTTCTGGATTCCCGACACCATGACGAGGCCGAACCCGCCGCCGATGGCGGCCGAGAGCAGCGTCAGGAGACCGAGCGTCAGCAGCCACCGCAGCGAGCCCTCTTTGGGTGTCGCGCGGTCGGAAGGTGGCGGGAGCGCCAGAGCCTTGGCCATCGGGTTCGCGTCCTGTGGTGTTCGCTAGAAGGGCGCCACGATGTCGTAGAGCTGCTGTCCGTAAGCCGGCTGCTGGACCTCCATGAGGCGCCCGCGGCCACCATACGATACGCGCGCTTCGGCGATCTTGTCGTAGCTAATGGTGTTTTTCGGCGAGATATCGCGCGGGCGCACGATGCCGGCGATGTTGAGAACGCGCACCTCGAAGTTCACGCGAACCTCCTGCGACCCGCTGATCACAACGTTGCCGTTGGGCAGAACCTCGTTGACCACCGCCGCCACGGAGAGCCGCAGCTTCTCGGAGCGATCGATCGTGCCCTGTCCTTTCGAGGAGGAGGAGGAATCGACGCCGAGATCGCCGGTGCCCTCCGCGTTCCAGCCCTGGAAGGAAAATGCATAATCCAGCCCGGCGCCGATCGAAGAGCGACGCGACCTGTCGCTCGCATTGTCGAACTCGGCCTTGTCGTCGATCTGGATATTGACCGTGACGATGTCACCGACCTGCCGCGCACGGGGGCTGGTGAAGAGATCGGCGCTGGCATTGCTCCATGTCGAGTTCGGAGCGGAACGCCCCGCCGCCTTGAACAGATGCGGAAGCGGCTCGCGCTCCACCGCGATTCCGGAGCCGACCGGCGTCATGCCCGGCTCACGCCCGAAATCCTCAGGTCGCGTTGCGCAGGCGCCAAGAAAGCACAGGCCGGCAATGACGATAAGGTTTTTCAATTTTGCCTCACAGCGTTCTTGTCCCGCTTGGGAGCATCGGTGATGACATTGGCCAGTTGAGCCGCCCGCGCGGGCTCCATCTCGTTCAGCACCGCGCTCGCCACTCTGGGGTTCAGCCTGGCGATGACGGCGGCTGCGATTTCCTCGTCCATGTTGGTGAGCTGGAGAGCCGCTGCATCCGGGCGCATGCGGGCATAGATCGAGACCACCGTCTCGTCCGCCCTCTCGAGAACCTCGTTGCGGCGACGGAGCCACTCTTCATACTCGGCGCGCTTGGCTTCGAGCACCTTGATGCGGCTCTCGATTTCCTTCTCCATGTCGGCGAGCGCCTGCTTCTGGAGGGCAAAGCGGGCATCCGCCGCGGCATCGGCAATGTTGGCACAGAACTGGTTGCTCTTGGGCGCGGCTTCGGCATTCTGGGCCAGAGCAGCGCCCGGCATTGCGAGAGCGAGGGTGAGACCCGCAAAAGCCGCCGCTTTATGAATTGCCTTGATCATCGTGGCACCTCTCACTGGATCACCAGCTCTGCCTGCAGCGCTCCCGCGGTCTTCACCGCCTGGAGGATGGCAATCACATCGGACGGCTTGAGACCCATCTGGTTGAGACCCTTCACGAGGGTCTGCAGATCGGCTCCCCTCACGATTGCGAGAGGCACGCGCTCCTCCGCAGCCGTGATCTGAGTGCGTGGAACGACAACGGTCTGGCCCATCGTGAACGGGTCCGGCTGCGAAACCTCCGGCGCCTCCGTCACGCGGATCGTCAAGGCGCCATGCGTGATCGCGACCGTGGAAATCTGGACGTTCCTTCCGATGACGACCGTGCCCGTGCGCTGATCGACCACAATCCTGGCGGGCGTATCGGGCCGGATCTCGAGATCGCCGAGCTCGGCGATGAAACGCGTCGCGGCGATGGTCTTCGGCTTCTGCAGAACGACGGTCCGGTAGTCGCGCGGGGACGCCACGCGGAGGCCGAAGCGCTGCTGAGTATACTGATTGATGGCGTCGGTGATCAGCGTGGCGGTCTTGTAATCGGGGTTCTTGAGCTCGAACGCCATGGGACCGGAAACGTTGAACCCACCCGGAACCTCGCGCTCGATGAGAGCCCCATTCGGGATCCGCCCCGCCGTCGCGACGCCGGACGTCAAGGTTTCGGCCTGCCCCTGTGCGGAGAATCCGGAGACGGCAAGCGCCCCCTGCGCGACTGCATAGACTTGGCCGTCGCCCCCCTGGAGCGCGGTGAGCATCAGGGTGCCGCCTTTGAGAGAGGTCGCATCGCCCATCGACGTGACCGTCACGTCGATGCGCGACCCTTGTCCGACGAAGGGAGGAAGATCAGCGGTCACGATCACCGCCGCGACGTTGCGCGTGCGCAGGTTGAGATCGCGAACGTTGACGCCCATGCGATCCAGCATCGATTGCAGGGACTGCTCGGTGAACTGCGAATTGCGGAGCGTGTCGCCCGTTCCCTGCAGGCCCATGACGAGCCCGTATCCGATCAGCTGGTTGTCGCGGACGCCCTGAACCGAGGCCACATCCTTGATGCGGGTCGCGGCCTGCGCCTGGACGGCGATCAGAGCGAAGAGAATGGAGGCGAGGATGCGGAGCATTACTGGACTCCGATCCGGATCCGGCCGTCGGACTGGACACGACCGGTGATGATCCGGCCGCTATCCACGTTCTTGACCTGGATCGTCTCGCCCAAGGTTCCCGATTGAAGCGGGATACCGATCCCCATGATGGACAAACCTCCCTCCTCGAAAACGATCTGGGCCTGGGTGCCGCGCGTCACGAGCTTCGGGTCGTCCACCGCATTCATAGGAATGGGCTCGCCGGGCAAAAGCGTACGGCGCGCCATCTTGCCTGCGAGAACCCGCGGCGACTCGACCACGGCGGTGCGATAGCGGTAGTTTTCCGGAAAGGTCCGGTCCTTCAGCATCGACTCGTTGATCGTGTCGCCGGGATAGATGGTGATCGCCGGAACCGGAAGGATGCGCTCTTCCGCCAGAGCGCCCTGGCCGGTTGCCAACACCAAAGCAAAAGCCGCGAGAGCGATTTGAGAAAGAGACTTCATGATGCGTTTGCTCGGACCCTGATCTTAGCGGATGCCCTTCGAGACCGTTCCGGCCATGTCGTCGGCGGCCTGAATGACCTTGGAGTTCATCTCGAACGCGCGCTGAGCCGAAATCAGGTTCGTGATCTCCTTGATCGGATCAACATTGGATGCCTCGAGATAGCCCTGATGGATCTTGCCGTAGCCGGGATCCGACGGAATGCCGACTGCCGGCGCGCCGGACGCGATGGTCTCGCGATAGTAGTTGCTGCCGATCGGCTCGAGGCCGGCATCGTTCGCGAAATTGGCGAGCGTCAGCTGCCCGAGATTTTGCTGCTGCGCCTGTCCATCGATCTTGGCGAAGACCTCACCCGATTCGTTGATCGTCACGTCGACGGTGTTCGGCGGGATGATGATCGGCGGATTGAGGGTGTAGCCGTCGAGGGTGACGAGCTGTCCGTTGCCGTTCTTGTTGAACGAGCCGGCGCGGGTATAGACGACCTCGCCGCTCGGGGCATCCACCTGAAACCAGCCGCGGCCGTTCAGGGCGAGATCGAACTGGTTCGACGTGTTCGTCAGGGATCCCTGGCGATGCAGGTTCCGGATCGCCGCGGTCCGCACGCCGAGGCCGAGCATGGCTCCTTCGGGAACCGGGCTCGACCCGGCCTGGTTCGGAACCGCCTGCGAACGCTCGGTCTGATAAAGCAGGTCGGTGAACTCTGCCCGCGCTCCCTTGAACGCGGTGGTGTTGACGTTCGAAATGTTGTTGGCAATCACTTCGACGTTCAGCTGCTGTGCATTCATGCCCGTTGCAGCAATCGCAAGCGCCCGCATCGTATCCTCCTTAGATCGCCATCCGCGCAATTTCCTGGTAGGCGGCAACCACCTTGTCGCGGATCGCGATCGCCGTCTGGAGAGTCTGCTCGGCCGACATGACGGCTTCCACCACCTGCTGGACCGAGGCCTTGCCCTGCACGCCGGAAATCGAGGCGGCCTCGCCGGCTTTCATCGTGTCGATGGCGTTTGTCGCAACCTGGGACATCACGTCGCCGAAGCTGACCGGAGAGACGCCTGATGCACCAGCGCCCGGCGAAATGCCGAAGGAGGAAACGCCCGCGACGCCCGCAGGACGTTCGATCATCGAGGAAATCGAGGAAACTGCACTGACCATATCAGCCTCTCATGAGATCGATTGTTGCAGAGATCATGGCTCTGGCCTGCTTCATCATCTGAAGGTTGGCCTGATACGAACGGTTGGCTTCGCGCATGTCGGCCATCTCGATCAGCATGTTGACGTTCGGCTTCTTGACCATGCCGTTCTCATCGGCGGCCGGATTCCCCGGATCGTATTCGACCGGAAAGGCGGCCTGATCCTCGCCGACATCCTTCACTGCGACCGATGCCGCTCCGAGCGCTCGATCGAGTTCGGAGCGAAAGGTGATCGTCTTGCGGGTATAGGGATCGGACCCGGGCGTGCGCCCCGTCGACTGCGCGTTCGCGATGTTCTCGGACACCACGCGGAGCCGCGCCGACTGGGCCTCGAGGCCCGAGCTCGATAATTTGCTGGATGCAACCAAGGGATCAATCATCACGAAGTCCTCACGCTCGACAGCAGCATCCGGTGAAATGACTTGACGATGCTTGTGTTCAAGGAATGCTGCCGGTTGACCTCACCAGCCTTGATGAGTTCCTGCTCCAGGCTGACCGAGTTCTTGGAATAGACGGTGTCCCAGCTCTCGGACTTCTTCACCTTCGCGGCTTCCGCCCGCGACGGCTCGAAGCCGATATGGCCACCATTCGTCGCCGCCATCGTCAGCTTGGTCTTATCCAGCACGTCGGCGAAAGGCTCGACGTCCCGGGCCCGGTATCCGGGCGTATTGGCATTGGCGACGTTTCCGGAGATCGTGGTCTGACGCGCGGCGAGCCACTGCGACTGTCGCGATGCCAGATCGAACAGGTAGACAGGTGACGTCACGGGGTTCTCCAGGCAGGTATGGTAAAGAGGCATTTAACTCTTCAACCTTGCCCGAGGCTGACCTCACCGACCGGAGCTCGCGCTACGGGCGCTACCGATGACCGGAAATTTCTACGCTACTTAATATCATTATAGAATGCTTGAACCTGCCATAGGTTCTCGCCGCTACGATGTCGCAACCGAATCAGTTGCTTTTCAGATGCTTGGCTTCGAGAAGTGCGATAGGCCGAAACATTGATTTTTTGTTACCGGGCAAGCCTATCGACTATGCTGCTTTCGTGATCTTAGGCTATTAAGTTCATTGTTGCATGCAACGCAGCCGTGGGTTGGGGGATAATGACTCATACTTCTGCGTTAGAAGACGGATTCGACGTGCGCGCCGACCGGAAGGCGATTTCGGGCGCGGACGCAGGACGCGTGCTCAATTCCATTCGCGACTTCGCACTGATTACGCTCGACGTGAAAGGAAATATCGTATCCTGGAACGCTGGTGCCGGGCACATCTATGGCTGGGAATCCGCAGAAGTTCTGGGCCGACACTTCTCCCTTCTGTATCCGGCTGATCAGCATGTGCAGGAAAAGCTGTTCCGTGATCTGAAGAGTGCAGAAAGTTTGGGCCATTCGGCGGACCAGGTTCGCTGCGCGAAGAAGAATGGCATCTCTTTCCTCTGCCGCATCACGATCGATGCCGTCGAAGACGATCTCGGCAATCTATGCAACTTCGTTCTGACCGCCCGCGACATCAGCCGCTTCATGGTTGCGGAAGCCGCCCTGAAGACACAGGAGCAGCGCTACCGGGCTCTTATCGAAGCGAGCGCCGCCATGGTCTGGCGTGCCTCCCCCAACGGTTCGCTCATCGAAGGATTCTCGGGCTGGGCAGGTTTTCCGAGCCAGCCCTCCGATGAACTCAGGGATTACGATTGGCTGGATGCCGTCCACCCCGATGACCGCGAGCGAGTGACCTCCGCGTGGCTGGAAACGCTCGCATCGGAAGAGGCCTCGACGACCGAATATCGCGCGCGCGGTCCCGATGGCTTCTATCGCTGGGTCCTGACGAGGGCTGTCCCCCTCCGCGCGCCCGATGGGGCAGTCCAGGAATGGGTCGGCACCGTCACGGATATCCATGAACAGAAATCCGCGGCCGAGCGCCTGCGCCAAAGCGAAGAGCAGTATCGCGCTCTGATCGAAGCCAGCGCTGCGATCGTCTGGCGCGCAGCCACGGACGGCTCGATCACCAAGGTCTGGGGATGGGAGGCGTTCAGCGGCCAGCCCAGGAGAGAATATACGGGTTTCGGATTCCTGACCGCTGTGCATCCCGACGACCGCGAGAAGCTCCTCGCGCAATGGCGGGCGATCCGGCTCTCGGAAGAACCCGGAATGCTGGAATATCGCATTCAGCGGGCGGACGGCCGATACCGGTGGGTTCTGGCGAGAGCCGTGCCTCTCCTGAATGAAGACGGGTCCGTGCAGGAATGGGTCGGCACGGTCACGGACATTCACGATCAAAGACGAGCCGAAATGAAGCTGCGCAGCAGCGACGAAAGGCTCCGGCTGGCGATCGAGACGACGGCGCTTGGGATCTGGGACCTGGATCTTCTGACCGGACGTCGCCAGTGGATGCCGGAGGCCCGGCAGATCCTCGGCCTCGATGCCGATATTTCCCTGACGCGCGAGATCGTGCTCGGCGGCATCCACCCCGACGACCGCGATCGCATGGAGCATATGTTCTATGACGACGGGGTCGGTGGCAGCCTGACCTATAGCGGCACCTTCCGCGTCATCCGCAGCGATACGGGCGAAGAGCGCTGGATTTCGGCTATCGGCCGCACGATGATCGACGACGAAGGACGTCCCGTTCGCAAGATCGGCACGGTTCAAGACGTCACCGAGCGCAAGGTCGCCGAAAACGCCCTGCGCTCCAGCGAAGAACGGCTGCGCACCCGGGAAGCTCATCTCCGGTCGATTCTGGAAACCGTGCCCGATGCGATGGTCGTGGCGGATGAAAGCGGCATCATCCGCTCCTTCAGCGCCACGGCGGTGCGCATGTTCGGCTACGACCCCGAGGAGGTTCTCGGAACCAGCGTCAAGTATCTCATGCCTCTCCCCTATCGCGAACAGCATGACGGTTATATCCGGCGATATCGGGAAACGGGAGAACGCCGCATCATCGGGAGCGGCCGCGTCGCCGTCGCCCAGCGCAAGGACGGCTCGACCTTTCCGATGGAAGTGCAGGTCGGCGAGATGGAGTCGGACGGCGAGCGCTTCTTCACGGCCTTCATCCGTGATCTCACGGAGCGCCAACGAACCGAGACGCGCATGCAGGAGCTGCAATCCGAGCTCGCCTACATGTCCCGGTTCACGGCCCTGGGCGAGATGGGCTCGACGCTGGCCCACGAGATCAATCAGCCGCTGACGGCGATCACGAGCTATCTCAAAGGCTGCAGCCTGATCCTGGCCGGCAACGAGGATGAGAAGGTCGCCCTCGTGCGCGGTGCCATCAACGAGGCTGCCGAGGAAGCCCTGCGGGCCGGCGAGGTCATCCGGCAGCTGCGCGAGTTCGTCGCCCGCGGCGGAAGCGAGCATCAGATCGAGGGGCTGCAAAGGCTGGTCGAAGAGGCCAGTGCCCTGGCTCTCGTCGGAGCCAAGGAGAAGGAGATCAAGGTCGAGTTCGACTTTCCCTCCGACAGCCCGCTGGTTTTCGTCAACCGGGTTCAGATTCAGCAGGTTCTCCTCAACCTGATCCGCAATGCCATCGAGGCCATGCAGGACGTTTCCCGGCGCGAATTGCGGATCATGGCAGGCGTCGACGGGCGCGAACCGCTGGTTCGGATCAGCGTTCAGGACACCGGTTCCGGGATCGCGCCGGAAGTCTTGAAGAACCTGTTCAAGCCGTTTACGACCACCAAGCGGAGCGGCATGGGCGTGGGCCTCTCGATCAGCCGAACGATCGTGGAATCCCATGGCGGCAAGATCTGGGCGAATTCGACACCCGGCGAAGGAACCACGTTTCATTTTACCTTAAGAACCGTCGACAAGGAGGATATGGCCAGTGTCGAACACGCCGATCGTATATGTGGTGGATGATGACGTCGGGGTACGCAAAGCCTTGTCGTTTCTGCTGGTATCGGCTGGCCTGAACGTTCGCCTGTACGAATCCGCCAAAGCATTCCTCGAAGAAGTCGGCGATCCGGGCCGGTGCTGCATCGTCACGGATGTTCGCATGCCCGGCATCGACGGGCTCGAATTCATCCGGCGTCTTCAGGCCCGCGGCATCAATGCCCCCGTCGTCGTCATGACGGGCCACGCCGACATTCCGCTCGCCGTCGAGGCCATGAAGGCGGGCGCGATCGACTTCCTCGAGAAGCCGTTCAGAGAGGACCGCTTCCTCGAAGTGGTCCGTTTCGCCCTGGTCTGCGACGAGAAGAGCGTGCGTAAAAGCCAGGAGCTTCTGAGAACGCAGGCGCGCCTGCAATCCCTGTCTCAGAGGGAGCGGCAGGTGCTCGACGGTCTCGTTGCCGGCAAGGCCAACAAGATGATCGCCCACGAGCTGAACATCAGCATCCGAACGGTGGAGATCCACCGCTCCAACGTGATGGCGAAAATGGAAGCCAAGAGCCTGTCCGAGCTGATCCGTATGGCTCTCTTCCTGGAAGTCGCAAGCGGGACCTGACGTCCAATCGCCAAGGGTCACCGACGCTCGCCTGTGGCGAGCTCAAAGCCATTCAGGCAAATCTCTCCAACAGAAACCTCGACAGACCCATGCTCGACGTCAGACGCATTGCTCCGGTTCCAGCCAACGAGGCGATCGATCCCTCGTCTGGCAAACCGGACGGGCACCATATCGTCTCCAATAACAATCGCTGGTCGAAGGCGGATTTCGAGTTCAGGGATCTGACGAGCGAGGCATGGTGCGAACTCAGGTTCCGGATCGCCTGGCATCCGGAGGAAAGCAACCGGATGGCCCCTGACTTCGCGGCCATCGGTGTGAACTTCCTCGCCGAGGATGGATCGGGCGTCGACTTCGCTTATGTTCCCGGTCTCGCAAGAAGCCAGATCGATCCGCATAGCTCGCTCGTCGCGGGACCCGACTATCACGGCCACGGCTCCGCACTCCCCTCATCCAACAGGATCGCATGCACTTTTCTCGTGCCGGCGCCGGCCAGGCACCTGTCCATCGCCATTCGCAGCTGGCGCAACTCCCACCCGTTTTCGATCAGCGAGATCGAACTCAGCCAGCATGCTCCACCGTCATCGACAGATGCCGAACCGCCGATTGGAACTGCGCCGCGCAACGAAGCTGGGGCAAGTTCGCGCAGCACCTGGCTCGCTTTGGGCGGCGAACCGACATGGCTGAGCTACGGCATCGTTTCCGGCCACCCGCTCGTCGTCCGCGGGCAACTCGTCCGCGACATCGCAGATCCGCAAGGAGCTCTGGTGCGCGTCGTTTTCCGCGATGCCCAAGGGCAGGCTCTGCCGCTTCCCTATCACGATATTTCCAATGCGCCGGGGATAGGGGCCTTCATCGAGGTTCCCGTTCATCGGCAGACGCGGCGGTTCACCCTCGAACTCTCTCCTCCCCCACATGCTGCAACGGTCGATCTCGGCTTTCAGCTCCGCGCGGGCGACACCGCGATCAGCTTGGCGACACCGCTTGAAATCTCCGTGGGCGACCGCCTTCTTCTCGAGGACATTCAGGAAGAAGCCACACCGGACGTCACCGGCTTCCTCGAGCAGGCGCTCGGACGCCTGCAGCCATCATCGGATGCCGCGCATACGCGTCTTAGATCAGACCAGACGGGCCATTTGTGGGACAGCGATGCGCTCACGACCTTGTCGACCTTTCACGACAAGCTTCATATCGTTCAGCACGGAGACAGGCCTCTTGCGACTGGGGGCAGGCTCGCGCTTCAGGGTCTTGAGCCCTGGGGGCTTCCCGATACGCTTACGTGGACAGAGGACCCCTTTCAATCACCGGGCTGGCGTCTCGCGTTCCAATCTCTCGCATGGCTGCTTCCCATGGCCGGCGAACCAGGACGGAATGCCCGCTCGCGTGCGATCGACTTCGCGATTTCCTGGTCGAACGCCAACCCATGGGGGCAGCCCGCGGATCCGCTGAGCGCCTATCCCTCGTCGGTGGCGGTTCGAACCGAAGTCTTCCTGCATCTCCTTGCTCTGAACGCCGCATCGACGAGCCCGGCCGCGCTCAAGCGGCAGCGTAACCTCTTTGCCGAGACCATCAGGCATGGCTTCACCCTGGCGGAGATCGTCAGCCAGAACGTCTTCTCGCATTCGCTGCTGCAGATCCGCACCGCGGGCGCCCTGCTCGCGTTGGCCTGCGCGCTCCCGCGCTTTCCCATGGCCTCTTATTGGAAATCGATTGCGCTTGCCCAACTTCGCAGCGGGTTCGATCAGCTTCTCGGGCCGGACGGAGCTTCGGTCGAGGCCTCCTGGCATTGCCGATTGGAGGCCATCTCGCTGGCTCTCATCCTAGCGCAGAACCTCGAAGACGAGGCGGACAGTGCCGGATTCCGCACGCATCTCTCGGCGCTCGCGAAGACGCATCTCCGGCAAACCGTCGCGATCACCGATCCTGTCGGCATGCTTCCCGCCTTCGGTGACATGCCTCACGGCCACCACTACGCGTCCTGGCTGCGGCGGCTGATCTCCACTTATGGCCGATCGCTGCTCGCCGACCGAAATCTCGCCGAGGAATTGGCCTATCCGACCGGCTCGCGATCGATCATTTCGGAAGAGGCCGGTATTGCCGCCTTCCGGCACTATGAGCGCAAGCCGAACTGGGCTTACCTCTGCACGTCGTTCAATACGCAGCGCCACGAAAACGGTCACTTCGACTGCACGTCGTTCGTTTATGCGGCCAATGGCATGCGCTGGGTCGCAGATTCGGGAGGCTCAGGCCTCCACGATGCTGGCCCCGCCAGGCAGTATCTGCTGTCGTCGCGGGCGCACAATGTGGCCATTCCCGATGGCCGCGAACAAACGGCCGGAACGGGATGGATCGAGACGGATCGCGCCGTCAACGGAGCCAGGCTGCTGAGCATCGGGACCAACGTACACGGCCCGGACTGTCGGCATGCCCGCACATTCCTCTGCCTGGACGATCTGAGCGCGGTCGCCGTTCTCGATCGTTTCCAGACATCCCGTAGCCAGCTCTCGTTTCGCGGGTTCCTGCATTTCGAGGAAAACGTTGCCGTCGCCTTGGCACAGGCACAGCTTGCCATCGGCTTTAGCGGCAAGAGCAGGCTGCGCATCATTCCCCACATCGTTGCGGGAAAGTTCGACGGGATGGCGGTGGAAAGCGGCCGCAGCGCCAGGCTCGGTGAGCTGCAGGGATTCGTCTCCCATCCCACAGGCGGGCTTCAGCCGGCCAATGTTCTGAACTACACGCTATCGGGTCCTGGCTCCGCCTGCGGCGGCGTCGTTCTCGCCGCCAACGAGCAGGGCCTGCGGAAGATTCAGGAGCTGCTCGCATCTCCGGGCGTACAAAGCCTGTTTTGCTGAATCGCCGCCGGTTCTCCTTCTCAATCCCTTAGGCGACGCGTCGCTGAGAGTGGAAAACCGGATCCGCTATTCGGCACGATGCTCTAGTCGAACAGGGCGTCGATGGCGTCCTGGGATGTGACGCCCTTGTCGCTCGCCAGCGCGGGGCCGTTCAACAGTGCCGCGTCGCCCTTGCGCCTTGCATCGTCGACGGTCTCGACATCCTTGAAGCTCTCGAGTCCGCCCCAGATCTCGATCATGTGGTGAACGCGCTCCTCGACGAACCGCATCGCGCCGACGACCTTGCCGATGCGCTGCCCGGTAATGTCCTGGAAATTGCAGGCCTCGAAGATGCTGATGACCTGATCGAGGATCTCGCGGGCGATCTCCTGGTCGCCGCCCGTGAGGCGGGACGACAGGTTGCTGGAGAGCTCGTCGATCCGCTCGGCCGATGCCAGGATCGAGTTGGTTGCCGTTTCCGTGCCGAGAACGATCGCGCCGAGCTCGTCCGTGACCCGATTGATCTCCTGCCCCTGGGCGCCGGCATAGCGCAGGGTTGCGATCTCGCGCTTCGTGCGCGCGATCGCCTCGTAGATCGAGTCGAGCTCTGCCTTGAGACGCAGGGCCTCCTGCATGTCCCTGCGGTGCTCTTCGAGCAGGGAGGTCGAGATCTCGCGGGCCGGAACGATCGATTCCTTGATCAATCCGAGCATGTTCATGACCTCGGAATGCCTCTCCAATACGCCTTCGTCATTGGAAACGACACCGAGGCTCGCCTCGATACGGTAGCTCTTATGGGGCTTCATGGCCGTTGCTCGCCTGACAGTCAAACGCCGAAGACGGAACTGATCTTCGTTCGCAGGGTTTCGGCGTTGAACGGCTTGACGATGTAGTTGTTGACGCCGGCCTTCTTGGCGGCAACGACGTTCTCGGTCTTCGCCTCGGCCGTGACCATGATAAATGGCAGCGAGCTCAGCTCCCCGTCGGCACGAACCTGCTGAAGCAGCTCGTAGCCGGTCATCGGCGCCATGTTCCAGTCCGAGATGACAAGGCCGTACTTTCTCGCCCGCAGCTTCTCGAGCGCTGCCTGGCCGTCTGACGCGTCGTCGACATCGTTGAAGCCGATCTGCTTGAGAAGGTTGCGCAGAATGCGGACCATCGTCTGATAATCGTCGACGACGAGAACGGGGGTGGACAAATCTAGACTCACGGAACTCATCCTAACTCAACATGGGAACTTTCAGCTCTAGCCGGCTTCAGGCGGCCTCACGCTCGGTCTCAAAAGCGAGCACGGCGTCGACATCGAGCACGATCAGCAGCTTGTCGCGGAGCTGGTGCACGCCCTGGGACAGACCGACCCAGCCGCGATCCATATGGACTGGATTGGGCTGCATCTCGTCCGGGTCGAGCTTGAGCACCTCACCGACATCATCCACGAGCAGGCCGTAAGCCTCTCCGTGGTTTTCGAGGCCGACGGCCATCCGGCGCTCCATACCTGTCGCATCGTCGAGACCGAGACGTCGGCGCAGGGATACGGCCGTAACGACGCGGCCGCGCAGGTTGAGCAGGCCTGCGATCTCTCCTGGCGCCAGCGGCACGGTCGTCATTTCGCTGACGACGAAGACGTCGTGAACGCGGCTGATCGGAAGGCCGAGGAGCTGGCCTGCCACCATGACGGTGACGAACTCCATTTGCCGGGAGGTCGCCTTCGTCCCTCCGGACGCGATCGAATCGATTGACTTCATGATCAAGCAGCCTCTTCAAACGATGCATTGAGCTCGGCCAGGGCGGAAAGCAGGCCGCGCCGGTCGATCTTCGATACGATCTCGGAAATCCTCAGCTTTCTGGCGAGAGCGATCTGCTGCGGGTCCGGCTTGACCGTCATTCCGATCACGGGCGTGTTGGCATGATGCGGGTCGGCACGCAGCGAGGCGACCAGCGCGAAGCCGGAATGGCCGGAGAGTTCGAGATCCGTCACGACGATGTCAGCATGGAGGCCGCCGGACAGGAGACGGACCGCCTCTTGCGCGGTCGAGGCGGTCTGAACGCGATAGCCGGACGCCTTGAGCACGGGCACGAGCATGTCGCGGAAGAAGGTCGAGCTGTCGACGAGAAGCAGCGACTTGTCCTGGCTGGCGCGCCGATCCTTACGCGCCCAGGTTTCGAGCACCATCGGCAGGTAATGCGCCACGTTGACGATCTCGGTGGTGCGCCCGCGCACCACCGCCGATCCGACGAGATCGGAGCGTTCGGCGAGAAGCTCGACGTCGAGCTTGTCCTCGACGATGTCGACAATCTCCGCAACCGCCAGACCCATGGAAACATCGCCATCGGAGAAGACCAGCAGCGACTGCATGCCCTGCCGCTTGATCGCCAGCTCCTCGTCGCAGGAGACCAGCGGCATCAGGCGTCCGCGATACTGAACGACCGGGCGTCCGCTCGACCATTCGATGGTCGAGGCCTCGATCTCCTCGAGACGTGTCACGAGCGACAGCGGCACCGCCTTCAGGCTCTCGCCGCCGCCGCGGAAAACGAGCAGGCTCGTCATGTCGTCGGCCGCGGCAACAGTTTGCTCCGTTCCGGCGTCGCTCTGGAACTCGTTGCTGTCCGCTTCCGATCCGACCATGCGCGCCAGACCGTTCGGATCGATGATCAGAACCACGGCACCATCGCCGAGGATGGTGTTGCCCGAGAAGAGCTGGATGTGACGCAGCTTGGAGGACATCGGCTTCACGACGATTTCTTCCGTATGGAAGACGCCGTCGACGAGAATGCCGAAGCGCTGATGCGCAACCTGGGTCACAACCACGAAGCCGTGATTGGCATCCTCGTTGCCGGACAGCCCCATGACCTTCGACAGAGGCACGATCGGCAGCAGACGGTCGCGCAGGCGCAGGATGGGCGTTCCGTTGATGCGCTCGATGGAGTGCTCCGACGACGGCGACACGCGGACGAGCTCGGAAACCGCGACCTGCGGAATGGCGAAGCGCTGATCCTTGGACGACACGATGAGCGCTGCGACGATGGCGAGCGTCAACGGGATCTTGATGGTGAACGTCGTGCCTCGGCCCTGCTCGGAGCGGATGTCGACGGTTCCGCCGATCAGCTCGATATTGGTCTTGACGACGTCCATGCCGACGCCGCGGCCGGAGACCGAGGTGACCTTGGCAGCGGTCGAGAAGCCGGGATGGAAGATGAACTTCGCGACCTGCGCATCGCTCATTCGCTCCACTTCCGAATCCGTCGCGATGCCCCGCTCAACGGCCTTCTTGCGGATGGCTGCAAAGTTCAAGCCCTTGCCGTCGTCGGCGATCTCGATGGTGATCGAGCCACCTTCGTGATAGGCGTTGAGGCGGATCGTTCCCTTTTCCGGCTTGCCGGCGGCCTTGCGGTCTGCAGGATTCTCGATGCCGTGGTCGGCCGAGTTGCGGACCATATGCGTGAGCGGGTCCTTGATGACCTCAAGCACCTGCCGGTCGAGCTCGGTATCGGCTCCCTGCATGACGAGCTCGATCTTCTTCGAAAGCTCGTTCGACAGGTCGCGAACCACCCGAGGAAGCTTCTGCCACGCATTGCCGATCGGCTGCATGCGGGTCTTCATGACGCCGTCCTGCAGTTCCGCCGTCACCTGCGACAGGCGCTGCAGCGGCACCTTGTAGCCGTGATCTTCAGAGCTTCTGCGGGCGATTTCGAGCAGCTGATTGCGGGTCAGCACGAGCTCGGACACCATCGTCATCAGATGTTCGAGCGTGTCCACGTTGACGCGGATGGTCTGGACCTTGCCGGCCATCCCTTCGCCGCTCTCGCCTGAATCGGAAGTCTCCGCATTCTTCTTCGCGGATTGTGCCGGGGCCGGCGGAGCCGCAGGGACCTTCGGGGCGCTGGCGACGGGCTTCTCGATGACGAGAGGTGCCGGCCCGGGTGCCTCGCGAAAGGCGCGCTCAAGCTCATCCAGCGACACTTCACCGGGCTTCAGCGGCCGTTCAAGAACCTGATAGGTCAGCGATCCCGATGTAGATGCCGTCTGCGGGCCAGGGGCCTCCTGGAACGCGCGCTCCAGATCGTCGAGGGAGACCTCGCCCGGCTTCAGCTCGCGCTCGAGCACCTGATAAACAGTCGATCCGGACGTCTGCGATTTTACGGGCTGCGCCGGTGCCACTGGCGGAGGCGCTTCCTGCGCCGCCATCTTTTCCAGCATCTCGATCAGGTCGGAATCGGATCCCTCCGGTTCTGCGCCTTGGCGCTCCAGCTCGCCCAGGATCTCCTTGATCCGGTCGAGGGTGGTGAGAATCAGCGACACGGCGGGGGTCGTCACCGGCATACCGTCGCGGAACTTACCCATCAGCGTCTCGGCGGCATGCGCGAGCGCTTCGAGACGCGGCAGGCCGAGGAAGCCGCAGGTTCCCTTGATCGTATGAACTAAGCGAAAAATATTGCTGAGAATTGCTTCGTTGTTCGGATCTTGCTCGAAGCGGACCATCTCCACGTCGACCGTCTCGAGATGTTCGTTGGTCTCGGTTAGAAACTCAAGAAGGAGGTCGTCCATTGCCGTGTCTCAACTCTTACTAAGCGAACGATGGGCACCAAATGCGGCGCCTCAAGATGAATGGATCACGCGGGCATAATGCCAATAATGAAGCGCTGAACCTCATGTTCATGCTTGAGGGATTGCTTGGAAATCCCCAAAAGGCGCCGGTGATGATCGAAGCGCCTTGTTCACCTGTCAGATGTCGACATTCGTTCCACCGAGAGCAACTCTCCCGACCAAGGCCGCTTCATCGACCCGATCTGCCGGAACACTTCTTCTAACCGTCAGCCTCCGCCTGACGCTGAGGAAATTTAAATCTCCGTTTCCTGCAATAAAGTTAACGACTTGGCGTTTCGTTGCAGAATTTGCACTGGCTCAAGGCGATACGAAGCGACGGCATGGTTGATGAATTGCTAATCGCAACCGCAACATGAACGAAGCGGATCTCTCGCGCAGACAAAGGTGTCGGGAGAGTTCCGCTCGTTCGATCGCCATGCTCAGCGTCCGGTTCAGGCCGCCTTGATGCCTGACAGGAAAGCATCCACTTCGCGGCTGAGATTCGCGGAATGGTGCGAAAGCTCGCGTGCCGCGCCCAGAACCTGCGATGCGGCCGATCCGGTCTCGCCGGCGCCCTGGCGCACCAGCGCGATACTGCCGGTCACCAGTTCCGTGCCACGGGCAGCCTCCTGGATGTTGCGCGATATCTCGCCGGTCGCGGCGCCCTGCTCTTCCATGGCGGCAGCGATCATGGTCGAGATATGCGACATCTCGCCGATGGTCTTGGCGACGTTCTGGATCGCAGCTACCGATTCCTGCGTCGCCTGCTGGATCGCGGTGATCTGCGCCGCAATCTCGTCCGTCGCCTTGCCGGTCTGGCTCGCGAGATCCTTCACCTCCATGGCGACCACCGCGAAGCCCTTCCCGGCTTCGCCAGCGCGGGCGGCCTCGATGGTCGCGTTGAGGGCGAGCAGGTTCGTCTGGCTAGCGATGGTGTTGATCAGCTGAATGACGGTGCCGATCTTGTCGGCCACGGTCGCGAGCGTCTGCACGGTCTCGTCCGTCCGCTTCGCGTCCTCCACCGCCTGGCCGGCGATGCGGGAGGATTCCGCCACTTGGCTCGCAATTTCGCGAATCGAGATCGAGAGCTCTTCCGTCGCCGCGGCGACGGTCTGAACATTGGCGGTGGTCTGCTGTGCAGCGGAGGCGACATTGACCGACTGATCGTTGGTCTGGTCGGCAACCGAGGTCATGGACTGCGCCGTGGATTCCATGTCCGACGCCGCATTGGCGAGGGCATGAGTCATGGTGCTGACATTCACCTCGAACTTCCGGGTCATTTCGTCGAGCATCTGCGCGCGGCGGGTCTTCGCCTCCAGTTCGAGCATGGCCGTCTCATCGGCGCGCCGCTTGGCGATGATGGCGTCCTTGAAGGTTTGGACCGAACGGGCCATCGCGCCGATCTCATCGGAGCGGCTGACGGACGGAATGGCGATTTCGGTCTCGCCGGCGGCAAGCGCATCCATCGTGGTGGTAAGAGCCTGAACCGGCCTGACGAGGCCGCGGGCGAGGAACCAGGCGCAGGCGATCATCACGGCGAGGAGGCCCGCCACCCAGGCGCCGGCCTCAAACACGCGGTCCTTGAAGATGGCGTCGATATCGTCGGTATAGACGCCGGTGCCGATCACCCATTGCCAGGGCGCGAAGGCAAGCGAATAGGCGAGCTTGGGCGACGGCTCGGGCTGCCCGGGGCGCGGGAAGAGGAAATTGACGTAGCCACCGCCCTGCTTTGCCGCCTGCACGACCTCGAACATGTAGCGCACGCCATTGGCATCGCGCTGGTCCATCAGGTTCTGACCTTCCAGCTTCGGGTTCACGCCGTGGGCGAGGTTCACGCCCTCATAATCGTAGACATAGAAGTAGTCGTTGTTACCGAACCGGATCGCCCGCATCGCGGTCTTGGCGCGGGCCTGAGCTTCTTCCTTGGATACACGGCCCGCATCGGCCTCCGCGGCGATGCTCTTGACTACCGACAGCGCGGCCTCGACCTGGCCTGCAATGGCGACCTTGCGTTCGCGGACGATGGAGTCGCGGATGGCATAGAGCTCGACGACGATCGCTGCGACGCACAGCAGAATGGCTGTTGCGACAAGGACGGCAAGGCGACGGGAAATTGTGAAAGACATCGAATTAACCTGATGGATTGCGTTTCATACGAAAACGACTGCCCGGAAGTTCATCCCGGACAGTCGATCTTCATTGCTCAAAATTTCAAGATGCGGCGCCGACGTAGGAGTAGCCGATATAGCGCTTGGCATCGATCGGGTCGTATCCCAGACGCTGGCGCAGCTTTTTGCGCAGCTTGCTGATATGGCCCTCGACCACGCTGTCCTCGACGTCGTCGCTGTAGATGCCGTAGACCGCATCGAAGATCTGCTTTTTGGTGAGCCGGTGCCCCCGCTTGCGGACGAGATATTCGAGGATGTGCCGCTCGCGGCGCGGAAGCGCCAGCGGAAGGCCGTCGATCTCCGGGTCGCGCCCATCGAAGAACACCTTGAGCTTGTCGCCCTCGTTCTGCGTCTTCTTGCCGGCATTGGCATTCACGCGCCTCCAGACCGCCTCGGAGCGGGCCAGGATTTCCCGGACATGAACCGGCTTACGGACCACGTCGTCGAATTTCGCGGTGAAGAGCTCGAGGGTCTCCTCGAGGGAGCGAATGTCGCTCAGGGCGATGATCGGCGCCTTGGAGTAGCGCCGGATGCTTTCCGCCGACTGGACCCGCTCGTCGAAGGTGCCGAGAACGAAACCCTGAATGGCATCGAGGTCTGAATCGGAGGCTGTTTCCAGCCAGTCGCTGAATTCGTTTGCGTATAAGCCAAGGGAGGATATGCCTTCACGCTTGAAGCTCGCAACATATCCGGACGTTACCATCTGCCGGTCATCGACGACGATATACATTTTCTCTGCCCCGCCTTAGTAATTAAGTGCGTCTAATCTATTTTTATTTGCCGCTTGCAGTTTTTATACTCAACAGAGTCGCTCTCTGCGGCTGAGTTGGAAGGTATATTTTGCCGAGTCGGCGGACAATACGTAAAGAATGGGACCCGCCGAGAGCTTATGGTTAATCGGTCTTAATCAACCTTAATCGGCCGGTAAGATATTGCCGGCTGAGAGCATGGCGCCCACGCCAGACACGCCAAGGATCTGATAGGACACGTCTTTTCCGATGGTCCGAAAATCCTGCCGGTGGGCACGCTCCCGCACCATCCGCCCCGGCAACATTGTCACTACGTAGTTTCCGCAAGTATTGCGTACGTAGAAGCACCTGTTCGTGCTCAAGCAGCTTATGCCGGATCAGGCGCGTCGGGACGGACCGCAAGCGCGACTCAGACAAGATTCGGCCTCGTGGAATGCTCCGGCGGAATATGCTGTCGACACCAAAAGGGACCTGCCATTTATTCCGTTAACTCTAAGTGATCGTAGGTGGCCGCCGATTCTTGACCGCAATCTGGCCCACCAGTATTTCCTGAAGCTGACTATAGTTCATTCATTGCGGACAATAGGTCACCAGCACTATGGCAAGCCTTCCCTGCGAAGGTCGGCATGACGCGCTGCCATTTTACCGGTCTTGAGCCCGGATCATGAGTGCAACGGATCGAGCTCCGCTCGAGGCATGATGCCATTCCGTTGAGTCGGTTGAACTCCGGCAGCTTTTCAAGGAGCGCACAGTTTCCGAGCGGGCAGTTTTTCGTATGATCGAGCGTCCAAGGTCCAGCAATCTGCCTGAATGGAAAGAGGTCGACCGTCTTGCCGCGCTCCAGAAACTCGACATTCTGGATACCGAGCCGGAGGTCGAGTTCGACAGCATCGCGAGGATTGCGGCCCAGATATGCGATGCCTCGATCGCCTACATTTCCTTCATCGATGAGCATCGTCAGTGGCTCAAGGCGAAGATCGGATTGGATATCACCGAGGTTCCCCGGGAGGCATCGGTCTGCAGCCATGCCATGCTGGAACCGGGATTGTTCGTCGTCTCCGACCTGAATGCGGATCCGCGCTTCCTCGATCTTCCTAGAGTCTACGGCATTCCCCTGCCGTCCTTTTATGCAGGGGCTCCATTGAGAACCGCTGACGGTCTCCCTCTCGGCATGCTTTGCGTTCTCGATCGCGAAGCCCGCCCGGAAGGACTGAATCCGCAGCAGGAAGAAGCACTCGCCGCTCTGGCGCGCGCAGTCATGTGCCAGCTCGAGTTGAAGCTCGCGAACAGAGCGGTGGCGGAGAGCGAGGAGTTCTCGCGCCGGCTTCTGGCAAGCTCCGACGATTGCATCATGGTCTTAGACCTGCAAAGACGCCTCCGCTTCATGAGCCAGGGCGGCATGCGCGCCATGGAAGTCTCCGACTTCGGCGCGGTGGAGGGACGCAGCTGGTGCGATCTCTGGAGCAGCGCTGCCGGAGAGGATGCGCACAGGGCGATCGAGGCTGCCAGGACCGGGGTCACGGGTCGCTTCCAGGGGCCGTGCGCGGTAGCGGCGAGAGCGCCGAAATGGTGGGACGTTGTCGTCTCGCCCATCATGGGGAGAAGCAGCGCGCCGCAGGGCTTCCTATGCATTTCCCGCGACATCACGGAGTTTCGCCATACCGAGCAGAGCCTGCGCCGGAGCGAGCAGCGTCTGCGCACCCTCGTCGACGTGATGCCGCTCTCCTTCTCGTCGCCGCAGGTGGTCTGGTTCACCGATCCTGACGGAGAATTCACCTATTGCAACGACGTCTGGTACGAGTACACGGGGCTGCGCTCGGATGCCTCGCCGCGAGAGGGATGGACCTGCGTCGTCCAGCCTTCGCATCGCGAGACAATCGTAGGCCAGTGGAAGGATGCGCTTGCAAAGGGTGTGTCCTTCGAGATCGAGATGTCGCTCCGCCGCGCTTCGGACGGCATGTATCGATGGTTCATCGTTCGTGGGCAGCCCCTCAAGAACGAAGAGGGCCATGTCGAGCAATGGTTCGGCATCGCCATGGACATCCATGAGCGCAAGCAATCCGAACAGGCGTTGAGCGACAGCGAGGAGCGGCTGCAGCTGGCCTTGAAGGCCGCTCATATGATCGCCTGGGAGTTCAACCCGCAAACGGACGCCACCACGCGTTCGGAGAACTCGCTTGCTCTCTTGGGCATCCATCCCGGCCTGGACAGAACCTTCATGACGGGCATCCATCCGGAGGATCATCAGAAGGTCGAGGGATTTCTGAAGCGGATCCAGACCAGCGGTTCGGATTCCATCGAATGCCGCTATGTGATGCCGGGCGGTGAGGTGCGCTGGCTACGGGCCCGGGGCGAGCAGGCCGCGCCCGATCGCATCGTCGGCGTGACCTTCGATATCAGCGAGCACAAGGAGGCCGAAGAGGAGATCTGGCGCTCGGCCAATCACGACGCTCTCACCGGGCTGCCCAATCGCAATCTCTTCCAGCATCGTCTCGAAGCCGCTCTCGCCCAGGCCGCGCAGGCCGGCAGCAGCGTGAGCCTGCTTCTGATCGACCTCGACGATTTCAAGGACATCAACGACACGCTCGGTCACGATGCGGGCGATGCCCTGCTGCAGGAGACGGCCCGTCGCCTGTCCGCGATGGTCCGCAAGTGCGATACGGTGGCGCGCATCGGCGGCGACGAGTTCGCGGTGCTCGTCGTTGAGCCGCTCAAGCTCGAGAATGCCAACAGGCTGGGATCGCTGATCGGAGAAATGCTGCGCCAGCCGTTTACCTACCAGAAGCGCACGCTCGTCAGCAGGGTGAGCATCGGCATCGCCGCCTATCCCGATCACGACGGGACGCCGACCGAGCTGGTGAAGGATGCGGATATCGCGATGTATCAGGCGAAATCGCGGGGCCGCAACCGGGTCATCACCTATTCGCCCGAGATGAGAAAGGCGATCGAGCAGCGCGTGTCTCTCGGCAGAGGAATCCGGGAAGCAATCGCCAGCGACGAGATCGTTCCGTTCTATCAGCCGAAGGTGAATCTCGCGACGGGCGAGATCGTCGGCCTCGAGGCGCTTGCGCGCTGGCGGCATCCCAGCGAAGGCATCCTGACACCCGCCTTCTTCGGCGCCGTCTTCGAGGATCACGAGATTGCAGCGACCATGGGCAAGCTGCTGACCTCGAAGATCGCCGCCGATGTGCGCCAATGGCTCGATCAGGATCTCTCCTTCGGCCGGATCGCCTTGAATCTGTCTCCGGCGGAGTTCGCCCAATCGGGCATCGTCGACAACATGCTGCGGACGCTCGACTGGCTCAAGGTGCCGCCGAGCGTCTTCGAGGTGGAGGTCACGGAGACCGTACTCCTCGGGCGCAATTCCGACAGCGTGTCCTCTGCGCTCGCCCAATTCCGGCAGCAAGGGATCCAGATTGCCCTCGACGATTTCGGCACCGGCTACGCCTCGCTGACCCATCTGAAGCAGTTCCCCGTCGATCACATCAAGATCGACCGCAGCTTCGTGAGGGACCTCGAGCACGATTCCGACGACGAGGCGATCATCGCCGCCGTCATCAGCCTGGGCAGGAGCCTTCAGCTTGCGATCACGGCGGAGGGGGTGGAGACGCATGGGCAGGCGCGCCGCCTGCGGGAGCTGGGCTGCGATCATGCCCAGGGCTATCTCTATGCGAAGCCCATGGCGGCCGAGCAGGTGCCGGAGCTTCTCAGGCGCTGGAACTCCATGCTGGTGAAGCCTCGCTCGGAGAGGAATGCCAGGATGCTCGTCGGCCGGCCGTCAATCGGGTCTTCAACCTTCCGAACTGATCTTCCACTCTGAAAAGCGCGTCGCTCCGCGCTGAAAAGCCATCCGCCTTTCCGCTCGATGCGCTGGGCCATACGCTCAGAAAGTGATCTGGCTCAGGGCCAGATCAGCCTCTGGATGCTGCATATCCAAGCCATGCCAGAACAACCGCGACACCACAGGCAAGCCAACTCGCCCATGTTGGAATTGAAGTCTGCCCGACAGTAATCGGCAGCCCCGTGACGGCCCTAACCATTTGCAGGACAGCTACGAGAACAAAGATCAACGCTGCAAGAAGCGAATACTGATTGGCGGTCATTGGCGCCTCCCTGGCAGCACGAAACAGCGAACATGCCATCGACAGGTAACCTACAGGTTTTGCCTTACTTATAACTTAGATGCACACGCTGATCCCATGGATGCCGGAGACGATGGAGGAGCGTACCCTGACCGGCAGGCTTCACGGGGTTGTGGACACTGATGGTCTACCGGTCCATCTCCCCCTCGTATCAGTACGCGTTCGGTTGCTTTCTGATGAGTCCGCGCCTTAGAAAGCGATATCGGAGAAGGAGCCCAGCCGAATGAGCGTTCGCATTTCAAGCCCCCGCCTGAGTGCCGAAATATCCGAGACCGGAGCCGAACTCGTCCGGCTCCAGGACGAGCATGGGCGCGAATTGCTATGGGACGGCGATCCCGCTTTCTGGACCGGGCGCTCGCCTCTGCTCTTTCCCATCGTCGGCCGTGTCAGGAACGACCGGATCCGGGTGCGCGATACGGAATATGAGCTGCCGAAGCATGGCTTTGCACGCATTTCGACCTTCGATCTGGCGGAGGCCGACACCTCCCGCTGCCGCTTCCGCCTCTCCTCCGATGCGACCACGCTCGAGCGATATCCTTTCCCATTCCAGCTCGACATCGCCTACGCCATCGAAGGCAGCACGCTGACGATCACGGCCGTGGCGGGCAATACGGGCTCCGATCCGATGCCGGTCTCGTTCGGATTTCACCCGGCCTTTCGCTGGCCTTTGCCCTATGGGGCGCCCCGTGAAGCCCACGCGATCCGGTTCGAGCACGAAGAAGCGGCCCCCATTCGTCGCCCGGTGGACGGCCTGATCGCCCGGGAGGCCTTGCCCAGCCCGGTCCAGGGCCGTTCCCTGCTGCTGCGGGACGACCTTTTCGAAAAGGATGCCATCGTCTTCGACGATCTCAGGAGCCGGTCGGTCGAGTATGGCGCACCGGACAGCGGGAGCATTCGGGTCGACTTTCCTGGCATGCCGCATCTCGGAATCTGGACCAAGCCCGGCGCCGGCTATATCTGCATCGAACCGTGGCAGGGCCATGCGGACCCGGAAGGTTTCGAGGGCGAGCTCTCCACAAAGCCGGGAATCGTTCTCGTTCCGCCCGGTGAGAGCCGAAACTTCTCCATGACGATTACCGTCGACAGCAAAGGATTCTGAGGTCCGGGCGGGTCGCAGACGCTATTTCAGCGGCTCTTCCACGAGCGCGCGCAGGTGATGAACCACATCTTCGCTGCGATAGGGCTTCGGCAAGAAGCGCCCGTCGTCCGGGATCTGCTCGGGGCTGGGCTTATGATAGGCGGAGGACACCAGGAGCGAGATGTGCGGCCAGCGCCGGTGGACGCTTTCGGCGAGATCGAGACCGTTCATGGAGCCGGGCATGTCGATGTCGGTGAACAGGACCTGCACATCCTCGGAGCAGGATTCCAGAACGGCCAAGGCTACATCCGCGTTGGCGGCCTCGAGCACGTGAAACCCGGCATCCTGCAGATCGTCGGCGGCAGCCATCCGCACGAGCGGCTCATCCTCGACCAGCAGGACGACAGGACTGTTTTCTGAATACTCGTTCATGTGGCATGGAACGAAGCTAACCTATGTTAGTTCCTAATGCTCAGGTGGCTTTTTCGAGCAAGGAGCAAGACTGTGACGTCGCACAAATTCAAAGTCGGAGATCAGGTCCGGCTGGTCAGGCTTGCGAGCACCAATACGGTCGAGGCATTTCTGAACATGGTGTCGGCCACGGATCCCACAAAGCTCGACGAGACCTGGGAAATCACCCGGCTGCTGCCTGAGGACAGCAGCGGCTTCCAATATCACATCCGCGGAGCCCAGGCGGGGCCGGGCCGCCTTGTGCGGGAGGAGCAGTTGCAGGCTGCCTGAACCTGGGCGGCAACCAAAGAAGCGCCGGAGCCTATCGACGAGACAGGCCCCGGCTTAAAGCATCGGACCCAAAAGTGGACTTGCACTTTTGGGATGATTCCGATGCTTTCTTCTTGAATGAGAGCATCGGTCAAGACGGACCCGGAGGGCCGCGTCAGCGACCCAGCGGGCCACGCAAGTGAAAACCGGATCCACTTTTCCGTCCGATGCTCTAGGGCCACCTCAGCCGGCTTTGCGCAGCGGAGCAGCAGCGGTTTGGGGGGCCTGATCGGCGGGACGCTTCTTCCGGCGGCGGAAGGCGTGCAGCTCCTGGCGAACCGACTCCAGAACCGGATCGAAGTTCGAACCATGTTCCTTCGCAAGATCGACGAGCACGTCGATTGCCCGAAGCAGGCGCGCCTCGGTCACGGGCTCCCATTTGCGGCCTGACCATTCATCCATCTCAGATCCTCCTCATGGACTGCGACAGACACTGATCCAGAGAGTCTTGCATCCGGGTTAAAGCCGGTGCCCAAAACCCTCTCCCGACCTTCCCTCCCACCGGCACCTAAGTGCGTGGAACCGCTGCCTTATCGCTGCGGTTTACCGTTGCCGGCTCGTTCCGACCGGTGCGTTGACGAATGAGGTTGGTCCGACCATGGCGAATAATCCGGCTGTTGAACAATCTGGAACGGGGCGAGCCGCCCGGTCTTCGGCCGTCACGACCATGTGGGCCGTGGTGCTCGGATGGGCTCTCGTCAAGCTGGTCGCCGGAGGCGAGCGCCGGAGGATGCCGGTTGCCCACGGGCGTGCCTCGCAGAGTCCCGCCCCGGCCGCGGGCGGACAGCGCAGCGAGGACAGGGGCTTTGGGGAAAAGGAGCATGCTCCGCCGCATGCCGCCCATGAGAAGGGCCGCGGCCGCCAGGCCGACGCGCCGACGGAGATCCCCGCCCGCGGCTGGAAGGATATTCTCTGGCGCACCTACGAGGAATTCCAGAAAGACCGCGTGATGTCGGTTGCGGCCGGCGTGACCTATTATGCTCTGCTGGCCGTGTTCCCGGCGATTGCTGCCCTGGTGTCCATCTATGGGCTCTTCTCCGATCCCTCCTCGATCCAGGATCATCTTGCAGCCCTGTCCGGCGTGCTGCCGGGCGGCGGGGTCGACATCATCCGCGAGCAGGTGGTCCGCATCGCCTCGCAGGGCGGCGGCACGCTCGGCTTCGGCTTCATCTTCGGCTTGGGATTGTCCCTGTGGAGCGCCAATGCCGGCATGAAGGCTCTCTTCGACGCTCTCAACATCGTCTATGATGAGGAGGAGAAGAGAAGCTTCGTCGCGTTGAACCTGCTGTCTCTCACCTTCACCCTCGGCGCCATCGCCTTCATTCTGTCGGCGCTGGTCGCGATCGTGGTTCTTCCGATCGTGTTCAATTTCATCGGATTGGGTACACAGGCGGAATGGATCCTCGCCATTGCCCGCTGGCCGCTTCTTCTGATCGGCCTCGTCCTGGGGCTGTCGCTCATCTATCGCTTCGGCCCAAGCCGCGACAAGGCGGAATGGAAGTGGGTGACACCCGGCGGCATCGTCGCCGCAATTCTGTGGCTCGTCGTCTCAATGCTGTTCTCGTGGTACGTGGCCAATTTCGGGAGCTACAACGAAACCTATGGTTCGCTCGGCGCCGTGATCGGCTTCATGACCTGGATCTGGCTGTCGACGATCATCGTTCTGCTGGGCGCCGAGATCAATGCCGAGATGGAGCACCAGACCGCCAAGGACACCACCGAAGGCACCCATCAGCCGATGGGAACGCGCGGCGCGCAGATGGCGGACACGATCGGCGTCACCAAGAGCTGATGAAAACGTCGATGCGGGGTCAGGCCTCGGCCTGCGCGCTCTTTTCGGAGACATACTGCATGCGCGCGGCGCTGCCCGGCTCCACGCCTTTCTCGGCGCACCAGCGGGCGAAAGAATCGGGTTCGATCTGGATGCGGGAGATGTGAAGGCCGGCGGCGCGGCCGACGCTCTCGTTGTTTTCGGCCGCTGCCAGCCAGGCCTCATAGGTTGGGGCAAGATTGTGCCGGTCGCTCATCATGTCGCGGATGCGGGGATAATCCTCTCTGCGGTACCAGGGCAGGCCGATCCGGCGGGTCGGCGTGTCCGACATAGGATGAGTCTCCCTCGCTCCTGTCAGGCGATCGAGCCCTCTTGAGACGAGGGCTCGATGCCGGACCATTCATTCAGCTCAACAGGTATAGGGCAGCCGGCACGGCTGTCAGCAGGCCGGCGGTCGCAAACAGCATGAGGCGATGATCGGGATTGGCGATGCGATGCACCTTCCGCGCCGTCGATCCTGCCTCCATGCTCCACCCGTTCATGCAGGAGCACAGGAGCCGGTGAGAGGCGCCTTCCGACAGTTCGAAGAATTCCATGGCATCCCCGAGCGTATCGCCTTTCAGGCCGGCAGCGCGCAGGACGGGATCCTCGAAGGCGACGGTGATGGGGGATTCGTCGGACCGCAATTCCGGGCGCTTGTTCTTGGGAACGAACTCGATCTCGCCCAGGGACCTCAGGCGCCGTTTCGGCTGGCGCTCCAACAGTTCGGCCCAACGCTCGAGGCGTTCGTGCCGCGACAGGAAACCTTGCTTGAACTCATGCACCTCAGCGACGCTACGCAGCTTCTCTACAGGCTTGTGTTCCATAGGTATTCTCCTGCAAGGGAGCCGACCCTGAATCCAGGGCCGAGCCCAGGGGAGCCTATCATCGCCCGAGTCCCGGGCTTTTTTGCGTCAAAGTATCCTTTAAAAGAGCGTCTCGTGCGGGTGGGCCACATGCTCCTGGAAGATCGCGCCGGTCGCCGGCTCCACCTCCTTGAGCACGACCGCATAGCCCCAGAGATTGGCCACCATCTGCAGCACCCGCTGCGCGTCGTCCTTGTGCAGCAGCGTCCTGTTGAGCACGTGATGGTGCAGGATCAGGCGCCGGTCGCCGGCGAGATCCACGTCGATCACCTGAATGTCCGGATCGCTCCAGCCGACATCGTAATGCCGCGAAAGGGAGCGCCGCAGGCGGCGATAGCCGCGCTCGTCGTGAATGGCCTCGATCAGCAGCTCCGGCTGCTCCGGATCGTCGACGAGGTGGAACATGCGCCATTGCCGGATCAGATGCGGGCTGAGGAACTGGGAGATGAAACTCTCGTCGCGGTAATTCGCCCAGACGTCGCGCAGGACCGCCATGGCATCACCTCTGCCGGCGATGTCCGGGAACCAGTCGCGATCCTCCGCCGTCGGCTCGGTGCAGATGCGCTCGATGTCCTGCATCATGCCGAAGCCGAGCGCGTAAGGATTGATGCCGCCGTAATGCGGATCGTCGAATTGCGGCTGACGGGTGACGTTGGTGTGCGACTGAAGGAATTCCAGGAAGGCGCCGTCGCTGATCTGCCCGGTCTCGTGCAGCCGCGTCATGATGCGGTAATGGCAATAAGTGGCACAGCCCTCATTCATCACCTTGGTCTGGCGCTGCGGATAGAAATACTGCGCGATCTGGCGGACGATGCGCAGGATCTCGCGCTGCCAGGGCTGCAGACGCGGCGCCGACTTCTCGAGGAAGTACAGGATGTTCTCCTGCGGCAGTTCGAGCAGGGCGCGGCGGCGCTCCTCGCTCAGCTGCGGCTTGGCCGCGGCGCCCTTGGTGGGCACCGTACGCCAAAGATCGTTGAAGGTCTCCTCCTGGTGGCGATGGCGCTCTTCCTCCCGCCGTTCCTCGGAGCGCAAGTCCGGCCGCTTCTTGCGCGGATAGCGATGGACGCCATGGGACATCAGCGCATGCGCGGCATCCAGCACGCGCTCGACGGCGGCATGACCGTAGCGCTCCTCGCAGCGCGTGATGTATCCCTTCGCGAATTCGAGATAGTCCAGGATGCCGTCCGCGTCGGTCCATTCCTTGAACAGGTAGTTGTTCTTGAAGAAGTGATTGTGCCCGAAGGCCGCGTGCGCGATCACGAGCGTCTGCATCGTCGCCGAGTTCTCCTCCATGATGTAGGAGATGCACGGATTCGAGTTGATGACGATCTCGTAGGCGAGGCCCATGAGGCCTTGCCGATAGCTCGATTCATGCATCGCGAAGCGCTTGCCGAACGACCAGTGCTTGTAGAACAGGGGCATGCCGATCGAGGCATAGGCATCGAGCATCTGCTCGGCGGTGATCACCTCGATCTGATTGGGATAGACATCGAGTCCGAGCTCGCCCACGCCGATCGCCTCGACCGCGTCATGGATGCGCTGGATCGTGCCGAAATCCCAGTCGGCTCCCTGGTAGAGCAGGCCGTCGTGCTCGATCACGCTCATGGTACTCGTGCTCCTGCCTCCGCGTCGCGCCGGCGGAAGAGCTCGCGGAAGACGGGGTAGATCTCGCGGCGGTGGTTCACCTTGCGCATGGCAAGATTGGCGCCCTGCTCCTGCAGGGTTTCATAAGTCTGCCAGAGCGACGTCTTGTGATTGATGAAGCCCGTCTGCATGCGGTCGCTGTCGCTGCCCACTTCGAGATAGGCGTAGTACTGGCACACGGGCAGGATCACGTCGCGCAGGAGCGCGGCGCTGGTGGTGCCGTCGTTCGGCGAATTGTCGCCGTCGGAGGCCTGGGCCGCATAGATGTTCCAGGCATCCGGCGAATAGCGCTCCTCGACGATCCTCTGCATCTCGCGCAGGGCCGAGGACACGACCGTTCCACCGGTTTCGGGGCTGTTGAAGAAAGTCTCCTCGTCCACCTCCTTGGCTTCGTGGGTGTGGCGGATGAAGACGATCTCCACATGCTTGTAGCGCCGCGTCAGGAAGATGTAGAGCAGCATGTAGAAGCGCTTGGCGAGGTCCTTCATGTGCTCGGTCATGGAGCCGGACACGTCCATCAGGCAGAACATGACCGCCTGCGCCACCGGCCGAGAGACGGGTTCGAAGCGGCGATAGCGCAGGTCGATGGGATCGATATAGGGGAAGCGCTTGGTTCGGGCTTCCAGATGCTCCAGCTTCTGGCGCAGCTCCAGCAGGCGCTCGGAGGTCTCCTCTTCCTTTTCGAGAAGCGCGATCTCCTCCTGCAGGCGCAGCAGTTCCTCGGGCTTCGGGCGCCGCATGGCGATGCGGCGCGAGAGGGCGTTTCGCATGGACCGCAGCAGGGCGAGATTGACCGGCGAGCCGGTGACCGTGTAGCCCGCCCGCCTCAGGCCCTGCGTCTCCACCGTCGCGACGCGTCGCTTGGCGAGATCGGGCAATTCCAGATCGTCGAGGAAGAGGTCGAGGAATTCGTCGCGGGTCAGGACGAAACGGAAATCGTCCTCGCCCTCGCCGTTGTCTCCGCCGGCCGCGCTGCCGCCCCCGCCGGGCGGCCTGTCGACGGTATCGCCTTCCACGAAGCGCTTGTTGCCGGGCAGGATGTGATCGTGCACGCCACCTTCGCCGGACCGCCGGAAGCTGGGTTCGCGGACACCGTCGGCCGGGATCGAGACTTCGCCTCCTCTTTCGAGATCGGTGATGTCCCGATCACCCGCGGTCTGACGCACGGCCCGCTGAATCTGCGCCTTGGCTCGGCGCAGAAAGCGTTGGCGATTGGCCAGACTCTTGCCCCCTGGGTTGAGGCGCCGGTCGATGATGTACATAGGAACGCCTGATCTGCCTCCGTCTTCCGTCAGCCCGCCTGCTTCACGCGCATGTACCATTCCACCAGGCGCCGTACCTGGCGTTCGGTGTAGCCGCGCTCCATCATCCGCTTCACGAACTCGCCGTGCTTCTTCTCGGTCTCGCTGTCCTTCTTGGAGCCGAAGCTGATCACGGGCAGGAGTTCTTCAACCTGCGAGAACATCCGGCGCTCGATCACGTCGCGGATCTTCTCATAGCTCGTCCAGGAGGGATTGCGGCCATGATTGCCGGCCCGGGCGCGAAGCGAGAACTTCACGACCTCGTTGCGGAAATCCTTCGGATTGGCGATGCCCGCCGGCTTCTCGATCTTGGTCAGCTCCTGGTTCAGGAGCTCCCGGTTGAGTAGCTGGCCGGTATCGGGGTCCTTGAAGTCCTGATCCTCGATCCAGGCATCCGCATAGGACACGTAGCGGTCGAACAGGTTCTGACCGTAATCGTGATAGGATTCGAGATAGGCCTTCTGGATTTCGTGTCCGATGAAATCCGCATAGCGGGGCGCAAGCTCCGCCTTGATGAATTCGAGATAGCGCCGTTCCACGTCCTGCGGCAGCTGCTCGCGCCGCAAGGATTGTTCGAGCACGTACATGAGGTGGACCGGATCGGCGGCCACCTCGATGGTGTCGTGGTTGAACGTGGCGGACAGGACCTTGAAGGCGAAGCGGGTCGAAATGCCGTCCATGCCTTCATCGACGCCGGCGGAATCCTTATATTCCTGCAGGCTTCGCGCACGCGGATCGACCTCGCGCAGGCTCTCGCCGTCATAGACGCGCATCTTCGAATAGAAATTCGAATTCTCATGCGCTCTGAGCCGCGACAGAACCGAGAACCGGGCCAGCATTTCGAGCGTGGCCGGAGCGCAGGGCGCACCCGACAGTTCGGAGCCGCGGATCAGCTTCTCGTAGATCTTCTGCTCTTCCGTGACGCGCAGGCAGTACGGCACCTTGATCACATAGATGCGATCGATGAAGGCCTCGTTGTTCTTGTTCGTCCGGAAGGTCTGCCACTCCGCCTCGTTGGAATGCGCCAGGATGATGCCGCTAAACGGAATCGAGCCGATGTTTTCGGTACCGACATAATTCCCTTCCTGCGTCGCGGTGAGCAGGGGGTGCAGCATCTTGATCGGCGCCTTGAACATCTCGACGAATTCGAGAATGCCCTGATTGGCGCGGTTGAGGCCGCCGGAATAGCTGTAGGCGTCGGGATCGGCCTGGGACAGGGTTTCCAGCTTGCGGATATCGACCTTGCCGACCAGGGACGAGATATCCTGGTTGTTCTCGTCGCCGGGCTCCGTCTTGGCGATCCCGATCTGCCGCAGGCGGGACGGGTTGATCTTGATCACCCGGAATTTCGAGATGTCGCCCCTGAACTCGTCGAGGCGCTTGATCGCCCACGGGCTTAGGAGGTTCGTCAGCCGGCGCTGGGGAATGCCGTAACGCTCCTCGAGCATTTGACCCATCTGTTCCGGATCGAACAGCCCGAGCGGGCTCTCGAAGACCGGGCTGATCTCGTCGCCGGCTTTCAGGACATAGATGGGGTTGACCTCCATCAGGGCTTTAAGGCGCTCGGCGAGGGAGGATTTACCGCCGCCCACGGGCCCGAGCAGATAAAGGATCTGTTTGCGCTCTTCCAGGCCCTGCGCAGCGTGACGGAAGAAGCTGACGATCCACTCGATCGTCTCTTCCATACCGTAGAATTCGGAAAAGGCCGGGTAGACCCGGATCGTCCGGTTCATGAAGATGCGGCCGAACCTCGCGTCCTTCGAGGTATCGACAAGCTGCGGCTCGCCGATCGCTGCCAGGATGCGCTCGGGAGCGCTCGCATACATCATGGGGTCGTTGCGGCACCCTTCCAGGTAGTCCGCCAGGGACATCTCCGCCTCGCGGCGGGTTTCATAGGTCTTCAAGAAACTCGAGAACAGGTCGTCGGAATGAAGCATGGCGCCACCGAAATCCAATCCCTCTCAGAGACAACTATTGTAGCACCGCTAAGGTTGCCCAGACCATGCGATACCGCTATGCGGTCAAATGATGCGGCGTACTCCTTATCCTCATGGCGGAGAATCGTCAGTCGGGGCTCGCCTCTGGAGCCTGCGCGACTGGTCATTTGCCCACCCTTGATACCTAGACTCGCGGATTGCGGGCGGGACAGCAAGTTAAAGTTTCCGGCAATCCCGGAAATTCACTGTGCTGCTTTGCCGCCTGCGTGAGCTTTTGACGCCTTTTTCGTCAGCCTTCGCAAGGTTTCGCGACCCGATCCGAGCGACGCGACCACCGTTCATCACGGGCGTGTTACCGATCATTGAAACGTGCAAGCCCTTAACCGATGCTGAATTTGCACGGCGATCCTGCAAACAAACCCTCTGCCATCGGTTGACGATCGCCCGACCGAACCTATCGTTTGTTGCGTTCGGCTTACCTCTACAGACCCGCCGTATCACGGCGCGTGACTGCACCATCCGCCGGCCGACAATTCGGAGAATATTCCCGTGATCAAAGCTTTCGGCTACGCTGCCCAGGACGCGACCACTCCGCTTGCTCCCTTCAGCTTCGAGCGTCGGGATCCGCGCGAGCGCGACGTCCAGATCGAAATCCTTTACTGCGGTGTCTGCCATTCCGACCTGCACACGGTTCGCGGCGAGTGGGGCGGAACGCTCTATCCCTCCCTGCCCGGCCATGAAATCGTCGGACGCGTCACGCGCGTCGGATCGGGCGTGCAGAGATTCAAGGCCGACGATCTCGTGGGCGTCGGCTGCATGGTGGATTCCTGCCGCACCTGCCGCTCCTGTCGGGAAGGCCTCGAGCAATACTGCGAGGTGGGTTTTACCGGCACCTATAACGGCCCCGAGCAGGGCACCGGCGCCAACACCTATGGCGGCTATTCCAACACCATCGTGGTGGATGAAAGCTTCGTCCTGAAGCTGCCGGACGGGCTTGATCCCGCGGCGGCAGCGCCGCTTCTGTGCGCAGGCATCACCACCTATTCGCCCCTGCGGCGCTGGCGGGTGAAGGAGGGGCAGAAAGTCGGCGTCGTCGGCCTCGGCGGCTTGGGCCATATGGCCGTCAAGCTGGCGCGCGCCATGGGCGCGCATGTGGTGCTGTTCACCACCTCGCCCAACAAGCGGGAGGATGCATTGGCGCTCGGCGCTCACGAAGTCGTGGTCTCGCGGGATCCAGACGCCATGAAGGCGCACGTGAACAGTTTCGATTTCATCCTCGACACCGTCGCCGCACCGCATGATCTCGACGCCTATCTCGTGCTTCTCGCCCGCGACGGCGCCATGGTGCTGGTCGGCGCGCCCGCCGAACCGCATCCGGCCACCACGGTGTTCAACCTGATCATGAAGCGACGCCAGCTCGCCGGCTCCCTGATCGGCGGCATTCCCGAAACCCAGGAGATGCTTGATTTCTGCGCCAAGCACGGGATCGTGTCCGAGATCGAGATCATCCCGATCCAGAACATCAACGAAGCCTATGAGCGCATGCTCAAGAGCGATGTGAAGTACCGCTTCGTCATCGATATGGCCTCGCTGAAGCAGGACGCTGCCGCCTGATCTTGAAGCGCCTTGGCACTCGATACGCCCGCCTGCCAAGGCGGGCGTTGCCATGATCGGCCCCAGGAACCGAGCAAAGCCGATGCCGGTTAACGGCCAAGGCAGCACATTGGCAGCGCCGGACCGATCCGTCCGGCAGGATCGGTTCTTGCATGGTCTCCGATACGGGACGGCTCCTGAAAGTGGCTCTGGCGGGCTGGTGGAACGACCGCGCCATGAGCCTGGGTGCCTCCATCGCCTTTTTCACGGTCTTTTCTCTCGCGCCCATGCTGCTGGCGGCCATCGCCGTGGCAGGCCTCGCCTTCGGCCGTGAGGCGGCGCAGGGCGCCATCGTCGGCGAGCTCGGCGGGCTCATCGGCACCAAGGAGGCGTCCGCCCTCGAAGCCCTGATCGCCGGCGCCAGCAATGTCGGTTCCGGGATCATCGGCACGAGCGTCGGCATCGCGACATTCCTCCTGCTCGTCACCGGCGCCGTGGTGGAACTGCAGGATGATCTGAACATCATCTGGAAGGCCAAGCCGCCGGCAAGCTACGGCGTCATGGATTTCGTCCGCACTCGGCTCGTCAGCTTCGCGCTGGTGCTCGGGATCGGGTTCCTGCTGCTGGTCTCGCTCGTCATCGACACAGGCCTGACGGCCGTCGGGCATTATCTGGAGGCGAATTTCTCGGGCGCGACGGTCATTCTGCGCTTTCTCAACAACCTCGTCTCCTTCGCCGTGGCAGCGGTTCTGTTCGCGATGATTTTCAAGATCCTGCCGGCGGTCGATATTACCTGGAACGACGTGTTCACCGGCGCCCTGGTAACGGCCCTCCTGTTCACCTTCGGCAAGTTCCTGATCGGGTATTATCTCGGCAAGAGCAACGTCGCCTCGGCCTACGGCGCCGCTGCCTCGATCATCACCATCCTGCTCTGGATCTACTATTCCTCTCTCATCCTGCTGTTCGGCGCGGAGTTCACGAAAGCTTATGCGGAAAGCCGCGGTAGCCTGTGCCCTGGCCACAACACGACCCCGTGAACGAAAAACGGGCCGGGGAAGCCCCGGCCCGTTCCATTCATTACGTCCCGTGAGCTGCAACGCCTATTCGGCCGCCTGCCCCATGGCTCCGTTCGCGGCGACATTGCGCATGCCGCCAAGAACCTCCTCGGCCGAGGCCTGGTAGTTCTTCACGGAGCTCGTCCACGGCCCCCAGGCGGCCGGATCGAGCTTGTCGCCGTTCTTGCCGAGGTTCTTCAGCCGGCGCTGATCCTCGTCGGTCAGCACCTGCTTTTGCAGCGGCGGCAGGTTCCGGACATCGTCGGGCTTGATGCCGAGCATCTTGCCGACGCGAGTGCCGTAATCGTCGTGCACCATCAGGAAGTGCCACACCATGCGCTCCTGCACGTCGCGTTCGCACTGGCCGAGCAGCGTCCCCATGTTGTTGACGAGGTCGTCGCGCTCCCAATCCATCATGGTGCTGTAGCGGCCCCGGGGATGGAGGTAATCGTTGCGCCGCTCGAGGACGCTGCGAGTGAGCCGTCCGCGCACCTCGGGCGGATTGTTCGGCTCCTCGCGCGGCGATTCATGCAGGCCGTTATGGATCGACGGCTCGTAATTCACATGCGGGTTCTGCCCCGGCGCCAGATCCCGCCGATAGGCCATCGTCCCGCCGTTCAGATTGGTGGAGACCTTGGCGTTCTTGGCCTGGTTCACCGGCAGCTGCAGGTAGTTCGTGCCGACGCGGTAGCGCTGGGTGTCCGAGTAGGAGAAGGTGCGGCCGACCAGCATCTTGTCGTCGGAGAAGTCGAGCCCGTCTACCAGCACACCCGTGCCCATGGCGATCTGCTCGTTCTCGTTGAAATGATCCTCGACATTGCGGTTGAGCGTCATCACGCCGATATGCCGCAACGGAAAGTCCTTCTCCGGCCAGACCTTGGTGTCGTCCAGGGGATCCCAGTCGAGCTCGGGGTGGTCATTGTCCTCCATGATCTGCACGTAAAGGTCCCATTGCGGATACTCGCCGCGCTCGATCGCCTCGAAGAGATCCCTGGAGGCGGAGCCGAGATCCTGCCCCTGCACCTTGGCCGCCTCGTCCGCCGTCAGGCTGGCGACGCCGCAGCGCGGGTGGAAGTGATACTTGACCAGGACCGTGTCGCCCTTGTCATTGACCATCTTGTAGGTGTTGACCCCGAACCCCTCCATATGGCGGTAGCTCGCCGGGATCCCGCGCGGGCTGAACAGGTGGGTCAGCATGTGCATGGATTCAGGCGTCTGGCTCATGAAGTCGAAGATGCGGTTCGGCTCCTGACGGAAGGTGACCGGATCGGGCTTGAGCGAATGGATGACGTCTGGAAACTTGATGGCATCGCGAATGAAGAAAACTGCCAGGTTGTTGCCAACCAGATCCCAATTGCCGTCCTCGGTGTAGAATTTTACCGCAAAGCCGCGCGGATCGCGGGCGACCTCAGATGAATCGCGGCCGCCGATCACTGTCGAGAAGCGGATCGCCAGGGGAGTCTTCTTGCCGGCCTGCTGGAACAGCTTGGCCCGGGTGTATTTGGACGCAGGCTCGTCGCCGATCTTGCCGGTCACCTCAAGCTCGCCATAGCAGACGAAGCCGCGGGCATGGACCACCCGCTCCGGGATGCGCTCGCGGTCGAAATGGGTGATTTTCTCCAGGAACTGGTAATTTTCCAGCGTGGCCGGACCGCGGCTGCCCACGGTGCGCTGCGACTGGTTGTTGGCGACCGGATGTCCCTGCCTGTTCGTCAGAACACGGTCGGACGTTCCGGACGGTGCCTTGGGGGTCTTGCCCATCATTTATCTCCCTTGATTGATCGGCCATGGCCCGATTGTGCGGAGCACAGCCTCCGGCGCAGCATCATGAACGCGCGTGCACCCGCAGAGGCGGAGTAAGGGGATACCTGATGCAGAAACCGAGAAAGGGAATAGAAAGAGCCAGAACGCCACAGCCGGAGAATGGAGTGGCAGGGCATCACTGCAGCAGAGAATCGGCACCAGCAGATCTAGCAATTATTACCTAGTACCACATTCAAGCTACCATTTAAGGCGAGTTGACCGATGTAACTTGTTTCGTGTGATCTGAGAGTTCGGAAATTTTTCAGCACGATTTCTGTCAGCTCGGAGGACCTTATGAAAGGCGATATAAGGACTTTGGATAGAATCAGATTTCACTATGAAGTGGAGAGATCTCTCTCTGATCAACTGCGTCAGGCCTCTTCATCGGAAAGGGGCAAACTATACCATTCGCTCTACAACGAATTGTTCACGAGGGTCACCGATCACGAGCAGTTCCAAGTCAAGGGCAATGCCGAGGCAAGAGAAAAAGAAACCGCCATCCAGTTTGGCCGGCTCAAGCCCTTCCTCGGGAAAAACGATGTCTACTGCGAGATCGGTGCCGGCGACTGCGCATTGGCGATCGAAGCAGCGAAGCACGTCAAGAAGGCTTATGCTGTAGAGGTTTCGGAAGTAATTTCAGAAAACGCCAATTTTCCCGAAAATTTAACTTTCGTCCTTTCCGATGGAATCAGCATTCCGATCCCTGAACGGACCGTCGATATCGTTTATAGCAATCAGCTTATGGAGCATCTCCATCCAGAAGACAGCGTATCGCAACTTAATAATATATATAAAACATTAAAGCCCGGCGGCAAATACGTTTGCATAACGCCCAATAGATTATCCGGCCCGCATGACATTTCCCGTTACTTCGACGACGTCGCAACCGGTTTTCATCTTAAAGAATACACCAATTATGACTTGAGGGATGTCTTCGCAAAAGCCGGCTTCAGAAAATTTAGAGTGATATTGAGCTGGCAACATGTGGTAGTTCCATGGCTTCTGCCATTGGCCCCATTCGTTCCAATGGAAAGAATGCTGGAAACTCTACCTAAAAAGCTCAGGCGGCGGCTATCGTTTGCTTTGGGAATTATGAAATTCGTAGCAATCAAATGAGACTGCCCTGAACCGCGCCGCCGCGAGAATACCGGCTGGTTCCAGGATGTCTCGATGGTCGCCGTCCGCACCCTACCGGGCCGGGCGGCGCCGGATGTGCGGATCGTCAGCGGAAGAGGCGATCCCCCTGCTCGTCGATGATCTGCTTGGCCTTGGTCACGGAAAAGGACACGGCATCGTCCTTGCTGGGATGCGTTTCCGCACGCACGAAGCGGTGCTCCTTCGTCCCGGCCTCGTAGTCCTTCTCGATGATTCCGGCTGTCTGATAGCCGCCCTTGGACGAGTAGGGTTCCGGGCGGATGCGAAAGCCCTTGTATTCCACAGCCTCGGCGGCAGGCTCCGCCTGCTCGCCCGCGCCGCTGCCTCCGGCAAACCGGTTCCACAGGTCTTTCAAGATCGAAGCCATCGCTGCCGCCACTGAACAAAGGGTGATTCGGGAGGCGGAAGCATAGCTGGGACATGGCAGGGGCGCGAATCGCTCTCGAACTCCCATCACGATCCGATGATCGTCCCGATGCGGAGATCCGAATGCCTTGACGCCGCCCCTGCCGCATCCAACTCTGAAGTCGGTTGAGATCAGAAGATACAGGGGCCCTCGCCATGAAACATCCTCTGTTCGGATTATGCTTGTCCGCTGCCCTCCTGACGGGCGGCGTCGCCTTTGCCCATCACGGCTGGGGCAGCTACGACGCGGCGAAGCTCATCACCATCGCCAGCAATGTCGAGCGGGCCGACTGGGAAAATCCCCATGTGATGCTGGTCGTGTCCTATCAGGGCAAGGACTGGGAAGCGGTTCTGGCCCCTCCGTTCCGCATGAACGCCCGGGGTCTGACCCCCGACATGATCAAGCCCGGCACCGCGGTACGGATCGAAGGCTATCCCTCGACGCGGACGGCGACGGAAATGCGGGCCGAGCGTATCATCGTCGCCGGCAAGACCTACGAATTGCGCTAGGCCGCGATGTATCTCGATCTGCTCGCAGCCCTGGAAGCCTCATGGATCGGCCACGTGGGACGTCATTCCGCCTGGCTCTACATGGCCACGAACCTGCTGCATGTCCTTGGCGCCGCCTTCGTCGTCGGCGGCATCGCCGTTTTCGACCTGAAGGTTCTGGCCGAGCATGGAAAGAACGCCTGGCAGGTCGGCCGCTATGCCATCCCGCTCGCAGCCCTTGGCTTGGCCTTGCAGATCCCGACCGGGATCCTTCTCCTCGCAGTCGAGGCCCGCGCTCTCGGCGTGAATCCGGCGTTCTATCTCAAGCTTGCGTTCATCTTCCTCGGGCTGATCAACGTCGCTCTGTTTCATCTTCGTTTCGGTTCGGCCCTCCGCGCCGGCACGCTGCCTCCGGAAGCCCGCGCCTATGCGCTCGTTTCGCTGATTGCCTGGATCGTGGCGCTCTTGGCGGGACGAATGATCGCCTATCTCTAGCTTGGCGCAGAGCGTAGCATTCACCCCTGCTGCATCGAGAAAGACGAGGCTCCTGATGCGCTTGTGGCCGGTGCTCTGCGGATTGCTTTTCTGCTGCGGCGCCGCATCGGCCGATCCAAGTCCTGCCACCGAGACGGTCGAGCAAGCCCTGTGCCGACTCATCGAAGGAGCGGCAAGGGCGCAGCAGGTCCCGCACGACCTGCTCACGCGGCTGATCTGGCAGGAAAGCTCGTTCCGTCCGCATGTGGTGAGTCCGGCCGGTGCGCAGGGCATCGCGCAGTTCATGCCGGGCACAGCGAAGGAGCGCGGCCTCTCCGACCCGTTCGACCCGGAACAGGCTATCCCTAAGGCCGCCGAATTCATCGCCCATCTCAACGAGCAGTTCGGCAATTTGGGTCTTGCAGCCGCAGCCTATAACGGCGGACCCGCCCGTGTCGCATCCTGGCTCGCAGGCCGTGGAGATCTGCCCTCCGAGACCAGAAGCTACGTTTTGATCGTGACCGGCCGGACGGCCGAGGAATGGGCGCAGGAGGCCAGGGAGGCGAAGGCCGCCGGGGATGAGGAGAAGCCTCCCGGTGAAATGCAGAGCTGCCGCCAGATCGTCGCCGCCCTGCGCATCCCGAGACGTGGGGAGGAAACGGTCGAGGCGCCCTTCGCGCCCTGGGGCGTGCAGCTTGCGGGCAATTTCTCGAAGGAACGCGCTCTTGCCACCTTCCGGCGCACGAGCCAAGCCTATGCCTCGCTTCTGAAGGACACGCGCCCGATGATCATCGGCACCCGGCTGCGCTATCGCGGCACGCGCACCTTCTATCGCGTCCGCGCGCCGGCCGAGACGCGGCAGGAGGCCGAGCAGCTGTGCCGCAATATCCGCACCGCCGGCGGCAGTTGCATCGTGCTGCCGAGCTAAAGAAAAAGCCTGCACCGCCATCGCGGTGCAGGCTTTCAGGAATTCTCAAGCGAGCGAAGGATCAGCGGCGCTGGGGTCGCAGCGAACGCGCCAGCTCGCGGATCACGTTGTCCTCGATGTTGAGGTTCAGATCGTTGTCGTCATGCGCGTCATCGTCACTAAGATCGGCCTCCACCGGAGGAGCGGCGGGACGGGACAGGACGCCACGCTGGGCAGGTGCGGCGCGTTCGGCAGCCGGTTGAGCGGCGGGAGCGGCCGGAGGCGCATTGCGCTGCTGCTGTCCAACGGCGGCCTCGCTCCGGGACGGCGCATAGCCGCGCGGCGTCGCATAGCGGTTCTCGAGGGTGTCGAGCAGGCTGTTGAGCGCCGCGTTGGACATGGGCACGTCGGGAGCCTGCGGCGCGCCTTCGAGGGCGATGGACCGGTTGTGGTAGGCGACTTCCGTCGTCACGTCCTGACCGAACCACGAGAGAGGACGGAAATCCCTTGCCTCTTCGTCGCTCTCGAACGGCACCGAGATCAGGTCCAGCGGCCCTGGCGTCACGAACCGGAGGATCTGGATGTCGCGGGTGCCGACGGTCAGATGCGTGAGCAGATAATCGAGCTTTCCGGGCGTCACGTCGAGAAGCGCTTCGGCATGGGCCCGCGGCACCTCGGTGCGCTCCTCGATCGGACCATTGGGGCCCGAGTGAAGCAGCACCAGGCTGCCCTTGTCGCCTTCGACGACGACGAAGGAGCTGCGGTCGGCCTGATTGGGGAAGTGGCCTTCCGTAACCCGATTGCCTCCCCGCTCCTTGCGGATCAAGCGCGCAAGGGAAGAAGCAATAAGATAACGCCGGGAAGTAACCATATCAAGTTTCTCTACTATTGACGGAGTGCCACTTACCAGCTCGTAGAACTTACAGCCGCCCTGCTCAATAGAACGAAGTTGCAGTTTATATGATCGGGGCAATGTGCCTCAATTCGACACGCAACAACGTTTGCAGCGCAAGTGTTTTGAGCCTGTAAGCACAAGTTCTTGGAAGCCTATGATGGCGTTCCCATGGCAAAGTTCAATGGACGGAGCCAAAAGCTGCCAGAGTTTTGTCGATAAAGTTAACAGCCCTTCGGAGCCGTCCGACGAGACATCCGGCAGCCGATGCCGCCTCCGCATGCAGGATCGGGTTTCCTGCGCATCGAGCCATCACATAAGTTAACGACCCGGCACTTCAGTCGAGGAATGCCGGGTCGCCGAGCTTAAGGATTGTCAGCGAGTTACTCGCTGCCCTTGGTCTTCGGCACGTAAGGACCGTTGCCGTCGAAGGTGTAGGCGGTCTTCACCGTGGTATAGAATTCCTGCGCGTAGCGGCCCTGCTCGCGCGGCCCGTAGGACGAGCCCTTCCGGCCGCCGAACGGCACGTGGTAATCCACGCCCGCGGTCGGCAGGTTCACCATCACCATGCCGGCCTCCGCATTGCGCTTGAAATGCGAGGCGTATTTCAGGCTCGTGGTGCAGATGCCCGAGGACAGGCCGAACGGCGTGTCGTTGGCAAGCTCCAGCGCCTCGTCGTAATCCTTCGCCCTGGTGACGGTCGCAACCGGCCCAAAGATCTCCTCGCGGGCCACGCGCATCTCGTTGCTCACCTCGGTGAACAGGGCCGGTGCCAGATAGAAGCCGGGCGCTTCGCGCGTCAGCAGCTCGCCGCCGGCGACGAGCTTGGCGCCCTCTTCCTGGCCGATCTTGATGTACTTCAGGTCCTGGTCGAGCTGGCTCTGGTCGACGACCGGGCCGATATGGGTGCCGGCCTTCAAGGCATCGTCGATGACGAGACCCTGCATGCGCTCCTGCATCGCCGCCACGAACTTGTCGTGGATGCCCTCGGTCACGATCAGGCGCGAAGACGCCGTGCAGCGCTGGCCGGTCGAGAAGAAGGCCGAGTTGACGGCGCATTCAACCGCCACCTTCAGATCGGCATCGTCGAGCACCACCATCGGGTTCTTGCCGCCCATCTCGAGCTGGACCTTCTTCATCGGATCGGCGGTGACGCAGGTCTGGGCGACCTTGCGGCCCGTCGGCACCGAGCCGGTGAAGGAGATGGCCGAGATCTTCGGGCTGTTCAGCATCGCCTCGCCGACCACGGAGCCGCGGCCCATGACGAGGTTGAACACGCCCGCCGGCACGCCGGCACGGATGATGATCTCGGACAAAGCATGAGCCGAGCCCGGCACTAGGTCGGCCGGCTTGAACACCACCGTGTTGCCGTACGCCAGCGCCGGCGCGATCTTCCAGGCCGGGATCGCGATCGGGAAGTTCCAGGGCGTGATCAGGCCGACGACGCCCACCGGCTCGCGGGTGATCTCCACATCGATGAGGGGCCGCACGGACGGGACCTTCTCGCCGGCCATGCGCAGGCACTCGCCGGAGAAGAACAGGAAGATCTGGCCGGCGCGGGTCACCTCGCCGATGCCCTCCGGCAGGGTCTTGCCCTCCTCGCGCGAGAGCAGGCGGCCGAGTTCCTCCTTGCGGGCGAGGATTTCGTCGCCCACGGCCTTGAGGATATCGTGGCGCTGCTGGATCGAGGAGCGCGACCAGGCCGGGAAGGCGTGATAGGCGGCATCGATGGCCCTCTCGGCCTCGGCAGCGGAGGCGCGGGAATATTCGCCGACCACGTCGTTGGTGTTGGACGGATTGACGTTGGCCGAGGCTTCCGTCGCCGACAGCCACTCGCCTGCAATATAGTTCTTCGTCATCGTTAACCTGCCTGTGTGGTGTTGATGAGGCCCCGGCGGGCCAGGTTGGTCATGAGAGCGCCGATGCCGAAGGTCCAGGGCTCGCATTCGGAGCTCGGCTTCATGCGGTTCATCAGCGATCCGAGTTTGGGAGCGGCGATGGTGACGATGTCGCCGCGCTTATGCGTGAAGCCCATGCCGGCCTCGTTCCGATCCTGCGTCGGCGCGAACATCGTGCCCAGGAACAGCGCGAAGCCGTCGGGATATTGATGGTGAGGCCCCAACGTCTGCGCCACCAGATCCTCGGGATCTCGGCTGATCTTGGTGATCGACGAGGAGCCTTGGAGCTTGAACCCGTCCTCGCCTTCCACCGTCAGCGTCACGTTGGTCTTTCGGACGTCGTCGAGAGAGAACGTTTCGTCGAAGAACCGCACGAACGGGCCGACGGAGCAGGAGGCGTTGTTGTCCTTCGCCTTCGAGAGCAGGAGCGCCGAGCGCCCTTCGAAGTCGCGCAGATTGACGTCGTTGCCGAGCGTGGCGCCGACGATCTTGCCTTCAGCGGTGACGATCACCACGACTTCCGGCTCTGGGTTGTTCCAGGTGGATTTGGGATGAAGGCCCGCATCCATGAACGCCCCGACGGAGGACAGGGTCGGCGCCTTGGTGAAGACCTCCGCATCGGGTCCGATGCCGACCTCGAGATACTGGCTCCAGGCTCCTTGGGAGACGAGAACCTCCTTCAGAGCCATGGCCTCAGGCGATCCCGGCTTCAGGCGGCTCAGATCGTCGCCCACCAGCCGCAGAACCTCGGCACGGATGGCCGCGGCCGCGCTGGCATCGCCCCGCGCCCTCTCCTCGATCACGCGCTCGAGCATGGATACGGCGAAGGTCACGCCGGCCGCCTTGACGACCTGGAGGTCGATCGGCGCCAGAAGCCAGGGCTTGGAGGGATCGCGGCTGTCGGACGGCGTGTTCGCGGCAATCTCGTCGAGCGAGCCGATCCGCTCGCCCTGCGCCGTCTTGACCACGCGCGCCGGATCGTCCGCCGCGGCAAGTGCGCTGACCGTCGAGTAAGTTGAAGAGATGTCGAAGAGACCATCCTCCCTGACCGCCACGACGGACGGGCCGATGCCGGGGCGCCAGACGCGTCCGACGAGCGCGCCCCGATAACCGTCCTCCGGCAGAAGACGTGCACTATTGATTGAAGACAGGTGGTCCATCGGCTGGCGCTCGCTTTCCATCAGGGCTGGTCTCGCCCGTATCCCCGGAACTTCGGACGCGTCGTGAACCGACCAACTGGGGATCACCCGCGTCACTGCGTTCGATGTGCGCCCTTGATATAGCGACCCTGGCGCAAGCGGCTATAGGGAAAATGCTTCTCCCAGCCATCCGCAGGGGAAAGCGGGAACAAAGCCGGTTCATCTCCCGTTCGCAGCTTAAGATAATGCCATCGCCAAGAGGAATTCCGGCCCATGTCCGATACACCGTCTCCGAATCCGACACCGCAACCGGATGTTCCAAATCCGCCGTCGCAGCCGGACGTGCCGAACCCAGCGCCGCAGCCGGTTCATCCGGATCCCGGTCCGCCGGGAATCCCTAGCCCGGGAGAGCCGGTCGGCGTTCCGCCGGATGGTCCGAGCGAAGCGCCCGATCCGTCGGAACCGGTGGGTATCCCGCCGTCCGGACCGCAGGAGATTCCAATCGGGCCGGTGGGGAGTTAACCCGGCTTCAAATCTGTGCTTTGTGCATGGCGAGGCGGTTAGGGAGCCCTGCGCAATGGATGACAGCAGACCTTCGAATTCGGCCCATCTCGATTCGCCGTCCTACCGACTGGCGGCGATGGACCAGGATTTCCTGCTGGGCGATTCCATGCGCGGGGTCCGCTTCCTGCTGGAATATGCCAAGGCGGAGGAGCATCTGCGGATCTGGGGGGTGCGCTCCACCATCGTCGTGTTCGGCAGCGCACGTGTCCGCGAGAACGGGCCGGGCAAGCATAGGTTCTGGTATGAGCAGGCCCGCATATTCGGCGCCATCGCCTCGCAGCGCGGCGGGGCGATGACCGTGACCAGCGGTACTCGGGACAACGTGATCGCCACCGGCGGCGGGCCCGGCATCATGGAGGCCGCGAACAGGGGCGCCTTCGACGTGGGTGCGCCCTCCATCGGCTTCAACATCACCCTGCCGCACGAGCAGGAGCCCAATGCCTATTCGACCCCGGACCTGACCTTCCGCTTCCATTACTTCGCCATGCGCAAGATGCACCTGGCGATGCGAGCCAATGCGCTCGTCGTCTTCCCAGGCGGCTTCGGCACGCTGGATGAGCTGTTCGAGATGCTCACCCTTCGCCAGACAGGCAAGGCGCCGCCCCTGCCGATCGTTCTCTTCGACAAGGCCTATTGGCAATCCGTCATCAAGTTCGAGGCGCTGCTGGAGCACGGCATGGTGAGCGAGAAGGATCGCCAACTTTACCATTTTGCCGAGAATGCCGAAGATGTGTGGACCGCTCTCATCGAAAACGGTCTCGTCGTGCAGACGCTGGAACGCGATTTGGAGCAGGATTTCTGACCCCCCGATTTGATTTGACAAAGCCGGAGGGTTGAATTTTCATTCTCGTCATGGGGATTGCGATCTCCCCACGAGGCGACATGCCCAAGCATCGCATCCGCTCTAACCTTTACGGATGCACACCATGTCGTCATTCAACACGATCTCCACTGAAAAGCTTGCGCGCCTTATCGGCACGCCGAAATGTCCCGCGCTCATCGATGTTCGCACCGATGAAGACTTTGCCGGCGACCCGAGACTGGTTCCCGGCTCGATCCGGCGGCCTATCGCGCGCGTCGCGGATTGGGCACACGAATTTGCCGGCCGAACGGCCGTCGCGATCTGCCAGAAAGGGCTGAAACTGAGCCACGGCACGGCAGCCTGGCTGCGTCATGCCGGCATTCCTGCCGACTCGCTGGAAGGCGGTACGCTGGCATGGGCGCAGGCCGGGCTGACGATGGTGCCGGCATCAAAAATTCCGCCCCCCGACGAACAGGGCCGCACGATCTGGGTCACGCGTTCGCGCCCCAAGATCGACCGCATCGCCTGCCCGTGGCTGATCCGCCGCTTCGTCGATCCCAATGCGGTCTTTCTGTTCGTCCCGACTGCCGAAGTGCCGGGCGTGGCGGAGCGGTTCGCGGCGACGCCGTTCGACATCGAAGGCGAGGATATCGTCTGGACGCATCGCGGCGAATTCTGCACCTTCGACGTGATGGTGGACGAATTCGGCCTTGCCACGGAGCCCTTGAAGCGGCTCGCCGTCATCGTCAGGGGCGCCGATACGGCGCGGCTCGATCTAGCGCCGGAGGCACCGGGGCTTTTGGCGGCTTCTCTGGGACTTTCGCGCATGTACGCGGACGACCTCGCGCAGCTCGAAGCCGGGCTTGCTCTTTACGACGCGTTCTACCGCTGGTGCCGCGACGCGACGGATGAAACCCATAACTGGCCGTCGAAGAAACCCGGAGCCTGACGTGAACGACACGTTGCAGAACTTGAATGAACCTCCCGTCCGGGTCTCGCAGGATCACGGCGTTTCCCTGGGAGAGGCGTTCCATGTCTGGCTGCGCATCGCCGCCCTGAGCTTCGGCGGACCGGCAGGTCAGATCGCCGTGATGCACCGCATCCTCGTCGAGGAGAAGCGCTGGATCTCCGAGAACCGATTCCTCCACGCGCTCAACTATTGCATGCTGCTGCCGGGCCCGGAAGCGCAGCAGCTTGCCACCTATGTGGGCTGGCTCATGCACCGCACCTTCGGCGGCATCATGGCGGGCGGCCTGTTCATCCTGCCCGGCATCGTCGCCATCATGGGCCTCAGCTGGGTCTATGCCCTCTATGGCAAGGTCGGCTTCGTCTCGGCTCTCTTCTTCGGCCTGAAAGCGGCCGTGCTCGCCATCGTGCTCGAAGCGGTGGTGCGGATCGGACGGCGGGCTCTGAAGAACCGCGTTCTGATAGGGCTTGCTGCAGCGGCCTTCGCAGCGATCTTCTTTCTCGACGCGCCATTCCCGCTGATCGTTCTGATCGCCGGCCTGATCGGCTTTCTCGGAGGCCGGGCGGACATGCCGCAATTCCAGGTTGGCGGACATGATGGCGATGAAGCGGAAGACGACAACCTGCTGGGCAAGCATCTTCCGGATCACGTCCGCCCCAACATGAATCGAAGCCTGCGGGTGGCCGCCCTGTGGCTGGCGCTCTGGCTCACGCCGGTGTTTGTTCTCGTTCTGACGCTCGGCCCGGGAAATGTCTTCAGCCAGATCGCCATCTTCTTCTCCAAGATGGCGATGGTCACCTTCGGCGGCGCCTATGCGGTTCTCGCCTATGTGGCACAGCAGGCCGTCGACAATTATGGCTGGCTGCAGCCCGGCGAGATGCTGGATGGGCTCGGCATGGCCGAGACGACGCCGGGCCCCTTGATCATGGTGCTGCAATTCGTGGGCTTCATGGCAGCGTTCCGGGATGCCGGTGCCCTGTCCCCGTTGCTGGCGGGCACGCTCGGCGGCCTTCTCGCCACATGGGTGACCTTCACGCCGTGCTTTCTCTGGATCTTCTTAGGAGCGCCCTATATCGAAGTCTTGCGCGGCAACCGCTCTCTGAGCGGAGCCTTGACCGCCATCACCGCCGCGGTGGTCGGCGTGATCCTCAACCTGGCGATCTGGTTCGGCATTCACACGCTCTTCAGGGACGTCCAGCCGGTTGAATGGGGGCTCTTCAGCTTCGATGCGCCGGTATGGGCAAGCGTGAATGGATGGGCGCTTCTGCTCTCGGGCGCCGCCATCGTCGCGATGTTCCGATTCAAGATCGGGATGCTGCCGACCTTGGCCACCACCTCGGCGGCGGGCATCGCTCTCTATTGGGCCGGCCTGATCTCGTGAAGAGAAGGGGGTGAGACGATACCTCGCCTCACCCCATAAGCTTGCAGGCGTCAGGTCGTGGACGAAATCTGCCCGCCGTCGACGCGCAGAATCGAGCCCGTCATGAAGGAAGCCTTCTCGCTGGCGAGGAACACGGCGGCAGCCGCGAATTCCTCGATCTCGCCGTAGCGGCCCGCCGGAATGCCGGCGCGCGCTGCAGCCGCCACGTCATCCATGGAACGTCCGGTGCGCTCGGCATTGGCGGCATCGAGCTGCTTCAGGCGATCCGTGGCGATGCGACCCGGCGCAATGGCATTCACGGTCACGCCGGAGGATGCGACCTCGCTCGCCAGCGTCTTGCCCCAGCCGACGAGAGCCGGACGGATGGCGTTGGAGATCGCGAGATTCGGGATCGGCTGGATCACGCCGGAGGAAATCACCGAGATGATGCGGCCGAACTTGCGCTCGATCATGCCCGGCAGCAGCTGGTCTGCGATGCGCACCAGATTGACGAACATGGCCTCGAAGGACTGGCGCCACTGATCCGACGACACCCCTTGAGCCTTGCCGGGCGGCGGGCCGCCGCTGTTGAGCACGAGGATGTCGACGCCGCCGAGTGCCGCCACCACATCCTTGGCCAGGGCATCGACCTGATCGGCCTTGCCCGTGTCGCAGACGAAGGGAAGAGCGCCCTTGCCGATCTTCTCGGCCGCCGCCTTCGAGCCGTCCATGGTTCGGCTGGCGATGGCGACGCGGGCGCCATCCTCCGCCAACCCCTGTGCAATGCCGAAGCCCAAGCCCTTGCTCGCGCCGAGCACGAGCGCGCGCTTTCCGTCCAAACCTGTTTGCATTCCTGACAAACTCCCTTGTCTTTAAGAGCGCTCGATGCGCTCCATCAGCCACTCGATATCGGCAATCGTCTCCGGGCTCAGCTTCGGCCCCGGCTTGCGCAGCGTGTCGGTCGCGATGATGCCGCGCCGTTTCAGCACGTATTTGCGAACCGCCAGGCCGACTCCCGGCTGAGTCTCGTAGCGCACCAGCGGCAGATGGCGATCGAAGAGATCGTGCGCCTCCTTCCGCTTGCCCTGGTTGATGAGATTGACCACGCCCACCAGCATTTCGGGATAGGCATAGCCCGTCATGGCGCCGTCGGCACCGCGCTCCATCTCGAAGGGAAGGAACATGCCGCCATTGCCGCACAGGATGGATACACGGCGCACTTGGCCGGCATCGCTCGCGCGGCGCAGGGTGGTGATCTTGTCGAGGCCCGGCCAATCCTCGTGCTTGAGCATGACGCAGGAGGGACTCTGCTCGATGATCCGCATGATCACCTTCGGCGTCATGACCACATTGGTGGTGAGCGGATAATCCTGGATCACCCATGGCACGTCCGTGCCGATGGCTTCCACCGCATCGGCGTAATAGGACACGATCTGATCGTCGGTCTTGAGGGTCGAGGGCGGCGCGATCATCACGCCGGCAGCACCCGCATCCATGACCTTGGAGGACAGGCCCGACATGGCCGCAAAGCCCGCGGCCGAGACACCCACGATGACGGGAACGCGCCCCGCCACCGTGGCGATGACCTGGCGAGCGAAAGCCAGCGCCTCGTCGGCCGCCAGCTTGGGCGCTTCGCCCATGATGCCTAGGATCGTCAAGCCGGTCGCACCGGCCTTGAGATAGGCCTCGACCATCCGGTCGGTCGAGGCCACATCCACCCGTCCGTCACTCTCGAAGGGCGTGGGGCAGATGACGTAGACGCCGGCGGCGGAACTCGTGAGCAATGCTTCCTCCTGGACGAAGCGGGGCAAGAGAGGTCAGGCCCCTCATACACCCGCTTTCCGCCCAGTGCACTACCCTGTGGAAGCGAACCCGGCATGATCTTGGAGCCGATTCCACGTGCGCGAAATCGGCTCTCATCTTTCCTTTGATGCAATTTTAGCGGCGAACCGGCCACTTCGCCTAAAAATGCTCTAACGGTGGCCGGAACCGCCCTTCTTGCCGCCGCCATCCTGCTTGTTCACAGTCGCCCAGGCGCGCCGCTCGGCCTCTTTCTCGGAAACGCCGCGATTCTCGTAGCCTTCCTCGATATGCTCGGCCTTGCGCTTCTGCTTGTCCGTATAGGCTGACTTGTCACCGCGAGACATGATGTTCTCCTGTTCAGTCGCTGTCGAAGAGAAGCGCCCGGAGACACTTACCCTCTCGGCATCAACTGAGGCGAGGAAGCCAGGTTCCGCAATCCTGTTGCGGGCTTTTGGCGCATCTGCGCCGATGCCTCAACCGCTGTTGCGCAGGCCAGCCGCAATGCCGTTGATGGACAGATGAATGCCCTGCACGACCTGTTCGTCCGCATCGCCGGAGCGATGGCGCTTCAGCAGCTCGATCTGCAGATGATTCAGCGGATCGAGATAGGGGAAGCGGTTGCGGATCGAGCGGGCGAGAAGCGGATTGCGGTCGAGCAGGGATTGCTGCTGCATGATGGCGAGCAGTTGCCCGATGGAATCCTCCCATTCATGGCGCAGGCGCGGGAAGATGGCATCGCGCAAGGACTCGTCCGCCACGAGCTTCGAATAGCGGGACGCGATGGCAATGTTGCTCTTGGCCAGCACCATGTCCATGTTCGAGAGCAGCGCCTGGAAGAACGGCCATTCGCGGTACATTTCCTGCAAAAGCGCAAGTCCTGTATCCGGCCGCTTCTCAAGCCATTCGTTGACCGCAGATCCGAAGCCGTACCAGCCCGGCAGCATCAGCCGGCACTGCGCCCAGCCGAACACCCATGGAATGGCGCGTAAGTCTTCGATCCGACGCGAATTGGTGCGCGAAGCCGGCCGGCTGCCGATATTCAGATTGGCGATCTCGCCGATCACCGTCGATTCCCAGAAATAGCGCTCGAATCCTTCGGTCTCGTAGACGAGCGCGCGATAGGCCTTGAAGGCGCTGTTCGAAAGCTCCTCCATGGCCTTCAGGTATTCCTCGCGCGGCGCGGACTGCCCGGAATGCAGCAGCGACGCCTCAAGCGTGGCGGAGGCGAGAATTTCGAGATTGCGGCGGCCGAGATCCGGGTTCGAGTACTTGCCTGCGATGACCTCGCCCTGCTCCGTAATGCGGATCGCGCCCTGAACCGCGCCGCCGGGCTGCGCGAGAATCGCCTGATAGCTCGGCCCGCCGCCGCGGCCCACGGAGCCGCCGCGGCCATGGAAGAGGCGAAGGGCCACTTCATGGCGCCTGAACACCTCGATCAGTTCAATTTCCGCCTTGTAGAGCTCCCATCCCGAGGTGAGGAAGCCACCATCCTTGTTGCTGTCGGAATAGCCGAGCATGACCTCCTGCGCCTGATCGCGGCTGCGCAGGAGACGCATGTAATCGGGCAGCGCAAAGAGCGCATCCATCACGCCGCTGCAATTGCGAAGATCCGCAATGGTCTCGAAGAGCGGGATGATGTTCACATCCATCTCACCTTCGCGCGGACGCAGCAGGCCGGCCTCCTTCAGAAGCAGAGCGACCTCCAGAATATCGGACGGATCGCTCGCCTTGGAGATGACGTAATTCGGCACGGCCGTGCGGCCGTAGCGGCGATGCGCTTCGGCGGCCTCATGAACGATGGCGAGCTCGGACGAGGTTTCCGGAGAGTATTCGAGATAGGGCGATGTCAGGAGGCGCGGCGTGCGCAGTTCTTCGAGCAGCAGAGCGACGCGCTTGTCCTCGGCAAGCCCTTCGTAATCAGTGCCGGGAGCAGCCTTCTCGAAGAGTTCGGCGACGACGCGCTGATGGACGTCGGAGTTCTGGCGCATGTCGAGGCTCGACAGATGGAAGCCGAACACGTCGACTGCGCGGCGCAGCTTGCGCAGGCGGCCCCGCGCCAAAGAACCCGATCCGTTCGAGCGCAGGGAGCGGTGCAGGATCGAAAGATCGCCTTCGAATTCATCGACGCTGTCATAGGCCGGTGCGTCGCCCACCGCATGACGCGCCACGTCGCCATGCCCCAGGCGCGCGGCGGTTGCCGCAAGGCGTGCGTAGATGCCCGTGATCGCCCGGCGATAGGGTTCGTCCTGGCGATGGGGCGAGAGGTCGGGGGACGCTTTCGCCAGTTCCTGAACCTCGTCGGAGACATTCACATAGCGCCCGTCGAGCGACAGCTCGGCGCCGAGGCAATGCAGTTCGTCGAGATAGAAGCCGAGCGCGTGCTTGCTCTGCAGCAGCAGAGCCTGGCGCAATGCGTCCGCCGTCACGAAGGGATTGCCGTCGCGATCGCCGCCGATCCAGCTTCCCATGCGCAGGAAGGAGGGAACCTCCACAGTGCCCCAGGCGGGATCCATGGCCGCGAGCTGATCCTCCAGGGAGGCGTAGACCTGCGGCAATTCCTTGAAGAAGGTGTTGTCGTAATAGGACAGGCCGTTCGTGACCTCGTCGATCACTTTCAGCCGGTTGCGGCGCAGGATGCTGGTCTGCCAGAGGGTCAGGATGGCACGGCGCAGGGATTCCTGGCAGGACGCCTCCTCTTCCGGCGTCAGGCGCTGACGGTCCCGCCGCGCCAGAACCTGGGAGATCTCCATCTCCCGGTCGATGGTGCTCTTGCGGCGCACTTCCGTCGGATGCGCCGTCAGGACCGGGCAGACGAGGGCCGAGGCGAAGAAGGCCTGCAGCGCCGTGTGGCTGATGCCCGCCTCCTGAATGAGCTTGAGAGCCCGCCCCAGGGTTCCCTCGCGCGGCGCCGTGGCCTCCATGCCATGGGCGCCCGCCATCGCATGGGCCCGGGAGCGGCGGACGTGGTGCTGGTCTTCGGCGAGGTTCGCCAGATGGGAGAAATAGCTGTAGGCGCGGATGATCTGGTTCGAGCGTCCGCGCGACAGGCTGTTCAGGATCGTCTCGAGCTCCCGACGGGCGATCTCATCCTCATCGCGATGGAAGCGGATCGAGGTCTGGCGGATGCGCTCGACGATCTCGAAAGTCGCCTCGCCCTCCTGCTCGCGAATCGTGTCTCCGAGGATACGTCCCAGAAGCCGGATGTCGTCACGAAGGGGAAAATCCTTCTCGGGCGTAACGTCGGGATTGATCAGGGACATGGGCGCGCTCGCTTCAGCCGCATTTTGCTGCACTGCGAAATAAAACCCTTTGTCACCACGCGGCAAGCGTAATTTTATTTTAAATTCAGCCTAATTCGTGACCACCCAGCGCTCCGGGGCCTCCGTCTGGCCGATCAGCGCCAATCCATAGGCGATCGATTCGAACTGGTCCGCCGAGGTCAGGCGGTTCTCGCCGAATCGATCCACGAAGAGATTGCGGATGGCCGGCACGAAGGAGGTGCCGCCGGTCAGGAACACGCGCTCGATTTCCTCCGGCTTTACTCCGGCCTTGGCGAGCGCCTCGTCCACCGTGTTCGCGATCCGGCCGACATCCTCGGCGATCCAGCTCTCGAAATCGGCCCGGGTGATCCGTGCCTGAATATCGACGCCCTCTCCTTCAAAGCGGAAATCGGTCTCGTCCTGGCTCGACAGCGCCACTTTCGTCGAGGACACGGCGCGATAGAGCGCAAAACCCAGATCGTATTCGATGATGTCGATGAACTTTTCCAGCGGCACGGGCTCGAGCGCCGTGCGGGCGAGCTCGCGCAGCTCCTTCAGATCGCCGCTGCCCTTCATCATGGCGAGCTGATTCCAGCGCGCGAAATTGGCGTAGTAGTGGTTCGGGATGGAAAGGATCTTGCCCATCGAGCGATATTGCCCGCCCTTGCCGAGGCGGGGTGAGACGACCTTGTCGACGATCCGGTAATCGAAGGCATCGCCGGCAAGACCGATGCCCGAATGGCCCAGGGGCTCGGCCCGCAGCGCGCCGCCAGCCTTGGAAAAGCGCATCACCGAGAAGTCGCTGGTGCCGCCGCCGAAATCCGCCACGAGCACGGTGGAATCGCGATCGAGCTGCCGAGCATAGAAGAAAGCCGCCCCAACCGGCTCGTAGACATAGCGGGCATGCTCCGCCCCGAGTCGGCCGAAGGCGGCCCGGTAGCGCTGCATGGCGAGATCGTCGTCCGGGTTGTAGCCGGCGAACTGCACCGGCCTGCCGACGACGACGTTGCGGGCGCCCCAATCGAGGCGCGAGCCGCCATGGCGCATGAGGGTGCGCAGGAAAGCGCTCAGCAGATCCTCGAAGCCGTAGCGTTCGCGGAAGATCCGGGTCTCCTTGAAGGTGGCGCTCGCCGCGAAGGTCTTGAAGGACTGGATGAACCGGTGGGCGTGGAGCCCCTCCAGGAACTGGTCGATGGCCCAGGGCCCGCCCTCGACATGGGTGCGCAAGCCATTGCCGTGCCGCTCGTCCCAGAAGCATAGGGCCGTCACATAGACCTTCAGGCTCTCGCCGCCATGGGCGAAGGTCAGCGCTTCCACGCGCCCGTTCGGGTCCGCGATGGCAACAACCGTGTTGCTGGTGCCGAAATCGATGCCGATGGACAGATCGTGAGACGGGGGCATGGCGACCTCGAGGGACAGGCGAAGGGCCGGACGGTCTATACGCCAAGCCCCTCCAAGCCAAGCGGAAATGTCGGATGAGTCGATATTCCCTTACGACACTGCGACCCTACCGCTGTGGAGGGCCCGTTGACCGGTGGGTGTCCGGCACCGTAGAAGCCGCGCCTTACGTTGTCTCGGAGACTTTCATGCTATCCATCGGTCAGCGCATCGCGAACGAACTGAGTGTTCAGGAATGGCAGGTCAAGGCGGCCGTCGATCTGCTCGATAGCGGTTCCACCGTTCCCTTCATCGCGCGCTACCGCAAGGAAGTCACCGGCACCCTCGACGATGCCCAGCTGCGCACCCTTGAGGAGCGGCTGCGCTACCTGCGCGAGCTGGAGGACCGGCGCAAGACGATCCTCGACAGCGTCCGCGAGCAGGGCAAGCTCACCGACGAGCTGGCGCTCCAGCTCAACACCGCCGACACCAAGGCGCGGCTCGAAGATCTCTACCTGCCCTACAAGCCTAAGCGCCGCACCAAGGCGCAGATCGCCAAGGAGGCGGGTCTCGAGCCTCTGGCCGACCTGCTCCTCGCCGAGCCGGCCCGCGAGCCGAAGGAGGCTGCGGCCGCCTTCGTGAATGCGGAGAAGGACATCGCCACTCCGGAGGCCGCCCTGGAAGGTGCGCGGTCCATCCTGGTCGAGCGTTTCGCCGAGAACGCGGAGCTGCTGGGATCTTTGCGCGAAACCTATTGGGAGCGCGGCAGCCTCACCTCCAAGGTGCGCGACGGCAAGCAGAACGACGGCGCGAAATTCGCCGACTACTTCGACTTTGCCGAACCGCTGACCAAGCTCCCCTCTCACCGCATCCTCGCACTTTTCCGCGGCGAGAAGGAAGAGATTCTCGACCTGCGGATGGACGAGGACAAGGACAGCGCCGAGTCGGGCTATGTCAGCCGCTACGAGGGCAGGACAGCGCTCGCTTTCAACATCGCCGATCGGGGCCGCCCGGGCGACAAGTGGCTGCTCGACACGGTGCGCTGGGCCTGGCGCACCAAGCTGCGCTTCTCGATCGAGCTCGACATGAAGATGAAGCTCTGGCAGCTCGCCGAGGATGAGGCGGTCAAGGTCTTCGCAGGCAATCTGCGCGACCTGCTGCTCGCCGCTCCCGCCGGCGCTCGCCCGACCCTCGGCCTCGATCCGGGCTTCCGCACCGGCGTGAAGGTGGCGGTGGTGGATGCAACTGGCAAGGTTGTGGCAACCGATACCATCTACCCGCACGAGCCGAAGCGCCAATGGGATGAATCCATCGCCACGCTGGCGCGGCTCTGCCGGGTTCATAAGGTCGAGCTCGTCGCCATCGGCAACGGCACCGCCTCGCGCGAGACGGACAAGCTCGCCGCCGAGCTGGTCTCGAAACACCCGGACCTGACGCTCACCAAGATCATGGTGTCGGAGGCCGGCGCCTCGGTCTATTCGGCTTCCGCCTTCGCCAGCCAGGAACTGCCGGATCTCGACGTGTCCTTGCGCGGCGCCGTCTCCATCGCGCGCCGCCTGCAGGATCCGCTCGCCGAACTGGTGAAGATCGACCCGAAGTCCATCGGCGTCGGCCAGTACCAGCACGATCTCGCCGAGTACAAGCTTTCCCGCTCCCTCGACGCGGTGGTGGAGGATTGCGTGAACGCGGTCGGCGTCGATCTCAACACCGCCTCCGCTCCGCTGCTCGCCCGCGTCTCCGGCCTCGGTGATTGGGTTGCGCAGAACATCGTGACCCATCGCGACGCCAACGGCCCGTTCAAGACTCGCAAGGCCCTGACCAAGGTCTCGGGCCTGGGTCCGAAAACCTTCGAGCAGGCGGCGGGCTTCCTGCGCATCGCGAACGGCGACGACCCGCTCGATGCCTCCGGCGTCCATCCTGAGGCCTACCCGGTCGTGCGCCGCATTCTCGAAGCCACGAAGGGCGACATCAAGCTGGTGATCGGCAACGGCAATGTCCTGAAGAAGCTCAATCCGCAAAACTTCACGGACGAAAAATTCGGCGTGCCGACGGTGAAGGACATCCTGGGCGAGCTGGAAAAGCCTGGCCGCGATCCGCGCCCCGAATTCAAGACCGCCACTTTCATGGAAGGCGTGGAGAAGATCGGCGATTTGAAGCCTGGCATGATGCTGGAAGGCGTCGTCACCAACGTGGCGGCGTTCGGCGCCTTCGTTGATGTGGGCGTGCACCAGGACGGGCTCGTGCATATCTCCGCCCTCGCCGACACCTTCGTGAAGGATCCGCGCACGGTCGTGAAGCCGGGCGACATCGTGAAGGTGAAGGTGCTCGAGGTCGACGTTCCGAGGAAGCGCATCTCGCTCTCGATGCGCATGAGCGACCCGGCCGAGAAGCGTCCGGCCGGGCGCCAGGACGACAACCGGACGGCGTTCCAGAAGCACCGGGCTCAGGCCGAGAGGAAGCCGGCGCCGCCGGCCTCCTCGGGCGGCGCCCTCGCCGATGCCCTGCGCCGGGCCGGCATGGACAAGGGTGGTCGGAAGTAGGCGGCTTGTAGCCGCCTCTGAACTGCTCTAGAAGCAACATGTCTCACGGGGAGCCTCATGCCGAGGCTGAGAGGTGGTCAGGCCACCGACCCGTCGAACCTGATCCGGGTCATGCCGGCGGAGGGAATGAGCATGCGACATCGCCACAAAAGCCATGCCCCGTGCGATCTGCGCCGCCCAACCGGCCTGCCTCATGCATGGGAGCGCCCTTAAGATGCTACGCCGATTGCTTCTCACCCTCGTGTCGCTCGGGCTCGCCACCGGCCTTGCCCAGGCGCAGACCAAGCCGACGCTCACCGTCTATACCTACTCCTCGTTTTCCGGAAAATACGGCCCCGGCAAGACCGTCAAGGAGCGCTTCGAGGCGACCTGCGGCTGCGAGCTGACTTGGGTTTCCGCCGAGGATGCGGGCAGCCTGCTCGGGCGGCTGCGCCTGGAGGGCGAGAACACCAAGGCCGATGCGGTCGTCGGGCTCGACATGAATCTCGTGGCCGAGGCGAAGGCCCTCAACCTCTTCGCGCCGCATGGCGTGGATGAGAAGGATCTGGCACTTCCTATCAGATGGAGTGACAACACCTTCATCCCGTTCGACTGGGGCTACTACGCCTTCGTCTACGATTCCAACAAGCTCGCCAACCCGCCCAAAAGCCTGAAGGAGCTGGTCGACAATCCCAATGGTCCGAAAGTAGTGCTGCAGGACCCGCGCACCAGCGCGCCGGGCCTCGGCCTGCTGCTGTGGATGCAGAAGGTCTATGGCGACAAGGCCGGCGAGGCCTGGGGTAAGCTCAAGCCCCGCATCGTCACCTTCACCAAGGGCTGGTCGGAGGCCTATGGCCTCTTTCTCAAGGGCGAGGCCGACATGGTGATGTCCTACACCACTTCGCCGGCCTATCACGTGATCGCGGAGAAGAAGGACAACTACAAGGCCGCCGCCTTCGCGGAGGGCCATTACCTCCACGTGGAGCTCGCCGGCATGACGCGCACGACGAAGCAGCCGGAACTCGCCAAAAAATTCATGGCCTTCATCCTCAGCGAGCCGTTCCAGTCGGCGATGCCCGAGGGCAACTGGATGATGCCGGCGAAGCCCCCCGCTGCCGGCCTGCCGGCCGCGTTCAAGGATCTGGTGCAGCCGAGCCAGGCGCTGCTCTTCAGCCCTGAGGACGTGCAGCAGAACCGCCGCGCCTTCACCGATGCCTGGCTCAACGCCACGGCACGCTGATCGCCGATGCTGACGCTGAGGCTGCCCCATCCCGGAACCCTGGTGGCTTTGGCCATCGTGAGTCTGGTTGCCGGCGGCTTCATCGCTCTTGCCGGCTTCGATGGAGGGACGCCGGCGCTTCTTTCCATCGGCCCCTATCTCGGCCAGGTGCTCGCCTTCTCGATCACGCAAGCCCTTCTCTCGACATTGCTGTCGATCGCACTCGGCATCGGCCTCGCGCTGGCGCTGGCGCGCCGCAGGTTCCCCGGCCGCGATATCGTGCTCGCGATTCTCGGCACCACGATGGTGATGCCGACCATCGTCGCGGTCTTTGCGGTCTTTGCCGTCTACGGCCGCAGCGGATGGCTCGCCGAGCTTCTCGCGTTTCTCGGGTGGAAAGGCGGTTTCAGCATCTTCGGCTATCCCGGCATCCTGATCGCGCATGTGTTCCTGAACGGCCCCTTCGTCGCGCGGATCACGCTCGACGGATTGAACCAGGTTCCGGCCGAGCATTGGCGCCTCGCCACCGCCTTCGGCTTCACGCCCTTCCAGATCTTCCGCCATCTCGACTGGCCGGTGCTGCGTGGCGAGATGCCCGGCATCGCCGGGCTCATCTTCCTCATGTGCTTCAAGAGCTTCGCCATCGTGCTGGCCTTGGGCGGGGGCCCAAGCCGCTCGACCCTCGAAGTGGCGATCTTCGAGGCGCTGAAGATCGATCTCGATTTCGGCCGCGTCGCCTGGCTCGCCCTGATCCAGCTCGCGATCTGCCTGTCGATGACCACCCTTCTGCACTGGGCCTTCACCCGGCCGCCCGTCGGCCACACGATCCGCAACCTCGTTCATCGCCCCGATGCGAAGAACAAGGGGCTCAAGATTCTCGATGCTGTCGTGCTCCTTGTCAGCGCCCTCTTCATCGCGCCGCTCGCCTTCAGCGTGCTGACGGGCTTCCGCTCCATTCTCGCTGTGATCGATGCCGATCTTCTGCGCGCCTTCCTCACGAGCCTGACCATTGCGACCGCAGCCGCCGTGCTCGCATGCGCCCTCGCCTTCGCGCTCGCCTCCGCCGCCCGGCGGCAGCGCCTCGTGCTGCGCTCGCCGCGCATCGCGAGCTTCTACGATCTCCTGCCCGACGCGCTTCTCGCCGTGCCGCCCTTCGCGCTCACCGCGGGCCTTTTTCTGCTGATCCAGCGCTTCGGCGATCCGTCGCGGGCAGGCCTCATCCTTCTGCCGCTGATCAACGGGCTCGCGGCCGTGCCCTTCGCCTATCGCTATGTGGCGCCCCATCTCCTCACGACCGAGGAGCGCTACGGCCGCGTCGCGGCATCGCTCGGCCTCACCGGCTGGTCGAAGCTGGCGATCATGGACTGGCCGGTGCTCAAGCGCCCGCTCGCCGCGGGCTTCGTGCTTGCCATGGCCTTGTCGTTCGGTGATTTCGGCATCATCGCCCTTTTCGGCGGCACGGAACTGGTGACCCTGCCCTATCTGCTCTACGAGCGTCTCGGCGCCTACCGGCTCGACGAGGCATCGAGCATCGGCCTCGTCATCGTCCTCTTCGCCGTCCTTCTCGCTCACGCGTCAGGTCGTCTGTCCCATGCTGGTGATTGAGAATTGCCGCTTGACCTGGCCGGATTTCACGGCCGATTACTCGCTCACGGTCGAGACGGGAAATCTCTGCGCCGTCATCGGGCCCTCGGGCGGCGGCAAGACGACCCTGCTGCACATGATCGCCGGGTTCGAGCGGCCCGAGAGCGGCGCCCTGACCTTCAACGGGCAGGACCTCCTGCCGCTCGAGCCGGCGAAGCGCCCCGCGGCAATCGTGTTCCAGGACCACAACCTGTTTCCTCATTTAAGCGCAGCGCAGAACGTGGCGCTCGGGTTGCGCCCGTCCTTACGCCTGACGCGGGACGAGCAGTCGCTCGCGGCCGAGGCGCTCGACTCGGTCGGGCTCAAGGGCTTCGACGAGCGCAGGCCCGGCGAGATGTCGGGCGGGCAGCGTCAGCGCGTGGCGCTGGCGCGTGCGCTCGTCTCGGGCCGTCCATTGATCCTCCTCGACGAGCCGTTCAGCAGCCTCGATCCAGCCTTGCGCCGCGACATGATCCTGCTCGTCGACGAGATGCGGCGCAGGCGCCCCGTCACCATCCTCATGACGATCCACACGCCGGAGGATGCGGCCGACATGGCCGATCAGATGGCGTTCGTGGCCGACGGACGGGTGGTGGCGTCGGGACGACCCACGGACATTCTCGGCAGCGCACTCGCGCCGAGGATCGCGGCGGCCGTGTCGGATTCGTGACCGGCCTGTAACGCCCAACACTTTACAGAGTCCTCATCCTGAGGAGGCCGCGTAGCGACCGCCTCGAAGGAGGTTCCAGTGCTCTCTGGATGCTCCTTCGAGACGCAGACGTCTTCTGCTCCTCAGGATGAGGACTAAGGAGGGACAAAACGTGGATGGCCGGCACAGGGCCGGCCATGACGTGGTGGGTGTCACGCGCTGTCATTCCGGGGCCGCGTAGCGGAGCCGGGAAGCCATAACCGCTGACAGCGCAGGAAAGCGTGTAAGGCCGAGGGCCTCGCTTTGGGCTGTGGTGTTTATGGTTTCCGGGCTCGCCTTCGGCGCCCCGGAATGACAGCGCAGATGTCATCCCCGCTCCGCCAGAACCGAGACACCTTCCGCGTCGAACACATGCAACGCCTTGCGCGGCACATGGGCGGTGTACGACCCGCCCGGCGCCGCATCGGTCTCGCCCGGTGCACGGACGATCACGTCGTCGCCGCTCGCAAGCCTCATGTAGACATAACTCGACTCGCCGAGCTGCTCCACAGCATCGATGGTGCCGCGCAGCGAAGCGGCATCGTCTCCGCCCTCTTCCATGTGCTCGGGCCTGATGCCCACCGTGACGGCGTCTCCCGGTTTCAGGCTGGCGGGCCTCACCGCAAGCGGTGCTTCCGTCCCTGCAAATCCGATGGTGGCTATATTCCCTTCCACCCGCAGAACCTGCCCCTTGATGAAATTCATGCGCGGCGAGCCGATGAAGCCGGCGACGAAGAGGTTGCGCGGATGGCGGTAGAGCTCCAGCGGCGCGCCGACCTGCTCGATCCGGCCGTGGTTCATCACCACGATCTTGGAGGCGAGCGTCATGGCCTCGACCTGATCGTGGGTGACGTAGATCATCGTGGCGCCGAGATCCCGGTGCAGCTTGGCGATCTCGAGGCGCGTGTTGACGCGAAGCGCCGCATCGAGATTCGAGAGCGGTTCGTCGAACAGGAAGACGCTCGGGTTGCGCACGATGGCGCGGCCGATAGCGACGCGCTGGCGCTGGCCGCCCGACAATTCCCGCGGCTTGCGGTCGAGGAGCGGAGTGAGTTTCAGGATCTCCGCCGCCTGCCGCACGCGCCGGTCGACCTCCGCCTTGTTGGTCTTGGCGAATTTCAGGCCGAAGGCCATGTTCTTGTAGACGTTCATATGCGGGTAGAGCGCATAGGACTGGAACACCATCGCGATCTTGCGGTCAGCCGGCGGCAGCTCGTTGACGCGTTTGTCGCCGATCCTGATCTCGCCGCCGCTGACATTTTCCAGGCCTGCGATGATGCGCAGCAACGTGGACTTGCCGCAGCCCGAGGGGCCGACGAAGACGACGAACTCGCCGTCCTTCACCGCCAAGTTGATGTCGCGCAGGATCTCGGTCGCTCCAAAGGACTTGGCAACACCTTGCAGGGAAACGTCGGCCATCATTCACTTCCTGGAGCGAGACATCACTTCACGGCACCGGCGGTGAGGCCGCGCACGAGATAGCGCGAGAAGAGGAGGTAGAGCACGAGGACCGGCGCGATCGCCAGCGTCAGCGAGGCAAGCACCGCATTCCAGTCGGTCACGTATTGCCCGATGAATTGCTGCACGCCGAGGGTGATCGTCTGCTTGCCGTCGCCCGGTGCCAGGATCAGCGGGAACCAGAGATCGTTCCAGACCGGCACCATGGTGAAGACCGCAACCGTCGCGATGGCGGGGCTGATCAGCGGCAGGATGATGCTGAAGAAGATCCGGTATTCGCTCACCCCGTCGCAGCGGGCGGCATCGCGCAGATCCTTCGGGATCTGCTGAATGAACTCGCCGAGGATGAGAATCGCGAGCGGCAGCCCTTGCGCCACATAGACGAGGATCAGCGCGGTCAGCGTGTTGACGAGGTTCAGCTCCACCATCATGCGCAGGATGCTGACGCTGCCCAACCGGATCGGCACCATGATGCCGATGGCAAGATAAAGGCCGATCAGGGTGTTGCCGGGAAACTTGTACTCGGTCAGCGCCCAGGCGGCCATGGCGCCGATGAGCACGATCAGGACCAGGGAGACGATCGTCACCGTGAGGCTGTTGAAGAAGTAGAGCCCGAAATCCGCATTGGCGAAGACCCGGTCGAAGCCGATACTGGTGAAGGTCTGGCCGTTGGGGAGCCCTAGCGGATCTGCAAAGATCGCCCGGCGCGTCTTGAAGGCGTTGATCAGGATGAGAACGATCGGGCCGAGCGCCAGGATCGTGTAGAGGATGAGCCCGATATGGACGGCGATGCGGCCGGGCCTGACATTCATGCTCCCGCCTCCCCTAGAAGGTATGCCGCTGCAGCCGCCGCTGCACGCCGAAGAGATAGATCAGCACGCCGATCAGAATGATGATCAGCATGGCTGTCGCCACCGCCGCTCCCATGGTCGGAGAACCGACCTGGAGCTGGAAGCCGAAGAAGGTGCGATAGAAGAAGGTGCCCAGGATGTCGGTGGAGAAATTCGGTCCCGCCAACGCGCCCTTGATCGCATAGATGAGGTCGAAGGCGTTGAAATTGGCGACGAAGGTGAGGATCGACACCACGCCTAGCGTCGGCAGGATCAGCGGCAGGCGCACGAACCAGAACACGCTGAAGGGTCCCGCACCGTCGACGGTCGCCGCATCGAGCAGGTCGTCGGGAATGTTGAGGAGTGCCGCATAGATCAGCATCATCGGAATGCCGACGAACTGCCAGACGGAGATGAGGGAGACTGTCAGCAAGGCCGTCGATTCCTGGCCGAGCCAGGGTCCGAAGAGGCTTCCCAGACCCACGGCCTTCAGAAGGCTCGGTGCGATGCCCCAGAGTGGATTGAGGATCAGCTGCCAGATGAAGCCGATGATGACCACCGAGAGCATGGTCGGCAGGAAGATGAGCGTGCGGTAGACGCTTCCTCCCGCCAGCCGAGGGAGGCTGAGCAGCATGGCGAGGCCTAAGCCGATGCCGTTCTGCACCACCATGTGGATGGCGAAGAAGATCAGGTTGTTGCGAAGGGCGTTCCAGAAATGGCCCGACCAGTTCGGGTCGCCCAGGAGCGTCTGGAAATTCTGGAAGCCTACGAAGCTACGCGCGCCGGTCTCGTCGCCGGCATAGAGGCTGAGGCGTATCGTGTCGATCAGCGGATAGATCGAGAACAGGGTATAGATCGCGAGCGCCGGCGCCAGGAACACCGCGATGTGAACCGGAAAGCGCGCACGGACAGGAACCGCATCCGCCCGCTGCACGCTCGTGGCCGTGAGATCCGTCATGCTGACCTAAAACCGATGAGTTCGGGAAGAGCGGACCGCCCTGCACGAGCGGCCCGCCTCAACGTTTCAGCGCTTACTTCTTGTGCGGCTCGTACCAGCTGGCGAGGCCGTCCTCCACCTTCTTGGCCGCCTCCTCCGGCTTCATGGCGCCGTTCATCACCTGGGCGCTCACGTTCCAGAGCTCGGTCTCGAGGTTCGGCGTGCCGCGGGCGAGGATCTGATAGGAGTTGCGGATCGAGCTTTCGCAGGTGCCGCGCCAGCCGACGAACTTGGCCGCAACCGGATCCTTCACCGTGACCTTGTCCTTGGAGAGCGGGAAGAAGCCCGGCAGCTCGTTGGCGTAGATGTCGGCGAATTCGGGCGAAGCCACCCACGAGAGAAAGGTCTTGGCGGCGTCCGCGTTCTTCGACTTGGCATTGATGCCGATCGCGATATCCGTGTGGTCGCTGATGTAGCACTTGTCGCCGGCCTTCGCGACCGGCGGAGCGAAGGCGTCGAACTCGAAATCGGCCTGCTTGCGGAAGATCGGCACGTCCCAGGAGCCGGCCGGATAGATCGCCGCGCGGCCGAGCGTGAAGAGGTTCTGCGTATCGGGATACTTTTGGGCCTTGTAGCCGTCGCCCATGTAGGGCGCCCAGGTCGCCAGCTCCTTGAACACGTCAACATAGGCCGGATCGGTGAATTTCTGCTTGCCGTCGATGAGCGCCTTGCGGCCCTCCTCGCCCTTCCAGTAGTTCACGCCGATATTCTGGAAGCCCATGGTGGCGGCCTCCCACTGATCGGCCGTGCCCATGGCGAGCGGGGTGTACTTGCCGTCCGCCTTGATCTTGTCGAGCACCGCGTGGAACTCGGCAAGCGTCTTCGGCGGCGTGAGCTTGAGCTCGTCGAAGATCTCCTTGTTGTAGACGAAGCCGTGGATCACCGAGGCCATCGGCATGCAGAAGGTGGTCTTGCCGTCATCGGTCGACCAGGCACTCTTCGCCACGTCGGAAAAGTTCTCGATGCCCTTCACGTCGTTGACGGAAACCAGGTTGCCCTTCTTGAACATGTCGAGGGAGGTATCGAAGGGACGGCAGGTGATGAGGTCGCCTGCGGTGCCGCCGGCAAGGCGCGCGTTCAGGGCGGCGTTGTATTCGGTCGGCGGATCGGCCTTGAACTGAACCTTGATGTCGGGATGCTTCTTGTTGAAGGCGGGGATGATCTTTGTGTTCCAGACGTCCGCATCGTCGTTGCGCCAGCTTTCGATGGTGAGCGTCTGGGCCGAGGCGGCATTGGCGAAAGCAAAAGCCGCCGCGGCCACCGAGGCGGTCGCGAGCAGCCGTCCTGCGCGGCGCAAGGCTGCTTCCGAATGGAGTTTCGTCATCGTCTCTTTCCTCCCTAGCGGAGAGGCGTTTGGGATAACGCCCCTTGAGAAACTGTCCCTCTGATTGTCCCGTGCATTTTCTGTTGCATTCTTGTGCTTCGCAGCGGACGAGCCAGACTGTTCCACCGGAAAGCTTTCCGGACAAGTGACCTCATATTGGTATCGACAAAATTCAAAGACAACTGGTCTTTGACGGTAGCGCAGGAGGATTTACCGCCTTCGTCGTCGCAAATTCTTGCGCTCTTGCCGCGCTGTGCGAGCGGCCCGCTCGCCGAGGCATCTGGGTATTCTCGGCCGCCACCTCTTCCCGAACTGGATATTAAGTGGCATGGTGCCTGTCCGTTAAGAGAGCCCGCGAGATCCATTCCGATATGACCGACCTTATGTTCCTTGGCATCGACGGCGGCGGCACCAAATGCCGGGCCCGCCTGCGCAATGCCGAAGGCCGGTTGCTCGGCGAGGGAACCGGCGGGCCGTCGAACATCCGCCTCGATCCCGATCTGGTCTGGAACTCGATACTAGGCGCATGCCGCGAAGCTCTCGCGCAGGCCGGTCTCCCCGAGAGCGATCTCGAGCGAATCCACGCCGGCATGGGTGCGGCCGGCGCAGGACAGACCTCTGCCGTGGATCGTCTCCTGTCGCGCGCGCATCCGTTTGCGTCCTTCGACATCGAGACGGACGCCCACACCGCCTGGCTCGGCGCCTTCAACGGCGGCGACGGAGCGATCCTGATCATCGGCACGGGCTCCTGCGGCTATGGCGGTACCAGCGGCGATTGTCATTATGTCGGTGGCTGGGGCTACGAGATTTCGGATGAGGGCAGCGGTGCCGCCATCGGGCGCGAATTGCTGCGGCGCTGCATCTGGGCCCATGACGGACGCAGCCCCTCGACGCCGCTCTCGGATGCGATTCTGGCCGAGTTCAACAACGACCTCGAAATCCTGGTCGACTGGGTCGGCAAGGCCCGTCCGGCGGATTACGGACGCTACGCGCCGCTCGTCCTCGACCATGCCGAAAAGCGCGATCCGCTCGCCGTCGCGATCGTCTCGCAGGCTGCCGACGGATTGGGGGCGATCGCCCTGCGCCTGCTCGACCTCGGCGCGCCGGCGATCTGCCTCTTCGGCGGCCTGGCGGAGCCGCTCCGGCCCTGGCTGCCGCCGCCCGTCCAGAAGACCATCACCACACCTCTCGCGGATGCGGTCGACGGCGCCATCCTTCTCGCCCGCCTCGCGCTCCAGGGAAGGCAGCCATGACCGATCAATCCGGCGAGGCGCTGGCCTTCCTGCCTCTCGACGAGGGCAATCCCACGCCGCTTTATCTGCAGCTGCAGCAATCCATTGAGGAGGCGGTGCGCAAGGGCGCGCTCAAGGCCGATGCGGCGCTTCCCGGCGAGCGCGATCTCGCCAAGCAGCTCGGCATCTCGCGCGTCACCGTCCGCAAGGCGATCACGGGCCTCGTGCAGAAAGGCGTCCTCGTGCAGCGGTGGGGGTCCGGCACCTTCATCGCGCCGCAGATGCGGCTCGAACAGCCGCTCTCGCGCCTGTCGAGCTTTACCGACGACATGTCGGCGAGAGGCCTGAAATCCTCCGCCGTCATGCTGAGCCAGTCGACCGGCCCCGCCTCCACCGACGAACTCATGGCGCTCGGTCTCTCGCCCGGCGATCTGGTGAGCCGCGTCAACCGCCTGCGCCTGGCGAACGGCATCCCGATGGCGATCGAGAATGCCGTCGTGCCGTCCCGTGTGCTGCCCGACCCTTCGCTCGTGAAGCAATCGCTCTATGCGGTGCTGCACGATCAGGGCTTCATGCCGACCCGCGCCCTGCAACGGCTGCACGCGGTTCTCCTGAGCGAGGAACAGGCTTCCCTGCTCGGCGTTGCGCCCAAGAGCCCGGCTTTGTACATCGAGCGCCGCTCCTTCACCGCCGGGGGCGAAGTGGTCGAGTTCACCTCGTCCTATTACCGGGGCGATGCCTATGATTTCGTGGCCGAGCTGACCATCAGCCAGCCCGAACGGATGCAAAACGACGATGCCTGACAAGAACGACACTGCCTCCACCCTGACCGCCATGCTGCGCGAGGCGCAGGAAGCACCTGAAGTCGTCGCGCGCCTCATCGAGAGGAACGCGCACCTGTGCCGCGAGCTCGGCGAGCGCCTGCGCGCATCTCCGCCGCCGTTTGCCGTCACCTGCGCGCGCGGCAGCTCGGACAATGCGGCGACCTTCGTCAAATACCTGCTCGAGATCCATTCCGGCCTCGTCACCGCCTCCGTCGGCCCTTCCGTGACCTCCGTCTACGAGGCACGCCCGCGCATGCGCGACGCGCTCTTCCTCGCCGTGTCGCAATCGGGCCGCAGCCCCGATATCCTCAATCTCGCCCAAGCCGGGCGCGACGACGGCGCGCTGACCGTCGCCCTTCTGAACGACACCTCCTCGCCGCTCGCCTCCACCTGCGAGTTCGTGCTGCCGCTGCATGCGGGCCAGGAGAAGAGTGTCGCCGCCACCAAGTCCTTCATCGCCGCTCTCGCCGCCGGCTTCCAGCTCGTCGCCCATTGGTCGCAGGACCAAGACCTGCTCGATGCGCTCGATACCCTGCCCGACGTGCTGGCACGCGCCTCCGCAACCGACTGGTCGGCGGCTGTTCCCGTCCTGACGGAGGCCGACAACCTGTTCGTCGTCGGCCGCGGCGTCGGCTTCGCCGTCGCGCAGGAGGCCGCGCTCAAGCTGAAAGAAACCTCGGGCATCCATGCGGAGGCGATGAGCGCCGCCGAGCTGATGCACGGCCCATGGACGCTGGCCGGCGACCACTTCCCGATCCTCGTGCTCAGCCAGCGCGACGAGACCCTGAGCGGCGTCAACGATCTCGTGACCAAGCTCAACGAGCAGGGCGTTCCGGTCATCGTCGCCGGAGCGGCGGAAGGCAAGGCCAGCGTGACATTGCCCTCGGTCGAGGACGTACATCCCTATCTCGCCCCGATCGCTCTCATCCAGAGCTTCTATCCCCTCGTGAACGCCACTGCCTTGGGCCGCGGACGCAATCCGGACAATCCTCCGCGCCTGCGCAAGGTGACGGAGACCCTGTGATGGCCATTGCCCTGACCGGTGCCCGCATCTTCGACGGATCGCACATGCTCGACGGCCGCGCCGTCGTCATCGAGAACGGCCGCATCCGCGGCGTGCCTGCGGAAAAGGATCTCGGCACCGGCATCGAGCGCCGGGCCTTGCAGGGGCTTCTCGCTCCCGGCTTCATCGATACGCAGGTCAATGGTGGCGGCGGCGTGCTCTACAACGACTTGCGCAGCGTCGAGGGCATCAAAACCATCGCCGAGGCGCACCGCACCTTTGGCACGACAGGCCTGCTGCCGACCCTCATCACTGATACCCGCGAGACGATGGCCGAGGCGGTCGAGGTGATGCGCGCAGCGCTCGATGCCGGCATTCCCGGTGTGCTCGGCATCCATCTCGAAGGCCCCTTCATCAGTCCCGAGCGCAAGGGCGTGCACAATCCCGCCTTCATGCGTCCGATGGAGGATGAGGACATCGCCATCATGACCTCGCTTGCGAAGGGACGGACCCTCGTGACCCTGGCGCCGGAGCGCAACGGCATGGATGCCATCGCGCGGCTTGCGGCGGCAGGCGTGCTTGTCTGCGCCGGCCATACGGCGAGCGACTATGAGACGGTGATCGAAGCCACCCGCCACGGCCTGCGCGGCTTCACGCATCTCTTCAACGCCATGCCGCCCATGGCCGGGCGCGATCCCGGCCCCGTCGGCGCCGCGCTCGACAGCAGGGACACCTGGTGCGGCCTCATCGTCGACGGCCACCATGTAAGCGATGCGGCGTTGCGCGTCGCCATTGCCGCCAAGGGTACGGAGCGGATGATGCTGGTGACCGATGCCATGTCGGTGACGGGCACCGATCTCAAAAGCTTCGACCTGCATGGCCGGACGATCTATCGCAAGGACGGCAGGCTTACCACGGCGGACGGCACGCTCGCCGGCTCCGACCTCGACATGGCAAGCGCCGTGCGCAACAGCGTCGAGCGCCTCGGTCTCGCTCTGCCGGACGTGCTGCGCATGGCCTCGCTGATCCCGGCGCAGTTCCTGCGGCTCGATCACGAACTCGGCCGCATCGCGCCGGGCTATCGCGCCGACCTCGTGCTGCTCGACGACAGCCTGCAGGTGCGGCAGACTTGGATCGGTGGGGAATAGCGACTGAGCGGAGATCGTTCGATGAGCGCGCAAAGGGTTCTCGTGGTCGGGCTCGGCAATATGGGCCTGTCCCACGCCCTCGCCTATAGCCGGATCGACGGATACGAGATCGCGGGGCTCTGCACGCGCAGCATCGAGAGTATGGAACTGCCCGCAACGCTGCAGGACGCGCCGCGATTTACCGATTTCGATGAGGCTCTTGCCGCGACGAAGCCGGACGTCGTTTCCATCAACACCTGGTCGGACACGCATGCCCCTTACGCGATCCGTGCCATGGAAGCGGGCGCGCATGTCTTCGTCGAGAAGCCGCTCGCCGATACGGTGACGGATGCCGAGCGCGTGATCGATACGGCGATCCGCACCGGACGCAAGCTCGTCATCGGCTACATCCTTCGCCACCATCCGTCCTGGATCAAGTTCATCGAAATCGCGCGGACGCTGGGCTCACCTCATGTCTTCCGCATGAACCTCAATCAGCAATCGAGCGGCGCGGCCTGGGAGGCGCACAAGCGCCTGCTGCAATCCCTCTCCCCCATCGTCGATTGCGGCGTGCATTATGTCGACGTGATGTGCCAGATCACCAAGGCCAATCCGGTGCAGGTGCACGGCGTCGGCACGCGCCTGACCGAGGATATGCCGGAAGGCATGTATAATTACGGCCATCTCCACGTCAGTTTCGATGACGGGTCCGTCGGCTGGTACGAGGCCGGCTGGGGGCCGATGATGAGCGAGACGGCGTATTTCGTAAAAGACGTGATCGGCCCGAAGGGCAGCGTGAGCATCGTCATGGCCGAGACCGCTGGCGACATCCGCTCCGACGACATCAACGCCCATACCAAGACCAACCAGATCCTGCTGCATCACGCGGCGCTGAAAGAGGACGGCAGCTTCGCGAAGGCGGACGAGCGCATCGGCACCACCGACGAGCCCGACCACGACGCCCTTTGCGAGCGCGAGCAGCGATTCCTCCTGCGCGCGATCCAGGAGGATCTTGATCTGACGGATCACATGAACGATGCGGTTCGGTCTCTTCGCATCGTGCTCGCCGCCGACGAGGCGGTGCGGACCGGGCGGGTCGTTTCGCTCTGAAGGACTCCACCGTGTCAAGGGCGCACGACAAAAGCAATGTCATTCCCGGCAGGAGATGGCGCAGCCATCGGATGGGAAGGGAATCCACAGCGCCGTGCCTGATCGTGGATCCCCTTCCCGGCCTGCGGCCGCCGGGGATGACACCCTCCCGCGTCATGGCCGCACTTGTTGCGGCCACCCACGCCTTGGGAAACACAGCGGGGCAAAAACGTGGGTCCCCGGGATGATCCCCGGATCAAGTCCGGGGACGGGGATGACGGCGTGGGTGTCATGGCCGGGCCTGTCCCGGCCATCCCGATTGTTTGAAGCGCGGCGCTCTTCTTCGTCGAGATCACCGGCACAAGGCCGGTGATGACGTGAGGGGGTGAGACAGATCACCCCTTCTCGTAGAACACGAAGCTGCGGCCCCTTCCGGCAAACTCCCGCGCGTATTCCCGCTTCACCCGCCAGCCGTAGCGCTCGTAGAAGCGGCGGGCGCCGTGGTTGTCGCGAAAGCATTCGAGGCTTTTCGCACCGCGCGCTTCCGCCTCTGCCAGGAGACGCGCGCCGACGCCCTTGCCGCCGGCATCGGGGTCCATGAACAGCATGTCGATATGCCCGTCCGTCATGAGCAGGAAACCGATCTGCGCATCGTTCTCGAGGGCGACCAGCATGCGTTCCCAGGACGATGCGAAGCGCTCGGAGAAGAAGGCAGCGTCCCGGCCGGTGAGCACTTCCTCTTCCAGGATGCCCGCAAAGGCGGCGCGGTAGGAGCGCTCGGCAATCGCGGCGAGTGTCGGAATGTCCTCGAACCGCGCGGGCCGCACGATCACGGCTGTCCCCGCAGGCGCGGGTCGAGGGTGTCGCGCAGGGCATCGCCGAGAAGATTGAAGCCGAAGGACAAAAAGAGGATGGCGAAGCCAGCGAAGATCGCGCTCCAGGGCGAGAGCAGGAGGAAGTTGCGGCCTTCCGACAACATCAGGCCGAGCGACGGCGTCGGAGGCTGCGTGCCGAGGCCGAGGAAGGAGAGCGAGGCTTCGACGAGAATCGCGGCGGAGAGCAGCAGGCTCGTCTGCACCAGGATGACGGAGGCGAGGTTGGGCAGGATGTGCAGGAAGATGATGCGCGCGTCCGATGCACCGATGGCCCTGGCGCCTGCCACGTACTCGCTCTCGCACAGAACCAGCGCAGGACCGCGCAGGAGACGCGCGAAGATCGGCGTATACACCACTGCGATGGCGGCGGCGGCGCTGTAGGTATGCGGGCCCAGCACCGCGATGATGCCGATGGCGAGCAGCATGACCGGGAAGGCGAACAGCACATCCATGAAACGCATGATGATGCGGTCGGGCCAGCCGCGGTAATAGGCGGCGACGAGGCCGAGCGTCCCGCCGGCGAGAAGTGCCACGCCGACTGCGAGCAGGCAGGCGATGAGCGAGGTGCGATAGCCGTAGAGAATACGGGTCAGCACATCGCGGCCGAGCTGATCGGTGCCGAACCAGTTCAGCTCGGACGGCGCGCGCAGGCGTCTTGCGACGCTCTGCGCCATGGGATCGTAGGGCGCGAACAAAGGCGCGCCGACGGCGAGGATGATCTGGATCGCCACCAGGATGACGGCGAAGGCGAGAAGCTTGTTCTTGGCCAGACGCGACACGGCTTTAGGCTCTCACACGGGGGTCGACGACGATGTAGAGAAAGTCGACGAGAAAGTTCACGAAAACGAAGCCAGCCGTCACCACGAGGATGGTGGCCTGGATCAGCGGATAATTGCGCTCGGCGATGGCGCCGAGGATCAGGCGGCCGAGACCCGGGATGGCGAATACCTGCTCCACCACGATGGCGCCGCCGAGGAGATAACCGGTCATGATGCCGACGCTGGTGAGGAACGGGATCAGCGCATTGCGCAGGGCGTGCTTGTAGACGACCTTGCGCTCGGCAAGGCCCTTGGCGCGGGCGGTGCGGACGTAGTCCTGGCCCAACGCATCGAGCATGGCCGAACGCACGAGGCGCGAGAGATTGGCGAGGATCGGCAGCGCCAGCGCGAAGGCGGGCAGCATCATGCGCTGCAGATTGCCGATGGGGTCTTCCGAGAACGGCACATAGCCGAGCGAAGCGAAGCCGGGCGCCCAACTCGAGAGCAGCAGAATCAGCACGATCCCGAGCCAGAAGGAGGGGATCGTCAGGCCGGCGATCGCCGTCACGCGCATGGCGACGTCGGCCGCGCCGCCGCGGGTCTGCGCCATCAAGCAGCCGACAGGCACCGCGAGAACCGCACCGATGAGGAGCGCGAGGAAAGTGAGCTCCAGCGTCGGCCACAGATGCAGGAGGATTTCGCTCGAGACGGGACGGCCGGTCCAGAGCGAGGTGCCGAAATCGCCGCGCAGCGCATTTCCGGCCCAGAGCAGATATTGCTCGACGATGGGACGGTCGAGACCGACGCGGCGGTTGAGCTCCGCCATGCGCTCCGGCGTGATCTCGGTATTCGCCCCCAGCATGATCGCCACCGCATCGCCGGGGATCATCCGGATCATCAGGAACACGATGACCGACACGCCGAAGAGGACGATGACGAGATCGATGAGGCGTGCGATGAGGACGCGGTTCATAAAAATCGCTCTTAAAGAAAAGCCCCGGCACCGCATGAATGCAGCGCCGGGGCGAGATTCGGAATCAGTAGGACGCGTTGCGCAGCATCAGCAGCGAGCGGTTCGGCATCGTGTCGAAGCCCTGCAGCTTGCTGTTCATGGCCGAGAACAGTGTGCCGTAGGTCAGGTGCGCGATCGGGCCCGAGCAGGCGAGCTTCTGCTGCACCTTGTCGTAGGCGGTCTTGCGCGCAGCCTGATCCGCCAAGGTCCGGGCCTGATCGAGCAGGCCGTCGATCTCCGCATCCGAATACTTGAACACGTTGGTCGATCCGCCCGTGCGGAACGTGCGATAGAAGTAGTCGTCCGGATCGGGCTGGCCGGCATTGATCGAAGCGAACATGTCGAAGTTGCTGTTGCGCCAATCCTGGATGAACTGGCCCTGCTCCTGGTTGACCAGCTCGACCTTGAAGCCGGCCTTGTTGAGTTGCTCCTGCACCACCTGGGCGATGTCCTTGATGTCCTGGCGCGGCAGGACCTTCATCGACACGGCGACCGGCGTCGCGACGCCCGCTTCCTTCAGGAGCGCCTGGGCCTTCGCCGGATCGGGCTTGTAGCAGGCGAACTGGTTCACGTTGAGCGCCCAGGATTTCAGGGCCGGCGAGAGCGGGCCGCCGGGCACGCCCGCACCGAAGAGCGCCGCATCGACGATCTCCTGGCGGTTGATGGCGTAGTTCACCGCCTCGCGCACCTTCGGATTGTCGAAAGGCGGCTTCGACGTGTTCATGCCGATCAGCGTGTAGGCGAGATCCATGGTCTCGGACAGCTTCACGTTCGGCTTGCCCTTGAGCTGCAGCGCGGTCGCCGCATCGATATTGGGCAGAAGCGCATATTGGCCGTTGCTCAGGCCCACCTGACGGGTCGCCGATTCAGGCACGATGTTGAACTTGAGGCCTGCGAGCTTCGGCATGCCCTTGTCCCAATAGGCCTCGTTCTTGGTCAGGAGAATGAAGCCGTTCGGCTGCCATTCCTGGAATTTGTAGGGACCCGTGCCGACCGGCGCCTTCTGCAGAGCGTCCTTGTTCGTCTCCATGGCGCTCGGCACGATGGCGATGGTGGCAAGCGAGCTCAGGAGCGCGGCGGACGGCTCCTTGAGCTTCAGCTCGACGGTCGTGGCATCGACCGCGTTGGCGCTGTCGACCGCCGAGAGGCGGCTGGCGAGGGGCGACGCGATGTCCTTGCTCAGCAGGCGCTTGACCGTGGCGACCACGTCCTCCGCTTCCATGGCGGAGCCGTCGTGGAATTTCACGCCCTGGCGCAGCTTGAAGGTATAGGTCTTGCCGTCCGGCGAAACGGTCCAGGATTCGGCGAGGCCGGGAACGGTCTTCAGGTCCTTGTCGATGGCGGTGAGGCCCTCGTAGATATTGCCGTTCACCACCATGAAGCTCGGAAAGGCGGTGATGAGGTGCGGGTCGAGGCCCGTGGGGCCGTTGTCCACCCCGATCTCGAGAACCTGAGCCGAGGCTGAGGCCATCATTGCCGCCATGAAACCTGCACCGAGAGCGGTGCGCAGTGCTGACCTGACCATTGTCTTTTATCTCTCCCTTGGAAGCCGCAGGGGATTTATAGGCTATCGCCGTGGACCTGTCATGGTCCAATATCATACCACTCTGGACCGGATCGCGGCATATGCTATGGTCGGCGCCGAACCAGAGAGGACCGGAGAGAACGATGTCGCAACGCCCCATCGTCAAAGCCATCGGCGCGATCAGCGGCACATCCATGGACGGCATCGACGTCTCCATCGTCGAGACCGACGGCGACACCGTGGTGAAGCCCGGACCGGGTCAGACCTTCTCCTATCCCGAGGGCTTGCGGAAAACGCTTCAAGCCCTGATCGCCGAGCCGGCGCGGGCGCAGAGCGAGCCGCTGGAGGACCTCGAGCGGCAGGTAACGGAAGCGCATATCGACGCCATCCGCCGCTTCATGACGGGGGCCGGGATTGCGGCCGGGGACGTGAGCCTCGTCGGCTTCCACGGCCAGACGGTCTATCATCGGCCGGAGGTGCGCTTCACGCGCCAGCTCGGCCTAGGCGAAAAGGTGGCGGAGGCGCTTGGCATCGACACCGTGTATCGCTTCCGCCATGCGGACGTGGCCTCGGGCGGCGAAGGCGCGCCGTTCGTGCCGCTCTATCACCGCGCTTTGGCGAGCAAGCTCACGCAGCCGGTCATGATCCTCAATCTCGGCGGTGTCGGGAACGTCACCTATATCGACGGCGACACCGTGATCGCCTTCGACACCGGACCCGCGAGCGCCCTCCTCGACGATTTCGTCCTGCGCCGCAGGGGCCTGAGCTTCGACGAGAACGGGCAGCTCGCCGCTTCCGGCAAGGCCGATGCGGCGCTCGTAGCAGGGTTCATGACCAACCCGTATTTCGACCGCCCCGCGCCGAAATCCCTTGACCGCCAGGATTTCCACGCCCGCGCCAAGGGCGCCGAGGCGCTCTCCGATGCGGACGGCGCTGCGACCCTGGCAGAGTTCACGATCCAGTCCGTCATTGCCGCCCTGCGCCACGTTCCGCGCGCGCCGCAGCGCTGGCTCGTCACCGGCGGCGGGCGCCGCAATGCGCATTTCATGAAGCGCCTGCACGAGGAGCTGAGTGTCGCCGTCGAACCGGTCGAGGCTGTCGGCTGGAACGGCGATTTCCTGGAGGCGCAGGCCTTCGGCTATCTCGCCGTACGCTCCACGCTCGGCCTTCCCTTGAGCCTGCCGACGACCACCGGCGTGCCGCATCCGATGCCCGGCGGCGAACTGCACCGCGCGGCTTAAAGTCCATCATGTCTATGACAGCCTTGATCGACGGCGCCTTCGCGCCCGCCGCCGCGTCCATCCGCGACGGCAGGATTCCTGGTGCGGTTCTCGGAATCGTCACGGCGAGCGGCGAGCGAGCGGTGCAATGGGCCGGCCATGCGCAGCTTGTGCCGGAGCGCGAAACCGTTTCCCGTGAAACATGGTTCGATCTCGCGTCCCTGACCAAGGTCATCTTCACGACCACGGCCATCCTGCGGCTGGTCGAGGCGGGCAAGATCGCGCTCGACGATCCGCTCATCACGGTCATCCCGGACCTGCGCCAATACGACATGAACGCCGCCGAGCGGCGCCTCACCTTCCGGCAATGCCTGGCGCATCAGACGCATCTGCCCGGCGTCGAACCGCTCTACACCTACGGCCAGGATCCCGAGACCCTGCGCGCCTTCATCCTGCAGCGCGTGTGGCAGCCGGGCCCACCGGTCTATTCCGACATCAACTTCATGCTGCTCGGCATCGCCATCGAGCGCATCACCGGACAAAAGCTGATCGACCAGCCGCTCCCGGACAGGTTTTCGTTCCGGCCCGACCCCGCACTCTGCGCGGCGACGGAGAAAGACACCTGGCGCGGCCGCGTGATCCGGGGCGAAGTGCATGACGAGAACGCCTATGCGCTCGGCGGCGCCTCGGGCCATGCAGGTCTGTTCGGCACCATCGACGGCGTGCTCGACTACGCCCATTCGCTGCTCGACGGCTCCGGCCTCTCGTCCGATTCCATCAAGGCGATCCGCACGCGCGAATCGGAGAAGCGGACTGTGGGCTTCGAAGGCTTCTATCCCGGCTGGCACGGGGGCGATTCCTGCTCTCCCGACACGATCGGTCATACGGGCTTCACCGGCACCGGTTTATGGCTCGATTTCGAGCGCGGCCTTGCCTGGTCGCTGCTCACCAACCGCGTCCATCCGAGCCGGCACACGGATAGCGGGATCCTTCCCTTGCGCCGTGCAACGGGCGAGCAGGTGATCGCGTTGTTCGACAAGCATCAGCGCCTTTAAGGATGCCGAGAAAAAGTCGGTTGCTTATCCCGCCCGAGCCTGTGCGGGCCATTGTTGTGGCCACCAACTGGTCCTATACTGGTCTGGAAGAAAGTTGGCACAATGGCGACAGAACATTTCAGTACCCGCTACCACGACCTCGACACCTGGCCGAGCCTCGACATCCTTTCCGCCTTCTATGAGGGCCAGCTCTCAGCGGTGGCCGCGGTCAGGCCGTCGCTCCCCGCCATCGCTGCGGCGGCCGAAGAGGCGGTCGGTCGCCTGCGCCGGGGCGGACGGCTCGTCTATGCGGGTGCCGGCACCTCCGGCCGCATCGGCGTCCAGGACGGCACGGAGTTGCCGCCCACCTTCAACTGGCCCGATGATCGGGTGGTCTATCTGATCGCCGGCGGCACCGGGGCGATCATGCAGGCGGTGGAAAACGCCGAGGATTCGGTCGAGGACGGCATCGCGGGGATCCGCAGCAACAATGTCGGCCCGAACGATGTGGTGATCGGCGTGGCGGCGAGCGGCCGGACGCCGTTCACGATTGCCGCGTTGAAGGAAGCGGGCGCCCGCGGCGCCCAGACCATCGGCATCTCCAACAATCCCGAGGCCCCCATTCTGGAGGCCTGCTCTCACCCGATTCTCGCCGATACCGGCGAGGAGGTGATCGCCGGCTCGACCCGCATGAAGGCGGGCACGGCGCAGAAGATCATCCTCAACCTGCTCTCGACCCTGATCATGGTGCGCCTCGACCGGGTCTATCGCGGCCTGATGGTCAACATGCGCGCGACGAACGCCAAGCTGCGCCGCCGCAGCGAGATCATGGTGTCGCAGATCACCGATTGCGACGACGCCACCGCCGTCGAAGCGATTCGCCAATCGGACGGTGACCTGAAGACCGCCGTGCTCATCGCTCTCGGTGCAAGCCCCTCGGAGGCGCGCGGCGCGCTCGAGCGAAACGGTGGCAATCTGCGCAAAGCCCTGGCAGACTTCTCCAAGTCTTCCTGACCAGGACGGCATCGTAACAAAATCGGCCGGTCGCCCGGCTGGAAGAAGAGGCGAAGGGTTATGGGGCTGGGGCTTGGCATCGACGCGGGCGGCACCGCCACGCGCTGGCGGCTGGCGGATGCGGACGGCACCTGCATCGCCCAAGGAACCGTCGCCCCCCTCACCGGCCATCTGTTCTCCGCCGCTGCCGAGGAACGCGCCCGGCAGATCGTGCTCGACATGGCCCAGGCCGTGCTGAAGGCGGGAAGACCGCTCGGCATCATCGCCGGCATCACGGGGCTGACCCGCGACACGCCGGCGGAAGCGACGATGCGCTCCCTGTTCGCGGAGACCTTCGAAATTCCCGCCGACAAGGTCTTCGTCGCCGAGGACATGTGGATCGCCTACCTGTCCTATTTCGCGCTCGGCGAGGGCATCCTCGTCTATAGCGGCACCGGCTCCATCGGCTACTACCTGTCGGAAGACAAGGAAGTGATCCGGGTCGGCGGCCGCGGCAACCTGATCGACGACGGCGGCTCCGGCTTCTGGATCGCCCGCGAGGCCCTGAAGTCGGTGCTCCGGACCGAGGAGGAGAGTCCCGGCAAGGGCTGGACGACGACCCTCGGCACCCGCCTCGCGGCGGCCCTCGGCGGCACTGACTGGAACATCGTGCGCTCCTTCGTCTATGGCGGCGACCGCGGCAAGATCGGCTCGCTCGCCCGCGCCGTGGGCGAAGCGGCGAAAGCAGACGACGCCACGGCGCTACGGATCCTGCGCGAGGCCGGAGTGGAACTCGCCCGCCTCGCCAATGCCCTGATCAAGCGCCTTGGCGCCCGGCCCGTGGCCCTGGTCGGCGGGTCCGCACGGCTTCACCCCCTCGTGTCCGATGCCTTTCGCAAGGAGCTGGTGGCGCCGGTCGAGTTCATCGCCACCGATCTCGACGCAGCGCTCACGGCGGCGCGGCTTGCGGCGACGCTCAACAGGATGTGATGGATCCTGGAGGCCTGGCGACACAGGCTTCCCTCCCCCTTGCGGGGAGGGATTGAGGGTGGGGGTCGGAAAGTCAAAGCGTGGCGATCGATCCAGAAGGCGCGCGATCGATACCGCGCATCCCCTCTCCCGTGCGGGAGAGGGGCAGGGGTGAGGGCGGGCCGTTCAACCAGTCAAGCGCCGTCGTCTCCGCTGCAATACATCATCCGCTGTATTTCATCCGGCACCGGCCTCCCCTCACCCCGACCCTCTCCCAGCCGGGAGAGGGAGGATCGCGCTGCTTCCGCAGTCGCCCACCCGGTCATACCACCCCCACCCTCGATCCCTCCCCGCAAGGGGGAGGGAAGAGCCGCTGCACAGCCCGGAAGACCTTGCCTAATCCGCCCCGCTCGTCCAAGACTTCGGCGTCGAATCCAGACTCGAGACGTTTCAGCGATGCATGCTCTCTTCGTGGGCCAGACCTATATCGATGTGACCTTCCTGGCGGACGAACTTCCGACGGGGGACGAGAAGACCGTGGCGCGGGATTATGCGATCTCGTTCGGCGGCAATGCGGTCACGGCCGCCTTCGCCTGCGCCAAGCTCGGCATCGCGCCTGACCTGCTGACCTCGATCGCCGATGATTGGCTCGGCCGCATGTTCATCGACATGGCGGCGAAATACGGCATCTCGGTGCATCACCGGAAGGTGCACGAATCGTCCCTGTCCTTCATCATGCCGCGAGGCGGCAAGCGCGCCATCGTGCGCTGCCGCGACGACCATTACTTGCATCCCGTCCCGCCGCTGAACCTGCAGGGCTGCAAGGCGCTGCATCTCGACGGCCACCAGGCCGATGCGGCCATGCATTACGCCAGGATCTGCCGCGAATCCGGCATCCTCACCTCGCTCGACGGCGGCGGCCTGCGCTCCAACACCCATGAACTCCTGGAATTCATCGACGTCGCCATCGTCGCCGAGCGCCTGTGCGAGCAGATGAACCTGACCACGTCCGAGATGCTCTCCTATCTCAAGGGCCGCGGCTGCAGGATCGGCGGCGTGACTCTCGGCGAGCGCGGTCTCGTCTGGTACGACGAGACAGGCCAGGAAAACGTTCTGCCGGCCCTCAACGTGCCTGGCGAGAAGGTGGTGGACACCAACGGCGCCGGCGACATTTTCCATGGCGCCTATGTCTATTCCGCCATGGCGCGGCCCGACCTGCCCTGGCGCGAGCATTTCATCTTCGCCCGCGCCGCCTCGGCCCATGCGATCCAGCATCTCGGCAACGAGGCAAGCCTGCCGACCATCGAGAACATCGCGCAGGTGCAGGAGCTCTACACGGAGCGCAAGCTCGCAGCCTGATTTGAACCGAGATCCAGCCTGCGCGTCACGCCGATGGCCTCCAGGAAGGTCTCGTCGTGGCTGACGACCAGCAGCGCGCCGTCATAGGCCCGTAAGCCAGCCTCCACCGTCTCGATGGAATCGATGTCGAGATGGTTGGTCGGCTCGTCGAGGATCAGCAGCGACGGCGGCCTTGGCCCTCCCAGCACGCAGGCGAGCCCCGCCCGCAGCAACTGCCCGCCGCTCAACGTCGACACGAGCTGCAGGGCCGAATCGGCCCGAAACATGAATCGGGCCAGAGCCGAGCGGCAGGCATTCTCATCCGCATCGGGATTGATGCGGCGGAAATTGTCGCGGATCGAAACTGAGGGATGGAGCAGGCTCACGCGCTGATCGAACAGCGCGACGTCGCTCGTCACCCACACGCTGCCGCTCCAGGACTGCAATTGCCCGGTGACGAGGGCAAGCAGCGTCGTCTTGCCCGAACCGTTCGGTCCGACGACGGCAATGCGCTCCGGCCCGACGACGGACAAGGAAAAATCGCGCAGAATCGGCCGTTCCGGCTCGTACCCGACGCTCGCATCCTCGATGGCGAGAACCGTCCTGCCGGCAGGCAGATTGGTCGGCGGCAGCAGAACGGAAAACGGCTGCAGGATCTCGATGCGCTCGCGGGCCGATGCCGCCTCATCGACAGCCTGCGCGCGGCGCCGCTCGGCGAGGCGGGCGTTGCGCCCGCCCGTTTCCTCGCTGCGGGCTTTCAAGCCATTCATGAGAATGCGCGGCATGTCGCCCTTGGCGCGTTTTCGCTTAGCGACGCCGTCCTTGCGCGCCTTCTTCTCGTCCGTCTCCTGCGCCTTCCGGTCGATCTCGGCGACGCGCTTCTCGGCATCGGCCAGGTCGCGCCGTGTGGCCGCGAGTTCCAGCGCCTTGCGTTCGCGATACGCGCTCCAGTTGCCGCCATAGCGCGTGGCGCCGAGCGAGGTCAGCTCGAGGATGGCATCCATGGTATCGAGCAGTTCGCGGTCATGACTGACCACGATCGCACCGCCGCGCCACCCGGCGAGGAGATCGATCACCGCCGCGCGACCCTCCCGGTCGAGATTGTTGGTCGGCTCGTCGAGCAGCAGGACGTCTGGCTCCGCGAAGACGAGCGCGGCAAGGGCGGCGCGCGTGCCCTGCCCGCCCGAGAGCGAGGACAGCAGCGTGTCCGGCTGCGCATCGAGACCTACACGCGCGAGTGCGGAATCCATGCGGGCCTCCAGCGCCCAATCGGCATCGGCCAGTTCATCGACGGTGGCGTGGCCGGCCTCGGCACGGTGCAGGAGCGCCAGCGCGTCAACGACGCCGAACAGGGAAGCGATGGTCGCGTCCGGGTGGACCTGAACGATCTGACGCAGGACGCCCAAGCGGCCGTTGACGGCGACGCTGCCGGCATGGGGATGCAGCTCGCCGGAGACCAGCCTGAGAAGCGTGGTCTTGCCGACGCCGTTGCGGCCGACGAGCCCGGTCCGTTCCGGGCCGAAAGTCAGATCGAGATCGGAGAGAAGATTGCGGCCCTCAGGCGTGGACCAGGACAGGTGAGACAGAGCGATTGAAGCAGGCATGGAAATCCCCGGTGGCAAGGCAGATCGGCATTGCTGTCGGGTTGAAATCCATCGTGGCACTCATCCTGTCGAAACGGACGCCACATGCGGCGTCCGCGCCTGATATAAAGAAGCCTGCGCCTGGTCGCAAGTTTGCGGCAGGCATCGTCCGTGAAGGCAGCCCTATCAGGCTGCCTTCTTCTGATAATCCTTCACATCCGAGAACTGGATCGCCTTGTAGCGGTCGACCTCGTATTGAAGGTTGAACTGGTTCGGCGCCATGAAGACCGGGGCCTCGTCGAGATCGCGCGCCATGGACGAGAGGTGGCTCTCGATGAACTTGTCGAGCTCTCTCGGATCGTCCGCCGTGATCCAGCGGCAGATCGAGAAGCGCGTCGGCTCGTAATCGATCGGCAGGCCGTATTCGGCGGCAAGCCGCTCCTTCAGCACGTCGAGCTGCAATGCGCCGACGACGCCGACGATGGCGCCGGAGCCGTCCTGCGGCACGAAGAGCTGAACGACGCCCTCTTCCGCCATCTGCTGAAGCGCCTCGCGCAGCTTCTTCGCCTTCATGGCGTCCTGCAGCTTGATGCGGCGCAGGATCTCCGGCGCGAAGCTCGGCACGCCGCGGAAGACGATGTCCTCGCCCTCCGTCAGCGTATCGCCGATGCGCAAGGTGCCGTGGTTCGGGATGCCGACCACGTCGCCGGCCCAGGCCTCGTCCGCGATGGCGCGGTCCTGGGCGAAGAAGAATTGCGGCGCGTTCAGGCTCATGGGCTTGCCCGTGCGCACGAGCTTCGCCTTCATGCCGCGCTGGAGCTTGCCCGAACAGATGCGCATGAAGGCGATGCGGTCGCGGTGGTTCGGATCCATGTTGGCCTGGATCTTGAACACGAAGCCCGACATCTTGGGCTCGCCCGCCTCGACGAGACGCTTGTCCGCCTCCTGGCCGCGCGGCGGCGGTGCGTAGGCCGCCAGCGCATCGATCAGGTCGCGCACGCCGAAATTGCGCAAGGCCGAGCCGAAGAACACGGGCGTGAGGTGACCCTCGCGAAAAGCCTGCAGATCGAAGGGCTTGCAGGCTTCCTGCGCCAGCATCACCTCTTCCTGCCAGGCATCCGCCTCTTCCGGGGGCAGCAGGCTGACGAGCTTTTGATCGTCGGGACCGGAGACCGGCGTCGGCTCGTCGTCCGTATCGATGCGCCGAACCACGTTGCGGTGCAGATCGAAGGTGCCGGCGAAGCTCCTGCCCTGGCTGATCGGCCAGGTGACGGGCGAGGTGTCGAGCGCAAGCGTCTTCTCGATCTCGTCGAGAAGATCGAAGGGATTGCGCGCCTCGCGGTCCATCTTGTTGATGAAGGTCACGATCGGGATGTCGCGCATGCGGCAGACTTCGAACAGCTTGCGCGTGCGCGCCTCGATGCCCTTCGCCGCGTCGATCACCATGATGGCGGAATCCACCGCGGTGAGCGTGCGGTAGGTATCCTCCGAGAAGTCCTCGTGGCCCGGCGTGTCGAGCAGGTTGAAGACGCAGCCGCCATATTCGAAGGTCATGACGGAGGTCACCACCGAGATGCCGCGCTCTTTCTCGATCCCCATCCAGTCGGAGCGGGTCGAGACACGGTTCTTCTTGGCCTTCACCTCGCCGGCGAGCTGGATCGCGCCTCCGAACAGCAGCAGCTTTTCGGTCAGCGTGGTCTTGCCCGCGTCCGGGTGGGAGATGATCGCAAAAGTGCGGCGGCGGCCCACGGGGGCCGGAAGATCGGTCATGGCTGCTTTAAAATTCTCTGGAAACGGAGGTGAGGACAGAACGCCGCAGCGTCCCGCCCTTTTGCTGGGCTCTTCTCACCCCATATGGGGGTTTCCCGTCAACAGCGAAAGGAGGTGATCCAGTGTCTCATTGTCACTGCCGTCGCCTCGCCGTGGTCGCCCGCTAAGTCATTGATTTAGCTCTGGCTTTGTGGAGACGCCCGCGGCGTTTTACACGGCGAGATAATGCGGGGACACACAGGGGAATGCAAAAACCCTGTGTGTCCTCACTCAAATTGTCTCCTTGAGGTCGCTTTTCAGGTTCAGCGAAACGACCTGCCCTCTCCGCCAAAACCTCAGATCGTCTGGACCGTCCGGCGCCTGCCGGGTCGATCCGATCCATTCCGCTTGAGCCGACATATGGCTTGGCTCGGCCTCTTCAGATCATTGCTTGTCCGGAGCAGAACCGGCGGCACTCGGGTCGGGTTCTCGGGCCTTCCGCCAGACCAGGAAGTCATTGTACAGGCGCTCACGTGCTGCAGCGTCCGGCAGGGGACAATTGCCTTGTGCCGCCGTGAATTCCTCGAACGAACGACGCTCTGCGACCTCCTGGGCTCTGCGCGCGAGCAGGATTTCGGTCGGCCTGAAGCGTTTCCAGCCAATCGCCTGCTCGGCCGGATCGATTCCGTTGCCAGCGGGCTTCTGGACCTCGTCAAACAAATAGGTCGAAAGAGCCTCGCTCAAATCTGCGAGACGCTGGTAATGCGCGCTTCCCTCCGGCCAGTTGCGCAGAGCAAGCACGCGATTGACCGCGATGGTCTCGACCGGTTGGCCCTGATTGACAAGATAGGGATATTCCTCGTCCGTAAGCTGGCTTGGAGAATAGTGGACGATAAGATCCTCCAGCGGAGCGGCCACCGTCTGAAACGAGACGGGTACGAGGTGAAAGTTTCCGTCGGACTCGAATGCGAGAACGTCCTTCGACGTGTCTGAGGCAAGCAGCACGACAGCTTGAATTTCGTTCGATCGGAGACGCAGCGATGCTGTGAACGGATCGTCGTTCGTGAACTCCGCTTTAATGCCAAGCTTGTCGAAAATCAGCCGCGCCGTCAGGGCGGTGCCGCTCCCCGGTTGGCCGATACCGATCTTACGCCCGTCGAGGTCATGAAGGGTCGCGATGTCACGGCGGGCCAGGATATGCAGCCGCTGGCCCGGAACGCGGAAAAGATAGCGAAGGTTATCCTGAACGCCCGCTCGCATCCGGCGAGGCAGAGCCTCTATGGCATCCGTTGGAATGAGCGCGACGTCGATGCCAGGATTTTGGAGCAGCGTGAGAAGGTCCTGCTCCGGTCCCCTGCTCTGCCTGAGCCGGAGGCGGAGCCGGTTGCGCTCGAGGGCCGTCACGAGATCGACGACGAGGCGGTCATCGGCGTGTCCATCCCCACCCACGAGGAATGTAAACGGGGACGGTTCGCGTGCCTGCACCGGAGCGTGGCGGGATACAGCCTTTGAGGCCGGCGGGCCTTGCTTGGGAGCGGCGACCGTGGCCCGACCGACAGCCGTCACGGTGCGAGGAACCTCGTTGGAGCACCCCTCCAAACTCAAACAAAGGACTGCCGCCACCAGCAGCCCGACGGGACGCAACATGACAGTGCCCCCAATGGGTCCCCAGCCCTGTCACAGGTTCATGGTGATCAGAGGGGACGAGATCGTCTAGGGTACCGGGCCGCCTCTTTCTATTCATGGTTAACGGGCAAGATGCGCCGGCACTCTCGTCGAGCAATCCCGCCATGGTCGGCTTGGGGTCAGCCAAAACCTATTGAGTTTCGGCGAAGGTCCGTGAGGCCGCCTTTTGAGGCGGCCTTTCTTGTTGCTTGCAGTGGCTCAAGCCCCGAGCAGCTTGCCCGTCCTGGTCGCCGTGGTGCCCGCAACCTTGGCCATGCGCATGCCTTTGGTGACGAAGCGCACCGCGACCCGGGCGAACATCACGCCGTCGGACGGCGCCTTGGCGGGCGTGATCGCGCCGGTGAGCGGATCGATCAAGTCGGCGATCACCTCACCCGCCTTCACCTGCGCCCCTGGCTCAGCCTTGAACACCAGGATGCCATAGGCCGGAGCCTGGACCGGCTCGGAAGCGGCGAGCGGCGTTGCCTGACAGAGGGCTTCCGGTACCTGCGGAACCTCGCCGGCGATGATTTCGCGCAGGGTCAGGTAATCGACGATGGCGGCGGCATCGGACCCTGCGATCTCGTGGTCCACATCCCGTTCGCCGCGGAACTCAAGGGTCGTCGAGTGGCAGCCGAAGGGAATCGGGTGATCGGGGAAGCGGGCGGCGAGCTCCGCCCAGGGGCGGCTGCAGGCCTCATCGAAGGGCTCGTCGCCGGATTCATCGGCGAGCAGATAGGCATGGGCGCCGATCAGGGCCGAGAGCGGGGCGAATTCCGCTTCCGACTGGGTGTGTGTGTAGAGATGCACCACGGCTTCCGAGTCGCAATGCATGTCGAGGACGAGATCTGCCTCCTGGCCCAAGCCCAGCAGAGCCTTCTTCATCACCTCGGCGGGATTGGCAGGCTCCCAGGCATCGAGTTCGGCGCGCAGGGCCTCGCGGATCAACCGGACATTCGCCTCGCCATCAGCCGTGAGCTTGCCGTCGATCCGCTCGGCCACCTTCGGCACGAGATGCGGATAGCCGCGGTTGAAATTGACGCCGTCGGCGAGGTTGAAGCGGCCGATGGGATCGCCCATCACGCGCTGGGCGAGGCCGATGGGATTGGCGGAAGGCACGAGAACGATCTCGCCCTTGATCCTGCCCTCGGACTCGAGGGCCTTCAGCCGCTCGCGCAGATGATGCGCCACGATCATGCCGGGGATCTCGTCGGCATGCAGGGAGGCCTGGATATAGACCTGCGGTCGGGCGCCCGCCGTGCCGAAGCGCTGGACGGTCAACGACAAATTCGCCCCGGGGGCGAGGGGCGAAAGGGCGATCTGTTCTGTTCTCATGATCAATCGATAGGGTTCGGCGTGAGAGCGCCATCGGGCGGCGCGACCCTGTCAGGTAGCCTGCCACCCTTGAGATTGGAAGACGAAACCCTGCGGATTCGAGACGATGGCCGCAAGCCCCTGCAGGGCCGGCTCCGGATTGACGATGGCATAGACCGGCACCTTGCTCGCCCAGGCATCGTGCGGGGCCTTGCTGTCGAAGGCCTTTCGGAAGGCACCGGACTGAAGGATATCGACCATGCGCGGCGCGATGCCGCCGGCGATGAAGACGCCGCCGGAGGATTCGAAGGTGAGCGCCAGATCTCCCGCGAAGCGCCCGAGGAAGCGCGCGAAGAGAGACAGGGCATCGGTTGCGAGCGCGTCGCCCTCGCGGGCAGCAGCCAGCACGTCGTTGGGAATCGTGAAGGGGCAATCGACGCAGCGGTGGGCGGCAAGAGCCCTGGCGATGCGGAACAGGCCGGGACCCGACAGCACCACCTCTCCCGAAACCCGCCCGCCGACGCGTTCCAGATGCGGCCAGATGGCGGTCTCCTCGTCGTCCGTCGGCCCGAACTCCATGTGGCCGGCCTCGGTCGCGAGGATGGCTAGGCGATCCTCGACCGGCACGAGCGCCCCCGCCCCGAGGCCCGTTCCGGGCCCCAGCACCACACGCGGACCGGGCTTCGGCGGAGGGAATCCTCCGATCGGCGCGAGATCGCCCTTCGCCTCGTCGAGCACCGTCACGGAGGCGGCAACCGGCGTGTAGTCGTTGACGAGGGTCACGCGTTCGAGATCGAGGGCCTTGCCGATGGCCTCGGCATCGATCACCCAATGGGCGTTGGTGAGGCGGATCGCGGGAGCATCCACGCGGGTCGCGACCGCGATGATGGCCGAGCGGGGCGCCGGCCCGCGATAGGCTTCGAGCGCGATCCTGATCGCCGCCACGGGATCCGGCGTCTGCGCCGTCAAGGTCCGCGGCAGGAGCTGAACTGGCTCCCCCGGCGCAGGCAGGACGGCGAAGCGGGCATTGGTGCCGCCGATGTCGCCGAGCAGAACAGGAAATGCGAACATCGAAGCCTATCGTCCTTTCTGCCTTTCACACGGAACGCTCATGATCAGAACGCTTCCTCCCAGCTGCGGCTCAGGCGCACGGCTGAGTTGATGAGCCCGACCATTGAATAGGTCTGCGGGAAATTCCCCCACAGCTCTCCTGTCGTGTAATCCGCATCCTCGGAGAACAGGCCGAAAGAGTTGCGCAAGCTCAGGATGTGCTCGAACAATTCACGTGCCTCGTCCTTGCGCCCGATGACATTCAGCGCATCCACGTACCAGAAGCCGCAGATCATGAAAGCGGTATGCATGAGCCCGAAATCGTCTTCCACATCATAACGCAGAAGAAGATCGCCGCGCCGCAGCTTCGCACCGACGGCATCGACGGTGGCGATGAAGCGGGGATCGTCCGGCTTCACGAAATCGAGCTCGGCGAGGAGGAGCAGCGTCGCATCGAGATCCGCGCCGCCGAAGGAGGAGACGAAGGTGCCCGTCTCCGGATTGTAGGCGTTCTCGTTGATGACCTGATGCATGCGGCTCGCGTTCTCGCGCCAGAAGGCGGCGCGGTCCTCGCGGCCCATGGCTTCCGCGATCTTGATCAGACGGTCGCAGGCAGCCCAGCACATCACGCTCGGAAAGGTGTGCACGGCCGCCTTGGTGCGCAGCTCCCAAGGGCCGGCATCGGGCTGGTCGAACACCTCGATGGCCCGGTGTCCCAGCTTCTCGAGATGCGCGAACAGCGCACGGTTGCCGGTGCGGATCAGGCGCTTGTCGAGGAAGGCGTGCACCGAGGCGAGGACGATGCTGCCATAGGCATCGTTCTGAATCTGCGTATAGGCGGCGTTGCCGACGCGCACAGGCCCCATGCCGCGATAACCGGCGAGCGCCGTCGCCTCGCGCTCCTCCAGATCCGGCGAGCGGGTGATGCTGAAGAGCGGCGGCATGTCTTTCTGATCGGGGATCGCCTCCATGTCGTCGACGATGTTGGTGATGTAGGTGAGGTATTCCTCCATCGTCTTCGTGGTACCGAGCCGGTTGAGGGCCTGGATCACGAAATAGGCGTCACGCAGCCAGCAATAGCGGTAATCCCAGTTGCGCTTCGTGTGCGGCGCCTCCGGGACCGAGGTGGTGAGCGCCGCCACGATGGCGCCGGTCTCCTCATAGTTGCACAGCTTGAGCGTGATGGCGGCGCGGATCACCTCCACCTGCCAGTCGAACGGGATCGAGAGCGAACGCACCCAGTCGCGCCAGAAATCGACCGTGTTGTCGAGGAAGGAACGCGCAGTGGCATCCGTCTCGGACCGGAGCGGCTCGTCCTCGCCGAAGAAGAAGGACAGGGGCCGGTCGACCACGAAAGGACGCTCCTCCTGCACGTAGGACACCGAGGCATCGGTGGTCAGGCGCAGGGAATAAGCGGGGCCGACGAAGCGTAGATGGTTGCTGCCGCGGGTCAGGTTCGGCGATTGCCCGCCCCAGTCGTAATGAGGCCGCAGCCGCACGCGGATGCGCGGGCGGCCTTTCACGGGCTGGACACGGCGGATCAGCATCGGCGGGCGGAAGGTACGGTCGTAATGCTTGAAGCGCGGCGCGAAATCCGTGATCTCGAGAATGTTGCCGAACGAATCCGTCAGGCGCGAGAGCAGAACGGCCGTGTTCTCGATATAGCTCTGCTCGCAGGAAACCATGCCGACCATGTCGATGGCGAAGACGCCCTTCTGCTCGGCATCGCTGCGGCCCTCGGGGCTGTCGAGCAGGGCAGAGAAGACCGGATCGCCGTCGAAACGCGGAAAGCAGCTCCAGACGACCTGCGCGCGACGGTCGACCAGGGCCGAGATCGTGCAATTGCCAATGACGGCAAGGTCCAGCGAATTCATGTCAGCAATCATCCCCTTTGAAAGGCAGAGAACCTTCGAATGCCCATGTGGACAGGCAATGTCGCAAGTCCGCGGGCGTTCCAAGACGCACCTTGGCAATGGTTTCGCCGGCGCCGATGCGCACGGAGACGCCGCCATGGGCGTTCACGGTCTTGAAGCCGTTCTCGTCGGTCAGATCGTCGCCGATGAAGATCGGGCGCCGTCCCTTGTACGGTGCTTCATGGAGAAACCGTTCGATCACCTTGCCCTTCCCTGCCGCCGAGGGAAGAATTTCTGCCACAGCTTTTCCGTGTTGAACACGGTAATCGCCGCCGAGGGCCTCGACAGCGGCCTGTGCGGTCGCCAGGGCGAATTCTTTCTCATGCGGCGCCAGGCGCCAGTGGACGGCAACCGAGCAGCCCTTGTCCTCGATCAGAACGCCCTCCTTGCCGGCGACGATCTCGCGCAATCGCTTGACCATGGCGCGCAAGGCGGGATGCTCGACCGGATCGCACATGGAGAGCCGCCCGCCGATGCGATGCTCCAGCCCATGGAGGCCGGCCATGTCGAATTCATGCGGCACGAAGCGCCCGTCGAGAAACTCGACCGGGCGCCCGCTGATGATCGCGAGCGCACCGCCGAGCTTCTGCTCCAGGCGGGTGAGGATCTCGGGCAGGCCCGCGTCCACCACGACCGCGTCGGGCCGCTCGACGATGTCGACCAGCGTTCCGTCGAAATCGAGGAAGAGAGCGTAAGTCCCATCGGCGTCCGGCATCGAAACTCGTCCTGCAGGATCCTCACGCATTGGCCGCTGCTGGCCTCCGTCCCCTGGCGATCAGTCGCCGGATCCGCTGCTGCTTGCGCAGGCGCGAGGCGGCGAGAAGCATCTGCCCCGCCCAGCGATAGACGTTTCGTTCCTTGACCTGATCGCGCATCAGCCTCATCCGCTCCCGCTGCTCGTTCTGCGACATGGTCAGCGCGCGGTTGATGGCCTCGCCCATGGCATGGGCGTTGTAAGGATTGACGATCAGCGCCTCCGACAATTCGCGAGAGGCTCCCGCGAAGGCCGACAGAATGAGCACGCCCTGCTCGTCGTCCCGCGCAGCCACGAATTCCTTCGCGACGAGGTTCATGCCGTCGTGCAGACTCGACACGATGCAAAGATCCGCGGCGCGGAAAAGTTCAAACACCTGATCGGGCTCGTGATGACGGATGAGCAGCTTGATCGGTTCGTATCCGTTGCCGCCATGCCTCTCGTTGATGTCGCGCGCCAAGGCTTCGGCCTCTTCCTGAAGCTGTCGGTAATTGGTGAGTTTGCTTCTTGTCGGCGCCGCCACCTGAACGAAAGCAAAATTCCCGCGCCATTCCGGATGCTCGTTCAAAAGCGTGTCGATGGCCTGCATGCGGTCGAGAATGCCCTTGGTGTAGTCGAACCGCTCGATGCCGACGCCGACCCGCATCTCCTGCGGCAGGCCGAGACGCTCGCGGACGATCCTGCGGCATTCCTCCACGGGCTTTTGGCCTTCCATGGCGGTGGGCGGCCATTCGATGGAGATCGGATAGGGTCGGATCAGGGTTTCCTCGCCGCCGAAGAACACCGCGTCCCTCTCCCGGTCGATGCGGCTCTCCACGTAGGAATCGACCGCGTCCAGGAAGTTGTTGCAATGGGCCTGGGTGTGGAAACCGAGGATCGAGGAGCCGAGCAGCCCGTCGATGATCTCCTCGCGCCAGGGGCAGATGCCGAAGGTTTCGGAATTCGGCCAGGGGATGTGCCAGAAGGTGACGATGGTCGCCCGCGGCAGGCGGTTGCGGATCATGCGCGGCAGGAGCGCGAAATGATAATCCTGCACGAGAATGATCGGATCCTCGCGCTTGGCCTCGGCCACGATCGCATCGGCGAATTTCTCGTTCACCGAGCGGTAGAACTGCCAATCCGCCTCCCGGAAGATCGGCCGCACGAAGGCGATGTGGCAAAGCGGCCAGAGGCCCTCGTTGGCCGCTCCGTAATAATATCCGTCCTGCTCCTCATCCGTGAGCCAGACCCGGCGCAGGGTGTAGGCGGGGTGATTCGGGGGCACGGGCACCCGGTCATTGGCATCGACCGTGTCCCGGTCCGCGCTGCCGCTGCCATGGGCGACCCAGGTGCCGCCGCAGGCGCGCACCACCGGCTCGAGGGCGGAGACGAGGCCGCTTGCGGGGATCTGCAGGGAGATCTCGCCGCTCTCGGTACGGTTGTGGATATAGGGCTCGCGGTTCGAGACCACGATCACCTCGGAGCCGGACAATTCATTGGACAGGGCGGCTCTCAAGGTATCGGGCGACCAGTCCGTATGGGCGGCATCGATGGTGCGCCGCGAGGCCTCGAGCTCCTGCAGGACGTCGCGGATTTCCTGGCCCAAGGGGATGATGTTCTCCTCCGTCGGCGGCTGCGTATTGCCGGCGCGGGCGCTCTCGAGGGCCTGGCGAATGGAGGCGAGCCAGCGGCGCATGATGATCGCGGCGATCATGGCGGCGAGCGCCGCCGCCCCGAACGCGACGCCGGCCAGCGCCAGGAACAGATAGTTCCGCGCCTCCCCGCCACGCTGGTCGGCATAGCTCAGGTCGTGCAGCACCACGAGATGCCCCGGACGCCCCCCGGCATTGAGCGGGAAGGAGCTGACGAGGACGTTGTGATCCTGGTTGCGGACGATGGAGAAGCTCTCGGCATCGGAACGGGACGCTTCCGAGCAGGAGAAGGAGGGCGGCATGTTGCTGGTGGGAAAGCGCAATTCCTGCCCTTCGCAATAGCCTATGGCCAGCACCCGCTCGTCGGTGGCGATGCGCTCGAACAGGATGCTGGCCTGCTGGGCGTCGTTGCGGGCCAGAAGGCCGCTGACCTGGTCCCGGACGGAGTTGAAGACGAGGCGGGATCGCAGCTCGACGTCGCGGCGCGACCATTGTTCCACGAAGGAAGTCGCAAAGGGCAGCACGGCCAGGATGACGATGGCCGCCACGAGCATTGCGATGCCGCCGAAGCGGAAGATGATCCTCAAAACGCTAAATTCCTCAAGAAATTAAGACAGTTTCATCGAAGCCGTCCGGCATGGCGCCCTGCGGCGAGATGCTCGCTCGGGCTTCGATGGAGGGCCGCGGAGAAATGCAGCCTTCGACCCTGTTATGGGTTCGCGGGCGGAACTTTCCAGGCTTGACCGCAGTCTTGAGGTGGGCTTGAGGGCCTCTCGAACGAAAAACCGCGGCCAAGGCGCCTGCCCCGACCGCGGTTCGGAAGGATCGTCAGAGAAAGGATCAGTGCTCGCGGAAGGCGCGGGCGATCTGCTCCTGCATCGGCTTGAAGAAATATTCGAACGGGGTGCGCTGATTCACCTCGACGAAGACCTCGGCCTGCATGCCGGCGATCAGATGGATGTTCTCGAGCTTCTTGAGCTCGTCCTGGGGGACATCGATCCGGACGGTGTAGAAGGTCGTGCCGGTCTGCTGATCGCGTGACACGTCCGCCGAGATCCGGCTCACCGAGCCGTGCAGATCGGGCACCGTGCGCGCATTGGCGGCGTGGACCTTCACCGTGGCCTTCTGTCCGAGCTTCACCTGATCGATCTCGTGCGGCAGAACCTTGGCCTCGAGCTCGAGCTTGTCGTTGATCGGAACGATGTTCATCACCGGTTCGGCCGGCGAGATCACGCCGCCGATGGTGTGGACGTTGAGCTGGTGGACGAAGCCGTCGCTGGGAGCGCGGATGTCGATGCGCTTCAGCTGATCTTCGGCGGCGACCTTGCGCTCGGTGTATTCCGCGATCTTGCCCTGGATCTCGCGCAGCTCCTGCATCGCCTCGGCGCGCATCTGCTCGTCGATCTGGATGATCTGGAACTGGGTCTCGGCGATGCGGCTCTCGGCCTGGGCGACGGCAGCGATGAGCTGGCCGCGCTGGCCTTCGATGCTCGCGGCATCGCGCTCGAGGGCGTTCAGGCGCGTGATCGGAACGAGGTTCTTGTCGTAGAGGTCGCGGACCGCCTTCAACTCGCCGACGATCAGCTCGGCCTCGCGGGCCTTCGCATTCTGCTGCGCCTTCAATCCCACGATCTCGTCCTGGGACTGGGCGATGCGCTTGCGGAGCTGGTCCTTCTGCGCGTCGCGGGAAGCGCCGCGTGCGAGAAACAGCGTACGCTCGGACGAGACGATCTTCTGAACGGCCGGCTCATTGAGTCGGCTGGCGAATTCCGCCGGCATCTCGATCGTGGTTGCCCCGTCGCGCTCCGCCTCGAGCCGCGCCTGGCGGCCGATATATTCATCGAGCTGCTTGGTCACGACCAGCATGTTGGCGCGGGTCACGGTCTCGTCCAGGCGGACCAGGAGGTCGCCCTGGGCGACGCGGTCGCCTTCCTTGACCTTCAGCTCGCCGACGATGCCGCCGGTCGAATGCTGGATCTTCTTGACGCTGGTATCGACCACGAACTGGCCGCCGGCGACGACGGCGCCGGACAGGGTCGAGGTCGCCGCCCACAGGCCGATGGTGCCGCCGAAGAGGGCGATCATGGCGACGCCCGCAATCGTCGACTGGCGCAGGATCCGCTGGTGCGCGGAGGGTTTCTTCTGGGGAGCTTGAATGACCAACATTTAACCAACCTCTCGCAGGTTAGCAGCCGGAGCGGAGGCCGGTGCCTGCTGCGGGCGCGCCGGAGCCGGCGCCGCATTGCGTTTCATGACGGATTGCAGAACCTCGTCGCGCGGGCCGACGGCCTTGATCCGGCCCTCTTCCATGATCGCGACCTGGTCGACCTGACCGAGCGCGGCCGGACGGTGGGTGATGACGACCACGATGCCGCCGCGCTTCCTCACCGCGAGGATCGCCTGGTTCAGGGCCTCGTCGCCGGCGCCGTCGAGGCTGGCATTCGGCTCGTCGAGCACGACCAGGAACGGGTTGCCGTAGAGGGCGCGGGCAAGCGCCACGCGCTGACGCTGGCCGCCCGAAAGGGAGGCGCCGCCTTCGCCGATGCGGGTGTCGTAGCCGTCCGGCAGGTTGAGCACGAGCTCATGGGCGCCGGCGGTCTGGGCAGCAGCGATGATGTCCTCCGGCTTCGCATCGGGCTGGAAGCGCGAGATGTTCTCGGCGACGGTGCCTTCGAACAGCTCCACGTCCTGCGGCAGGTAGCCGATATTGCGGCCGAGCGCGTCGGGCTCCCACTGATCGAGGGCAGCGCCGTCGAGGCGGATCTCGCCGCGCAGGGTCGGCCACACGCCGACGAGGGCGCGGGCGAGGGTCGACTTGCCCGAGGCGCTGGGGCCGATGAGGCCGAGGCCCTGGCCTGCCTGGAGCTGGAGCGTGGCGGCTTGGACGATCGGGAGCGAGGCGCCGGGAGCGCCGATATAGACCTCTTCGACCGACAGGGCAGCCTTGGGGGCCGGCAGCGGCATGCGCTGGCCCTGGGCCGGAACGATGGTCATGATATGCGCGAGGCGGCGATAGGCCTGACGGGAGGCGGTGAAGCCCTTCCAGTGCGCAACCGCGATCTCGATGGGAGCGAGCGCACGGGACATCAGGATCGAACCGGCGATCATCAGGCCGCCCGACATCTGGCCCTGGATCACGTAATAGGCGCCGAGACCGAGGATGGCCGACTGGAGCACCATGCGGAACACCTTGGCGAAGGCGCTGATGCCCGACGAGGATTCGCTGGCGACGAGGCCGTCATTGACGTGGCGGACATGCACCTCGTCGTAGCGCTTGGCCAGGAAGCCCAGCATGCCGTTGGCACGGATCGCCTCCGCATTGCGGCGGCTGGTCTCGGCCATGGCGTGGCGCTCGGCGCCGCTCTTGGTCACCTCGTAGGAGGGACCTTTGCTCTTGGCGTCCGTATAGAGGGTGAGCAGGATGATCACTATGCCGCCGACCACCGACATGACGCCGATGCCGGGATGGATCATGAAGCAGCCGATGAGGAAGATCGGCATGAAGGGCATGTCGAACAGGGCGGTGGGACCTAAGCTCGACAGGAAGCCACGGATCGTGTCGAGATCGCGGATCGGCTGCATGCTCTCCGCCTGCCGGGCGCCCTTGAGGGGCATCGTGGCCACGAGGTCGAAGACGCGATGGGAGAGGATCTCGTCGAACCGGGCGCCGATGCGCGCCAGCATCCGACCGCGGAGCATGTCGAGGCCGCCGGAGAGAGCATAGGCCGCGAGCGTGATCAGCGAGAGGCCGATCAGGGTGGCGATGCTCCGGCTGGACAGCACGCGGTCATAGACCTGGAGCATGTAGATGGAGCCCGTGAGCGCCAGAAGATTGACGACCGCGGAGAACATGGCGACGCCGCCAAAGGAGGGAAGGCACGACTTCAGAGCGTCTTGGACTTCAGTGCTCTCTTCCCGGTTTCTCGATGCCTGCTTCATATTGTCTTTCCGTAGGCTCGCCAGTTGCCCGGCGCCATCATGATTTCAAAGCCACTATGCAAGGCTATACCTTATCATAGCAGTTGCCATCTGGCGATGGCTGCGATGTCGGGCTGGCGGCCCCACAAGAGTATCTCGTTATAGTTAGTCCTGGGAGGCCAGGTTTCTCAGCACTCTTATGGGTATTGAGTTGCCCCTAAGGTGGTCGGCTTTCCGTTACGCCACCTTTTGTAACCCTATTATATGTAACTATGTCAACAAAAAGGTGATTCAAAAAAGCAGCGCTTTGCGAAATCCCCTTCGTCCGAAGGGTATGTAACGTAAGCACCTCACCCAAAATGTAACGCTTTGGTAAAGATTTAAGGTTAATCCTCTCTGACCTGAAAATGAGGTCGGAATATGGACATCAGCCTAAGTTCTCAGGCCCGCAGCGAAGCAGCAAAACCGGCGGGCGAATCATCCGCCGGCGGCATCCGGATCGCTTCCGGTGCGAGTGCAGCTCTGGAAGAGGCCGTCAAAAGCGCGAAGCTCGGCCTCAAGCCTGCGTCCTCCCCTCATGTGGCGGCCGAGGAACCGATTGCAACCCGCAAACGGACATTTCCGATCGGGCTGCTGAGCCAGGCGGCCGTGGCGCTCGTGCTGGTCGGCGCCGGCTGGTCGGCCTCCTATATGGGGACGCTCGCCAATAAGGACGTGATCCGGCAGCTCGAAGCCGAGACGGCCCGCAGCCAGGAAATTCTGGAGCGGCTGAGCACGGAACTCGGCGCGCTGCGGCAGACGGTCGTCGCCTACAAGGACGTCGAGCACACCTCCTCCACGGCCTCCGCGTCCGAGCAGACGAAACTGACCGACAAGGTCGAGCGCCTGACGATCAGCCTGCAGGAGCCCGATAAAAAGCTGACCGCCCTGGAAGGCCGCCTCGACCGCATGGAAACCCAGATCCTGACGACCATCGCAGGATTGAACACCAAACTGACCGCACCGGCTGCAGCGGCTGCCCCCTCCCCTGCCGCTCCCGCGCCGACGGAGGCCGCTTTGCGCGAGGAGGCCCCTGCCCCCAAGCCGGCCAAAAGCGAACCGACGAAGAGCGAACCCGTCGACGGCTGGGTGCTGCGCGAGGTCTATAACGGCGCGGCCCTCGTGGAGAACCGCAACCGCCGCCTCTACGAGGTCATGCCGGGCGGCATGCTTCCCGGCGTCGGACGGATCGAAGGCATCGAGCGCCGCGGCGCCCGCTGGGTCGTCGTCACCGACAAGGGCTTCATCGGCACCTACCGGTAAATCCTCATCGCGGAATGATCGCCCGCAGGCCATAGACGAGCCCCGCAAAGACCGCGAGGCTCGCGATGTACATGAACACGAACCAGAGAAGCCGTTTCGAGCGATTCTGCGTCTCAGCCGCCATCAATGATACCCGTAGCCGCCGCCGGAAATCTCCTCCGCCACCTTGCCGCGGAAGACGTAGTAGGAATAGGCGGTGTAGGCGAAGGTGATCGGCAGGACGATGGCGAAGCCCACCAGAGCGAAGAGCTGCGAATTCACCGTGTTCGCCGTGTCCCAGATCGTAAGATTCGGCGGCACGAGGAAGGGGAACAGGCTGACGCCGAGGCCGAGATAGCCGAGCAGGAACAGGGCGATCGCCAGGAAGAACGGACGCACGTGCCGCCCGTCATCCAGATCGCGGAGAAGGCGGTAGGCCACATAGGCCGTGATCAGCGGGATCGGGGCGAGGAAGGCGATGTTGGGCCAGGTGAACCAGCGCGTCTCGATCTGGCGGCCGAGGAACGGCACCCACACCGACACGACGCCCATGGCGATCACTGTGGCGACGAGAAAGCGCAAGGCCATGCGCCGTGCCCAGATCTCAAGTTCGCCCGTCGTCTTCATCACGCACCAGGTGGCGCCGAGCAATCCGTAGCCGCAGATCAGGCTGAGGCCCGTGACCACGCTGAAGGGCGTGAGGAAATCGAAGGTGTCGCCGGTGAACTGGCGTCCGTCGGTTGCAAAGCCCTGCACGAAGGCGCCGAGCACCATGCCCTGGAAGAAGGTCGCAAGCAGCGAGCCGAAGAAGAAGGCGTTGTCCCACAAGAATTTCGAGCGCTCCGCCTTGAAGCGGAACTCGAAGGCGACGCCGCGGAAGATGAGGGCGACGAGCATGAGGATGATCGGCACGTAGAGCGCCGGCATGAGCACCGCATAGGCGATGTGGAACACCGCGAAGAGACCGCCGCCGCCCAGGACCAGCCAGGTCTCGTTGCCGTCCCAGATCGGCGCGACGGAGAACATCATGCGGTCGCGCCAGTTCTCGCTGCCCGCCGCCTTGAAGAGAATGCCGATGCCGAGATCGAAACCATCGGCGATGACGTACATGGCCACCGCCACCGCGATCAGCCCCGCCCAGATCAGCGGCAGCCAGAAGGCGAGGCCCTCGTATTCCATTCCGAATCCGAACATCTCTTGACCCTCCTAGCGCACGGGCAGCGCCTTGCGACCCGATCCGCCATCGAACCCCTCGTCCGCCGCCGAGAAGGGACGCTTCGGTTTTCTGTGCAGATCCTCGCCGCGAATGTCCTCGACCGGATCGGGCCCGCGCCGCAGGAGCTTTGCGAGATAATAGGAACCGAAACCGAACACGAAGGCGTAGACGACGATGAAGATGAGAAGCGATGCGGTCACCGCACCGGCAGTGACGGGCGAGACCGCATCGGCGGTGCGCAAGTGCCCGTAGACCACGTAGGGCTGACGGCCGATCTCTGCGACGAACCAGCCGAAGAGCACGGCGCCGAAGCCCGAGGGAGTCATGATCATGGCGGCGGTCAGGAAGGTTCTGTCGGTGAACAGCCTGCCCTTCCAGCGCAGGTACAGGCTCCACAATCCGATGCCCAGCATCGCAAAGCCGATGCCGACCATGATGCGGAACGAGAAGAAGACCGGCCAGACCGGCGGGCGCTCGTCCGGCGGCACGTCCTTCAAGCCCGGCACGACACCGTCGAAGGCATGCGTCAGAACCCAGCTGCCGATCTTCGGGATCGCGATCTCGTAACGGTTCGTCTCCGCCACCTCGTCGGGAAGGGCGAAGAGGCGAAGGGGCATGTTGTCCATGCGGTCCCAGTTGCCTTCGATCGCCGCGAGCTTGGTCGGCTGGTATTTCAGCACGCCGAGACCGTGCAGATCGCCGATGAGAATCTGGACCGGCACGAAGATGGTGGCGAACCACAAGGCCATCGACAGGGAGCGCCGCGAGGCTGCGAGCTTTATCGCCGGCGCATCGTGCGGATGGCGCAGGAGCATCCAGGCCGACATGCCGGCGACCGCGAAGGCCGTCGTTAGGTAGCAGCCCATCACCATATGCGCATAGCGCAACGGGAAGGACGGGTTGAAGACGACCTTGAACCAGTCGACGGGCACCGCCTTGCCGTTCTCGATGGCGAAGCCGTCCGGCGTCTGCATCCAGGAATTGGCCGAGAGAATCCAGAACGCGGAAATCAACGTGCCCAGGGCGACCATGCAGGTAGCGAAGAAATGCAGCCGGTCGCCGACCCTCTCCCAGCCGAAGAGCATGATGCCGAGAAAGGCCGCCTCGAGGAAGAAGGCGGTGATCACCTCGTACGCGATGACGGGCCCGAGCACGTTGCCCGTGAACTCTGAGAACCGCGACCAGTTGGTGCCGAACTGGTAGCTCATGACGATGCCCGACACCACGCCGAGGCCGAAGGACACCGCGAACACCTTGACCCAGAACCGGAAGAGATTGCGGTAGAGCGGATCGCCGGTGCGCAGCCAGTTGAATTCCAGAGCGGCGAGCCAGCTGGCGAGGCCGATGGTGAAAGCGGGAAAGATGATGTGAAAGGCGATCGTGAACGCGAATTGGATGCGCGAGAGCATCAGGGCATCGAATTCCATATCCGCTTCCCCTTATCGACATACCCTCCTGCTTTTAGGGCATCATCGAGGCAGGACCAGGGGCTGGGATCCTAGCGGGGATGGTTCTGCGGACTATATTCCGAGTAAAGCGGATGCCAGCCATGACTGAGGCGCTGCAAGGCTTCGAGCTCGATCGGATCATGGCTGCAGAAGATCTTCACCTCGCCGGCAGGATCGTTGGCCAGATCGCGCAGCCGATCCTGGTTGTGACGACGCATCGCGCCGTTTTCCTGCATCATCCGCTGATAGGCGAGAAGACCGGGCGGGCAGGAGGGGCTCTCATCCATCTCATGCCGATGGAAATAGGCATCGCCCGCATTGAGCAGCCATCCCTTCGGCATGTCGATGGCGATGCCGGCATGCCCCATCGTGTGGCCGGGCAGCGGGATCATCAGGATTTCGGGCGGCAGGCCGTCGAGATCGCGCACCGATCCGAATCCGAACCACCTCTCTCCAGTCGGATCGTAGAAGCGCCAATTCCGCACTCCGTCCCACTGCTCTGGACGATAGCGGCGGCGATGGATGAAGCCGTGCCGCACCTCCGCCTCCTCAATCTCGGCACGCAGAATGTGAACGGTCGCTTCCGGAAAGTCCTCCAGGCCGCCCGCATGATCGAAATCGAGATGGGTCAGCACGATATGACGCACATCGCGTGGCGAGATGCCGAGTTTCCTCACCTGCGCCAGCGCCGTATAGCGATGCTCCAGCTGAATGCGGTTGACGTGAACGAAGAGCGGGCTCATGCGCCCATAGGGATCTTCCACGTCGCGCTCGCCGAATCCCGTATCGATGAGAACGAGCCCGCTGCTGTCCGTCTCAATGAGCAGGCAATGGCAGACCAGATGCGCGCTCAGCCCGGGGCTCACTCCATCCCAAAATCGTCCTCCCACCGGACACATGCAGCCGCAATTGAGATGGTGGATGCGCATGGACGAGCCTCCCTGATGGACGGGAATGAAGCCCTAACGCGAGGAGAAAGGAAATGTTCGAGATGCAGCCGGCCTCAGCGACGGTCACTTGCGACAGGCGAAGGGCGGAAAGGTGCTTGCGGTACCGGCATTCATGGCAGCCACCACCATCATGTTGGCGAGACCGAGTTCCTCCTCGGAGCGCGGGCAGACATTGCCCTGCACCGTGCAGCCGGAGCCGAGAAAGGCTTCGTGACGGTCGAGAAAATCCTGACTCAAGCCATTCGTGCCAAGCCGCGCGAGCGCATCGCTCCAAGCCTTCTTGTAGCGAGCGCATTTCACCTCGGGCCAGCTCTGCGATGGCTGGTCCTGGGCAAGCGATGACCCCGATGCGCTCATGATGGCGCAAGTCACCGCGAACACGCCGATCGCGACGGCCCTCATCGAAACACCTTTCACCGTCGATTTCGGTAAGCGCGATGGATCACGCCAGCGATCTCAGGTCAAGCGGACGAGAACAGGGTGTCATCCCCTGCGGTCCGCAGGACCGGGAAGGGGCGATCCAGGGTCAATCGGGGCGCTATGGATTCCCTTCCCCTCCGCTCCGGCCGGGAATCACACCGAATGAATTCGCAGCACGCCTCGCCGCAATGCCTTAAGCCCGCATCTCGGGTTGCCCCTTGTCCTGCTTCGCGCCCCTCGACGCACGACGCTTCTTCGCCGGCTTCCTCTCCGCCTGCTTCTCCACCTCCCGTGAGAGGCGCTCCTGCAGCAGGCTCAGCACCGCCGCCTCTTCGGGCTTGAGGGAAGACAGATCCTCGCGCAGCTGCGTCTCGATCTTCTCCTTGACGTCGAGAAGCAGGCCGCCGTCGAGATAGCAGGCGAAGACCTCGGGATGTACATAGCACTTGCGGCAGATGCTCGGCGTGTTGCCGAGGCGCGAGGCGACCGTCTCGATGGCGTCGCGGATGTTCTTCTTGGCCTTGGCCTGATTGTCGAATTCCTCGAATTCCGACAGGGCGAGCGCCGCCAGCACGGTGCCGGCCCAGGTGCGGAAATCCTTGGCGGTGATGTCGCGCCCGGTGATCTCCTTCAGATAGGCATTCACGTCGGCCGAATCGATCGACTGGCGCTCGCCGCCCTCGTCGATATACTGGAACAGATCCTGGCCCGGCAGGTCCTGGCAGGCCTTGACGATCCTGGCGATGCGCCGGTCCTTGACCTGCAACTTCCAGGTCTTGCCGCTCTTGCCCTTGAACTGGAAGCGCAGCTCGCCGCCTTCCACCTTCACATGAGGATCGCGCAGAGTGGTGAGTCCGTAGCTTTTGTTCTGCTTCACGTAATCGGAATTGCCGACGCGGATCAGGGTGTTCTCGAGCAGATTAACCACGTCGCCAGCACTTTCTCCCGAGGCAGCCCGCGCAGGCTCATGTGCTCGTCGATGGTCTTGCGGATCGCCGGCAGGCCTTGCGCGAATTCGAGCATGTGCTCGTATTTCGTGCTCTCGCGAACCTCCCGAAAGGCCGGATGGTAGCGGTACTGCTTGCGGCCCTTGGCATCGCGCCCGGTCGCCTGGATATGGCCGTTGGCCCTCGGGCAGATCCACACATCCGTGTAGGCGGGCGGGATGGCGAGCGACCTGATGCGCTCCAGCACCGCCTTGTCGGCGACCTTCGTGCCGTCAGGCTTGGTATAGGTGAAGCCCTTGCCGGATTTCCGGCGGCGGATGCCCGGCCCCTCGTCGGAGACGTAAACGAGGCCCGCCGTTTCGGCGGCATCACGCGGATCGACGATGGTCTCGGTGGCGGCGTTCGGTTCCAGGAGCATGCGAAGCCTTGGATGAAAAGCAGAACGTCAACCGTGGCGCGCCATCCCCGGTTCCCTATGCTGCTGCCCCGCGCGGTTTCGACGCCGCCGCTCGTTGCGAATCGTGAACACGAGAATGGTGCCGCTCAGGAACACGCTGATGAGGTTGAAGATCACCACGGGCCAACTCCCGATCAGGTACCCGTAGATTGCCCAGAGCGTGAGGGCGGTGACGGTGACCACGTACATATGCATGGAGATCGCCCGCGTATCGCGCTCCCGCCAGGCCTTCACCACCTGCGGGACGAAACTCGACGTGGAGAGGGTGCCGGCAATCGTCGCCAGAAGCGTCGGCAGCCAATCCTCCATAGGTGATTTCTCCCATATCTTAAGACGACGGCAACGGGCGCGAAGCGCGGGGAGTTCCCTTTCGCCCCATGCCGAGGTTAATACTGCGTAACCGTTTCACCCGGATTATCCATTGTCTTCCTTGTCCCTGCCTGACGTCCAAGGCCGCAAGCTCGTTTTCGTCGTCACCGAAGACTGGTTCTTCGCCTCCCACTTCCTGCCCATGGCCCGGGCGGCCCGCGAGCTCGGGCTCGCGGTGGCGGTGGTCACGCGGGTGCGCGCGCACCGGGAGGCGATCGAGGCGACCGGCGCCAAGGTCATTCCCTTCGAGGCCGACCGGCGCAGCCTGAACCCGATCACGACGGGGCTGAAGACCGGAGATCTCGCCGCCATCCTCCGGCGGGAGAAGGCCGATCTGGTCCATTGCATTGCCCTTCGCAGCATCCTCGTCGGCGGCTTTGCGGCGAGCATGGTGGGGGTGCACAGGCGGGTCTATGCCCTGACCGGCCTCGGCTTTCTCGGCGCCCGCACGGACCGGATCGCAAAGCTCGCCCAGCGGACCGTCCGCCTCCTCGTGCGCGGCCTGGAGACCCGCCAGACCCGCTACGTCTTCGAAAACCCGGACGATCCGAAGCTCCTCGGCCTCGATCCCTCGAGCGACAAGGTCGTCATCCTCGGTGGAGCCGGCATCGATCCCGAAGCCCTGGAGCCCCTTCCCCTGCCCCCGCAACCGCCGCTCAAGGTCGCCATCGTCGCCCGTATGCTCTGGTCGAAGGGGATCGACGTAGCCGTCGAGGCGGTCCGCAGCCTGCGGAGAAAAGGGGCCGCCATCGAGCTGTCCCTCTTCGGCGCGCCGGACCCCGACAATCCGAAATCCATCCCCGAGGAGACCTTGAAGGCCTGGGGCGACGAGCCCGGCATCGCCTGGCACGGCAGGACGCACGACATTCCGGCCGTCTGGCGGGACCATCACCTGGCCTGCCTGCCCTCCCGCGGCGGCGAGGGCCTGCCGCGGACGCTGCTGGAGGCCGCCGCCTGCGGCCGGGCCATCGTCACCACGGACGTGCCCGGCTGCCGCGCCCTGGTGCGGGATGGGATGGAAGGACGTCTCGTTCCCGCCGGCGACGCGGCAAGCCTCGCCGAGGCGCTCCTGGACCTCTCCCGTCAGCCGGATCTCGTCGCCCGCATGGGCGGGGCCGCTCGTGCCCGCGTGCTCGACGGCTTCACCGAGCGCGACGTGATGGAAGGCGTCAAGCGTCTCTACGGCGCCATGCTGGCCTCATGATCATCGATCCCATCGCCTTCATCCGGGCCGAGACCCGGCTTCGCCCCGTCCCGCATGCACCGGAGATTTCGCTCCACGTGGCCGACGAGGCGACGGAGCTGTGGCAGAAGACCGAGGAGGAGCTCGGCGAGATCGGTCTGCCGCCGCCCTTCTGGGCCTTTGCCTGGGCCGGCGGGCAGGCGCTCGCCCGCTATGTGCTCGACCATCCCGGGACGGTGCGGGGGCGGCGGGTGCTGGACTTCGCCTCCGGCTCCGGCCTCGTCGCCATCGCGGCCACGAAGGCAGGTGCGGCCGAGGTGACGGCCTGCGACATCGACTCGTTCGCCATCGCGGCCATCGGCATCAACGCCGCCGCCAATCATGTCTCCGTCACCCCGCTCCAGGCGGACATCGTCGGCGAGGATCGCGGCTGGGACACGGTGCTTGCGGGCGACATCTGCTACGAGCAGGACCTCGCCGCTCGGGTGATCGACTGGCTGTCTTCCTTGAGCGCGCGGGGCGCCACCGTGCTGATCGGCGATCCCGGGCGCAGCTATCTGCCCAAGGACCGTCTCGACAGCCTTGCCGCCTATCAGGTGCCCGTCACGAGGACACTCGAGGACTCGGAGATCAAGCAGTCCAGCGTCTGGCGTTTCCGCAACCCTTAGGCGAAATCGGCATCATTGCCACTTCTGCACAGAATTCGGGCAGCCATTCTGCATTTTACCTATTCAAATATGTAGTGTTATAACCTATGTGAATGAGGTGGTTCGCGGTTCGGATGCCGGCCGCGGGCGCTGGGGCAAGATTCACCGACCCGAACCAGGAGCGATCCTATGGCTCATTTACCGTCACTTCAGCACCCAGGATTCAATGCCGGCGTTCCGATGCCGACGTTCCACTCTTCTGAACGGACGGAGCAGGCCCTTGCCCTGTCGGAGGCCTTCTGCCGCGCCAGGGGCGCGCGGCTGACCCCGATCCGCCGCCGCGTGCTGGAGCTGCTTCATAGTGCCCAAAAACCCCTCGGCGCCTACGACCTGGTGGAACTCCTCGGCTCGCAGGGCCACCGCATGGCCCCGATCACGATCTACCGCGCCCTGGATTTCCTGATCGAGCAGGGCCTGGCGCACCGGCTGGCGAGCCGGAATGCCTATATCGCCAGTTCGAGCCTTACCGGTGCCCGCACGACCACCGCCGTTCTGATCTGCGAGGTCTGCGGCGATGTCAGCGAGGTCGCCTCGCCCGACGTGGCCGAGACCGTCACGAAGGTGTTGCGGGAGCAGGGCTACCAGCCCCGCAGCCGGATCCTTGAGATCACCGGACGCTGCAGCCATTGCCGGGACGATCACTGATCGATCGGCCATCGTCACACAGGTCCGCTGAACTCGTTTAAGGGGTTGAGCATCGGATTCGATCCCAAAAGTGGCCTCCGCTTTTGGGTCCGATGCTATGGGCCGCGCTTGACGGGAAAGGCTTTTGGCATCAGCTAAACGGCGGCAGCCAGGAGCTGCCGTCGTGGATTGCAGCATGTCCCTCACCTCGCCTTCCGAGACCGTCGCCGCCTCCGAGAGCCTCGCCGGCCCGGCTCAGCGCCACCGCACCATCGGCGTGCGCGTCGGATCCGTCATGGTCGGCGGCGGCGCGCCGATCGTGGTCCAGTCGATGACCAACACGGACACGGCGGATATCGACGCGACCGTGGCCCAGGTTGCGGCGCTCGCCCGGACGGGCTCGGAGATCGTGCGCATCACCGTCGACCGCGACGAGGCGGCAGCCGCCGTTCCGAAGATCCGCGAAAGACTCGACCGGCTCGGCGTGGACGTGCCTCTCGTCGGCGACTTCCACTATATCGGCCATCAGCTTCTCGCCGATCACCCGGCCTGTGCCGAGGCCCTGGCCAAATACCGCATCAATCCCGGCAATGTGGGCTTCAAGGAGAAGAAGGACCGGCAGTTCGGTGCCATCGTCGAGCAGGCGATCCGGCACGGCAAGGCCGTGCGCATCGGCGCCAACTGGGGCTCCCTCGACCAGGAGCTCCTGACCCACCTGATGAACGAGAACGCAGCCTCGGCCAATCCGCGCGACATGCGCTGGGTCACCCGCGAGGCGATGATCCAGTCGGCCCTGCTCTCCGCCGCCCGCGCGGAGGAGATCGGCTTGGGGAAAGATCGTATCATCCTGTCTGCCAAGGTCTCGGCGGTGCAGGACCTGATCGCGGTCTACCAGGATCTCGCCCGCCGGTCGGACTACGCCATCCACCTCGGCCTCACCGAGGCCGGCATGGGCACGAAGGGCATCGTGGCTTCGTCGGCCGCCATGGGCATCCTGCTGCAGCAGGGCATCGGCGACACGATCCGCTACTCCCTCACCCCCGAGCCCGGTGGCGACCGGACGGTGGAGGTGAGGACGGCTCAGGAACTGCTCCAGACCATGGGCTTTCGCACCTTCGTACCCCTCGTCGCCGCCTGCCCGGGCTGCGGACGCACCACCTCTTCGGTATTCCAGGAACTGGCCCGGGACATCCAGACCTGGATCTCCACCTCCATGCCCGAATGGCGCCGCACGCATCCCGGCGTCGAGAACCTGAACGTGGCGGTGATGGGCTGCATCGTGAACGGTCCGGGCGAGTCGAAGCACGCGAATATCGGCATCTCGCTTCCGGGCACCGGCGAGCAGCCCGCTGCTCCCGTTTTCATCGACGGCAGGAAGGCCATGACCCTGCGCGGCCCGACGCTTGCCAAAGACTTCCAGAAGATCGTTCTCGACTACATCGAGAAGAATTACGGTCAGGCCGGGCGCGATGCTGCCGAATAAGGCAGCACACGCGAGCAGGGAACCCCAAGCGAAATTTCGTTTTAAGCTAAAGCGCGATATGCTAGAGAGCCCGCCGCGCCGGCACTGACGGCACCGCGCTCTTTGGAGAAACGGACGGAAATCAAGCCGCCCTTCGTCATTTATAGAGAAATTCAACTCGGGCCGTCCGCGGGCAGATCCGCAAAGAAAAGCAGACATGGCAGAGCAGCAAGCCATAGCCCCAGGGCATGCAGATTCCGCAGCCCCTGAGGCCACCCTACCGGGCAGCCATCATACGGCCAGCTTCTGGACCCTGACTCTCGGAGCCATCGGCGTCGTCTACGGCGACATCGGCACCAGCCCGCTCTATGCCATGCGCGAGACGGTCGCCGCCGCCACCGGCGGTCATCACGGCACCCCCGTCCCGCTCACCCGCGAACTCGTGATCAGCATTCTCTCGCTCCTGCTCTGGGCACTGATCCTCACGGTTTCGGTTAAATACGTCCTGCTGCTGCTGCGGGCCGACAACAAGGGCGAAGGCGGTTCGTTGACCCTGGTGGCCCTGGCGCAGCGCGCTCTCGGTCGCCGCAGCCTGCCGGTTCTCATGATGGGCATGGCCGGAGCAGCCCTGTTTTACGGCGATGCCGCCATCACGCCAGCGATCTCCGTGCTCTCGGCGCTCGAAGGCCTGAAGCTCGTGGCGCCCTCCTTCGAAGCCTATGTCCTCCCCGGTGCGCTGGCGATCCTCATCGCCCTCTTCGCAGCGCAGAGCCACGGCACCGGCAGGGTCGCGGCCTTCTTCGGACCGCTGACGCTCCTGTGGTTCATCACCATGGCGGGCCTCGGCCTCCTCCACATCGCCGACGATTGGGAGGTCCTGCTCGCCTTCAACCCCTATTACGGGGTGTCCTTTCTGATCACGCATCCCGGGACGGCCTTCGCGATCCTCGGCAGCGTCTGCCTTGCGGTGACCGGCGCCGAAGCGCTTTATGCCGATCTCGGCCATTTCGGCCGCAACCCGATCCGCGTCGCCTGGGGCACCGTCGTCTTCCCGGCCCTTGCCCTGAACTATCTCGGCCAGGGCGCGCTCGTTCTGTCGAATCCCGATTCCATCGCCAATCCGTTCTTCCTGCTGGCGCCGCCCTGGATGCTCCTGCCGCTCGTGATCCTCGCAACGCTTGCCACCATCGTCGCGAGCCAGGCGGTGATCACCGGCGCCTATTCCCTGACCCGGCAGGCGGTGCAGCTCGGCATCCTGCCGCGCCTCGAAGTGCGCTTCACCTCCGAGACGCATCAGGGCCAGATCTACCTGCCGCGGGTGAACTGGCTGCTGCTGGCCGCCGTGGTCGGCCTCGTGCTCCTCTTCGGCTCGTCATCGAGCCTCGCCAGCGCCTACGGCATCGCTGTCTTCGGCACCATGGTCGTCACGACCCTTCTCGCCTGCGTGGTGATCAGCATCAGCTGGGGCTGGGGACCGCTGAAGACCGGGCTCGTCATGATCCCGCTGCTCCTCATCGACCTCACCTTCCTGTCCTCGAACCTGGTGAAGCTTCTCGACGGCGGCTATGTCCCGCTCGTCATCGCCGGCGTGTTCTTCGTGCTGATGTGGACCTGGGTGAAGGGAACCCGCATCCTGTTCGAGAAGACCCGCAAGATCGACGTGCCTTTCCTCGAGCTGGTGCAGATGCTGGAGAAGAGCCCGCCGCACCGGGTGAAGGGCACCGCCGTCTTCCTGACGAGCGATCCGGACACCGCGCCGGCGGCACTGCTGCACAATCTCAAGCACAACAAGGTGCTGCACGAGAAGAACGTGATCCTCACCGTGAACAGCGCCGACGTTCCGCGCGTGGAGGACGAGGACCGCGTCGCCATCGAACATGTGGGCGATTCGTTCTGGCGCATCCGCCTGAGCTACGGCTACATGGAAACGCCGAACATTCCGCGCGGCCTCGCGATCCTGCGCCGCCAGGGTTTCAAGTTCGACATCATGGCGACGTCGTTCTTCCTCTCGCGCCGCTCGATCCGCCCCGCGAGCCAGTCGGGCATGCCGCTCTGGCAGGACAGGCTCTTCATCGGTCTCGCGAAATCCGCGAGCGACGCCACCGACTTCTTCCAGATCCCGACCGGGCGCGTGGTGGAAGTGGGTACGCAGGTGACGGTGTAAGCCTGTTGCCGGATGGATGACGAGATGTCAGTTTTGGAAGTCCATGACCGACATCGCCCTCCTCCGCCCGAGCCTCGGCCGGCTGCACGAATACGAAAATGCCCTTGAACGGGGATGGTCGCCCAACACCGACCAGGACGTGAGTCGCGAGCAGCTTATCCAGCTGAGGCGCAATCCGGCCCGTTTCCTGCACGATCTCTACAACAGCCCGATGGTCCGCCTGCCGGACGGACGGGAGGTGCCGCGCCTGCCGGCCCACGATTTCTGGATCGACGACGGCGAATTCTGCGGCCGCATCGGCTTTCGCTTCCAGCGCGGAACGGAGGAGCTGCCGAGCGCGATCTACGGCCATATCGGCTACACGATCGTTCCCTGGAAGCAGCGGCGCGGCTACGCCACGCAGGCGCTGAGGATGATCCTGCCCGTGTGCCGCTCGGAAGGTTTTTCGCGGGTGCTGATCACCTGCGACGACGACAACGACGGTTCGCGCAAAGTGATCGAGGCCAATGGCGGCGAGCCCGCGGGGACCCTCCCGCACCTATCACGACCCGACCACGTGAAATGCCTGTTCTGGGTGCCGACCGGATAAGCGCCGGATAGTTCGCGATAAAGATAGACGCCTTTTCCCTCCTCCTTGTGGGGAGGGCCAGGGTGGGGTGTTGGCGCCTTACCTTTATAGGCTATCGCACACACCCCCACCTCCAACTCCTCCCCACCGCAAGTCGGGTGTTCCCGACTTACGGCAGACCAAAGGCAAGTCTCGGGCAAGCCCGAGGCTTGTGGGGGAGGAGGGTCCAAGTCGTGCAGCGCAACCCTTACCGGCCGTTGACCCTGCGGTCGTCGCCGGGCTCGAAGCGGAGGTCGCGATCCAGGCGGCCGCCATTGTCGTCGTTGAGATCGTCCGCACCCCGTGTCCGGCGCAGCGCGAGCAGATCGTCGGCTCCGCGGGTCCGGGTGCGGGTCTGGTGCTGATCCTGGGTGCGCGTGCGCGTCCGGTCCTCGGCCCTGGCCTGGTTGCGGCCATCGTCATCCCGGGCGCGGCTCACATTGGCATCGCCGCCGCGTCCTCTGCCGCGGCCGCTGTCGTCGGCCCGGTTATCGTCACCGCCTCGACCGCGGCCCTGGCCTCCGTGATCATCCCCTCCGCGGCTGCTGCGACCGCCATTGTCGTCGCCTCCGCGACTGCTCCGGCCGCCGCTGTCGTCACTGGAACGGCCGCCTCCGTGGTCATCGCCACCGCGTCCGCCGCGGCCGCCGCTATCGTCTCCGCCGCGCCCTCCCCGATCGCCGCCGCCATCGTCGCCACCGCGGGCCATGGCCGGTGAGATGAGGGCGCTCGCGACGACCGCGGGGATTGCCGCCGCCGTCAGCGACGCCAGGACAGTTCCTAGAATCAGGACGCTCGGGCCCTTCTTGATCGGCTTTACCATCGTCTTCCTCCATTCATCCGTCGCGCCGGGAGCGGCGCCGATGGAGGCGAATCTGCACGAGGCCCGGCATGCGAACCTGATGAGTCATGTCAGCGAAATATCAGATTGGGCATGCTATGCTGGCGAGCTTTGGAAGGTTTCATGATCCGACGCCATCTCATCGTCCTGCTCGCCGCCGGCCTCGCCCTGAGTGCGGTGGAGAGTTCCTGGCCGGGCGTCGCGATCGCCAAGGACGGCGACAGCGGCGGCAATAGCGGCAGCGGCAGCGACAACAGCGGCAAGGGCAGCGAAAACAGCGGACGGGGCGGTGGCGACGATGACGGCGGAGGCCGGGGCCGAGGTGGAGACGATGGCGGCCAGGGCCGGGGCCGTGGACGCGGGGGAGACGACGATGTCACCGCAAAAACAGGTTGGGGCAGCACCTCCTCCGAGAGTGCCCGCGAGGCCGTCTCGCAGGGCTGGGCCCTCGCCCTGAGCACCGTTCTTCCCACTGTCTCGAAAGCAGTCCCCGGCAAGGTGCTGGAAGTGGATCTGCGCCAATCCTGGACCGGCGAGTGGCGCTACGAATTTCTCATTCTCACCCGGGATCGCCGCTATCAGGAGGTCGTCGTCGACGCCCGCCGCAACCAGATCCTTCAGATCAGGAGACGTTGATGAGGGTCCTTCTCGTGGAGGATGAGGCGGCCATCGCCAGGGATGTCGCGAGCGCCCTGGCCGAGACGGGCTATGTGGTGGACATCGCCAGGGACGGCGAGGAGGGCTGGTTCCGGGCCTCGACCGAGGATTACGACGCCGTCGTGCTCGATCTCGGCCTGCCGAAGCTCGACGGCCTCTCGGTGGTGCGGCGGCTTCGCGAGGAGGACAGCGCAGTGCCGATCCTCGTTCTGACCGCCCGCGGCTCCTGGCTGCAGCGGGTCGAAGGCATCGATGCGGGCGCCGACGATTATCTGACGAAGCCCTTCGAGATGGAGGAGCTTCTCGCCCGTCTTGCCGCCCTGCTGCGCCGTGTCGGCCGCCATGTCACGCCGCTGATCGAGGTCGGAACCATTCGCATCGATACCCGGCGCCTGCGGGTGATGATCAACGGCCGCGCGATCGAGCTCTCGCCGCTCGAATTCCGCCTGCTGCGCTATCTCGCCCACAACCGGGATCGCGTCGTCGCGCAGAGCGAACTCGTCGAGCATGTCTACGGGAACGACGAGCCGGACAGCAACACCATCGAGGCCCTGGTCGCCCGCCTGCGACGCAAGATCGGATCGGAGGCGATCGGAACCCGGCGCGGCCACGGCTACATCATGGAGACGCCTTCGCCATGAAACGCATCGAGCGCAAAGCCTGCAACTCCATCCGCGTGCGTCTGCTGACGGTTGCCGTCATGTCGATCATTGCGACGATTGCGGTGGCAGGCACCTCCCTGGTCGTGTTCTTCGAACGTCAGGTGCTGCGCTATGTCGAGCAGGACCTCAACATCCACTGGACCGAACTTGCGACCGCGTTCGGCACCGAGGGCGAAGCCGGAATCAGCCAGAAGCTCACCGATCCACGCTATCACCAGCCCTATGGCGGGGCCTATTGGCAGGTCTCCGAGAACGGGCGCCCGATCGTGCGGTCCCGCTCCCTGTGGGATCTGGACCTGCCCTCCGGCGGGACCCGGCAGGGCGCGGAGCGCGAAAAGGCCTTCGAGGTCGAGGGACCCGACGGCTCGGAGCTTTACGTGATCGAACGGGAGGTCACGGTCGATGGCGCCCAAGGCCCTCGAACCGTCAGCCTCGCGGTCGCTCTCGACCATGCGCAGGTGGTGGAACTGCGCGAAGCCTTCGGCTGGGACGTGACCCGCGTTCTCATCCCGATTGCTGCCGTGCTCGTTCTCTTCGCCTGGATTCAGCTCTCGCTGGGTTTAAGACCGCTGCAGGATGTCGGCCGCGACCTGAACGCCGTGCAGACCGGCCAGATCCGGCGCATGACCCGGCGTTTTCCCAACGAAGTCGCACCGCTGGTCGAGAGCATCAACAAGCTGCTCGACCGCCAGGAGAATCTCGTGCGCAAGGCGCGCGACCGGGCCGGGGCACTGGCGCACGGCCTGAAGACGCCCTTGACGATTCTCGGCGCCGAGGTGAGGCATCTCGAGCAATCCGGCCGGCATGAGGAAGCCGCGCGCATGCAGGAGCAGCTCGGCCTCATCCGCACGCATGTGGAGCGCGAGGTGGCGCGGGCGCGCACCAGCGGCGCATCGGTGGCCTGCGGAGCCTACACGCAGGTGGAAGAGACCGTCGCCCGCCTCCTGCGCCTGATGCAGCACATGCCCAGGGGCGAACAGCTCGTCTGGGAGACGGAGATCCCAGCCGATCTCGCCGTCGACATGGATCCGCACGATTTCGGCGAGGTCATGGGCAACCTTCTCGACAATGCCAGGAAATGGGCGGGAGCCCAGGTCACGGTGCGTGCCGGGCGCGCGGGCGAGAAGGCCCGGATCGTCGTCGAGGATGACGGGCCGGGCTTCTCCAAAACCGGCGGCGTACGCCCCGAACGCGGCGTGCAGGGACAGGCAGATCCAACCTCCAGCGGGCTCGGTCTAGGGATCGTCGAGGACATCCTGGCCGAATACGGAACGAGCGCGGAGATCGACGGCAACGGCCATTGCCGCATCGCGTTCGAAATCCCGCTCTGCCGCGAGCTGCCTTTGCCGGCCGACAGGCACGGGCGAAAGGGCGAAAGGCGGACGCCAGCCTAGAGCTGTTTCCACTTGTGTGGAATCACCTCTCTTCTTCGGTTTGCCGCATTTTTTGACGGCGAACCGGATCCACTTCGCCGAAAAATGCTCTAGCTCGATGCCGATATTCGCTCTCCAATCAAGGCCTTACCGGCTTTTGCATTGATCGGTCGCGATTGCCGCATGCGTTGAAGCGTTGAGCAAACCTCCTAAATCTATCCGGATTAAGATTTGTAGCGGCGCTTTCCGGTCAATCCTTGAAGACACCGAGCCAGGTCTGCCCTGCATCGACCAAGAGAGCACGTCCGTGACGAACGAAGCCGTCAACCTCACCAATTGCGACCGGGAGCCGATTCATATTCCTGGCAGCATCCAGGAGCATGGTTGCCTGCTCGCCTGCGATATCCATGCTTCCGTAATCTTGCGGCATTCAGCCAACGCAGCCGACATCCTGGGGCTTCAGGGCGAGATCAACGGCCGCGATCTGGACGATGTTCTCGGCGAGGAGGTGACCCATACCCTCCGCAATGCGCTCGCGACGTCAGGCGGTGAGAGCCGCGCGGCTCTCCTCTTCGACCTCGACATTCGCGATACGGCCTTCGATGTGGCCATTCACCGCTTTCACTCGACGGTGATCATCGAATTCGAGAAATCCGCCTCCCGCTTCACCAAGCCGCTTGATCTGACACGTGCCCTGATCGGCCGGCTCAACAAGGCGGTCAGCGCCGATCAGCTCATTCGCGACGCCGCCCGCCTCGTGCGCGGCCTTCTCGGCTATGACCGCGTCATGGTCTATCAATTCGGGCACGACGGCTCGGGGAAGGTCGTCAGCGAGGCCAAGCGCAGCGACCTCGAAAGCTTCCTCGGCCAGTATTTTCCCGCAAGCGACATCCCGCAGCAGGCGCGGGTTCTGTACTTACGCAACATCATACGCATCGTGGCGGACTCGGATGGCAGGCGAATCCCCATCGAGCCCGTTCTCGATGCCTCAGGCGAGCCGCTTGACCTGTCCTTCGCCCATCTGCGCAGCGTCTCGCCGATCCATTGCGAATATCTGCGCAACATGGGCGTCGCAGCCTCCATGTCGATCTCGATCATCATCGGCGGCGAGCTCTGGGGCCTGATCGCGTGCCATCACTATTCCCCACGCGTGCTCCCGATGGGTCTGCGCGTCGCAGCGGAAGTGTTCGGAGATTTCTTCTCCCTCCATCTCAACGCCCTTCTCCAACGCGGCAAGCTCGAGACGGCAACGCAGGCCCGTCGCTCCCTCGACAGGATCCTCAAGCGGGCCTCGCATCAGGCTAATGTCGGCGACACCCTTCGCGCGAGCCTCGCGGATCTCGGGCAACTGGTGCCATGCGACGGCCTCGGGCTGTGGATCGACGAGGTCTGGACGCCGCAGGGCAGCGCACCGCCTGCCGAGGCCGTCGCCTCCATCGCGAGATTCGTCGGCAACGTCGCCGATGGCGGACGGATCTGGGCAACCCATGCCCTCTCCCATCGTCTCGCTTCGGCCGAAGAATATCGCGACAGGGCCTCCGGCATTCTCGCCGTGCCGCTATCGCAAATCCCGCGTGACTACCTGTTCTTCTTTCGCAAGGAGCAGGTGCAGACGCTCGACTGGGCCGGCAATCCGGAAAAATCCTATGATGTCGGTCCGCTCGGCGACCGTCTCACGCCGCGCAAAAGTTTCGCCATCTGGAAACAGACCGTTCATGCGCAGTCGCAACCCTGGTCCGAGGCCGATCGCGAGATAGCCGAGGCCGTCAGGATCGCCTTGGCCGAGGTGGTGCTTCGCCATGGCGAGCTGCTCGCCGACGAGCGGACCAAGGCTGAGATCCGACAGCGCATGCTCAACGAGGAGCTCAACCACCGGGTCAAGAACATTCTCGCGATCATCAAGTCCCTGGTAGGGCATCCGGTGCAGGAAGGCCGCAACATCGAGGATTATGTGGCCTCGCTCCAGGGGCGCATCCAGGCGCTGGCCGTCGCCCACGATCAGGTGGCGAGGGGCGGCGGAGGAGGCTCCCTTGCCGAGCTTCTCGATGCGGAGCTGACTCCCTACCGCGGTCCTGCCACGACGATCATGCTCGATGGTCCGAAAGTGTGGCTCGATGCGCGCGCCTATTCGGTCATGGCGCTCGTGCTGCACGAGTTGTGCACCAACGCCGCGAAATACGGCGCACTCTCCAGGGAGGGCGGGAAGCTGTCGGTCGCGTGGTCGCTGGTGCCGGAGGGCGGCTGCAAGATCGAATGGCGCGAATCGGGCGGGCCCATCGTCTCGCCACCGAAGCGCGAAGGCTTCGGCACGGTTCTGATCGACCGCAGCATCCCCTACGATCTCGGCGGGGAAAGCCGGGTCGACTACCTGCCGACGGGGGTCGGGGCGTGCTTCTTCATTCCGCAAAAGCACATCCTGTTCGTGACGGTCCCGGGCGCCGACCAGAAGATGCAAGCGATATCGGCCGAGACGAGACAATCCATCGACCTGTCCGGCACGAGCCTGCTGCTGGTCGAGGATCAGCTGCTGATCGCGCTCGATGTCGAGGCAATGCTTACCGAGCGGGGACTCGGCGACATCACAATCAGCGCGTCGGTCGATGATGCGCTTCGCAAGCTCTCCGCCTTTATGCCGGACGTCGCCATCCTCGACGTGAATCTCGGCGAGGGGACCTCCATTCCGGTGGCGGAGGCTCTCGCCAGGCGCAAGATCCCGTTCGTCTTCGCAACGGGATACGGAGAAAAAGGCATGGTCCCTGCAGCATTCTCGGACATCCCCGTCGTGCGCAAACCCTACGATTCCGAGAGCTTGATCGGGGCGATCGCATCGGTGACGGGGCGCGAGCGTCCTCGCTGAAAACTCAGACCCGACGCTCGACCACGAAGCGCACGGCATCGCGCAGGATCTGCGCATGCGGACCGAAATCGTCGAGCGCCGCCTCGGCGGCCGCGACGAGCCGATTGCACTCGCTGCGCGCACCGTCCATCCCGAGCAGGTCGACGAGCGTGGCCTTGCCCTTCTCCTGATCCTTGCCCGTGCGCTTGCCGAGCGCTTCCGCCGAGGCTTCCCGGTCGAGGATGTCGTCCGCCACCTGGAACGCGGCGCCGAGGGCCCGTCCGTATGCGACGAGCTTTTGGCGGGCAGCCGCGTCAGCTTTGCCCAGGATCGCACCGGCCTCCACCGAGAAGGTGAGGATCGCGCCGGTCTTCATCATCTGGAGCAGGCGGACATCAGCCTCTCCCAGCTCCGCCGACCCGTAGCGGCCCTCGGCCGACAGGTCGAGGAGCTGGCCGCCCACCATGCCGCCCAAGCCCGAGGCGCGGGCAAGGCCGAGCACGAGATCGGCGCGAATCGCCGCATCCTCTGCCGTCGCGGGATCGGCGAGCACCTCGAAGGCCAGGGTCTGGAGGGCGTCGCCCACGAGGATCGCGGTCGCCTCGTCAAAAGCCTTATGCACCGTGGGGCGGCCCCGGCGCATGTCGTCGTCGTCCATGGAGGGCAGATCGTCGTGCACAAGGGAATAGCAATGCAGCAGCTCCACGGCGCAGCCGGCGCGCAGCGGCCCCTGCCCTTCGGCGCCGAAGAGGCGGGCGGCCTCCAGAGTCAGGAACGGCCGCAGGCGCTTGCCGCCGCTTAAGGTCGCATGCCGCATGGCGGCCATGAGGCGCGGCGGCCTGGCAAGCTCGCCCGGAGCGGCTTTGTCTGCTAGCAAGGCTTGGAGACTTGCTTCGACGATCTCCGCGGCGTCGGACAGCCGCGTCGTGAAAGTGCTGGTGGATGGCGTCATGATGAGCCTGAATTCGGATGGGGCCGCCGCTCCGCCCGAGGGAAGCGTCGGTGAAAGGTCGCGGCCGAGATGGGCATGGCGCTCGGGACGGCCGGGAGCGCCGATGTCGGCCGCCCGCCTTCTCCGCCGCTTCGTCCAGATCGGCCTTGGTCTCATCCTCTTATGGGTCGGCGCGGTCTTTTGGCTAGGGCTTTTGTACTGGGCCGTGCCGCCGGTCTCGACCCTCATGCTCGGCCGCTGGCTCACCCTTCAGCCGGTCGAGCGCGATTTCGTGCGTCTCGACGAGATCTCCCCCAACCTGCCGCTCGCCGTCCTGACCGCCGAGGACAGCCGTTTCTGCGATCATCAGGGCGTCGATTGGGGCGCCCTCTGGCTCGTGGTGGAGGCGGCAGACGACGATGGGCCATCCAGGGGCGCCTCGACGATCCCGATGCAGGTGGCTAAGAACCTCTTCCTCTGGCCGAGCCGGTCCTACGTCCGCAAGGGCCTGGAAATCCCGGTCGCGCTCTATCTCGACCTCATCTGGTCCAAGCGCCAGATGATGGAGGTCTATCTCAACATCGCCGAATGGGGCGACGGCGTCTTCGGAGCCGAGGCGGCCGCTCAGAAGTATTTCCGTAAATCCGCCAAGAACCTCACCCGCCAGGAGGCGGCCCTTTTGGCACGGGCCTTGCCCAACCCCCTCGTCCGCAATCCAGCCCGCCCCTCCTCCCGCCACCGGGCCCTGGCGGGGCAGCTCATGGCCCGCATGGAGAGGGCCGCGCCCTTCAGCGACTGCCTGAAACCGTAACGGAGGCAACGTGCGGCAAGGAAAAACCCTCGGATTGCGTCTGGGGGCTAGATATTTGCCCGAAGACCTTGTATGAGGCGCAACCTCATCAAGTTTGAGATGTGAGCGTTCCCCGGTTGAGCGGGCGCTCCGCTATTTTAACCGGAGACGAGTTATGGCCGTTCCAAAGAGAAAAACGTCGCCTTCGCGGCGCGGCATGCGTCGCTCCGCCGATGCCTTGAAGGCCCCGACCTACATCGAGGACAAGGATTCCGGCGAGCTGCGCCGTCCTCACCACGTTGACCTGAAGACCGGCATGTACCGTGGCCGTCAGGTCCTCAAGGTGAAGACCGAAGCCTGATCGATCGCGGCATGCGACGATACCAACCGGCGCTCAAGGCGCCGGTTTTTTTATGCCCGCAATCCCCAGAAGCTGCCCCAAGAGCCCTGATTTTCCATCGCTTTTTACGCTTCCTTAAGCCTGAGACGCGATCCTGCATCCTTGTTTCAGGGGCTTGGACCAGGCTTGCAAGAGGCGCCTTCGGTCACCCCGCGCGGTCTGGTGTCAAGGGTGAGTGTGATGGCGACGAAGCGGCAGGGCCGGACGGGACTTTTTCAGAGCGCATCCCGGCCTCAACGCAAGCGCCAGGCTCCACAGCGGACATCGCCTGCCGGCATCACCTACGCCTGGGACATGATCTCGGACGTGCTGACCTGGGGTCCAGGCGCCGCCGAGGCGCTCGGCCTGTCCGGCCGGGACCTGCCCAGGACCGGCAAGGCTTTCGCGCAGATGATCGAGCCGGGCTGCGGCCTTTCCCGCCCAGACGCCATCTCCGCAACGGAAGCCCACGCTCGCACCTACGACACCCGCTATGCGCTGCGACTCGAGCCGGATCGGGTGGTGATGGTCGAGGATGCCGGCCGTTGGCAGCCGGGCGTCCAGGGAAGCCCCGCCTTCGCCCGCGGCCAGCTCCGCATCGACCCGGCTTCGGGAGCCAGAGAGCTGCTTCCGGCCATTCTCAGAGCCCGCTCCGAGCTTCTGTGCAGGATTCAGAACGGCATCAACGAAGCCTTGCGGGTGTCGCAGACCTGTACCCTGATCGTCGGCAGCATCGATGGCGGCGAAGCGGATCTCGTCGCGGACATCGCCCGCGATCTCCGCCCGATGATGCGCCATTACGACCTGTTCGCCGCGCTCGGGCCGAACCGTTTCGCCCTGGCCCTTACCTGCTGCCCCGCTTCCGATGCGCCGAGCGCCATGAAGCGTCTGGATGCGCTCCTGAAAGATCGCGGAGCCGCGGCCTCCCTCCGCCTCGGTGCCGCCTGCGCGCCCGACCATACGTTCAAGGCCACGAAACTCCTGCGCTTCGCCGAACAGGCCTTGGCCTCGGCCCTGGAGCGGGACGAGTCCCGCAGCTTCTACGATGCACGCCCTGCCAAGCCGTCGCCAGCGGCGGAGCAGGCGCCATTCGACTGGATTGCCGCCCTCAACGAGCGCAGCCTGACGCTCGCCCTCCGGCCGATGGTGGAGGCGCATGGCCGCGCCCCGTTCCTGATGCAGGCCAGCGCCTCGCTTCGTGATGCTGCGGGGGGCACGATGCCGCTCGGACCGGTGCCGAGCCTCAAGGCCTCCAATCTCGCCCTTCTGGTCGACGGACGGATGCTGGAACTCGCCGCAGACCATCTCCAGCACCACCCGGACGAGCATCTCTCCCTGCCGGTTTCGCCAAAGGCCCTGCAGGATCCGGAATGGCTGCCCATGCTGGCGGCGCATCTCGGTGCCCGTCCCGGCATCGAGTCGCGGCTGATGATCGAGGTGCCGGAAGCGGCGCTCGCCGAATGCCGACGCAATCTCGGCCGGCTTCACGCCATGAAGGCCCTCGGCATCGGGCTCGCGCTCACGGGCTTCGGAACGGGCTACGTCTCGCCCATGCAGCTGCGCATGCTGCCGGTCGATCTTCTGACCATCGACGGTGCCTTCATCCAGCCGCTCAGGCGATCCACCGACGACCGCCTTTTCGTCCGCACCCTCATCGACCGGGCCCAGCAGCTCGGCATTGCCGTTGCGGCGGAATGGGTGGATGACGAAGCGACGGCCCGACTGCTCGCCTCCTGGGATGTGGATTACCTCCAGGGTGCGCTGTTCGGTGAGCCGGAAGCGGTCCAGCAGCCCTCGGCGCTCGCGCAGATGCTCAAGCGCGCCCGCGGCTGACGAAAACCTTCTACTTGCTTGCCAGCTTGTCGAGCTTGGCCTGCATGTCGGCCATCTGCCGCTTCAGTGTATCGAGGTCGCTCGTGTCCTCGCCCTTTTCTCCCTTCAAGACCTTGCCCTCGCCGTTGGCGGATGCAGGCTGCGGGAAGGGGGAGAACATGCGCATGGCCTCGGTGAAGAAGCCCATGTTCTTGCGCACCTGCTCCTCCATGGCCTGGAAGGCGCCGGGACCGAAAGCGCTGGCCATCTGCTCCCGGAGCTTCTGCTGTTCCTGGGACAGGTTGTTCATGGAGAATTCGAGATAGCTCGGCACCAGGGCCTGCATGCTATCGCCGTAGAAGCGGATGAGCTGGCGCAACACGGTGACGGGCAGAAGGTTCGGCCCCTCCTTGTTCTCCTGCTCGAAGATGATCTGGGCGAGCACCGAGCGGGTGATCTCCTCGCCGGACTTCGCGTCGTAGACCACGAAATCCTCGCCCTTGCGCACCATGCCGGCCAGATCTTCCAGCGTCACGTAGGTCGATGTGCCCGTGTGATAGAGGCGGCGGTTGGCATATTTCTTGATGACCGTCGGTTGTTTTTCCGTCGCCATGATGCGCCGATACGCTCCTTGGGAAATCCACCAGGTCCGGCACCCCCCATCCCGATCGTCGGAATGCCAGTCGTTAATGATTATAAGCCTTATGCCGGTCGATCAAAGCGCCAAAAGTCTAAGGTGCCCTGAGCCGGTCCGGGCGATCCGATCCTTGACATCCCACCCCCTGGGGATTTGATCGGGCCAGCACTACATTCGTCTTGCGATCAAGCAATCAGCACAGGAGAGAGGAATGCCCCGAGACAACATCGTCATCGTCGGAGCGGCGCGCACGCCCGTCGGCTCGTTCAACGGGGCCTTCGCCAACACCCCGGCGCACGAGCTCGGCGCCATCGCGGTCAAAGCGGCCCTCGAGCGGGCGAAGGTGGACGGCGCGGAAGTGGACGAGGTGATCCTCGGCCAGATCCTGACCGCAGGCCAGGGCCAGAACCCCGCCCGCCAGGCCGCCATGGCGGCCGGCGTACCGCAGGAAAAGACCGCCTGGGCACTCAACCAGCTCTGCGGCTCGGGCCTGCGCACGGTGGCCATCGGCCTGCAGCAGATCGCCAACGGCGATGCCAACATCATCATCGCCGGCGGCCAGGAATCCATGTCGCTCGCCCCCCACGCCGCCCATATGCGCTCCGGCACCAAGATGGGCGACTTC
>NZ_JAERQD010000029.1 GCF_016735695.1 Microvirga zambiensis WSM3693 | reverse complement strand
ATCCTCAACGCCGTCCTGCGCGAGAACCAGCCATGGCGCCAACAAAACCCTTGACCAACAAGACAGTCGCTCACCCGGACCTGAAGGTCCGACCTCTCCCTCTGTGAGAGGTGAAGCGGCGCCACACCCTGATAGGTTATCGCTCACACCCCCACCCTTAATCCCTCCCCACTGCAAGTCGGGTGTTCCCGACTTGCAGCAGATCAAAGACAAGTCTCGGGCAAGCCCGAGGCTTGTGGGAGGAGGGAGACCCGTCCGAGCGAATTCATGAATGATGAGCCAGACTCTTAACGGGGTGCAAGTCTCTCAAGCACTCAGTTCCTGCTCCACGAGCGCGACCCAGAAGGCGACGCCGGTCGGGATCGCGGCATCGTTGAAATCGTAGGCTGTGTTGTGATGGAGCGCGCCGTCGATGGCAGGGCCGTTGCCGAGCCAGACATAGGCGCCGGGAGCGGCCTCGCCCAAGAAGGCGAAATCGTCGCCCGCCGTCGAGGGTTCGAAATCGGTCACGACCTTCGGCCCGCAGATTGCCTGCGCAGCCTTCAGGGCGCGGGCGGTCGCATCCGCGTGGTTGACCACCGGCGGAATGCGCCGGCGGAACTCGTAAGTGGCCTCGATCCCGAACATGGCCGCGACGCCGCGCGCGAGGCGTTCGATCTCAGCTTCCAGCTGATCCCGGACCTCGGCCGAATAAGCCCGCGCCGTTCCGCCGATTTCTACGATATCCGGAATGACGTTAAGCGCGCGCGGATCGCCCGCCTGCACCGAGCAGGCGCTGACCACGGCCGGCTGCAGCGGGTTGACCACGCGGCCGACGATGCTCTGCAGTGCGGAGAGGAAATGGCCGCTCGCGGTGATCGGGTCCTTGCCGAGATGCGGCTTGGCGCCGTGGGTCCCGATGCCCTTGAACGTCACATGCCACGTATCCGACGAGGCGAGCTGTGGGCCGACCGTCACCGCCATCTCGTCGATGGCGAGCCCCGGCATGTTGTGCAGGCCGTAGACCGCATCGCAGGGAAACAGATCGAAGAGGCCTTCCTCCACCATCTTCTTCGCGCCGCCCCGGCCTTCCTCCGCCGGCTGGAAGATGAAATGCACCGTGCCCGAGAAGTTTTTGGTGCGGGCGAGATGCCGGGCGGCGCCGAGCAGCAGGGTCGTGTGCCCGTCATGGCCGCAGGCATGCATCTTGCCGGCGAATTTCGACTTGTAGGGACGCTCCGCCTGTTCCGGCATGGCCAGCGCATCCATGTCGGCGCGAAGACCGATCGTCCGCGTGCCGCTGCCGACCTGGAGCGTGCCGACGACGCCGGTCTTGCCCAGGCCCCGATGCACCCGAAGGCCCGCCTCTTCCAGCAAGGTGGCGACGATGCCGCTCGTCCGCTCCTCCTCGAAACCGAGCTCCGGATGGGCATGCAGGTCTTGGCGGAGGCTGTTCAGGAATGATAGGTCGGCCTGGATGAGGTCCTGATCGGGCATCGTTCTGTCCTGGGGCAATGGCAGCCCGTTCGATAGCGCGGCGTGGATCGGGCCACAATTGCCCTTCTCTTGAGAACGGAAAGAAACGAGCGATGCAGCCCCACGATTTCTGGCAGGAGATCCATCCGCCCGGGACCTTCGCGAGCGATCCGGCCGAGGGGCATCGCGGCTTCTATCCGGCCTCTTTCGAGGATGGGCGCCAGCTTCGCCTGCCGATCCGGGAGCTCGCGGACGGCGAGCATGCGCTCGCATCGCTCATCATCAACCAGGCCGGTTTTTCCGTCGAGGATGCGCTCTGCGGCGCGCTGGCCGAGAAGGTCTCCTCCTTCGAGCCGGAGGTTGTGATCGGGCTTCCCACCCTCGGCCTGACGCTCGCGAGCGGCACGGCGAAGAGGCTCGGTCACAGCCGCTATGTCCCGCTCGGAACGTCCCGGAAGTTCTGGTATCGCGAGGACCTCTCCGTTCCGATGACCTCGATCACCAGCCCGGAGCAGGTCAAGCGGCTCTACCTCGACCCGCGCATGCTGCCTCTGATCGAGAACCGGCGGGTCCTGCTCGTGGACGACGTGATCAGCAGCGGCCGGTCCATCGTCGCGGCCCTGAAGCTTCTGGAATCCTGCGGTGTCAGGCCCGTCGCCGTCGGCGCGGCGATGCTGCAGACGGACGCCTGGAGAGCGCCCCTGGCGGCGCTCGACGCGCGATGGCCGGATCGCGTCGTGGGCGTTCTCCGGACCCCGCGCCTGAGGCGGACGGCAACCGGCGGTTGGACCGCTGAATAGCCTTTCGCGAATTGCGAGTTTTTTGGGCAAAATGGCTGTAAGGTGAGCAGAGTCCTTGCGGAGCGGGGCTTTCCCAAGGCCATGGTTGTGTTAATGCGTGATGTCCATAGGGCGCGCGTCGCCCCTGAGAAGGGTATCGGCACCATATCCTCGGCCGTGAAACATTAAAACCTAGGAGACCTTGAGATGGTAGGGCGTTGGCGGAAACCGATTGCGGGCATGGCATTGGCTCTGGCGGCGTTGTCCGCTGCACCTGCCATGGCGCAGAACAAGACCCTCACGATCTCCTGGTGGGGCTTCAACGGCGACAAGCTCGAAGAAATCATTCTCAAGCCGTTCCGCGCCCAATGCGGCTGTGAGCTGGTCTTCGAGACCGGCAACAACGCCGACCGCCTGAACAAGATCAAGATCCGCGGCGGCAGCGGCGTCGACGTGGTCTACCTCACCGACAGCTATTCCCAGATCGGCATCCAGGAAGGCCTGTTCCAGCCCATCGACCGTGCCAAGATCCCGAACGTCAACGGCATCTACGAACTTGCCAGGGAGCCGCAGGGCAAGTTCGGCCCGGCCTATACCATCGGCCGCGTCGGCATCATCTACGACAGCGCCAAGGTCTCCGCCCCGGTCACCTCCTGGAACGACCTGTGGCGCGAGGACCTGAAGCGCCGCGTGTCGCTGCCCGGCATCACCACCACCGCCGGTCCGATGACGGTTCTGGTTGCCGCCAACAAGGCAGGCGTCGATCCCTACAAGGACGAGAAGGCCGCCTTCAAGGCGCTCGAGCAGCTGAAGCCGAATGTGGTCAAGAACTACAACACCGGCTCCGAGCTCGTGAACCTGTTCTCCACCGGCGAGGTTTCCGTCGCTATGGCGCAGGACTTCACCCTGGCCCAGATCCAGGCCGCCGTGCCGACCGTGCGCTGGGCCGAGCTGAAGGAGGGCGACTACGCCACCCTCAATACGGTGAACATCGCCAAGGGCGCGGCCAACCCCGAGCTGGCACACCAGTTCATCAACTTCATCCTCGATCCCAAGATCCAGCAGACGCTCGCCGAGCGTGGCGTGGACGCTCCGGTCGCGACCGCGGTGCAGCTGACGCCGGAACAGGCTTCCCGCTGGACCTACGGCCCGAAGATGATCGCATCGCTCAAGCGCCTCGACTACGAGAAGCTCAATGCGGCCAAGAACGACTGGCTCGACGCCTGGAGCGAAGTTTTCGGGAAGTAATTCGGCCATCATGACCGCAAGACGTTTCTGGCGCCGTTCAGGCGCAACAGGGTGGGCGCTGACCGCGCCCGCCACACTCGCCGTGATCGGGTTCCTGATCGTGCCCATCGCGGCCGTGATCGCGGGGACCTTCATGGATCCGCGCGGGGCCTTCGCTCCGTATATCGCTTATTTCAACAGCGGCTTCCGCACGACCGTCCTGTTCCGGACGCTGCAGATCTCCGCCTTTACGACGATCATCTCGCTGATCTTCGGCTTCATGACGGCCTATGTGGTCTCGCGCGCGCCCGGAAAGCTGAAGAGCCTTCTCATCGTCGCGGCGGTGTTCCCGCTGCTGACCGGTGTCGTCGTGCGTGCCTTCGCCTGGCTCATCATTCTCGGCCGCAACGGCATTCTCAATCAGACCCTGCTCTCGCTCGGCATCGTCAACGAGCCGCTCGAGATGCTGTACACGCAGGGGGCCGTCGTCGTCGGCATGGTCTATCTCTTCGTGCCGCTGATGGTGCTTTCCCTCGTCGGCGTGCTGGAGAACATCCCCAAGGACGTGTTGCAGGCGTCATCCTCGCTCGGGGCGTCGCCGATGGCGACGTTCTGGCAGGTGTTGCTGCCGCTCGCCGTGCCGGGGCTCATCGTCGGCGCCGTGCTCGTCTTCACCGGCAGTTTCACGGCCTATGCCACGCCGCAGCTGCTCGGCGGCGAGCGCCAGACCGTGCTCGCGACCCTGCTGCAGCAGCGGGCCATGGTGTCCTTCGACTGGGTCGGCGCCTCGACGATCGCCACCATCATGACGGTGATCACCATCTCCATCGTTCTCGCGATGAGCCATATCGCCCGCCGCATCAACCCCATGGCCACGTGATGTCCGACAGACCTCATCCCGTCCTCATCGGCATCGCAGCGCTGGTCTATCTGTTCCTGATGCTGCCGCTCGTCATCGTCGTCGGCGCGGCGCTCAGCGACACCACATACCTGACCTTCCCGCCGCAGGGCCTCTCCCTGCGCTGGTTCCAGAACATCTTCGAGATCAGCGCCTTCCGGCGCACCATCGTCACCAGCCTGCAGATCGCGCTGCTCGGAACGCTCATCGCGCTCCTGATCGGCATTCCGGCGGCCTATGCGCTCAACCGCTTCCGGATCGAGCTGCCGAAATGGCTCGGCACCCTGTTCGTGCTGCCGATTCTCGTACCCGAGATCGTGTTCGGCTTCGCCCTGCTGAAATCGCTGACGGTCGGCACAGGTGCGCCGATCTTCCTGTCCCTGCTCATCGGCCACACGCTGATCGTGCTGCCTTACGTGGTGCGGGTGATCAGCGCGAGCCTGGCGTCGTTCGACTTCTCCATCGAGGAGGCGGCGATCAGCCTAGGCAGCGCCCCGGTAAAGACATTCTTCACCATCGTGCTGCCGAATGTGCGGGCAGGGGTGATCGCGGCCTTCATCCTCGCCTTCATCACCTCGCTCAACGACGTGTCGGTTTCGCTCTTCCTGACGGGTCCTGGGATCAGCACCCTGCCGATCCAGATCCTCGCCCATGTGGAGCAGTTCTTCGACCCGACCGTCGCCTCCGTTTCCGTGCTGCTGATGTTCCTCACCGTGGCCGTGATGGCCATCGTCGAGCGAACCCTCGGCCTCACCTTTCTTGCGAAGTAGCTATCCGTGACACAGCCCCTCGACATCAACGCCGTCTCCGCCCATTACGGGACGACCAAGGTTCTCGAAGACCTCTCGCTGTCGGTCCAGGCCGGCGAGCTCGTCTCGCTTCTCGGCGCCAGCGGCTGCGGCAAGACCACCACCTTGCGCCTGATCGCCGGCTTCCTCGCGCCGACCAGCGGCTCCATCTCGCTCGGCGGGCGCGACCTGACGCGGCTGCCGACCCACAAGCGCGATATCGGCCTCGTCTTCCAGAACTACGCCCTGTTCCCGCATCTCTCCGTGCTCGACAACGTCGCCTTCGGCCTCAAGCAGCGCGGCATCGGCGCGGATGAGCGCCGCAAGCGGGCGATGGCGATGCTCGAGCGCGTCGGCCTCGCGCCTCTGGCCGAGAGAGCGCCCGGCGCGCTCTCCGGCGGGCAGAAGCAGCGCGTGGCGCTTGCGCGCGCCCTCGTGATCGAGCCGCCGCTCTTGATGTTCGACGAGCCGCTCTCCAACCTCGATGCGAAGCTCCGGGTCGACATGCGCGTCGAGATCCGCCAGCTCCAGCGGGCGAACGGCACCACCTCGGTCTATGTCACGCACGACCAGGAGGAGGCCTTCTCGATCTCCGACCGCGTCGCGATCATGAATGCCGGGCGGCTGATGCAGTTCGACCGGCCGGAGGTGCTCTACCGGCGCCCCGCCAACACTTTTGTCGCCCGCTTCGTCGGCTTCGAGAACATCATTCCGCTGAAAGTTGTCGCGCGCGACGGCGACATCGTCGTCGCCGAGACGGCGGGGATGAGGCTGCGACTGCCGCAAAGCCTGTTCGGTCAGATTCCGGACACGTTCCTGCTGGCGACGCGCCCGGACGGTCTGGTGGTGTCGACCGATCCCGCCGCCGAGGGCCTGTCGGCTCAACTGGGCCTGCGCACCTATCTCGGCCGCGCCTACCAGTATCAATGCGAGACGCCCGCCGGCCACCTGATCGCCAATGGCAGTCTCACGACGCCGCTGGAAGCGGGCACGAACGTGAAGCTCGTGCCGATGCCGGAGCAATGCACGATCCTCGCCGCCGAGGACGCACGCTGATGGCCTCGACCCTGATCAGGAACGCCTGCCTCATCCCCATCGATGAGGCGATGAGCGTCATCGAGAACGGCTGGATCCACATCCAGGACGGTACGATCCGCGCGCTCGGCGCCGGCGAGCCGCCAAAGGTCGATGGCGCAGAAGTGATCGACGTCGACGGCGACGTGGTCATGCCGGGCATGGTCAATCCCCATGCCCATCTGGCGATGACGCTCTTCCGCGGCCTCGGCGAGGACGTGGACGACCGGCTTTTTCGCTATGTGCTGCCGATGGAGCGCAAGTTCGTGACGCCGGAAATGGTACGCGTCGGCACGCTCCTCGGCGCGCTCGAATCCATCGAGGCCGGCGTCACCACCATCGCCGACATGTATTATTACGAGACCGAGGTCGGCCGTGCCCTCGATCAGGCGGGCCTGCGCGGCGTCGTCGGCCAGACGCTGGCGACCTTCGACCCGCCGGACCACAAGAGCATCGACGAAGGCTTCGCGCTCGTCGAGGAACTCGTCTCGGAGTTTTCCGGACATGAGCGGATCGTTCCGTCCATCGCGCCCCATGCGCCCTATTCGACCGACGTGGAGATCATGGCCCGTGTCGCCGGCTTTGCCGAAGCCCATCCCGGCGTGCCGGTGCAGCTCCATCTCGCCGAGATGGACAGCGAGATGGAATGGTGCCGCAAGACCCATGGCCTGCGCCCCGTCGCGGTGGTCGAGAAGGCGGGCCTCCTGATCCCCGGCCTGATCGCGGCGCATTGCCTGCATATCGACCCGTTCGAGATCGAGCGCATGGCGAAGGCCGATGTGCGCGTCGCCCATAACGCCCGCTCGAACGCCAAGGCGGGTCGCGGGATCGCGCCAATCGAGGCCATGCGCGCGGCCGGCATCAAGGTCGGCATCGCCACCGACGGGCCGATGAGCGGCAACACCCTGGACCTGTTCAGCCAGTTCGGCCCGGTCTCCATGTTCCAGAAGCTGCTCGGCCACAGCCGCAAGCCGATGCCGGCGGCCCAGGTGATCCGCATGGCGACGCTCGAAGGCGCGCAGGTGCTCGGCCTCGATGCCCGCATCGGCTCGCTGGAGCCCGGCAAGCAGGCCGATCTCATCCGCATCGACCTCTCTGCGCCGCGCATGCAGCCGGTCTATGACATCTACGCCACGCTTGTGTTCTCCGCCATGCCGGTCGACGTACAGGACGTGATGGTCGGCGGTCGCTGGATCATGCGCGGACGCAATGTGGAGAGCCTGGAGCGCAAGAAAATCCTGCGCGATGCAGGCCAGATCGCGGCCGCGTTCAAGGCCGAGATGGCCCGCATCGACGCGGCCGGCTAGAGCATCGGACCTAAAAGTGGATTGCACTTTTAGGGTCAATCCGATGCTCCACTCTCTGAAGAGCGCATCGTTGAGCGCGGACCCAGCGGGCCGCGCAAGCGAAAACCGCATCCACTTTTCCGCACGATGCGCTGATCCTACCAGACGACCGGGTGAACCTGCCCGGTCGCCACGTTGACGAAGCCCTGCGGCGCCGCCTCGCAGGGCGCCACCAGAACCCAGCGCCACGGGGCGCAGGTCAGCGTTGCGAATTGCAGGCGCTCCGGAAAGCCCGGAAACCAGCGCGGCGAGAAGGTCGGCTCGTAGAGCCATTCGATCTTGGCCGCTTCGGCATACAGCTTCTGCATTTCGGCATCGAATTCTTCCGCTGGGCGCTGCGTCATCAACCCGCCGATCTCGTAGCGCACCTCGGCTAAAACCTTGCCGCCGCTGACGAGAACCCAGCCGCCGCCGATCTCCGCGACGCGGTTCGCGACCATCGCCATGGCTTCATCGGAGGAACCGACGATCCAGAGATTGTGCTTGTCGTGCGCGACCGTGCAGCCGACCGCGGTATCCGGCGTCTTCGGGCCGCAGCCGAGCCAGAACATGCGGGAGATTTTTGCTTCGCCGGAGAAGCGGTCGACGATGGAAAACTTGGTGACGTTCCGGGCCGGATCGCGCTGGACCTCGCCGATCTCGACCGGCAGTTCCATGGTGATGAAATCGTCATGCCAATGGAAGGGACGCAGCAGAGCCGCCTGCATGGTCTCGCGACCATTCTCGGCGACGATGGCGAAATCCTCAGGCTCGACACGGCGCTTGATATTCACTGTATTCGAGGCCCATTTCGGCCAGTCGATGGCGGGCAGAGGGCCAGTGTAATCGGTGCCCTTCGAGACCGGCTGCCCATCGGCCCAGACCTCGGCGATGGAGAGCGTATCCACGTCGTCGAGCAGCACGATATCGGCGAAGCGCCCCGGCGCGATGCTGCCGACCCAGGGCGTCAGCCGCATATGACGCGCCGGGTTGATCGTGACGCATTGGATCGCGATCTCGGGCGTGAGCCCGGATTGGATCGCAAGGCGCACGTTGTGGTCGGTCGCTCCCATCTTCAGCGTGTCCGAAGCGCTTCGGTCATCGGTGGCGAAGGAGACCTGCGACCAGTCCGTAAGGCCGCGCTCGATCAGGCCTTGAATGATTTCCGGCATGGAATGCGGCCTGATCTCGATGAAGATGCCGTGGCGCAGCTTGCCCCACACTTCCTGCGCCGTCCAACCCTCGTGATCGGAGGCTAAGCCCGCCGCGGCGAAGGCGTTGATGGAATCGAGGTCGCGAAGACCCGCGCCGTGGCCCTCGACCACGCCGCGCTTCTCGAACGTCGCCTGGATCATGCCCCAGAGCCGCTTGTGCGAGGGATTCTCCGGGTTCCAGACGGCAGGCCAGTCCATCACCTCGTCGAGGCCGGCGACCATGAGGCTCTCTTTCAGAAAGCCCGCCTGCTCGTCGTAGCCGTAATAACCGCCGCCCCATTCATGGGCGGTCGGCGGAACGGCCGAGCCGGGCAGGGGAAAGATCTTCATCGGCGAGCCGCGCCGCCGGGCCGTGAGCCAGAATTCGAGATTGTTGGCGCCGTCGACATTGGAGAATTCGTGGCTCGCCTCGCAGGTCCAGGTATTGCCGCGCGGCAGCACGAGCGCCGCCTCGTATTCCGGCGTGATGTGCGAGCTTTCGATATGCTTGTGCACCTCGCCGAAGCCCGGAACGGCGCTTAAGGCAGGCCTCTCGGCGCGTGCGGCGGCGGTTCCGGGAAAAGATCCCGCAGGTCCCGTCCAGGCGATGCGCCGGCCGCGAATGGCAATCTCCTGGTCATCGAGCCATGTTCGGGTGTGAACGTCGAGCAGGCGACCGACGCGCAGGAGCCTATCGGCCGGGCGCTTGCCCAGCGCGACCAGAACGAGATCCTGGCGGATTGTCACCTCATCCGCTGCATTCACGAGAAGGTCGTCGGGAAGCAGGGAGGAATGGGTCAAAGGTCACCTGTGCATATGGCCAAACGCCGCCCGCTGTCGGATAAGAGGCGGCCGATTCAAAGGAAGGTTTCTACCCCCATCATGCCCCACGCAAAACCCCGCCTCGTCGTGATCGATACCGATCCGGGAATCGACGATGCCATCGGCATCCTCCTGGCGCTCGTCGCGCCGGAATTCTCGATCGCCGGCATCACCACGGTCGCCGGCAACATCGGCATCGGGACGACGACGCGCAATGCGGGCCGGCTTCTGGCTTTCGCTGGCCGGGATGATATTCCCGTCTTCACGGGCGCCGCGGTGCCTCTCTCCCGTCCGGGACCGGAGCCGCTGAACCTGCATGGCGTGGACGGGATCGGTGGTGTGCCTCTTCCGCCGCCGGCCCGTGGTCCCGAGGCCGCACCCGCCGTCGAATGGCTGGCTGAGCTTCTCCTTAAGGAGCCGGCGGGCACCATCGATATCCTGGCCCTCGGGCCGCTCACCAACCTGGCTCAGCTTGTTCTCGATCATCCGGATGCGGCGCAGCGCGTCGGCCGCATCATCGCCATGGGCGGCGCGATCCACGAGCGCGGCAATGTGGGTCCACGCTCCGAGTTCAACCTTTGGGCCGATCCGGAAGCGGCGGCGACCGTCGTGGCATCGGGGCTGCCGCTCGTGCTCGTTCCGCTCGACGTGACCAGGCGGGTGCGTGCCTCTCGGGAATTCACTGAAACGCTGTCGAAAAGCGGAAAGCCTGCGGCCGCGATGGTAGCACACCTCATCGAATCCTATTTCGAGGCCGCGACGCACCAGGAAAGCCGGCCGCTGCATGATCCATGCGTGATGCTGTACGCTTTGGCGCCGGAATTGTTTCGTATCGAGGAGCTTCGCCTGAGCGTCGATGTCGGCAATGCCGAGAATGCGGGCGCGCTCACCGTCGACGCGAACGGGTTTCCGGTTCAGGTCGCGCTCGGCGTTGATGCACCTGCGGTGCTGGATCTTCTCTCGCGGCAATTGATTGCTCATTAGAGGAAGCAGGAGTGCGCGATGCAGAACGACCCGCCGAAGCCGGAACTGGACGAGGAAACCATCGCCTTCGCCCAGCGGGTCTTCCAGCATGCGCGGGCCGGGCAGGTGGAGGAACTCGGCGACCTGCTGCGCATGGGCCTGCCGCCGAACCTGCGCAACGAGAAGGGCGACTCGCTTCTGATGCTGGCGAGCTATAACGGCCACGCGGATGCGGTGCGGCTGCTCATGGAGCACGGCGCCGACGCTGAACTCGCCAACGACCGCGGCCAGACGCCGCTCGCCGGTGCTGCCTTCAAAGGCGATATGGCTACGATCATGGCTCTTCTCGATGGTGGAGCGGACGTCAACGGCCGCAGCGACGGCGGAAAGACGCCGCTGATGATCGCGGCCATGTTCAACCGCAGCGAGATCGTCGAGGTCTTGCTCGCGCGCGGTGCGGATCCGCAAGCGCGCGATGCCGGTGGTCTGACTGCCGGAGCGCTTGCGGCCGCCATGGGCGCGACGGACACGGCGGAACGGCTTTCTGGGATTTAGGATCTGTTACCGGCCGGCTTGGATGCAACGATGAGGCCATAGCGCATGGAGCCCGTGATATACGCTGTCCAGATGCGCAGGAGGCTCAAGGCAAAGACGCGGTTCTTCGAGCGGGCATCGAGCAGAAAGCGTCGGTAGTGCGGGTGGGTCGCGAGCTTCCTGGCGACGCGACCGGCGCAGAGCGTCCAGGTGCGACGAACCTTTTTGCTGAGGTCTTCGAAGGCGTCGAGGATGAAGCCGGAAGCCTCGGCCCAGTTGCGATAATCGGCTTCGCTGCCCATGCCCGGCAGGCGGCCTTCGCGGCAGATCGGCTCGAGCAGACGGCGTTCCTCCCAAGGTCGCGTATGATCCCGGGCGAGCCAGGCATAGATCCCCAGCTGTCCGCCGGGGCGAAGGGTGCGATAGGCCTCGTCGAAGAAGCGCTGCTTGTCCGGCATGTGCTCGGAGCTTTCGATAGCGATGATGCGGTCGAAGGCATCGTTCTCGAAGCTGTTCTCCAGCCAGTCCTGCTGCATGAACGTGAGGCGGGTCGTGCCGGCCCGGCGCTTCTCCGCCTGACGCAATTGTGCGGATGAGAGGGTGACGCCGGTGACGTGCACGCTGTGATGCATCGCGAACCATTCCGCCGTCGCACCATAGCCGCAGCCGACGTCGCAGACATGCTGCCCCGGCTCCAGGGCCAGCCGGCTTGCCAGATGCGCGATAAGCGCCTCGACCGCCTGATCAGGAGTCTCATCACCTTTCATCCAGAGGCCGTGATGAACGTGCTCGCCCCAGATCTCGCGGTAGAAGGGGTCAAGCTCGTCATAATGCTCGGCAACGTCCGCGGAGGTCTGGATCTGTCGCGGGACGATCATCGGGTTGCCAGAGCTCCGGTCACGGCGGATTCCTGCACCCGCGTGAGCGAGGTCACGTGGCGCATGGCGGCAGGCCATCCGCGGCAGAGATGGAATATGGCCTGCCGGCCCACCCGGTAGCGCACGGCTGTATTCAGGGCCGATGAGAAGCGGATTGATCGTTGAACGTCCTTACGAAGTTGACGTTGAAAGATCACACTTGCCTGTCCCTGCGCGAGAAAGGTCGTGGCAGCGAGACGGCCGCTATGAAGCGCGATCGACATTCCGTCTCCGGTGAAGGAGGGAATGACCGCAGCCTGGTCGCCGAGGCGGAACAGGCCCGGCGGATCTCCGGCATAGGGGTCGTGAAGAAATCCGTAAGGGATCTGAAAGATCGACAGGGGCCGTTCGAAGAGCGGCTGCGCAGCGCCCAGGCGCTCCCCAAGGTGAGCGCATTCATCGACGATGCGCGCGATAAGCCGGTCCCAGCTCTTGCCGGCGTCATCGAAGTATCGCCGCGACACCACGAGGCAGAGATTGGCGAGGCCGTCTTCGACGAGTTGAAGCCCGGCATAGCCGCCGGCGAAGAGCATCACTTCGACGTAACCTTCGAGCTCGATTTTCTGACGCCCGGCCAGACGGTAATGCCCTTTGAAACCGATGAGATCGTTCATCGTGCCGGCCGATGCTCGCTTGACGCCGCGCACATCGTGCTTGCCCGTGGCCAGAAAGAGGGTCTGTGCCTGGATCGCGCCCTTCGTGCCTGCGTCGAGGCGAATGCTCTTGCCTTCCGTCGAGATTTCTCGTGCGGAGACGCCGCGGAGAATCCGTGCTCCTCGCGATCCCGCCTGCAGCAACAGGGCCTCGTCCAAGCTCCGTCGGGATAACCCGCGGGCGAGGAAGGGCAGGTGCGCCTCGGTCGTGTTTCTGCCATGGGCGAGGCGGACGCGCGCGATGCGGCTTGCTCCCAGGCCATCGAGATCGATGCCGAGATCGGCCAGGTAGGCCTGCGCCTCGATGCTTAAAAACTCGCCGCAGACCTTGTGCCGCGGTTCGGCATCGCGCTCGAGCAGCAGGGGCGAGCGTCCGGAATCGGCGAGAATGCAGGCTGCCGAGGCGCCCGCAAGGCCGCCGCCGAGGATCACGATATCCTCCTCGCGCGCGGCGCTCATTTCAGGCGGCTCACGCAGAGGCGGAAGGGGATGTGCCAACGGATTTTTGCCGCGCCGGCAGGCAGTCCGGCAGCCGCGAGAATGCCCTCCCACTCCTCGCGCCTGAAACTTCGGGCGATGGAGACCGGCCCGTCATGCTGGACGAAGCGATGCCAGCGCGCGGCCCAGGACAGGGCACGGAAGAGATGAAACGGTACGGGATGGCGGTGGAGATCGGCGATATACCATCCCCGCGTCGCTACCTGCTCCATCCAGTGGATGAAGACGGCGAGCTCCGCGTTCGACATGTGGTGCGTCGTCTGGGAGCTGATGATGAAATCGATGGGCCGCTCCGGCCTGAAGTCGAACACGTTGCCGGTCCGGTAATCGATCGTCGTGCCCGGCGGCGTCGCTGCGCGGGCGATGGGCTCGCTCATGGGATTGAGATCGACGCCGATGAGGTCAACGGGCCTCTTGCGGCGCCGGCTCCAGTCATGAATCTTCCGCAGCAAGTCGCCATAGCCGTATCCGACGTCGACCACGTTGACACGCTCGCCTTCCTTCAGGTTGCGCGTGGCATTGTCGAGCCATCGCAGGATCGGGCGGTGCGTGAAGGTCAGGGCATTGACGGTGGAGAGGTCCTTCAGACAGGCGCGGTAATCGTCGAGGCTGACGATCTCCGTGTCCATCAGCTCCGTCTCACGGCTGCGCTCCGCGAAGCTCCTGGCCATGCGCTCTACCCGGTCAGGTTGAAACGGAAAGTTTCGGCGACGAGCCCAGGGCCGAAGGCCATGCCGAAGCCGTTCGAGGCCGGCGGAGCCTCATGCATCATTCGGTCGAGCACGAACATCAGGGTTGCCGAGGACATGTTGCCGAAATCGCGCAGGACGCCACGCGACCAGCGCAATGCATCGGGAGCAAGGTCGAGGCCTTGTTCCACCGCATCCAGGATCGTCCGGCCGCCGGCGTGAACGGCCCAGAGGTCGAAGTCATCCTTGTGCTGCCCGCGCAGGATGCCGCTATCGTCGTTGCGGGTGGCCTCGTGGCGAAGCGCCTGCGCGATCTGCTGAGGGACCTCTCCAGAGAGGCTCATCTCGAAACCGGCATCGCCGATGCGCCAGGTGATGAGGTCGCGGGTGTCCGGGATCGTCGCAACGCGAAAGTCCTTCAGCGCAATGCCTTTCGGTTCGGCCGAGACGAGGCTCGCCGCGCATCCGTCGCCGAAGAGCAGGGCGCTCAGGATCACCTCGAGGTCGGAGGTCTCCTGCAGGTGCAGCGTGCAGAGTTCCAGGTTGACCACGAGAACCCGGGATTCCGGCTCGGAGCGGACGATATGATGGGCGACCTTCAGAGCATTGACGGCAGCAGCGCAGCCCATGAAGCCCACCATGGTGCGCTCGAGCGATGGATTGAGGTTCAGGCGCTCCATGATCTGCTGGTCGAGCCCCGGCGCGGTGAAGCCGGTGCAGGAGGCCACGACCATGTGGGTGACGGACCCGAGATCCTCGCCAAGTTCCAGGGCCTCGATGGCCTCTTCCGCAAGGTCGACTGCCTGGGTCTCGAAACGCTCCATCCGGGTCCCGGTGCCGACGAACTGGCCCAGCTGGAAGAAGCCTTCCTTGTCGGCTGCCACCTCCAGATTCTCGCTCGGCGTGAGCGTGGAATAGCGGTGCTCGATTCCTGAGCGCTGGACCATCCGCCGGAAGAGAAGCTTGTCCTTTCGTTCAGGCAGGAACTGGTCGACGAAGCCGATGAAGGTCTGATGGACGTCGTTCTGCGGCACTGCAGTGCCGATCCGGTTGATATACGCGCCTGTCACGGAACACCCTGTCAACCTCGGTCCGGCCCGGATATCGGGCGCTCAGGACCCTGGGCCCCTGGAGATAGGGCGGCGCTCCGAGGTAGGGAACGAAGGCAGGCGCAGAAGTCGCACCCCGTCAATGCAGGCCGGGATTGGCTGTGGTTTCGACCGGTGCCGTTTCTGCGGTCTTACTCGCCGGAGGCTGGCCACGCTTGAGTGTCTGCTCCCGGGCGAAGATGAAGAGGCCGGCGGCGACCACGATGAAAATGCCGACCAGGGCCCAGGCATCCGGCCATTCGTTGAAGAAGAGCGCGCCGATCGCCAGGGCCCAGAGGATCTGGCTGTATTGGGCGGCGCCGAGCCTGTCGGCCGGGGCATACATCGTCGCGATGACGAACAGGGCCTGCGCTACGAAGGCGGTTGCGGCGAAGGCGAGCAGCAGAATCCATTGATATCCCGTCGGCCAGGCGAAGCCCGGAATCATCAGAATGCCCGCGAGCAATGTGGTCGCGAGGAAGACGGTCCCGATCAGGGTGAAGCGCTTTTCCGACTGACCGATCAGCCGGCCGGTGATCACGCCGCCTGCCGCGCAAAGAGCAGCCGCGAGGGCAGCGATGTGTCCGGGCAAGAGTTCCTTGAAGCCCGGCCGGACGATGATCAGCACGCCGATGAACGCCGCGCAGACGGCGAGTCCGCGCCGCCAGCGCACGTGCTCCTTCAGGATGAAGATGGAGAGGATCGTGACGAGGCTCGGCATGAGGAAGAGCAGCGCGAAGGCCTCGGCAAAGGGCAGGGATCGGAAGGCCATGACGCTGAGCGGGGTCGTCACTGCTATCAGGAACACCCTTAAGCCCATGAGCCAGGGCCTGTTCCAGCGCACGATATCGACCAGCTTGTCGCCCGGCTTCATGAAGACCGGCGAGAGCAGGAAGGGGATGAGATAGCCGAAGAAGGTCACCTCGAACGGGTCGAGATCGTGACCGATCTCCTTCACCACCGCGTCGCCCCAGGCGAAGACGGCGAAGGCGAGGAAAGCAAGGACGATACCTTTGACCATCTTTCGGGAGATTCCGCCGCAGGGCCCGCTCACAGGGAAAGGCGCCAGCCAAGATGGCCGGCGCCTACGCTGGACAACAGGGTAACAGGGTTATCGCGGCATGACGAGGCGAGGGCGCTTGCGTTCCACGACCACCACCTTGGGGCCTTCGTGGCGCTCCGGCATCGAAAAACGCTCCGCCAGACGCACGGGCCGGCGGACGGGTGCCAGGGGCGAGGCCTTCAGAACAACCGGCCGCACCTCGTCTTCCGGCATGCCCATGAGCTGCGCTGCAATCTCGATCTGGCTTTCGATGTCGTCCGTCAGACCCTGGGCCGCGACAATGGCTTCATCGAGGACCGGTGGGTCGATCCTCGTTACGCGCTGGCCATGGCTCTCGGACGTTCTCTTTTTCTTCGCAAGCATCGGGCTTCTCCTATAAACCCCTTAACCCATTGAACTTCCGAATGCGTAATGCGCGATTGAGACGGCAGGGCTGCATTCAACGCAAGCGCGGCAGCGCCACTGCCGATGTCAAGAACGCAGTGGGAAGATCGCCGGATCCATAGACGACGCGAAAAAGGCCGATCTGCGGGATATTTCCGGAGAAAGCGTGCGCTTGCGGGGAATTTCTTGGGCCGTCGATTATCCTATGTGAATAAGATCTCCGCATCGAAAGCTCAGGGACTCGACCCTTCCATTCCGATGCGCCAAGGATGTCCGGCGCAACAAGGCTCGCCCGGCCAGCGAAACAGACGAAAGGCATGCCCGTGTTCACAGCCCGCATCCTCCTCCTCGGCTCAGGCGAACTCGGCAAGGAGTTCGTGATCTCGGTCAAACGCTACGGCTGCCACGTGGTGGCCTGCGACAGCTACGCGAACGCGCCCGCGATGCAGGTGGCGGACGAGTCCGAGGTGTTCTCCATGCTCGATGCGGACGCTCTCAAGGCAGCGATCGAGAAGCATCGGCCGGATTTCATCGTGCCGGAGATCGAGGCGATCCGCACCGAAGTGCTGCAGGATTTCGAGGACAAGGGCTTTATCGTGGTGCCTTCCGCCCTGGCTGCATCGCTGACCATGAACCGCGATCGCATTCGGGAGTTGGCCGCAGCTGAACTGGGCCTGCGCACCTCCAAGTACCGTTATGCGGAAAGCCTGGAGGAGGTGCGCGCCGGCGCCGAGCACACCGGACTGCCCTGCGTCATCAAGCCTGTCATGTCCTCGTCGGGCAAGGGACAGAGCACCGTTCGCACGGCCGATGAACTGGAGCAGGCGTGGAACGACGCGGTGGCGAACATGCGCGGCGACCGCAAGAAGGTGATCGTCGAGGAGTTCATCGCTTTCGAATACGAGATCACGCTGCTGACGATCCGCTCCCGCGAAGGCGTGTCGTTCTGCGAACCCATCGGTCACCGGCAGGAGCGGGGGGATTATCAGGAATCCTGGCAGCCGACGCCGATGACCGAGACACTGCTCAACGATGCCAAGGAGATGGCACGCAAGGTGGTCGACAATCTGGGCGGCTACGGGATCTTCGGCGTCGAATTCTTCGTCACCAAGAACGAGGTGATCTTTTCCGAACTCTCGCCGCGCCCGCACGACACGGGGCTCGTCACGCTCCTGTCCCAGAACCTGTCCGAGTTCGATCTCCACGCTCGTGCGGTTCTTGGGTTGCCGATCCCCCACATCCGGCTCAATGGTCCGACCGCGTCCGCCGTGATCCTGGCCGACCGCGAGGCTGAACGCTTTTCCATCGACGGCTTGAAGGAAGCGCTCGCCCTGGGATCGGGAGAGGGCGATGTGGAGGTGCGCATTTTCGGCAAGCCGACCACCCGCAAGCACCGGCGCATGGGCGTGGCGCTCGCCGCCGGCGGCACGGTCGAAGAGGCGCGCGAACAGGCCAGGCAGGCGGCCGGTCGGATACGGATCGCTTACGAGGACTAGAGCCGTTTCCACCCGCGTGGAATCAACTCTCCTCTTTGCTTTGCCGCATTTTTTGACGGCGAACCGGAGCCACTTCGCCGAAAAATGCTCCGGCGGCCGCTCCCTTGTGATCTGAACGCCGTCACAGCGGTGCTTCAGCCCTTGCGTGTCCCTTCGGTCACAGGCCGGAGCCTCTTTCTTTCGCCCTATGGCACTCGGCAAAAAGCCGCCTAAATATCGGCAGGCTTTTCGCGCGACCAACCAGGGGGCGGGCTCCTGCCCAGCTTAACGGCTTGAAAACAATCAACTTCGAAGCGCTGTTCAGCGCCTCGCCCAACCCCTATGTGCTGCTCGATCTCGCCCTCAATATCGCCGGGATGAACGACGCCTATCTCGCGGTCACCATGCGGGAGCGTGAGGACCTGATCGGGCGCAACATGTTCGATGCGTTTCCAAGCGATCCGGACTCGACGAGCTACCGGCAACTGCGCGGTTCTCTGGAAAAGGTCATCCGTGAGATGACGCCCGATCACCTGCCGCTGATCGAATATGCGATTCCCCTGCCGAACGGCCGAGGATTCGAGGAACGCTACTGGAGCGCGACCCATACGCCGCTTTTCAACCATGCCGGCGAGCTGACCTTCATCCTGCAGCACACGGTGGACGTGACGGAGCTGCACCGGCTGCGGAATATGGCGAAGAGTTCGGCTGTGTCCTCAGGGCACTCTGCCCTGATCGAGACCGACATGCTCCGCCGGGCGCAGGCGGTCCAGGAGGCCAATCAGGCGCTCGACGAGGAGCGGCAGCGTCTGCGGGGGTTGTTCGAGCAGGCGCCGGGCTTCATGGCGGCCCTCAGTGGGCCAGAGCACGTGTTCACGATGGCAAATCTGGCCTATCTCCAGGTGGTCGGGCGTGAGAACATCATCGGCAAGCCGGTGCGCGAAGCGCTGCCGGAGGTCGTGGAACAGGGCTTTCTCGATCTGCTCGACCGCGTCTACCGCAGCGGCCAGCCCTTCGTCGGTCGAAGCATCCGCATCATGCTCGCGCAAAGCGACGGCAGCGGTCACGAGGAGCGCTTCCTGGATTTCGTCTACCAGCCGATTTTCGACCCTAATGGCCAGGTGTCCGGCATCTTCGTTCAGGGGCACGACGTCACGGAGCAGAAGCGCAACGAGGAAGCTCTGCGCGAGAGCGAACAACGCTTCAGGCTGGTGGCGGAGAGCGCACCCGTCATGCTGTGGATGAGCGACCATTCCGGCAAGTGCGTCTACCTCAACCGGGCGCAGCGGGAGTTCTGGGGCATCGACGAGGCGGACATCCCGGTCTTCGATTGGGGAATGACGATCCATCCCGACGACGTGGAGGTGCTCGGAGGGGCGCTGGGCCAGGCCATGGCGGCGCACACGGCGTTCTCGACCGAGGCACGGCTCAAGCGCATCGACGTGGAATACCGCGTCGTCAGAACCGATGCGCAGCCCCGTTTCAGTCCTGGCGGCGAGTTCCTGGGGATGATCGGCGTCAATGTCGACGTCACCGAGACGCGCCGCGCGGAAAAGGCCTTAAGGGACAGCGAGGAGCGTTTCCGCGTCACCGCCAATTCCATCGACCAGATGATCTGGTCGACGCAGCCGGACGGCTATCACGACTATTACAACCAGCGCTGGTACGAATTTACCGGCGTGCCGGAAGGGACCACGGACGGTGAGGCCTGGAACGGCATGTTCCATCCCGAGGATCAGCCGCGCGCCTGGAAGATCTGGCGCCACAGCCTTGCCACCGGGGAGCCATATCACATCGAGTACCGGTTGCGGCATCGGTCGGGCGAATATCGCTGGGTGCTCGGTCGGGCGCAGCCGGTTCGTGACGAAGAGGGCCGGATCACGCGTTGGTACGGCAGCTGCACCGACATCCATGCACTGAAGCAGGCGCAGGATGCGCTGCGCGAGAGCCGGGAGCGCGCGCTTCGGAACGAGGCCGAGACCCGGCGCCTTGCCTCGATCCTCGCGGAGCGCGTGGCGGAACTCGACGCGGCGAATGACGAAATCCAGCGCTTTGCCTATATCGTCAGCCACGACCTGCGCGCGCCGCTCGTCAACGTCATGGGTTTCACGAGCGAACTCGAAAGCGCACAGGCCGCCATCGAGCAATTCTATCGGAAGGTTCTCGATGCGCAGTCTCAGCTGATCACCGCAGAAACGCGCATGGCTGTCGAAGAGGATCTCCCCGAGGCGATCGGGTTCATCCGGTCCTCGACGGTGAAGATGGACAAGCTGATCAATGCCATTCTCAAACTCTCGCGGGAGGGACGGCGCGTCCTGGCTCCCGAGCCGATCGTGATGAAGCAACTGCTCGAAGCTCAGCGCCAAAGCGTCGCACACCAGCTCCAGGAGCGTGGTGCCGGACTGACGATCGAACCTGTCCCCGACCTGACGAGCGACCGGCTGGCCATCGAGCAGATCTTCGGAAACCTGATCGACAACGCGGTCAAATACGTGGATTCCACCCGACCCGGCCGCATCGTGATCCGCGGACACGATCGCGGTGACAATGTCTCCTATGAGATTCAGGACAACGGCCGGGGGATCGACGCCAAGGATTTCGAACGCGTTTTCGATCTTTTCCGGCGCTCCGGCGCCCAGGATCAGCAGGGCGAGGGGATCGGGCTTGCACATGTGCGCGCTCTCGTGCGAAGGCTCGGCGGCACGATCTCCGTATCGTCCCGGCTGGGGGAAGGCTCGACCTTCACGGTCGTCCTGCCAAAATATGCCAGTATGAGTTCGGAAGCCGCCTGATGTCCCAGCAGCACCCTGTCACCATCATCATGGTCGAGGACGACGAGGGGCATGCGCGCCTGATCGAGAAGAACATCCGGCGCGCAGGGGTCTACAACGAGATCCGCGGTTTTGCCAGCGGCACCGAGGCCCTCGAGCACATGTTCAGCGAAGAGGTTCGCAACGACGGTCCGTTCCTGGTGCTCCTCGATCTCAACCTGCCCGATATGAACGGTGTCGAGATCCTCGCCAGGTTGAAGAGCGACGAGAAGCTGAAACGCGCACCCGTCGTCGTGTTGACCACCACCGACGATCAGCGTGAGGTCCAGCGGTGCTACGATCTCGGCGCCAATGTCTACATCACCAAGCCCGTCGAGTATGAATCGTTCTCCCAGGCCATCCGTCAGCTGGGATTGTTCCTGTCCGTCATTCAGGTTCCCGAGACCCAATGAGCGAAGGTACCGCTGAGACCTCATCGATCCGGCTGCTTTACATCGACGACGATCCCGGTTTGGGCCGCCTCGTCGAGCGCACGCTGTCGCGCCACGGTTTTCACGTCAGTCACGCCCTGAGTGGAGACGAGGGTCTGAGCAGGCTTGCCGACGGAGGGTTCGAGGTGGTTGCGCTCGATCACTTCATGCCTGGCAAGGAAGGCCTGGAGGTTCTGGCCGAAATCAGGACGCTCTCCGATCCGCCGCCTGTCATCTACGTCACGGGCGCCGACGAGGGCCGGATCGCCGTCGCGGCTCTCAAGGCCGGAGCCGCCGACTACGTGATCAAGGATGTCGGCGGGGTGTTTCTCGACCTTCTGCGCTCGGCGGCCGAGCAGGCTCTCGCGGCCGAGCGGTTGCGCCGGGAGAAGGATGCGGCCGAACGGGAGATGCGCGAGGCGCGCGAGCGGGCCGAGATGCTGCTTCGCGAGGTCAACCACCGCGTCGCAAACAGCCTCCAGCTCGTCGCCTCCCTCGTCGCCATGCAGCAGCGCGCACTCGGCAGCGATACCGTTGCCAGAGACACTCTGACGGAAACGCAGAGCCGCATCACCGCCATCTCACAGATCCATCGCCGGCTCTACACGTCGAACGACGTGCGCTTCGTCGAGATGGATACCTATCTGCAGGGCCTCGTCGAGGAGCTCGAAGGCGCGATGCGCGCAGCCGGGCGCGAGCACACGATCATGCTCACGGCCGAGCCCGTTTCGATTTCGACCGACAGAGCCGTTTCCGTCGGCGTCATCGTGACCGAGCTCGTCACCAACGCATTCAAATATGCCTATGCCCTGGGCTCGAACGGCGAGATCCGCGTCGCGCTGTCATCCGATGGAACGCGGGCGGTGCTGGTGGTCGAGGATGATGGGATCGGGTGGAACGGCACCGGAGAAGTGCAGGGGAGCGGACTTGGTACGAAGATCGTGAGGGCCATGGCATCCAACCTGCAATCCGCCGTCGAATACGACCGGCACCATGCGGGAACGCGCGCCGTCCTGTCCTTCCCCATTTGACTGCCCGCCGGCGACTGGCCCTATCGTGGGTTTCGCTTGATGCCGCCGGAGGTAAATCTAGCCCGGATTTCGCCGACGAGGATGTTCAGCTCGCGCTGCAGGCGGTTGAGCCGCGAGAGCAGTTCACCGTCCGGAATTCCTGTCGCATGCGGTGACGTTTCCCCGTCGGGGACGGATTGCGTCATGCTGCGCAGCTCCTCCAAGGTTGTCGGGCCGATATTGGGAACGGTCAGCCATTGAGCATCGGAGATGCTGGCCACTTCCCGGATTGTCGGGCATCGCCCATGAAACTCCGTCAGAATTGCTCCTCGGACACGTCCGGAGCATTTCTCGATCGGAAATGGATCGTCCAAACCCATCTCACGTCCTCGCACACCCACCAGTGAGATATTTTCCATCAACGCAGAACTGCCTTAGAACTTAGCCGGAGACTTCATGGGTACCGGCTCGCAGCCGAAAAGAGCAGACGTCCTTAAGGGGATGGCGGCATGCGTTAGGAGTAGCCAAATCGCTCCAAGCAAAATCTCGGCAAGCTTTGGAGTTGGAAGTGAATTCCTATGGATTAAGCCAAGCTTGGGAATATGGCCGTCGGAGCCGCATTGTGCCGTTGCGGAAGCTGGCCTCAGAAGCCTCGGATCGGGCGGAAATAAGGGCATTTTTTGCAGATTATTCCGGTACATGGCCGTTATTAGCCGGCAACCTTATTGCCGCCGCGCTCATTGGCCGGTAAGCAAGAGGTTTGTGCAAATGATCTGAGTCCTGAGGATTGAATGTCCGCGACCTCCGTCCTGATCCATCTTCTCGGTGAGATTGCCCTGCTTCTGTGGGGAATCACCATGGTCAATAGCGGGGTTCAACGCGCCTTCGGCAGCGATCTGCGCTGGATCCTCGGAACTGCTCTGAGAACGCGCCTCCAGGCCTTCCTTGCCGGCGTCGGCGTCACGACGGTTCTGCAAAGCAGTACCGCTACCGCACTGATGGTGGCGTCCTTTACGGCAGGCGGCGCCGTTGACATGGTGCCGGCCCTGGCCGTCATGCTCGGTGCGAATGTGGGCACCACGTTGATCGTGCAGGTCCTGTCCTTTGATGTCTCACTGATCTTTCCGGCCCTGGTTTTCGGCGGGTTCATCGCCTACCGGAGAGGCCGGACGAGCCGCGTCAAGGATCTCGGCCGCGTGACCATCGGCCTGGGGCTGATGCTGCTTTCGCTGCATCTTCTCGGGGAGACGGTTCGTCCGATCGAGTCGTCGCAGGTCCTCAAGGATCTTCTTGCGGTGATCGCGCCCGATCCGCTGATTCTCGTCCTTCTATCGGCGGCCTTCGCATGGCTCGCCCATTCCAGCGTCGCCGCCATGCTGTTCATCATGTCCCTGGCGACGGCAGGCGTGATCGACGCTCATTCGGCAATGGTGATGGTGCTCGGCGCCAATCTGGGGAGTTCTCTTAATCCGCTGCTGGAGGGCACAAGCGGTGACCCGGTCAAGCTACGGGTGCCGTTCGGCAACTTCGCCATGCGGGTTCTCGGCTGCCTCGTGGCGCTGCCGCTGATCGACCCGATTCTGGGGGCCATGTCGATCTTCGAACCGAATCCTGCTCGTCTGGCGGCGAATTTCCATACGCTGTTCAATGTCGCGGTCGCGGCGATCTTCATCCTGCCGCTGCCATGGATCGCGGAGCTGCTGCTCAAGCTCTTTCCAGAGAAGCTCCGGGCGTCGGATCCCGGCACGCCGCAATATCTCGACAAGGACGCGCTCGACACGCCGTCCGTTGCGCTGTCGAATGCTGCCCGTGAAGTCCTGCGCATGGTCGACACGGTCGATTCCATGCTCCGCAGCTCGCAGGATCTCTTCCGGCAGGACGATATCGGCCGCGTCGACCAGGTCAGCCGCACCGACGACGTGCTTGATCGCCTCTTCAGCGCGATTCGCCGCTACCTGAGCTCCATCAATCACGAGGCCCTAAGCGAGGAAGAAGCCAAGCGCCTGTCGGACATTCTCGCCTTCGCGATCAATCTCGAGCACGTGGGCGACATCATCGACAAGAACCTGATGGAGCTTGCCGCCAAGCGCATCAAGAACCACTTGCGCCTGCCGAAGGACAGTCTGGACGACATCACCGGCATGCACGGAAAGCTCCTGGAGCATCTGCAGCTCGCGGCGTCCGTGCTGATGTTCCAGGACATCGGCTCGGCGCGCAGGCTCGTCTCCGAGAAGGAGCGCTTCCGCGATCTCGAACGCGCGGTCGCCCAGAAGCATCTCGATCAGCTCCGGTCGGGCCGGTCGGCCGGGGACACCAGCGCGCTCCAACTCGACATCGTGCGCGATCTCAAGCGCATCGAGGCTCATATCGCCTCGACGGGGCATTCGCTGCTCGAAAAGAGCGGAGACCTGAAGCCGAGCCGCCTGACGTCCTGATGGTGCTTACCGCAGGTCCTTCAGACTATGCCAGTCCAGCGAGCGGACAGGCTCGCCATCCATATAGCGGACCTGCTCGGGGAGGCCGATATCGCGCCTCTCGTGGTCTGAGAGGTGGCTCAGGTCCGAAATGACCGGGCCGGTATGCCGGAAGGCAGGCCTGAACCAGAGCTTCAGGTGCATCCAAGCGCTCTCAACGCCGCGCAGGCGGCGGACATCTTCGTATCTCATGACAGCCTACATGGTTGTTTGCCGAGGGCGTCCTTGCCCTCTGTGATGTCCCGAGAATGCGCCTGAGCGGGGAGCTTGACAAAGCAAATGCCAATGGGCTGGCATAAGGTGCCCTTATGGATCGACGATGCCGAAAACGCCTTCCAAACTTCCTCCCATGAGTGCCGTCCGTGTCTTCGAGGCGGCGGCGCGCCATCAGAGCTTCACCAGGGCCGCCGAGGAGCTCGGGATGACGCAGGCTGCCGTGAGCTATCAGATCAAGATCCTCGAGGACCGGATCGGCGCGCCGCTTTTCATCCGCTTGCCGCGCCAGGTGACGCTGACTCCCAAGGGGCGGCAGCTTGCGCCAGCCGTGACCGAGGCTTTCGAGGCTTTGCGGAATGCTTTCGCCGGCGTCGAGGAGGCGGTTCAGACGGTCCTCTCGATCACCACACTCTCGACTTTCGCCTCAAACTGGCTTGTTCCGCGCCTCGGACGCTTCCGGCAGCTCCATCCGAACATCGCTGTTCAGGTGTCGGTCTCGACCGACATCGTCGAGATCACGCGGAGCGAGTTCGACATTGGGATCAGGAGCGGCACGGGAGAATGGTCCGGCGTCGAGGCGCACATGCTGTTCCCCAACCAGTTCACGCCTGTCTGCAGCCCGGAGCTGCTGCAGGATGTGGAGTTGCGCGAGCCTGTCGACATTCTCAAACTTCCGCTCATCTCGCCGAGCGATCCGTGGTGGCTGGATTGGTTCGCCGCAGCAGGCGTGCAGGACGTCGACCTCTCGCACCGCCCGGACAATTCTCTCGGGGTGCAGCAGTTCGAGGGCATGGCGGCCATTGCGGGCCAGGGCGTGGCGCTGATCAATCCCTTCTTCTTTCCGGACGACCTTGCGTCAGGCCGACTCGTCAAGCCGTTCGATCTGCTGGCCACAACGGATCGCAGCTATTGGCTCGTTTATCCGAAAGGCCGCAGGAGATCCGCCAAGGTCCAGGCGTTCCGGGATTGGGTGCTGAGCGAGGTGGCGGGCGACAGCGAAATGTCCAAGCCTGCCATCCAAACGAAAACCGGGACTTGATGCCCCGGTTTCGATAAGGCCGTCACTCGGCTGCTTGTGCTTCGATCGGCTTCGGCTTGAGATGAACCAGCATGTCGAGCAGGGCGCGGTCGTGAAGAACCACCATCCGCTCCTTGTTGTGCAGCCATTCCACCGCATCCTCGATGGTCTCGGCATCAACGATCTTGGCCTCGGCCAGAGCTCGTTCGGTCTCGATGACGCCACGCTTGCGGGGAGCGGCGTGCGGAAGCATCTCGATGTGGCGCTCCCTCAAGGTCCCATCCGCGAAGATTGCCCTGAGGCTGTCGGCATCGTCGAAGCCGAAACCGGCATTGCGGGCCTGAAGCTCATTGGCGCGGACGGCGATGTCCGGCGGGCGGTACTCCTCAGGCGTGCGAAGAAGCCCGAGCCGCTTCAGGGCCAGGCCCGCACCGAGCTGGCCGCTGAGCCAGGAGAGCGGAATTGCGAGCAGCAGGCCGATGATCGTCGGCGACATCCACAGGAACAGGGACGTGGCGATCATGAAGGCCGAGATGCCCGCAAGAGCGCCGAGAACCGTGTGAGCGCGATGCCGGCGGACGATGTCCCTGAAGGGGATCGACCCGTCGTCGCGGCGCTGCGGCTGCCAGCCCGTATCGCGGCCGAGCAGGATCTGGAACACGGAGCCCGACTGAATCAGCATCAGGATCGGCGCCAGAAGGGCGGACAGAATGATCTCGATCGTGGATGAAACGATCAGCCTGATACCGCCTCCGGAGGCACGACGGTCTTCGCCGCGGATGAGCATGAGCAGAAGGCCGAACACCTTCGGCGCTAGCAGGATCCCCATGGTGAGCGCGAACAGCGCAAGGGCTCGCTCGGGATCGAACCGAGGCCAGATCGGATAGAGGCGGAAGTCGCGGGCGAAATATTCCGGCCGGATGTAGGTCGTCTGCAGGACCAGCGCGATACCGACGATCAGCTGGAACAGCCAGAACGGCGACGCCAGATACGACATGATGCCGGTGGCGAAATGCTGGCGCGTCGGCAGCTTCAGGCCCTTGGCGCCGATAACCCGCATATGCTGGAGATTGCCCTGGCACCAGCGCCGGTCGCGGGCGGACAGATCGATCAGCGAGGGCGGGCTCTCCTCATAGGAGCCCTGGAGGTCGGCCAGCATGTAGACCGACCAACCGGCACGGCGAAGCAGAGCGGCCTCGACGAAGTCATGGCTCAGGATATGGCCGCCGAAGGGCGGTTTGCCCTTCAGATCCGGCAGGCCGCCCTGGGCAGCGAAGGCTTTTGTGCGAATGATCGCATTGTGGCCCCAGTAATTGCCGTCGCGTCCCATCCAGACGGCAAGGCCCATGGCGATGACCGGGCCGGTGACGCGGGCGGCATATTGCTGAAGGCGCGCGAAGAGCGTGTTGCGGTTGATGATCAGCGGCAGCGACTGGATGATGCCGGCATCGGGATCGGCCTCCATGGCGGCGGCGAGGCGCACGATGCAGTCGCCGGTCATGAGGCTGTCCGCATCCAGCACGAGCATGTGCTCGTAATGGCCGCCCCAACGAGACACGAAATCGGCAATATTCCCGGCCTTGCGGTGATGGTTCTTCTGCCGGTGACGGTAATAGAACCGCGCGCCGGGGCCGAGTCGCTCCCTTAGGGCAAGGAAAGCGCGCTCCTCGGCGATCCAGGCGTCCGGGTTGGTCGTGTCGGAGAGGATGAAATAATCGAAGTGTGCGCCGAGACCGGTTGCCTGGACCGACTCGTAGATCGCCTCCAGCGCCGCGAAGGTGCGGTCGGTCTGCTCGTTATAGACGGGCATGACGACCGCAGTGCGTTGTTGCAGAGAGGCGGGCAGCGGACCGCGATGGCCGGGGCGCCTCAGGAGCGCGAGGAAGCCAAGGAGCGCGCTCGTGAAGGCAACGGCGATCCAGGAGAAATTGACCGTGAACAGGCCGACCAACACCCACTGAAGCGCCGTCGTGCGGCTCACCGACACGACCTGGTACATCTCGTAGGTGCCGTAGGCCGTCAGCAGCAAGCCGCCGCCGAACACGAACAGCCGCGCGAGCCATGTGCCGAGGCGCGGATGCTGCAGAACAGGCTTGCGCTCCTCCGAGGCCGACCAGCGCCGGAGCGACTGGGTCGGCATATCGAGGTGCTTTTCGGGGGGCATAGCGGATGCGGGCCGCTCAAGGGCGGCAACATTCGGGTTCGCGTCGGGGCTTACGGTGTCCAACGATAAAGCCATGTCTCGCTAATCGGTTTCCCGCCTGCTTCTAGGATCAGGCGCATCTCACACGCGTTTTCGTTGCCCGGGTCAAGCTCGAACGCAACACGTACCGTCTTTCGTTCCGGATATGGCAAAAGTTTGAGGTTTTGGAACGTTCCGGGGCCAACGGTTAGAACCGATTTAAGGTCCGCCGGCAAATTGTCACCCAGCATATCCCCCGAAAAGTCGACGGTGAATCGGCGCCGCCGGCCACCGCTGCCGCGGCCGGAACGGGTGGAGGACACAGTGGCGAGCGGAGGACGCTCGGGCGAGTTCCAGCCCCAATACTGCCGATAGGCCACCGGCACTTCGGATCCCACCGCCATCGGGGCCTTCGGGCGCCAATAGGTGAGGATGTTATCGTTGATCTCGGCGTCGGTGGGGATCTCCAGCAGCTGGACGCTGCCCTGGCCCCAATCGCCGAGCGGCTCGATCCACACGCTCGGACGGCGCTCGAAGCGCTGGTCGTCGTCCTGGAACGCCTCATACGAGCGCTCCCGCTGCAGCAGGCCGAAGCCGCGCGGCGAGTTGTCGACGAAAGCGGAGATCTGCAGGGTTTCCGGGTTGTGCAGCGGACGCCAGAGCCACTCGCCCGAGCCGTTGAACATCTGCAGACCGGAGGATTCGTAGACCGCAGGGCGAATATCGTCGGAATTGAGCAGGTCGTTCGGCCCGTAAAGATAGGTCGAGGCGATTCCGCCGAGGCCCACATGTTCGAGATTGACGCGCGGGAAGAGCGTCGTTTCCACATCGACGATGGTCATGTCGCCGGGACGGAACGTCATCCGGACGGCGCCGGATGTCGATTCCGAGTCCAGCACGCCATGCACGGTGATGGCGTTGCTGCCGACGGCCGGGCGTTCAAGCCAGAAGGCGCGGAAGACGGGGAATTCTTCGCCCCTCGCTTCCGCCGGCCTGAGGGTCAGTGCGCGCGCAATCGCACCGTAGGTCTGCCCCCGCGCGATGGCGCGGAAGAACGTTCCGCCCTGGACGAGGGCAAAATCGAACGGCCTGCCGTTTCCGATCTGGGCGATCAGCTTGAAGCCCGAATAGCCGATATCCGCTATGTTGTTCGGTAGCGTGATGCGGCCGAACTCGAAATGAGACGGGTTGTACCCGATACGCCTGACGGCGCCGTCCTCGACCAGATACAAATCGACCGCATCTCTGAACACGAAGCCCCGATGGAGGGGCTCCACGGAAATGCCACGGGCTTCATTGCTCCAAATCGGCGGCTGCGTATAGCGGATGGCGGAATATTGTTCCTGATTGAGATTCCCGAACACGTCCGGCAGGTCGTTGGGAGCGGGCACGAACGGCTTCTTGGAGAGCTGTCGCGCGATGTCGATCACGGTCGCCGGGTCGAACCGCTGATTCTCGCCCATCCTTGCGGCAATCGTCGCCTGGGGAGTTTGAGCCCATGCGGCCCGCGCGTAGGCCAGCCCAGCGACGGAGGCGCCGATATAGGCCAGCATGTCGCGCCGGCGAGGGTGAAAGGGGGACGGGCCCTTTGGCGGAACCGGCACAGCGATACTCTTGTGTGAACGAGGCTTTTCAGCCAGACAGTTGGAATGCCTTATACATATCGTCAATCGTGAGCATGAAGTAAACGACGCCTAAGCAGGAAACCGCCTCATCGCTCACCAAATGTCTGCAGAGATACCTCTTCGGATCCAGCTCGAGCGCCATGCGCCACCGGATTGAAACTTTATGACCTCGATCGATACCTCCAAGACGTCTTCCGCTCGCACCTGCCTCGCCATCGTGCTCGCCGCGGGCGAAGGTACCCGGATGAAGTCCGGCATGCCGAAAGTGCTCCATCAGGTCGCCAACCGTTCCATGCTGGGACATGTACTCGCGGCCTTGAAAGCAGGCGGCGCCACGGATGCCGCCGTCGTTATCGGGCCCGACCGCGAGGACGTGGCGAAGGAAGCGAACAGGATCCTGCCGGAGGCCCGCATCTTCGTGCAGAGGGACCGGCTTGGCACGGCTCATGCGGTTCTGAGTGCGCGCGAGGCGCTGGAACAGAAGACGGACGACGTGATCGTTGCGTATGGCGATACGCCGCTCGTTCTGCCGGAGACCTTCGCCAAGCTGCGCGCTCCCCTGACCGACGGAGCCGCTATCGTCGCGATGGGCTTCGAGGCGAAGGACCCGACCGGATACGGCCGTTTCATCACGTCCGGTGATCAGCTTCTGGCCATTCGCGAGCATAAGGACGCGACGGAAGCCGAACGGACAATCACGCTTTGCAACGGCGGCCTGATGGCCATCCGCGGCGATCTGGCCCTTGCCCTTCTCGACCGGGTGAAGAACGACAACGCCAAGGCTGAGTACTACCTGACGGACCTCGTCGAGATCGCCCGCGACCTCGGGCACCGGACCGCCATCGCCGTGGTTCCGGAAGAGGAGGTCCACGGTATCAACGACCGGGCTCAGCTCGCGGCCGCCGAGCGCATGATCCAGGAGCGCCTGCGCCACGAGGCCATGGCGGCGGGCGTAACCCTTGTCGCACCGGAGACGGTCTTCTTCAGCCACGATACTAGGCTCGGCCAGGACGTGGTGGTGGAGCCGCATGTGGTCTTCGGCCCCGGCGTGGTCGTCGAGGCCGGGGTGGTCATCCACAGCTTCAGCCATCTGGAAGGCACCCGGATCGCCTCCGGAGCAGGCGTCGGCCCATTCGCCCGCCTGCGTCCCGGCGCCTCAATCGGCCCCAAGGCCAAGGTCGGCAACTTCGTCGAGATCAAGAACACGGAACTCGGCGCCGGAGCGAAGGTCAGCCACCTGACCTATCTCGGCGATGCCAGCATCGGTGCCGGGGCCAATATCGGCGCAGGGACCATCACCTGTAACTACGACGGATTCGGCAAACATCGCACTGTGGTCGGCGAGGGCGCCTTCATCGGTTCGAATTCCGCCCTCGTGGCCCCCATCCGCATCGGCAAGGGCGCATTCGTGGGATCCGGCTCAGTTATTACGGACGATATACCAGATGACGCCTTGGGTCTGGGGCGTGGACGTCAGATTGTAAAGGAAGGCTGGGCCATCGATTTCCGGGAAAAGGCCCAGGCCGCGAAGAAGAAATAACACCACCTGTCACAATAGGTTACGCAAGTTGATTCCGCCCGGGGACCGCTTCTCTATATGAGAAGCGACAAGCGTAGCGTTGACTGCATTGAATTAAGGAAGTTGCTGGGGATGTGCGGAATCGTTGGAATTGTTGGAAAGACTCCTGTTGCGCCGCAGATTGTCGAGGCTCTCAAACGGCTTGAATACCGCGGTTACGATTCCGCGGGGGTCGCTACTCTGGAAGATGGCCGGCTCGACCGCCGCCGGGCCGAGGGCAAGCTGCGCAACCTGGAGACGAAGCTGTCCCAGGCCCCTCTGTCGGGCGTGATCGGCATCGGCCATACCCGCTGGGCGACCCACGGCAAGCCGAACGAGACTAATGCCCACCCCCATGCCACCGACAAGCTGGCGGTGGTCCATAACGGGATCATCGAGAACTTCCGCGAGCTCAAGACCGGGCTTGAGTCCAAGGGCATCCGGTTCGAGACCGAGACGGATACGGAAGTGGTGGCCCAGCTCGTCACCTATGAGATCCGCCAGGGCCGCCTGCCCATCGAGGCCGTCGCCGTGACCCTGCCGCGCCTGCGCGGCGCCTTCGCCCTCGGCTTCCTGTTCTCCGGTGAAGACGACCTGCTGATCGGTGCGCGCCATGGCGCGCCGCTCGCCATCGGCTACGGCGAGGGCGAGATGTATCTCGGCTCCGACGCTCTGGCGCTCGCTCCCTTCACCAACGAGGTTGCCTATCTGGAAGATGGCGATTGGGCCATCCTGACCCGGAAGGGCGCCGATATCCATGACGAAACGGGCAAGCCGGTACACCGGACCCGCCACAAGATCCCCGTCGGCTCCTTCCTCGCCGACAAGGGCAATTACCGGCATTTCATGGCCAAGGAGATCCACGAGCAGGCTGAAGTGGTGGGGCGCACGCTCGCCCATTATGCGAACTTTGCCTCGGAACGGATTGAATTGCCGATCGAACTGCCGTTCGACTTCAGGGACCTGAAGCGCATCTCGATTTCGGCCTGCGGAACGGCCTATCTCGCCGGCCTGATCTCGAAATACTGGTTCGAGCGTCTTGCGCGGATCCCGGTGGAGATCGATGTCGCCTCCGAGTTCCGCTACCGCGAAGCCCCGCTCGAGCCGGGCGGCCTCGCCCTGTTCGTCTCCCAGTCGGGAGAGACGGCGGATACGCTCGCCTCGCTTCGCTACGCCACGTCGGAAAAGCAGCATACGCTGTCGGTCGTCAATGTGCCGACCTCCACCATGGCCCGCGAGAGCAATGTCATCGCGCAAACGCTCGCCGGCGTCGAGGTGGGCGTCGCCTCGACCAAGGCCTTCACCTGCCAGCTGACCGTGCTTCTGTCGCTCGCCATCGCGGCCGGCCGCGCACGCGGCACGCTGAGCGTCGAGGATGAGAAGGAGCTGGTGAATGCCCTGATTGCCATTCCCGGCCAGATGACCGAGGCGATGAAGCGGGAGCATCAGATCGAGATCCTGTCCCGCGATCTCTCCAAGGCTAAGGACGTGCTCTATCTCGGGCGCGGCACCTCCTATCCGCTGGCGATGGAAGGGGCCCTGAAGCTCAAGGAAATCTCCTACATCCACGCCGAAGGCTATGCGGCCGGCGAGCTCAAGCACGGCCCCATCGCGCTCATCGACGAGACCATGCCGGTCATCGTGATCGCGCCGCACGACGAGATTTTCGAGAAGACCGTTTCGAACATGCAGGAGGTCGCGGCCCGCGGCGGCCGGATCATCCTGATCACGGACGAGCGTGGGGCTCTGGAAGCCGGTCTCGACACGATGGCGACCATCGTGATGCCGTCCGTACACCCGATCGTGGCGCCGATCCTGAACGCCGTTCCGATCCAGCTGCTCGCCTATCACACGGCGGTCTTCATGGGGAAGGACGTGGATCAGCCGCGCAATCTCGCGAAATCCGTGACGGTGGAGTGAGAAAACAATCCTCGTCATGCCCGGGCTTGTCCCGGGCACCCACGTCTTTCTACGGTGAGGTTCTCCAGACGTGGGTGGCCGCAACAAGTGCGGCCATGACGATGGAGGTTTCCTACCCCGCCCGCAGCAGCCGGATCGCGGAATCGCGCTCGAACAGGTAGAGCAGCACCCTCAGCGCCTGACCGCGCTCGCTCACGAGATCGGGGTCGCGATCCACGATCAGGCGGGCATCGTCGCGGGCGGCGCCGAGAAGATCGCCGTCGACCTCGAGGCGGGCGAGCTTGAAGCCGGGCGTTCCGGACTGGCGCGTGCCCAGAACCTCGCCTTCGCCGCGCAGCCGCAGGTCCTCCTCGGCGATGCGGAAGCCGTCCTCCGTCTGGCGCATCATCTCCAGCCGCGCCTGCGCGACCTGACCGAGCGGGCCCTTGTAGACCAGCAGGCAGGTCGAGGATTTCGAGCCGCGTCCGATACGTCCGCGCAGCTGGTGGAGCTGCGCGAGACCGAAGCGCTCGGCATGCTCGATCACCATGATCGTGGCGTTCGGCACGTCGACGCCGACCTCGATCACCGTGGTGGAGATAAGAACCTTCGTCTCCCCGCTCGAAAACCGCTCCATGGCGGCGTCCTTGTCCCTGCCGGCCATCTTGCCGTGCACGAGGCCCACCTGATCGCCGAATAAGCCCTTGAGCAACTCGAACCGCTCCTCGGCCGCCGCGAGGTCGATGGATTCGGATTCGCCGACGAGCGGGCAGACCCAATAAACCTGATCGCCGTTGGCAATGGCCCGCCCGATGCCGCCGACGACCTCGTCGAGCCGGTCGATGGCGATGAGCTTGGTTGCGATGGGCTTGCGGCCGGCCGGCTTCTCGTTCAGCACCGACACGTCCATGTCGCCGAAATAGGTGAGCGCCAGAGTTCTCGGGATCGGCGTCGCCGTCATGACCAGGATATCGACGGCCTCGCCCTTGGAGCCGAGCGCAAGGCGCTGATGGACGCCGAAGCGGTGCTGCTCGTCCACCACCGCAACGCCGAGGTCCTGGAAGGCCACGCCCTCCTGGAACAGGGCGTGGGTGCCGACCGCGATCTGGATGCTGCCGTCGGCGAGGCCGGCGAGAATGGTCCTGCGCGCGACGCCTTTCTCGCGTCCGGTGAGCAGGGCGATGGTCAGGCCCGCCTGCTCGGCCATGGGAGCAAGGCGCTCGTAGTGCTGGCGGGCGAGGATTTCGGTCGGCGCCATCATGGCGGCCTGGCGCCCGGCCTCGATGGCGCTTGCCATGGTGAGAAGACCAACGACGGTCTTACCCGAGCCCACATCGCCCTGGAGCAGGCGCAGCATCTTCTTGTCGGAGACGAGGTCGCGCCGGATGTCCTCGATCGCCTGCGCCTGCGAGCCGGTGAGCCCGAAGGGCAGGGCGGATTTCAGCCGCTCGACCAGATGGCCGTCGCCCGCATTCACCCGGCCGGGCAGGCGCCGCATGCGGCTTCTGACAAGCGCGAGGGCAAGCTGGGACGCGAGCAGTTCGTCATAGGCGAGGCGCCGGCGCGGGGTCGATTTGGCGATGGCTTCATCGGAAAGCTGCGCCGCGTTGTCCGGCCGGTGAAGGGCGAGGAGCGCTTGTTGGAAATCGGGCAGGGCGTTGCGGTCGAGCCAGGCCGGGTCCTGCCATTCGGGCAGGCGGGGGACCTTGTCGAGCGCCGCGCCGATATAGCGGCCGACCATGCGCGATGAGAGGCCCTCGGTGAGCCCGTAGACGGCTTCCACCGCCGGCAGGTTCTCGATGCTTTTGTCGTCGAGGATACGGTCGGGATGCACCATCTGGCGCCGTCCGTCCCACAGCTCGATCTTGCCGGAAACGTAGCGGCGTTCGCCCACGGGCAGGATCTTCTCGAGGCGTGCCTTCTGGCCATTGAAGAAGACCAGGGTCACATCGCCCGTCTCATCCTCCACGAGGATCCGGTAGGGCGCCCGGCGGCCCGGAGGCGGGGGGCGATGGCCCACGACGGTGACGGAGAGCGTGACCGGCTCGCCCACGGGTGCGTCGGCCACCGAGCCCTTCATCTCCCGCGAGATGCCGCTGGTGGGCACATGAAAGAGGAGATCCGCGACGCGCGCAGGCTTGCCGGGCTCGCCGAGGAGCCGGTCGAGGAGGGGGACAATCTTCGGCCCGACACCCGGCAATGAGGTGGCAGGGGCGAATAAGGGATCGAGAATCGAGGGACGCAATGACATTCAAACGGGTAGCAAGTCGGAGGGAGATGGTTATATAGCCGCCAAGCCGCCCTGAGGCGACGTAATCTTATCGGATCGGAGCAATCATGAGCGGAACGACACGCAGCAGCGCCGGCCTCGACACCCGCCGCAGGCAGATCCTGTATCGCTCCTGGCACCGCGGCATGCGGGAGATGGACCTAATCATGGGCCGCTTCGCCGATGCGGAGATCGGGGAGCTTTCCGAGGAGGATCTGGCCGAATTCGAGCGCCTGATCGAGGTGACCGACCGGGATCTTCTCGGCTGGATTACCGGCGAGATCGAAACGCCGCAGAACTACGACACACCCCTGTTCCGGCGGTTGAAGGCGTTCCACACCCATACCTCGCCGATCCATAGCTGAGATAAAGAGGTGCGAGCCGCTGTTGCTTCCCGTCATGGCCGGGCTTGTCCCGGCCATCCCGATGCGAGAAGCGAGGCGCCTCACACGATCTGGATCACCGGCACAAGGCCTGTGATGACGTGGGAGGGCGTCTCCCCGAGGGGAGAAAAGGCAACTTCAACCGGGGATGACAGATAGCCCGGCATCGGACTACATCGTCCCTCTTTTCTCTCATCCAACGAACCGGTCCGACCAGCCCGCGTTCTTGTTATCTACGATCCGATAATTCGCCATGAAGCCAGCCCTGACCCGTGCCCTCGATGCCCTGAAGAAGGGCCAAAGCCTGACGTTGTCCGGCGTGCCCGACGGCTTCGACGCGCTTGCCGTCGCCGATCTCGCACGCGGCCTCTCCGGGCAGGTGGAGGGGCCGGCGGTCCTGGTGCATGTGGCCCGCGACGGGCAGCGGCAGCAGAATTTCGCCAACAGCCTCGCCTTCATTGCGCCCGAGGTCGAGATCCTCACGTTCCCGGCCTGGGACTGCCAGCCCTACGACCGCGTGTCGCCCAACACCGCGATCACCGCGCAGCGCATGACGACCCTGGCGCGTCTGGCCCGGTCGAAGACTTCGGAGGACAAGCCGCGCATCCTCTCGACGACAGTGAACGCCCTCGTTCAGCGCGTGCCGCCGAAGGCCCGCATCGCGGCCGAAACCTTTTCCGCCGCCCCCGGCAACGTGGTCGACACGACCCAGCTGATCGGCTGGCTCGAGGCCAACGGCTTCCTGCGCACCGGCACGGTTCGGGACACGGGCGAATACGCGGTGCGCGGCGGCATCATCGATCTCTTCCCGGCAGGCCTGCCCAATCCGGTCCGCCTCGACTTCTTCGGCGACGCGCTGGAATCGATCCGCGCCTTCGATCCGGAGACCCAGCGCACGGTCGGCACCCTGCGCTCCCTCGACCTCGTGCCCATGAGCGAGGTGCAGCTCACCACCGAGAGCATCAAGCGCTTCCGGCAGGCCTATGTGGCGGCCTTCGGCGCGCCGACCCGCGACGACCGGCTCTATGAGGCGATCAGCGAGGGGCGGCGCTACCCGGGCCTCGAGCACTGGATGCCGCTGTTCCACGACCATCTCGATACCCTGTTCGATTATCTGCCCGACGTGCCGGTGGTGTTCGATGCGCTGGCCGACGATGCAGCCGGCGAGCGGCTTTCGCAGGTGAAGGACTATTACGATGCCCGCCGGGAGGCGATGGGGCAGAACCAGCCTGGTGTCGCGCCTTATCGCCCGCTGCCGCCGGATGCCCTCTACTTCAAGCCGGAGGAATGGTCTGAGCGCACCGCGAAACTTCCGCTTGCGCGTCTGACACCTTTCGCGATCCCGGAATCGCCTGGAAAGCTCGTCATCGACTGCGAGGCGCGACAGGGCCGCAACTTCATCGCCGAACGGGCGGACGAGAACGCCAACGTGTTCGAGGCCGTCATTCGCCATATCCGCGACCTGCAGGCGGCTAAGAAACGCGTGATGCTCGGCGCCTGGACGGAAGGCTCGCGCGAGCGGTTATCCCACGTGCTGCAGGATCACGACCTGCGCCAGACCAAGCCGATCGCGCGCTTCTCGGACGCGATGGCCTATCCGCGCAATGAGATCCCGGTCGGCATCTGGCCCTTGGAATCGGGCTTCGAGACGGCGGACCTCGCCGTCATCAGCGAGCAGGACATTCTCGGCGACCGTCTCGTGCGCCAGAAACGCAAGTCCAAGCGGCCGCAGGACTTTTTGACCGAGGTTGCGGCGCTTACGCCGGGCGATCTGGTCGTCCACGTGGATCACGGCATCGGGCGCTTCGAGGGGCTGAAGACCATCGAGGCCGCAGGTGCGCCGCACGACTGCCTCGAGCTGCATTATGCCGGCGGCGACCGGCTTTTCCTGCCGGTCGAGAACATCGATCTTCTGACCCGCTACGGGTCGGAAGAGACGGAAGTCCAGCTCGATAAGCTCGGTGGCGGAGCCTGGCAGGCGCGCAAGGCGCGCATGAAGCAGCGCATCCGTGAGATGGCGGGCGCGCTCATGAAGATCGCCGCCGCGCGAATTCTCAAGGACGCGCCGCGCCTGACGCCGCCGGAAGGGCTCTACGACGAGTTCGCTGCCCGTTTCCCCTATGACGAAACCGAGGACCAGCTCAACGCCATCGAGGCGGTCCTCGACGACATGGCTTCCGGCCGTCCGATGGATCGCCTCGTCTGCGGCGACGTCGGCTTCGGCAAGACGGAGGTGGCTTTGCGCGCGGCCTTCGTCGCCGCCATGGGCGGCAAGCAGGTGGCCGTGGTGGTGCCGACGACGCTTCTTTCCCGCCAGCATTACCGCACCTTCTGCGACCGCTTCCGCGGCCTGCCGCTCAACGTCGCGCAGGCTTCGCGCTTCGTGCCGGCCGCCGAGATGAAGAAGACGAAAGAGGGCCTGGCCGACGGCTCGGTCGACATCGTCATCGGCACCCATGCGCTTCTTGGCAAGACCATCAAGTTCAAGGATCTCGGCCTTATCATCGTCGATGAGGAGCAGCATTTCGGCGTGTCTCACAAGGAGCGCCTGAAGGAGCTTCGTGCCGAGGTTCACGTGCTGACGCTGTCGGCAACGCCGATCCCGCGCACCCTGCAGCTGGCCCTGACAGGCGTACGCGAGCTCTCGTTGATCACGACGCCGCCGGTCGATCGCCTCGCGGTGCGCACCTTCATCACGCCGTTCGATCCGCTTCTCATCCGCGAGGCGCTGCTGCGCGAGCGCTATCGCGGGGGCCAAGCCTTCTACGTGGTACCGCGTCTCGACGATCTCGGCGACGTGAAGGCCTTTCTCGACAAGGAGGTGCCGGAGGCGAAGGTGGCGGTTGCGCATGGCCAGATGGCGGCGGGGCAGCTCGAAGACGTCATGACCGCCTTCTACGAGGGCAAGTACGACATCCTGCTCTCGACGACCATCGTGGAATCGGGCCTCGATATCCCGACCGCCAACACGCTGATCGTCCATCGCGCCGACATGTTCGGCCTGTCGCAGCTCTACCAGCTGCGCGGGCGCGTCGGGCGTTCCAAGACGCGCGCCTATGCCCTGTTCTCGGTGCCGGCCAACAAATCGCTGACGGTGCAGGCCGAGCGGCGTCTTAAAGTTCTGCAGACGCTGGATACTCTCGGTGCAGGCTTCCAGCTCGCCTCGCACGATCTCGACATCCGCGGCGCGGGCAATCTTCTGGGCGAGGAGCAATCCGGCCATATCAAGGAGGTCGGCTACGAGCTCTATCAGCAGATGCTGGAAGAGGCGGTGGCGCAGCTGAAGGCCGGCATCGAGGAGCCGACGGAGGATCAATGGTCGCCCACCATCGCCGTCGGCGCGCCAGTGATGATCCCGGAGAGCTATATCGCCGACCTGCAGCTGCGGCTCGGGCTTTATCGGCGCCTTTCGACCTTCGAGACCGACCAGGAGATCGATGCCTTCCGGGCGGAGCTCGTCGACCGGTTCGGGCCGGTGCCGTCGGAGGTCGATCAGCTGCTCAAGATCATGGCGATCAAGGTGCTCTGCCGCCGCGCCAATGTGGAGAAGGTGGATGGCGGGCCGAAGGGCATCATCATCTCCTTCCGCGACAACTCCTTCGCCAATCCGACCGGCCTCATCTCCTATGTCACGGAGCAGGCCTCCTTCGCGAAGGTGCGTCCCGACATGAAGATCGTGTTCGTCCGCGACGTCGAGACGCCGGACGAGCGGCTTAAGGCCTCGACGACGATCCTGCGCAGCCTCGTGCGTATTGCGGAGAAGAAGGCGGCCTGATGGTGGAAGCTTGGGCCTCGATCGAAGACGGGTGCGTGGTCGGTGCGCGCGATTCCCGGAGGATCGTACCCTGGTGGAGCTTTACCAAGACGGTTCTTGCTGCTGCGGCTCTGTCGCTCGTGCGCGACGGAGCGGTCGCTTTGGACGAGCCGCTCGAAGGCAAACCCTATACCTTGCGCCATCTGCTGCAGCATCGATCCGGGCTGACGAATTACGGCGGCTTTCGCCCCTACCATGAGGCCGTGGAACGCGGCGACGAGCCCTGGCAGGTTCCGCACCTTCTGGACCGGCTCGATGCCGACCGCCTTCGCTATCCCGTGGGCGAGGGGTGGGCCTACTCCAATATCGGCTACCTGTTCGTCGCTCGGCAGATTGAGGTCGCAACGGGCGCAGACATCGGCGAGGCATTGCAGCGTCTTGTTTTGAAGCCGCTCGGTATCGAAGGCGCTTGCTTTGCGCGCACGAGGGCGGATCTCGACTCGGCGACCATGGGAAACGCCGCGGGGTATCATCCCGGCTGGGTTTATCACGGCCTGCTGGTGGGACCTGTCGAGGAGGCGGCGTATCTGCTCGATCGGCTATTCGCCGGCGACCTGCTGCCGTCGGATCTCAAGCAGGAAATGCTGTCCCCGTTGGTGCTTCCCGGTCCGGTGCCGGGGCGACCCTGGGCCATCCCGGGATACGGCCTCGGCGTCATGACCGGACAAACGACAGGTGGTCTGAAGGTCGTTGGACATACGGGAGGCGGACCGGGCAGCACGATTGCCGTCTATCGGAAGCAGGAACAAGGGAACACGCAGACAGCCGCGTATTTCCGGACGAGCGAAAATGAGGCCTGCACTGAAGAAGAGGCTTTTGCCTTGCTGAGGGACTAGAAGTCGGGTGACGCGACTGTCCGAACGCCGAGTTCGTTCTGCAGCATCGTCGCGGCTCCTGCCACCCCGCCCGTGATGATGACAGGGGTGCCGCTCTCCGCCATGTTCTTGCGCAGACGACGGGCGAGGCCGAGGAAGCGCCGGCGCTCCGCCCATCCGGCATGGCGCGGCATCTGCAGCACCACCGCCGCCGGGCTCGGGATCAGGGCCAGGACGTCATCGGCGGTCTCGAAGGGCGTCGTCACGCTCGCGTATCCCATGCCGGCGAGCTCTGCGGACAGAGCGCTCTCGGGAGCACGCTCGCCGTTATCGACGACGAGGACCTTCGGCATTCCATTCATGGCGATACCCTGCGATGAGACGCGACAGTGAGACAGGAGGTGTTCACCAACGTCGAAGCAGAGCATTAGTTTCACGGGCTACATGAACGCAAGCTCAACAATATGGAGCCGAAACCGGAAGGATGCCGCTATTTCGGCTGCCTCCACCAGGTGTCGATATTCGTTCCCATCAATGGCGTCTTCTCCGGGCGCCGGAGGTCGCTGCTATAGGCAAGCCATTGATCTTTCAGATAAAACAGGGGGACAGCATAAAATCCTGACAGCAGCGCACGGTCGAGGGCGCGAACGGCCGATACGAAATCGTCCCGGCTTCTCGCCTCCAAAAGGGCGTCGAGGAGCCGGTCGATGGCAGCTGAGGTAATCCCGGCGTGGTTGAGCGACCCACTCCTTTGCGCCGCCGCCGAGCCCCAGCGGTTGCGCTGTTCGTTGCCGGGAGAGGGTGTCCCGGGCCAGAGCCATTGCACCATGTCGAAGTCGAACCGGGCGAGACGGCGCCAGTATTGCACGTCGTCGACGAGGCGCACGCGCGCCTGGATGCCTATACGGCTTAAGGATTGCGAGAAATTGAGCGCGAGCCGCTCCTGCTGGCGGGAATTGACGAGCATCTCGAAGGCGAAGGCCTCTCCGGTTCCCTTCTTGCGCAGAACGTCGTTGTCGAGCGTCCAGCCGACTTCGGAGAGCAGGGCGAGGGCACGCCGTGCCATCTCCCGGTCCCGGCCCGATCCGTCGCCGGCTGGAGGCTCCCAACGGCCTTCGAGGATGTCCGGCCGGACGGCATCGGGGAAGGGAGCCAGCAAGGCACGTTCCCGATCATCCGCCGGTCTGCTGGCGGCGGCGAGATCCGACCCGGAGAAATAGCTGTTCGAGCGGGTCAGCTGACCGAAATACAGGTTGCGGTTCACCCAGTCGAAGTCGAACAGGTAGGTCAGGGCCTCGCGCACCCGAATATCCGCGAAAAGCGGTTTGCGCGTGTTGAAGACGAAGCCGTTCATGCCCTTGGGGACCCGGGTGGTCATGGTCTCCCGGACGATGCGGCCGTCTCTGACTGCCGGGATGTCGTAGCCCGTTGCCCATTGCCCAGGATCGCCCTCGATCCTGAAATCGTAAAGTCCTGCCTTAAAGGCCTCGAACAAGCTGTTGGCGTCGCGATAGAAATCGTAGCGGATCTCATCGAAATTATAGAGGCCCCGGGTGACCGGCAGATCCTTGCCCCAATAGTCCTCGCGGCTCTTTAGCACGACCCGCTCGCCCGGCCTGACCTCGGTCAGGGCATAAGGGCCGGAGCCGATAGGTGGGGCGAGCGACGTCTTGTCGAACGTCTCAGGGTTCGTCGCATGCGCCGGAAAGATCGCCATCGTCCCGATGATCAGGGGCAATTCCCGGTCGTTCGAGCCGGTCAGATCGAACCGGATCCGGTGCGGGTCGAGGATCTCGACCGCTTTGACCTGGCCGAAGCTCGACCGGTGGAACGGCTTTCCGTACTTCTTCAGCATCTCGAACGAGAAGCGCACGTCCTCGGCGGTCAGCAGATGGCCGTCGGAGAAGCGGGCGCGAGGGTCGAGGTGGAAGGTGATCGAACTCCGATCCTCAGGCATCTCGACCGAGCGGGCAACGAGACCGTAGACGGTGAACGGTTCGTCCGTGGAGCGCAGCATCAGGCTCTGGAGCACGTAGCGCGGCACCACATCGGGAGCGACGCCGAGCACGATCAGCGGGTTGAGGCTGTCGAAGGTGCCCTGGAGCGCCAGCGTGATTCGTCCGCCTTTCGGGGCCTGCGGATTCGCGTAGGGCAGGTGATCGAAATCGGGCGCGAGGGAGGGCTGCCCATGCATCGCGATGCCATGCCGCAGCGTCTCCACCCCCTCTGCGGAAGCGAGGTTATGGCCCGACAAGGCGAAGGCAGCACAAAACAGCAATTTCCGTATAAGCCAGCGGCCCATGACGTTCCCGGTACGAGACGATGACTCTAGGGGCAATGTTGTACAGAAAATTGCCCAGGGTGACTGGAAACCTAGCACGCGAAAGGTTAAAGGAGCGCCACACGTCTTGTCTTCGCCACATTCGGCAAGGATTTGACCACGTCATCGCAGGTTAAGAACGCGCCGGATAAACGGCCTATTCGAAAGCCGGTCTTTCGACTGAAGAGGATCAAACATATGTCTTTCGCGACACGCTTCGCGAGCCTGGGGGGGACCCGTGGCCTGGCGACCGCCTTGGCTCTTCTGGTGAGCGCACCCGTTCTGGCTCAGACCGCTCCGGCCCAGCGCCCGGCCGCGCAGCCGGCCCGTCCCGCCGCTCCAGCCCCGCAGCAGCCCGCTCCGGGCGCTGCTCCGGCGCAGCAGAATGCCGGCCCGACCGTCGTGCAGGTGAAGGCCGAGCCGTCCCAGCCGGAATGGACCAAGGTCTGCGGCAAGGACCAGAACACCAACACCGAGATCTGCTACACCACCCGCGACTTCGTCTCGGATCAGGGTCAGCCGGTTCTCGCTCTCGCCGTCTATGACGTGAAGGGCCAGCAGCCGCAGAAGGTCGTCCGCTTCGTGATGCCGCTCGGCCTGCTGCTGCAGCCGGGCCTGCGCTTCGCCGTCGATCAGGGTCAGGCCACCCCCGGCCGCTATGTCATGTGCCTGCCCAACGGCTGCTTCGCCGAGGCTCAGGTGAAGGACGACTTCATCGCCGCGATCAAGAAGGGCAGCAACCTGAACGTCAGCGTCCAGAACCAGATGGGCCGCGAGATCACCTTCGCCGTTCCCGCCGCCGGCTTCGGCAAGGCCTTCGACGGTCCTCCGATCGATCCGAAGGTGCTCGAGGAACAGCAGAAGAAGCTTCAGGAAGAGCTGCAGAAGAAGAGCGAAGAGATGCGTCAGAAGATGCTTCAGGGCCAGAGCGGCACTGCTGCTCCCGGCGCTCCTGCTCTTGGCGCTGCGGCTCCGGCTGCCCCCAAGCCGTAAGGGCTTGCAGCAATCGGCAAACAGAAAACGCCGGGCCAACAGCCCGGCGTTTTCTTTTGAGTCCAAGATGGAAATTCTCAGTTGGCCAGGATCGGATGGGCCTTGTAGCTCCCGTTCTTATCCCGCGTGAACATTTCCGAAATCATCGGATTGCGCAGGGGCTCGCCGGAATGGTCCGGCAGCAGGTTCTGCTCGGAGACATAGGCGATGTACTCGGTTTCCGCGTTTTCGGCGAAGAGGTGATAGAAGGGCTGGTCCTTGCGGGGCCGGACCTCCTCGGGAATCGACAGCCACCATTCCTCGGTGTTGTCGAATTCGGGATCGACATCGAAGATCAGCCCCCTGAAATCGAACACCCGGTGCTTTACCACTTGGCCGATCGCGAATTTTGCTAAACTCGCTTTCATGGTCTTAACTCCTTGATCTTCATATAGAGATCCTGGCCGGATTCTCCAAATCGGCGCCTCTCACGATGAGGAGAGCGGGGCGGTACCTGGGCGGGAGCCCTGCGTTCTAGGAAAGCTGGCCTTCCAAAAGCTGGGATTGTCGCAAGGTTGGAACCTTGCCAGAACAAGCTGTCATTTCAGGCCTGCCAATTCCTTCCATTTGGAGACGCCGATGTCCGATCTGGTCGGGCTGTTCAACCTGCTCGTTCCTTTCTTCGGCCTGATCGGGCTCGGCTTCTTCTGCGGCAGGGTGGTGAAGCAGCCCGAGGCCGGGCTCGCCTGGATGCAGTTCTTCCTGATCTACGTGGCGCTGCCCTGCCTGTTCTACCGGCTCATCGCCGACAAACCGCTTAACGAGCTGGCCAACTGGCCCTTCATCGCCGCGACCACGTTTTCTACGGCTTGCGCCTTCGTGCTCTCCTTCGCCACCGGCTGGCGCTACACGCGGGACATGGCGCAGTCCGTGGTGCAGGGCGTGGCCGGGTCCTATTCCAATATCGGCTATATGGGGCCGCCGCTGATCCTGGCGGCGATCGGCACGGCTGCCAGCGCTCCGGTCGTTCTGATCTTCGTCTTCGACAACCTGTTCCTGTTCTCGGTCGTGCCGCTTCTCATGTCGATGGCGGGACTCGACAAGCTGACCCTGCCGGCGACGATCCGCCGGATCGTCTGGCGGGTCCTGACGCATCCCTTCAACGTGGCGACCGCCGCCGGGATCGCGGCGAGCTATCTGCATCTGCGGCTGCCGCAATCCCTCGATCAGATCGTGACCTGGCTCTCAGGAGCGGCCGCGCCCTGCGCCCTGTTCATCCTCGGCGTGACGGTGGCCCTCAGACCCATGCGGCAGATGCCGGGCGAAGTGCCGATCCTGGTCTTCATCAAGCTGATCCTGCACCCGCTTCTGGTGTGGGTGGTGCTCTCGGCCGTGGGCGATTTCGGGCCGGCCTGGACCTATGCGGCGATGATCATGGCGGCCCTGCCGCCGGCCCTGAACATCTTCGTGATCTCGACGCAGTACAATGTGGGCGTGGAGCGCGCCTCCGCCTGCATCCTCATCGGCACGCTGGTGTCGATGTTCACGCTGACGGGGATTCTCTACCTCACCACCAAGACCGGCGCGTTGCCCTACGACCTGTTTCCGTAAGCCTCTCATGTCATCACCTCCCCGGACTTGATCCGGGGATCAGTGCCGGTGATCCCAATTGAACGAGGTGCGGCGCTTCTCCGTATCGAGATGGCCGGGACGAGCCCGGCCATGACGTGAGGAGGTGTCATCCCCGGCGAGCGAAGCGCGGGAAGGGGATCCACGATCAAGCACAGCGCCATTGGATTCCCTTCCCCTCCGCTGCGCTCCGGCCGGGAATGACACGAGGGCTTATGCGGAACCCTCTCCCCGCATCAGCCGGGGCACGCCGAAGCGCGGGAGCACGCCCTCGCGCATGACGATCCGGCGTAAGGGACCGATATTGCTGAGCGCGAGAAGGCCTGCGCCGCGCAGGAAGTCCGTGGGGAGCATGCAGGTCAGAAGCGTTCGGTTGAGCCCGTCCACAGCGGCCGTGCGCAGGCGGACGTCGAGGTCGCGGCTGCGCTGATAGCGGTCCAGCGTCTCGTTCGATCCCGGATCCTGCCCCGCGTCACGCCCATCCACCACCGCGTCCCTGAGAGACGCCACATCGCGGAAGCCGAGATTGAGGCCCTGTGCGCCTATCGGCGGGAAGACGTGCGCGGCCTCGCCGACGAGGGCGAGGTTCTGCGCCCGGTAGCGATTGACCGAGAGGCCGCTCATCGGCACGAGCCCGCGCGGGCCGTCGATGCGCATGGCGCCCAGATGCGACTGCGCCTGCCGTTCGATGGCGAGCGCCAGGGCGGAATCGTCGAGCTGCGAAAGCCGTTCCGCCTCGCTCTTGCTCGTCACCCAGACGAGGCTCGAGCGGCGACCGGGCAGGGGAACGAGGGTGAAGGGTCCATGGCGGGTGTGGAACTCGGTCGAGGTGTCCCGATGCTCCCTGTCGTGCGCCAGAATGACGGTGACCGCGGATTGCGGATAGGACCATGTCTGGGTTTCGATCCCGGCGATCTGGCGCAGCTTCGAATTGCGGCCGTCGCCCGCGACCACGAGGCTGGCGCGGATCGTCGTGCCGTCGGCGAGCGTGAGACGGGCGCCGGCCTCATCGGTGTCGAACCCGGTCGCGAAGGCCGGAACGAGGGTCAGGTTGGCGACGGCGCGCGCCGCTTCGGCCATCGTCTCGACGAGAGCCACGTTCTCGATGTTCCACCCGAAGGCGTCGAGGCCGATCTCCCCCGCCCGGAAGGAGGCCGGCGGCGGGCGGAACAGGCTGCCGGTATCGTCGACGATGCGCATCGTCTCGAGGGGCGCGGCGTTGCCGGCCAGCGCCGGCCAGACCCCGAGCGCTTCCAGGAAGCGCACCGAGCCGTTCAGCAGCGCGACGGTGCGGCCATCGCGGCGCGTATCGAGCCCGCCGATGAGCACGGTATCGAACCCGTCGCGGGCAAAGGCGATGGCGGCGCTTAAGCCGACTGCTCCGGCACCGACCACGGCAATGTTATAGGTCCTCTCGGTCACGGGGCTTTCACCATCAGGTTGTGGACGGCTTGCTCACTCACAGTAAAGCACGGATTCGCCATTGCCGACCGGCGCGCCGCCTCCCTATGATCGATCCACAGGGGAGAGCGTACCGCCCGGCACTTGCCAAGATGACTTGCCAAGGTCACTTGCCAAGTTCGGCGCGGGCCGTCATCCATGTGCATATTCCTATCCAGCTGCAACCCTTAAGTCAGAGACGCTTGTGTGAAGGCAGACGTATCATCCTCGGGGCCTCCCCTCGTCGAGCTTAAAGGGATCAGCAAGCGCTATGGCGATCTTCTCGCCAATGACGGGATCGATCTTTCGATCGAGCCGGGGGAAATCCACGCGCTTCTCGGAGAGAACGGAGCCGGCAAGTCGACGCTGGTGAAGATCCTCTACGGCGTCATCGAGCCGAGCGCCGGCGAGATCCGCTGGGAGGGCCGTCCGGTCTCCATCGGCTCGCCGGTGGAGGCACGAAATCTCGGCCTCGGGATGGTTTTTCAGCATTTCTCGCTCTTCGACGAGCTGACGGTGGCCGAGAACATCGCAGTGGCGCTTTCCGGCGACTGGGATCTCGCGACCGTGCGCGGCAAGCTCGGAGAGATCAGCCGCACCTATGGTCTGGCGCTCGACGCCGACCGGGCGGTCTGGACCCTGTCGGCGGGCGAGCGGCAGCGCATCGAGATCGTCCGCTGCCTGCTCCAGAACCCGCGCCTGCTCATCCTTGACGAGCCGACCTCCGTGCTCACCCCGCAGGAAGCGGAGCATCTCTTCACGACCCTCGATCGGCTCTCGGCCGAGGGTTGCTCGATTCTCTACATCTCCCACAAGCTGGAGGAGGTGCGCCGCCTTTGCCGCCGCGCCACGATTCTGCGCGCCGGACGCGTCGTCGCGACCATCGATCCACGCGCCAGCAGTGCCCGCGAGATCGCAGCGCTCATGGTCGGCAGCGAGGTCGGCGAGATCCGCACCGATGCGCCGCACCACCCGGAAGGCGAGATGCTCAAGGTCGCGTCTCTCAACCTGCCGCCTGCCGGAATGCACGGCCAGTCGTTGCGGGACATCGACCTGACAGCCCGGGCCGGCGAGGTCGTCGGCATTGCCGGCATCGCGGGCAATGGCCAGACCGAGCTGTTTGCGGCGCTCTCGGGCGAACGGCTCGCGGGCGGGCCGGATGCCGTGGTCATCGCCGGCAGACCGGTCGGTACGACGGGGATCGACGGCAGGCGCCGGCTGGGCGCGGCCTTCGTTCCCGAGGAGCGCCTCGGCCATGCGGCGGCGCCGACCCATCGACTGAGCGAGAACACCCTGATCTCGCATGCTGCGGCGGAAGTCAGCCGCTCCGGCTTCATCCTGGTCAATGCCGCGAGGCGGCTCGCCCGCACGATCGTCCAGAGTTTCGACGTGCGCACACCGGAAGGCGATCCGCAGGCGCGAAAACTCTCCGGCGGCAACCTGCAGAAATTCGTGATCGGCCGCGAGATCATCCGCAAGCCGAAGCTGATCGTCGTCGACCAGCCGACCTGGGGCGTCGATGCCGGCGCAGCGCGCCTCATCCGCCAGGCTCTCGTCGATCTCGCCCGACAGGGCAGCGCCGTCGTGGTGGTGAGCCAGGATCTCGACGAATTGTTCGAGGTGGCCGACCGGATGGCCGTGATCCACCAGGGAACATTGAGCCCGCTCAAGCCCATCGGGGAATGGACCAAGGAGGCCGTGGGCCTTGAAATGCTAGGCGTCGCGCAAGCCTCCGGAGGCGTTCATGCGGTTTGAGCTGACGCCTCGCCCGAACGTATCGCCCGTGATGCGCGCGCTCGCGCCGGTCGCGGCCTTCATCACGGCCTTTCTCATCGCAGGCCTCGTCATCTGGCTCATGGGGCGCTCGCCTGCCGCCGCCTTCGACGTCTATGTGCTTCAGCCGCTCAGCGATCCGTGGTCGCTGCAGGAACTCGTCGTAAAGGCGACGCCGCTGGCGCTCATCGCCATCGGTCTGTCCTATTGCTTTCGCGCCAATCTCTGGAACATCGGCGCCGAGGGGCAATACGTCATCGGCGCGGTGCTCGGCAGCTGGCTTGCGCTGAAGACCCATGGCACCGAAGCCGGTCTGTGGGTGCTGCCGCTGATGCTGCTGCTCGGCATCATCGGCGGCGCGCTCTGGGGATTGATCCCGGCCTTTCTCAAGACGCGCTTCGGCGTCAACGAGATCCTCACGAGCCTGATGCTGGTCTATGTGGCGCAGCTCGTGCTCGATTATCTGGTGCGCGGCCCCTGGCGCGATCCGAAGGGCTTCAACTTCCCGCAATCGGTGACCTTCGACCCCTCCGCGACGCTGCATCCGATCTTCGAGGGCGGCCGCGTTCACTTCGGCGCCCTGTTCGCGCTCATCGCCGTTCTGGCGACGGCGGTGATCCTGGGGCGCACCCTGTTCGGCTATCGCCTGAAGCTCACCGGCGACGCGCCGCGGGCGGCGCGCTTTGCCGGCTTCAGCTCCAAGTCGACCACGATGGCGGTTTTCGCGATCTCAGGCGGTTTGGCGGGACTTGCCGGCATCACCGAGGTTTCGGGCCAGATCGGACAGCTGCAGCCGTCGATCTCTCCCGGCTATGGCTTCACGGCGATCACGGTCGCCTTCCTCGGCCGCCTCAACCCCATCGGCATCCTGATCGCCGCTTTGGTGGTGGCGCTGACTTTCATCGGCGGCGAGAGCGCGCAGATCCTCTTGAAGCTGCCGCTCGATCTCACCCAGGCCTTCCAGGGCATCCTGCTGCTCTGCGTTCTGGCAGGCGATGCGCTCGTCAGCTACCGGATTCGCTTCGTGACACGGGGAGGGGGCAAATGACCACTTTCGAGGCCATTCTTCTCACCATCGTCACCGCCTCCACCCCGCTGCTGATCGCGGCCCTGGGCGAACTCGTGGCGGAGCGCTCGGGTGTGCTCAATCTCGGCGTCGAGGGCATGATGGCGATGGGCGCCGCCTGCAGCTTTGCCGCCGCCGTGACGTTCGACTCGACGCTTCTCGGCGTCGGCGCTGGAATCCTGGCGGGTGCGCTGATGGCGTCCCTGTTCGCCCTGGTGGTGCTGGGCTTTGCCGCGAACCAGGTCGGATCCGGGCTTGCCCTGACCATTTTCGGCCTTGGTCTCTCGGGCCTGATCGGCGCTCCCTTCGTCGGCGCACGGCGAGATCCGGTGGCCCATATCGACATTCCGGGCTTGAGCGATATCCCCGTCATCGGCCGCCTGTTTTTTGAGCAGGATCTCTTCGTCTATGCCTCCATCGCGCTGACGATCCTGGTGGCGATCTATCTCACCCGGACCCGCTCCGGACTGACCCTGCGCTCCATCGGCGAGAACCACACCTCGGCCAATGCGCTCGGCCTGCCGGTCTGGCGCGTGCGGTTCTGGGCGATCCTGTTCGGCGGCGCCTGCGCCGGCCTGGCGGGGGCCTATCTCGCGCTCGTCTATACCCGCTTCTGGTCGCCCGGCATGACGGCGGGACGCGGCTGGATCGCCCTCGCCCTCGTGGTCTTCGCGGCCTGGCGACCGGGCTGGCTTCTGGTCGGAGCCTACATTTTCGGCGCCGCGACGGTGCTGCAGCTCCATGCCCAGGCCGCCCAGTTCGGCGTGCCGCCCCAGGTCCTGTCGGCGGTGCCGTATCTTGCGACGATCCTTGCCCTGCTGCTCCTCTCCCTGCGCCATGGCAGGGCCATCGGAGCACCCGGTTCCCTCGGGGTTCCGTTCGTGCCTGACCGATGAGCAAACTGGTGTTAATCTGACCAAAGTGTAGGCAGAGGAATTCTTGCCAGAAGCCTTAAGACCTGCGACGGAATGTTTGAAATCAAACCTCGAGGGAACGAGCATGTTTTCAGGGAAAGTCTTCGGAGCCGTGGCGGGAGCGGCGGTTCTGGCTCTGTCCGCGACCGGCGCATTCGCGCAGGCGAAGGACAAGATCAAGGTCGGCTTCATCTATGTCGGTCCCGTCGGCGACTTCGGCTGGAGCTATCAGCACGATCAGGGCCGCCAGGCCATCGAGAAGGCCTTTCCGGGCAAGGTGACGACCACCTTCGTTGAGAGCGTGCCGGAGGCCGATTCCGAGCGCGCCATCGAGCAGCTCGCCCGCACAGGCCACGACCTGATCTTCACGACCTCCTTCGGCTTCATGGAGCCGACCGTGAAGGTCGCCAAGAAGTATCCGAACATCAAGTTCGAGCACGCCACCGGCTTCAAGCGCGCGCCGAACCTCTCGACCTATGCGGCGAAGTTCCACGAGGGCCGCTACATCACCGGCGTGATCGCCGGCAAGATGACGAAGTCCAATGTCATCGGCTATGTGGGCGCCTTCCCGATCCCGGAAGTGATCTCCGGCATCAACGCTTATTTCCTCGGCGCGCAGTCGGTGAACCCGAACGTCAAGATCAAGGTCGTATGGGCCAATTCCTGGTATGACCCCGCGAAGGAAGGCGATGCCGCCAAGGCGCTGCTCGACCAGGGCGTCGACATTCTGGCCCAGCACACCGACAGCCCGGCTCCGATTCAGGCCGCCGAGGCCCGCGGCCGCTTCGGCTTCGGCCAGGCCTCCGACATGGAGCGCTTCGCCCCGAAGGCGCAGCTGACCGCCATCACCGACAACTGGTCCGACTATTACGTCGCCCGCGCCAAGGCGGTTCTCGACGGCACCTGGAAGTCGGAAGACACCTGGGGCGGCATCGACGCCCACATGGTCGTGATGACGCCCTACAAGAACATGCCCGACGACGTGAAGAAGATGGCCCAGGACACCGAAGCCGCCATCAAGGCTGGCACGCTCAATCCCTTCAAGTGCCCGGTCATCGGCCAGGACGGCAAGGAGATCGAGTGCAAGGGCAAGGGCGCCCTCTCGGACGAGCAGGTGCTCGGCATGAACTTCTACGTGAAGGGCATCGACGACAAGATCCCGCAATAAGCGGCAGTGACATCGTCGGCATATTCAGGGGCAGCCGAGCGATCGGCTGCCTTTTTCTCGTCAAGGGATGGCCATGGCCGAACAGGCACCGATCATGCCGGGCGAAGGCGACATCCTGATCGTCGTGGACGTTCAGTACGACTTCCTGCCCGGCGGCGCGCTGGCGGTGCCGGACGGTGATGCCGTGATCGCGCCGATCAACCGTCTCGCTCAAGCCTTCCGCCATGTCGTGCTGACGCAGGACTGGCATCCCGAGGGACATGCCTCCTTCGCATCCACGCATCCCGCCAAGCAGCCCTTCGAGATGACGGAACTGCATTATGGTTCCCAGGTGCTGTGGCCTAACCATTGCGTTCAGGGAACGGAGGGGGCGGAGATCTCGCGTGATCTGAAGATCCCGCATGCCCAGCTCGTCATCCGCAAAGGGTACAATGCCGGAATCGACAGCTATTCAGGCTTCAAGGAGGCGGACCGCGAAACCTCGACCGGTCTCGCAGGCTACCTGAAGGAGCGCGGCTTCAAACGGGTCTTCTGTGTGGGGCTCGCCTTGGATTTCTGCGTCGCCTGGACCGCGCTCGACGCGGCCGAAGCCGGCTTCGAGACCCATGTGATCGAGGATGCCTCCCGGGCCATCGACACGAACGGGTCGCTTGAAAAGGCGAGGCAGGAGATGGCGGCGGCGGGCGTTCGCATGATCACGAGCGACCGGGTCGTGGGCGCTTGAGCAGGTTTTGAGACATCCCCTCGCCGTCATGGCCGCACTTGTTGCGGCCACCCACGTTTTCGGACCGCAACGCTGCAAAGACGTGGGTCCCCGGGACGAGCCCGGGGATGACGGCGTCGAGGGGCCTAAGAATTCTTAAACCACCGACCCATGCAGGTCGTACTCGTCCGAACTCTCGATCTTCACGTTGACGATCTCGCCCGGCTTGAGCGGCGTCTTCGAGGCCACGTAGACGGCGCCGTCGATCTCGGGGGCGTCGTACTTGGTGCGGCCGGTGGCCACCGTCGCGCCCTGCTCGTCGATGATGACGGGAAGCGTCCTGCCGACTTTCGACTTGAGGATCTTCGCGCTGACCTTCTGCTGGGTCTGCATGAAGCGGTGCCAGCGCTCCTCCTTCACCTCCGGCGGAACCGCGCCGTCGATGTCGTTGGCGGGCGCGCCCTGGACCGGCTCGTACTGGAAGCAGCCGGCGCGGTCGATCTTGGCGTCCTTCAGCCATTGCATCAGGAAGTCCACATCCTCCTCCGTCTCGCCGGGGAAGCCGACGATGAAGGTCGAGCGGATGGCGAGGTCCGGGCAGATCTCGCGCCACTTGCGGATGCGCTCCAGGGTCTTCTCCTGGTTGCCGGGGCGGCGCATGGACTTCAGGACGCGCGGCGAGGCGTGCTGGAACGGGATGTCGAGATAGGGGAGGATCTTGCCCTCCGCCATCAGCGGGATGACCTCGTCCACATGCGGGTAGGGGTAGACGTAGTGCATGCGCACCCACATGCCGAGTTCGCCGAGCTCCTTGGCGAGCTCGAAGAAGCGGGTGCGGACCTCCCTGTCCTTCCACAGGCTCGGCTGGTACTTGATGTCGAGGCCGTAGGCGCTGGTGTCCTGCGAGATCACCAGGAGCTCCTTGACGCCGGCCCGGGCGAGCTTTTCGGCCTCGCGCAGCACGTCGCCGATGGGACGGCTGACGAGATCGCCGCGCAGCTTCGGGATGATGCAGAAGGAGCAGCGGTTGTTGCAGCCCTCGGAGATCTTCAGATAGGCATAATGCCGCGGCGTCAGCTTCACGCCCTGGGGCGGCACGAGATCGATGAACGGGTCATGGGCGGGCGGGGCCGCCTCGTGGACGGCGGAGACCACAGACTCGTAGGCCTGCGGGCCGGTGATGGCGAGCACGTTAGGGAAATGCTCGCGGATCTGCTCCGGCTCGGCGCCCATGCAGCCGGTGACGATGACCTTGCCGTTCTCGGCCATGGCATCGCCGATGGCCTCGAGTGACTCGGCCTTGGCGCTGTCCAGGAAGCCGCAGGTGTTGACGATCACCACGTCCGCCCCGTCATGCTCCTTGGTCAGCTGGTAACCTTGGGCGCGAAGCTGGGTGATGATGCGCTCGGAATCGACCAGGGCCTTGGGGCAGCCCAGGGAAACGAACGAGACTTTCGGCGCGGGAGCATTCATCCGCAAAAAATCCAATCTTCCATCGAAACTGACAATCCGGAGGTGCCCGCCTAAGGCCGCGTCTATCGCGAATTCTGGCCGGAAAACCCGTCGACCGAGGGCAGGGACTTTTGTCGCCTGGATCGATCCAGCGCCCAGCGGCGCCCCAACACGACAGGGGCACGCGACTTAGGACGCGGGCGTGCCTTTACTACACCGGGTCGGTCTTTACAACATCCGGTCTTGACGCGGATCCATATCTCCGGCGCTGCTTGATCGCAGGAGACACAAAGCGCGGCCGTGCCACGTCGGCTGGAATGGTAGGGCCTGGCTTCCCTGATGAGCCCGCGATCAAGCCTGAGACGTCGGCACCCAGCGTCCGTCGCCCCCTGCAGCCTCGCGGATGACGGCCGCGAATTCCCGCTCGTAGATGCTCGCCACAGCGCTGCCGCTGTACCTGGCACCTTCCGACTTCAACGAGGCCTTATCCACCTTCGCGTCGAGCGCCGCGAGCATTTCCTGCGCCAGGGCTTCGGGAGAATCCTGCTCGGCAATCCGTCCGTAGCGCCCGAAGCCGACCAGTTCGAGGGTACCCATCGAGGCTTTCGTGACGACGACCGGGCAGCCGACGTAGAAGGCCTCGATGATGACCGTGGGCAGCGCCTCCCATCGGGAACTCAGCACGAGGGCAGAGGCGGAAGCCAGAAAAGGGAAGGGGTTGCGGAACCCCGGCATATCCATGTGATCCTGCAGCCCCAGCTCACGGGCTTCCTGCTCCAGCTCCGGCCTGAGCGGGCCGTCGCCGAGGATGATCAAGCGAGCAGGCCGTTGGGCGATGACGCGAGCGAAGGCTTGAAGAAGCAGGGAGTGGTTCTTCTGGCTGACCATTCGTCCGATGTTGAGAAACACCGGTATGTCGTCCGCCATCCATGGATGGTTGGGATCCTGGGCGGTCAAGAGGTCGATATCGTCTCCGATCACGGCATTGGGCATCACCGACAACGGAAGATCCTGCCGCCGCGTGAATGCGGCTACGGAGAGCAAGCTGCTCTGATCGACGCAGAATATGCGAGCGAAGCGGCTATAGACCCATGGCGTGATCATGTATGCCATTCGCGCGGCGAATTGCTTTTTCTCGACGTGATAGACGGCGTTCATGTCGCCATGCTCGATTGCGATCATGGGCAGCTGTCGAAGGACCTTGCCGGCGAGTGCAGCCAGAACGTTGGCTGCGGCCATCGCCGATACCAGGATGTCGGGACGAGAGGCGCGCAGCGCGCGAATGAGCTTCGGCAGACTCAAGGCGGCGCGGCCGGTTCCCAATTCCGTAATGCGAACGGCAGGGGAGACGAGGGCCTCGCAAGGCCCAGTGCGACGGACGACGATGAGTTCGACGTCATGGCCTCTCGCCACCAACGCGTTCGCGAGCATCACATGGGCCCGCTCGCCTCCACCTCCGTCCAGGCTGTTTATAAAAAGTGCGATCCGCATGACGCCGTTTTGTCCCCTGCATTCATTTTCACCGCAATTTTCTCGCGATGGTCCTGCCATGCGAATTCTGCGGAAGTGATGTTTCTTCAACGGCGTCGCATATGATTTTCGTATCAAGGAATTGGTTCGGAGCCATCTCAGCGGAGTTTCTATCGACACCAATCAGCTCCATCCCATACCAGTTCTTGTGCTTTGGAAATCTGCCCGTTTTCCGCTGCCGCATCTGTGAGCAAGGACGTTTGCATCATGGACATACCAAGAGCCGTTTGTCCGCAGCTTTCCGATTAATATGAAAAATCAATGCATTACCATTACTTTGCGCAAAGCCCTTGTTGGAGCTGTCACGCAGTTCGGAGCGATAGCTTACCCTCGCCGACGGGCTCCGGATTAGTGAAACTTGGTGGTAGAGAGTGCGTAGAGGTTGTAATCGCCGCTCGGGCAATGGCGTCGAGCGGACCTCCGAAATGCTTCTCTCCTCATAGTCATAGAACGGGGCCTTCTGCTCCCTTCAGAGGAGGGGCTGCCGCTTTGCTGAGTATGCCTCGACCGCGAAATGAAAAGGCATTCGAACGACTCTCGATAATTCGCGCGAAATGAGAGCTTGCGTCGTGAAGGAGCGTGAGCATCCCTGGCAGCGATGTCGGATAATATCGGAGCGTCACTCGGTTCATCGACTTGGCAGCCCAGGTTTCGTGCCAAGCCTCGGCCTCACCGAGAAAATGATGTCCGAGGAGGCCCTCCGCCTGGCCATGCTTGAGAGCCTCGTGACTCAACAGCAACCCGGGCGAGCAGTTGGCGAAGCGCTCATCGTAACCGATCTTGAGCTCCCATGATTTTCCGCCCCACACGACATCGATGCGGACGGCCGCCGTTGCTTCACCGATCGTCATGAAGCCCAGGCGTAGCGTGCCCTCGCGAGCCATCCGGTCGCAGTACATGCGAAAAAACGAAGCGCGTTGTGCGTCGTAGCGCAGGCCCGTTGCGGCCCTTCCTTTCCATCCGGAAGACTCGACCCGAAAGAGCTCGTCGAGAAGCTCAGGAAGCTCGTCGGTCGATGGCCTCAGGATGTTGAACCGAACGGGGCCATGCTTTTCGGCTGCCTTGCGTTTGCGCCTCAGCGTGCAGCGCCGACTTGACGACATGCGCCCTTCAAGATCGCCCCTTGGATCGTCGAACGGCACGAATGAATCCTTGCTGCCGCTCGCCGCCACCATTCTCAAACCGGCGCCGGAAAACGTTCTGAAACACTGGTCGTCCTGACACTCCGCGATAACGCCTTGAAGGATGAAAGGGTAGCGCAGTGCTTTCAGGGCCTTGAACAAAAGCTGCAGATGGCGCTCGTCACGGGCAATCAGCCGCTGCGGCTCGGCCAGCATGTAGTCGAGGCTTTCCAATCGATGTGTGAAGCCGTAGCGCCGGAGTACAAGAGGCGCGACGGCCTGAAGGACGCCTGCCTCTTGTACGATTACAACGCAGAATCTATCGTCGCGATAGGTTTGAGCCGCCGTGATAATCCATTCAAACTGCGCCATAGGCCATGGAATATCGCGGGCCAGCGCATGCCACTGCTCTTCGAGTGCTTCAAGCCGTGGCAGCTCGCCGATCACCTCGACCTTGGCTGACTTGTCAGCCCTGGATATGGAGGAGCTCTCTTCCTGCACCTGACGACTTCCGGTTAGATGATGAAGAGGTCCTTGTGCGTCATGTCGAGGCCCTTCGACAGCTTCGCGATGGCCTGCTGATGGGCTCCGCCTGTGCCGTCGGGGTCATAATAGAGATAGCCGGTGTTTTCGTTGTAGATGACCCGGTCGCTTGCGTCGTGCGCCTCAGACCCGATCCAAAAGGCGCCTGCCTTCAGGGCGCCTTTCGGGCCCACCTTGGTGAAGACGGATCGGGCAAGTTGGATGGTGTCGTCCCGCACGGAGAAATCGGTAATCGTGTCCAAATTCGCTTTGATGGGTGAAACATCAAAAACGAACCGGTCGTTGCCCTTTCCACCGGTCAGAATGTCTTGTCCGTACTCTCCGTACAGATAATCGTGTCCCGATCCACCACTCAGCTTATCGTTTCCGCGACCGCCAAAGAGACGGTCGTTGTTGTCTCCGCCGCTCAGGTAGTCGTTGCCGCCGTAACCCTTCAGATAGTCGGCTCCGGACGACCCATACAGGCGATCGCGTCCTGCATTTCCGAAAAGCCAGTCGTTTCCGGTTCCACCATTGATCGTTACCGCTCCGTACGTGAAGCGGTCGGAAGTCATGTCGATCAAATCATTGCCGGTTCCGCCGAAGAATTGTGTGACGTTGACCAGCCGCGGAGTGTCATAACCTTTTACATCAAGAAAAATGACGTCGATATCCGCTGTGCCATAGATCGTATAAAGATCACTGGCTCCGCCCCAAACGAGATTATTTGAGATGCCTGCTACTTCGCCTCCGGGAGGGCCGCTTCTTGGCGGGTCGCCCGGGCTGCCAAGATCTCCCCAAGGGTTGAGATTGAATGTACCACTCCAACTAAGATACTGCATGGTGCTAGCCTCGTTCAGAGCTGAGCGCTGAGAAGTGCCGAGCGCCCCATTTCGGCAAACAACTAAAAGTCAGCAGCATTCTCCAGGGTAAAAGCTTCAGCCTGCCCTGCAGATACACAGCATGAGAAAGTATATTGATAATAGCGAGTGAGAAAAAATAGCTCTTAATAGGATATAAGCTCTACCTCAACATAGAGGTGGACCTAATACTTAGTCCCCTTCGCTAACTCCATCGGCCAGTCGCAGCATTTCGTTGGCCATTGCGCTTTACTATCGGGCAGCCAATTTGTTCCCTGCCGAATAGTCTAAACGGGGATGTCATTGTGGGTATGAAGACCTAGAACATCGCATCCAAAAGTGGACCTACTTTGGGATTCAATCCGACGCTCCACTCTTTGAAGAGCGCAAAAAGCCGTTGCTGATCGGTGAGCCTCCGGCGTGTCGGATTAAGGCGATTCAATAGTTTCCATTGAGGAACGGAAGCCACGCGTCGTCGTCAGACGTGTGCTCCGTCATTGGCGTCGCCCGCTTCGCGGTATTATCATGAGAAGCCGATTTTCCAGAGACCTGGATCAGGCGATAAACCGTTGCTTGACAGGCGTTCGAGCGGGCTGGGCCCACCAGTCATTGCCCGCGTCGCACGCTGCGAACCAATGAGCATTGCAAGACGCTTCAGACATCGTGAACTTGCGCTAAGCGGAGCGTTCCGCCGCGGTTCTCAGAGAGGCGAGGAGAAGGCCGGCCAAAAGGGCCAGAAAACTTCCGCCGAAAGGAGCCCCCGCAAGCGCAGGAAGTATCCCGTAGGACAAAAGCGTTACGAAAGTGATAGATCCGCCCAGGAGGGCAGAAGCCAGTAACAAGACCATCCCAATCCTCTGTGCAGTCGCCCCACTACTATGAGGTAATCCCTATTCGACTGTCCAGTCGGAATACGCAGAAATGCTTGCAGGTAGATTTTCCTGTCGATCCGTGCGCACGGGTCACGGATCCCGGCGTTGAGATATGACAATCTCCGTTCCTAGGAGACGCCCGTCCGCTTAACCTGTCCCAAACAGCCAGACGATTTTCGCGCCTGTGCGGTATTCAAAGCCCTAACAACTCCAACAAGGCCAAGTCCGCCGCAGACGCCCGTCAATCATTCCATTTCAGCTGCGGGTCTCGGGCGACCGGCCGTCAGCCTGGTGTTACCGCTGAAGATCATCTGACGTGATCGCAACCGATGGCTAGGCTTAAGGGCTTGATGCTGCGGCAGGCTGTGTCCAGGATTTTCTCCCCATTCGCCGCGGCGCAGGATTGCTGGATCTGAGCTTTTCGCGGGTTCCGGATCAACGGCGTGGTTCGGTAGCAGTTAGGAAGCGACATGCGTTTGTGGCTGAGGAGGGCGTATGGCGGGCTACGTCGCTATCTCGTGTATCATGGCATTGCCTATGCCGTTCTTTATGTTGTCTACCGCTATGCCAACAGCATTGTCACAATGCTCCTTCTCCAGATCGTCACGCTGGAGCGCGGCGATATGGACTGGAGCTTGGTGACAGACCTCGATGAGCGTTGGAAGTTCCTGGGCTTCGACGAACTTGGGCTCTTAGCAGAGCAGGATCCGTCGCTTGAGCTGGATGCCGGCTTCCTTTCCGCAGCTTTCGATCGAGGGGACCGATGCTACGGTTTTGTCGAGAATGGAATATTAGGCGCCTATGCCTGGTATGCGACGCGCCCGACACCTGTCTCCGAGCAGCTGACGGCACATGTCCAGCGGGACTATATCTATATGTACAAGACCTTTACGGCGATGGCCTTCCGAGGCCGGCGGCTCTGCGGCACCGGAGTCGCTCAAGCTTTCCGGGCTCTGACAGGCGAGGGAAGCTGTAGAGGACTCGTCAGCTATATCGAGATACACAATCAACCGTCGCTGAAGGCGCTTAAGCGGATCGGCTTCAGGACCATCGGGAAGGCACTCGTTCTGGGACGGGATCTGCCGCGCTTGTCCTATTCCAGCCCCGGCGGGAGAAATCTGTTCCGCATCGCCATCGACTCTTCAAAAATGTCGGATTAAGCCAGCAGGAAGGCCTGTCGTCTGGCGACAGGAGACGCCTTCGCTGGGCGTCTTTAGGGCAATTGTTTCCAGCGGGTCGCAAACGTGGCGAAGGCCGCTCCGAGAAGAACCCCCGATACCTTCACCAAGCCGTCCGGAAGGCGACCATGGCGACCCGGAACGTGATTCTGGGCGATCTCGAGGAGGCCGACGGCCGCTATCAGCAGGACGAGGATGGAGAGCCGATGTCTTGGATAACCGAGGCAGAACGCGGCTCCAATGGCGACGAAGGCGGCAACCCGCTCCAGGTTGGCCGGCGCCCCGGTCATGGGCCGCAGCTCGATGGGCGAAAGGGTGAAGACCGCGATGGCGCCGATGAGAAGCCATGCGACGCAACGAAAGAAGACTTTAGGAGTCATGTGAACGATCTAACCGATCCTCCTGCAAACGGGCATGGCTCTTTTGGACTGTTCATCGGTCAGATCGATCCGCAACGATGGCGCGCGAACAGAGCCAGCGAGCTCAAATAGGGTAATACATCCATTTTCACGTGCGGCTTCACCGGTGCCACAGCGCAAAAGAGCAGTCTTCAACCGGAAATCCTCGCGGCAGATCGCGGGCAGAAACATTCATGATTTGGAGTAATTCATAATAGCTAAGATCACAATCTTGCTATTGGGAACGGCCCGATAATAGATTCTTAACGAGGCGATCGGCTGTAAGCACACAACATAGTGAACTATACCGTTGCAGTCAGTTGCCGGCCAGAAAACACCGCGTACGATCCCAGATGGCGAAATTGGAAGACGCAGCGTGCTGTTGACGCGCCGCCGCAAGGCGTGGGGGTTCGAGGCCCTCTCTGGGAGCCACCTTTTCGTAAGTACCGCACATGCCGGAACAGAATCGACAACGCGCGCTACCCGGCGCTCAAGACCGCTCTGTCGGTCTTCGCTCGTCCCCATCCGGAGAAATGGGTGAGAGAGGCATGACGCACGAGCGATCCTACCGCCGGTCCGATCAGAACAGCTACCGCCACGAAACCCCAATATGCTGTCATGTCGCGTGATCTGCCGGAGGTGAGAGAGTCCGCCCGATCTATTCAGGGCTACTTCATGAGGATCTTGCCCGATCGCCATCGCGTTCAGAACGGCTCCGACCCCTTAAGTTGTAATGCCGTTGATTGCTTGTTCAGCCCCGTACGAAGCAACTAGATTCCGGCATCAGCGAACCAAAGTGCTTAAGCGCCGGTTGCCCGGCACTCTCTCCCATCGACCAAAGTACTCTTGCATTTGTACTGGATGTAATCGATGCATGAAGCAACCCAAATTCTTCGTTTGAAGCTGACTGGCGGAGATTCCAAGCGAATCTTCGACTTTATCGTAAGTGCTCTCGCCATCCTCCTCCTGTCGCCGCTCATGATAGCGGTCTATCTCCTGATCCTGATAACCGACGGCGGGCCCGCGGTGATCAAGCACATGCGTCTGGGCCCTTCAGGCACCGTGTTTCCGTGTCTGAAATTTCGAACAATGGTCGTCGATGCGGCCGATGTGCTGGCACGCCACCTCGAAAACGACCCGGAGGCCCGGGAGGAATGGCTGCAGAACCACAAGCTGCAGAACGATCCTCGTATCACGCCGCTCGGAGCGATACTGCGCAAGACCAGTCTCGATGAGCTTCCCCAACTGTTCAATGTCCTGTTGGGCCACATGAGCCTGGTCGGTCCGCGGCCCATAACATCTGCGGAAGTCCCGCACTACAACAAGGCAATGCATCTCTATTATCAGACCCGGCCCGGAATAACCGGTCTCTGGCAAATCAGCGGGCGAAACAAAGTCTCGTACTCGCAGCGTGTGAAGCTCGACGAGGACTACGTTAAGAACTGGACCTTCAGGCGCGACATCATGATTCTCCTGAAAACGGTGGTCTGCGTGATCAAGATGGACGGATCCTGCTGACGAAAAGCCCAGCTTGCAGCTCTCCAAGCCCGGAGCCGAGTAAGCTCCGGGCTTGATCGCGAGTAAGCATCATTCGGCCAAGCGCCCCTTCGCTGCAGTGAGACCGGGATCCAAGGGAAACATCAGTCCATCCAGCGGCGCGGATGAGGTAACTTTTAAGAAGCTTGACTGCTTATTTTATGTCCCTGGCCCATGGTTTAGAATGCTTTTAGAACACAGATCGAAAAAACTCGCCGAAGCTTTCCGATCGGGTGGGCAGGCGAGCGATGATTTCCTAGTCGGAGGAGTTGCTCAGTTGACGGCGGCTATAGATCGGATGAACCTTCATCTCAGGCAATCTGGCGCAGTGCCCTCGTCTAGAAAGTCGAAGCGGCAACGGCTTGCCTCGCTCATAGCGGCAACGGGCGGATTGAGAATTCTAGAGCGGCTTCCGCAACAGAACTGCCTGGTTGTCCTCAACTATCATCGTATCGGCTCTCCGAGCGACACCGTCGGAGATCCCAATCTGTACTCCGCGACTCCGAGCGACCTCGAGGAACAGGTCAGGTGGATCAAGCAGCGCTATCATATCAGCACGCTGGATGAAGCCATTGCTTTTGTTGAGGGAAAAACAACCCTTCGCAAGGCGGGGATCCTGCTCACCTTCGACGATGGGTACAAAGACAATTACGATTATGCATTTCCTATCCTGCACAAGCACAGAGTCGAGGGGACGTTCTTCATCTGCACTTCCTACCTCGGCAGTTCGCAGCTGCCCTGGTGGGACCAGATTGCCTTTATGATAAAGACGTCGCGAAACTCAAAGGTAGTCTTGAATTATCCTGAGCCGCTGACCCTCGATCTCGATGACGGCAAGCTGCAGGCATTGAACCGTCTCCTGTGCATCTACAAGACGAAGCACAATCTCGATAAGGATAAGTTTCTCCGAGAGATCGCTCGGTCCACCGGGACCGGTGATGAGCGCCCCTGCGAGCGTATTTTCATGAATAAAGCAGAGCTGAAGGAGATGTCCGACAATGGAATGGCAGTCGGCTCCCATACTCACTCTCATCCCTTGCTGAGCCATTTGAGCCCCGAGCTTCAATTGGAGGAGGTGAGTCTTTCGAAGCAGATGCTCGAACAGGATCTCGGCATCGAGATTCAGTCTCTAGCCTATCCCGTCGGCGCGCCGGACAGCTTCAACGAACATACGCAGGAGGCGCTTCGCAGGGCGGGGTACCGGATCGCGTTCTCGTTCCATGGCGGTAAGAATATTGCCGGAAAGACGAGCTGCTACAATGTTCGGCGCCATCACGTCGGGGTCACGGACGGCAATGCGCTTTTCAAGGTTCGGACATCGACGGCAGCAGTACTCGGAGCGCCGCTTTTCTAGGTGGCCTGTCCGGGGAGACGGCATCTCGACCGGAAATGCCTGATGACGCCGACTCCTGCACATTGGCTGACGGCATTGGCGCAAGAGGCGGAATTCCCTCTGAATTTTTGAACGTGGATCTATTGATGCGAGCAACTGTTGTTCCCGCCAATGAGCTGCCGGAAGATCTGATTGCTCGCTGGGCTAATATTCAGGAGCGGAATTCAACGCTTTTCAGTCCTTTTTTCAGGCCTGAATTCACGAGGTCTGTTGCCAAGGTCCGGGATGACGTTTTTGTCGCCATCCTTGATGGTGGGGCTGCTTTCTTTCCGTTCCAGCGAAACGCGCTAGGGCAGGGCAAGCCCGTCGGCGGCCCGGTTTCGGATTATCACGGCCTGATTGCGGAACCGGACTACGATTGCGATGCTCCCGCTCTTATGCGGGCATGCAAACTGCGCGCCTGGAGCTTCGATCACGTACCGGCGCCGCAAACGATGTTCGCACCTTGGCGTTTGATCGATACGGAATCTCCGGTTGTCGATCTGACTCAAAGCGAGGCTCCAGGATCTACCGCGCTTTACGCCGACCATCGACGCAAAAGGCGCCGACTCGAGCGCGAGGTGGGCGAGGTCGAGGTTGAACTGCAGTCGACCGATCCGGCTATGCTCGATTTCTGCCTCAAATGGAAATCGGCGCATTACCATCGCATCGGCACACCAGATCTCTTCGAAAGACCCTGGGCGAGAGCGCTGATGGATGTGATCGCTTCGGAGAGAAAGCCGGAGTTCGCTGGAATGCTGTCGGTCATGCGTGCCGGTGGGCAGCCCATTGCGGCTCATTTCGGCCTGCGGTCCGGCAATGTCTGGCACTATTGGTTCCCGACTTACGATCCACAGTTTCAGCGCCATTCTCCAGGAATACTTTTGCTGCTGGAGATGATGGCGGGTGCTCCCAAGATCGGCATCAATCTGATCGATTTCGGGAGAGGCGATAACGACTACAAGCTCCGGATTTCCAACCGGAGGGTGCCGCTCATCGAGGGGACTGCCGTCGCAAACCCCATGATCTGGCGCTGCAAGTCGGGTCTCCGACAATTCGTACGGGGTGCGCCGATCATAAAATCCATGTTGATGCCGGCTCACAGGCTTTATCAGGAGTTCAACCGGCGTGCCAGGTTGAGGTGAGGGGGGAATGATGATCGGCAAGACCCGCGTTGCATTGATCGTGGCGATGACGGCACTTCAGTCCATGCCGGCACTGGCGACGACGCTATACGTCTCGAGCGCCGGCGACGACAAGAATCCAGGAACGGTCGCCCTTCCATTCCGATCGATTTCAAAGGCCGCCGAGGAAGCAAAGCCTGGGTCGAGGGTCACGGTCCTGGGAGGAGTGTACAAAGAGGTCGTCGTCATCCCGTCGGGTGGAACGGCGGAGCTTCCTGTCACCATCGAACCCGCCTCGGGGGAGGAGGTCATCATCGATGGCGCGGGTTCGCCGCCCGATACGAACCTGGTCCAGATTAATGCGAGCTACGTGACTTTCAGAGGCTTTACGGTTCGAAACGCCACGCGCGGGGGCATCGCCGCATGGGGAGTTCATGACGTTGAGATTTCGGATAACCGAATCCAGGGGAGCCAGAAGGCCGGGATCTGGATCGGTCATACGGAAGCCGGGCACTCCTATGCGAACGTTATCGCGCGCAACGAAGTGTGGAACAATTGCCTGGAATATAAGTCGCGCGCGATCGACGGCGGTTGGCCACAAGGCATCAGTCTCCAGGCGTCGGACAAAAGCACAGTGATCGGCAATCGCGTATACCGCAACTACGGCGAGGGCATCGGAACGCTGTCCACCAAAGGTGTTCAGATCTTAGGGAATGACGTCTTCGACAATTACAGCGTCAACATCTATCTCGACAACGCACCTTCTACCGTCGTCCAGGAGAACAAAGTCTATCACACATATGCGAAAGACTTTTATCGCTACGGCAAGCCTGCGGTCGGGATCATGATCGCGAATGAATATACCGAGATAGAACTGCCATCGAGGGATATCAACGTGACCCGAAACACTCTGGCGGGCGTCGGCAGAGTCGTTTACGGCGACTATCAGCGGGCGTCCGGATTGATCAACAGCGAGATCAATCTGAACACTGTCACGGACAATCCCGAGCCGCTCTGGCAGGGACAGAAGCCGAACTGACCGCCGGTTTTCACTCGGCCTGCCTCATCGGCGATCTCGTTCTCGAACCTTGTTGAGTCGGGCCGACTCTGCGTCGGCCGAGGTCCAAGAGCGACCGCGCGGCCAGAAGGTATCGCACACCTACGCTCCTTCGATCGGATGCGGATTAAAAATGACGAGGCATCTCCGTCGCGTCATGCATCTCCAGGCCCGCCATAAGAAGTCATAGGAATTCTAGCCTGCAATCCCGTTGCCGGTACCCGAATTCGCCACTTGGCCCGCAACCTTTGGGAGCATTTGAGGCTCCAATGAACGCAGGGAGAATAAGTAGCAGGGGGATAACTCGGAAGATCAATGCGGGGTGCGGAGGGGCCGAGGTAAATTTGCACCGTGTAACGCAAGAGTTTTGACGGCAATCCGCTGCCCGAGAACTACGATATCAGCGCAGGGATGTTCTCGATTTCCTAAAGCCAAGAGGAGTGACGATGCCCAGAGTTCCCATGACTACGTCGCAGATACGCGGGCTGTGGTAGCGCATCGATGTTTTCTCGGCAGGAGCTGAACCAAAAAATTGCTGCAGGCGCGTTTTGGACACACCTCGCGTTCGTAAGCACAAGACTCATCACCCTCGTCAATATTGCGGTTCTCGCGCGCATATTGGGAACGGACGACTTTGGCCTGGTGGCCGCAGGCTTGGCCGTTCTTGCTCTTCTTGAGGCAGTCTCGGAAGGCGGTGTGGGAGCCTCGGTTGTATGGCGCCGTCAGGATCCCGAGAAAACGGCCGCGGTCGCCATGACGATCAGCCTTATCAGCGCGGTGCTGATCGGAGGCGTTGCATTTTTTGCTGCGCCGCTCATTGCCGATGCTTTCTTCGATCACCGGTCCGTTGAGATCATACGCGCATTGTCCGTATGTCTCATTCTGTCGGGACCTTCCTCGGTCTTCATTGGGATTCTGCAGCGGGATCTTGCCTTTCGAAAGAGAGTCATCCCGGAGGTCCTCAAGGCGATCACCAAAACGGTGGTGGGCGTATTGCTGGCGCTGTCAGGCTTCGGCGCCTGGAGCCTTGTCTATGGTCACATTGCCGGAATGGTCGTCGGTGTCCTGGCTCTCTGGTGGTTGTCGAAATGGAAGCCGCATCTGTCGCTGGACAGAGAGACAGTCTCGGCCATTCTCCCGTTCGGGATCCAGATGACGCTCGTCACCATTCTGAGCGTGTTGAGCAAGAACGTCGATTACATGCTGATCGGGCACTTCCTGGATGTGGCTGCGCTGGGCATCTATGTTCTGGCTTTCTCGCTGACGGATCAGATCATTCTGGGGATTTGCTGGGCTGCGAGCCAGGCCCTGTTTCCCGCCTACGGTGCCATTCAGGCGGATTTGCCGGCTCTGCGTCGCTCGTACGAAGACAGCTTGACCGGAATCGCAGCCCTGACGTTGCCTGCGGCGGCCGGCTTGGCAATCGTCGCCGATCCTCTCGTGCACGTTCTCTATGGCGATAAATGGAGCCAAGTCGTCCCGGTCGTACAGGTTCTTGCCATGTACACGATGGTGCATTCCGTGGCTTTCAATCTCGGCGACCTGTTCAAAGCTGTCGGGCGGCCGTGGGTGCTGACATGGACGAATGTTCTCGGGCTGATGCTCTCTCCGGTCGTCGCCTTCATTTCGACCCGCTGGGGCCTCGTAGGATTTGCTTTCGGCCTGATCTTTCTGATGTCCGCAGTTTCGCTCCTACGCCTCTTGATCGCCGATCGGATGGTAGGAATCGGTCCTAGGATTTTCCTGCGCGCCCTGAGGTGGCCTGTGCTCTCGACCCTGCTGATGGCGGGAGCAACGATAGGCATCGACAAGCTCGTTCATATTGAAGGATCGCTCTTACGGTTGATCGTTCTGGTTGGAGTTGGATGCATAAGCTATGTTCTTGTGCTTTCAGTAACTGCTCCATCTCTCCTGTCCGCAGTCGCTGTCTTCACGCGGTTGAAGCGGCAGCCACTGTTGTCACAGTGACTGCGACCATGGGAGCGGGCCCTATGACGCCAGTATTGTCTCACAAGTCGATTGGGGCAATTTTGCTCGCGGCATTCGTCGCGTGCGGGGTGTTGGGCCCATTGGTGACCCTTCTGGCGATAGCCGCTGTCCTCGGAGCCTGGATTTTCTTTCGCTGGCCTCAATATGGCGTTGCGCTGCTCGTGGCCGGAACCGTTTCGAACCTGTTTGGCGTCGCGTCGAATGTGCATGGCCTGCCCGGAATTCAGGTGCCGCTGACGTTCGCTCTCGCAGCGGTCTTACTGATCCGGTGGGTTTCCGGGAAGGAGGATTTGGCTGCTGCCCGGATCTTCGCCCCGCTGCTGATTTGCGCTTTTGGGGTCTCCCTGTTGTCCCTAGTCCATATCGAGAACCTCGATCCGACCCTCGAGAAGCTGATCGAATTGGCGAAGGATCTGACGACCGTCGTGGTGATCATCGCATTCATCACGTCAAGAGAGCGGTTACTGACGACGATCCGCGCGACCGTGCTGTGCCTGGGAGTGATCGCTCTCGTAAGCGTGAGACAATACCTGAGCAGCGACTTCGGCAACGACGTCTATGGTCTCGCGCAGGCCTCGATAAAGCAGATCGCCGGCGAAGTTCAGAGGTGGAGAATTTCCGGCACCCTGCCTGATCCGAACTATTACGGCCAAGTTCTGGTCATGGCGCTGCCGCTCGCATGTTGCCTCGCGATCATCGAGAAACGGGTGATCGTGCGCATTGCGTATCTTCTATGCGCACTGGCGATCCTCGCTGCATCGTTGTTCACCTTCTCGAGAGGGGCGCTATTTGCGATTGCCGTAATGGTCGTCGCCGCAACGCTGACACTTCGGGCAAGGTGGAAGCTGCTTGGCGCGGCCTGCGTGCTGGCTGCAGTGGGAATAATTGCGCTGCCGAGCGCCTTTGTCGATCGCGTCGCTTTGATAGCTCAAGCCGCGCATATCCTGATCACCGGAGAGCAGGCTGTAAGTGACCCTTCTCTGAACGGCCGGATTGCCGTGATGAGCACGGCCCTGCGCATATTCGCCGATCACCCGTTCGTCGGAATTGGATTGGGACAATATGCCGGCCAATACGGCCAGTATGCGCTTGCCTCGGGAGTCGACCCCGGAGCTGCGCCTCATCCGCATAACCTGTTTCTGGAGACATTGTCGGAGGAGGGGATTCTCGGGTTCGCCAAATTGGCTGCCCTCGTCGTGATTCCCCTGATGGTCGCTATCCGCGCGGTCAAGCTGCTCTATGCGAAGGGCGAGAACCGAGATGCCGCGATCGCCACCAGCCTTTGCATTGGCTTCATCGGATACCTGGCGACCGCCATCTTTCTTCATGGCGCGTTCATGCGCTTCTTTTGGATCGAAATCGCACTTCTCCTGTCGCTTTGGCAGGTCAGTGCTGCTGTGGGCCAGCGATCGGGCCCAGTGAGTGGTATAAAAGGACGGAGTTCGAAAATGCTGCAGAGAGCGCTGTTACCCGCCGACGTGCTCGGCATTGTTCGACAACGCAAGGTTCTGATCGCAGGCGTTACTCTGGCATTCATGCTGGTGCCGCTTGTACAGTCAGCGCAATCCGTGGCCGAAAGCACTCTCCTCTATCGCTTCGGGCGGGAATACTTCCCCATACGTCCCGGCGAGGAGCGTCGAAACTGGGGCGAGAACGTCCAGGTGTCGTTGGACGCGGCGCTCTTCACGGAGATGCATCTCCTCCGCAGTCGCGAAGTCATGGAAGCCACGGTCAATGACGTCGGCCTGGATAAGCTAACGCCTTCGCGTGACACGTTCCTGTCGGGCGTTCAGTCTCAAGTCTCCGGCTTCGTGAAAGGCATGATGTCACTTGGCGGGCTGGTCGATTTCGGATCCAGCTCGGATGTGCCGAAGCGTGCCGTCGATCCCGTTGTCGCAGCGGCCAAAGATCTTTCCGAGAGACTGCGGATCCGGCGCGTAGAGGGCGCGGCGCTCATCGCCGTCGGCATTCAGGATCCCGATCCCGAAGTGGCGGAGAAAATAATAACCGCCCACGTCGAGTCATATCTGCGTAAACGGCAGCAGCTGTTCGAGCGGGATCCGTCGAAGTTCTACAGCAGCGAGATCGAGAAGGCACAGACCGAACTGAACGGCATCGCCGAGAAAATCACCTCTCTGCGTCTCGAGCAGGGTGTGCCGGACGAGTCCATCGAGCATTCGGTACTTTCCGACCGGCTTATCGCCTTGGAACGTCAGCGGCAGGGAATGAGGCAGCCGGACGTCCCAGTCCTTCAGAAAGATCTCAAGGATACCCGCGAGGCGCTGTTCGATCTCAACTCCCTGACGGCTGCGACCAAGCTCTTGGAGGGGCGCTACAAGAGCGTTGCCGAGAATCTTGAGAGAATGCTGCAGGAGCAGAGCCGCTGGCGCCTCGATAACGCCTACGTTCGGGAGCTCGGACCGACGATCGAGATCGTTGAGCCGGCAGCATTCAGTGCTCGCCCATCCGGTTTGTCCCGACCGATGCGCATGATCCTGGGCGGTGCGATAGGGTTTCTCCTCGTGACGGGCTTCCTCGTCGGCATGGCCATGATCGGCCGCAGGAAGGAGAGCGTGCAGCCCGAGCCCATGGTCCCTGAAACCTTGGAGCCGCCGCGGGTCAAGGTCTACTCCAATCCTTCGAGCCTCTCGTAGCATTGGAAGGTACGCAGGCTGGTCTCACTTCCGAGCGTTCGGATCCGAGACCAGCCGACAACCGACGGGCGGAGCGACCGCGTTCAGAGAGACAATTCGACCTGTTCGGTGGCGCTCTCGTCGTGTTTGAGACCGGGCACAGTGCCGGCGTTTTGAAAAAGGCCCGTAAAGTCATACCCCTTCAGGCTGATTAGAAGCGTATCGTTTGAGATGCTATGATCACTGCTCGAATAATAAGTAATGAAGCTCACATAAATTTGGAAAAGACTTCGTATTTCTTAGTCAAGGAAAGTATTTCGACCATGTCGCTTTGAGCGGCCGACGATCAAGGGAAGACGTGCATTGACTAGCCAGCCCATCAAGAAAATGGACTCTCCCAGCATGGTCGCAGAGTGGCCGGGCATAACGCCTGAGCCGCGACGTTTGGCCGTTATTGTCACCGAATTTCCGAAGACGACTGAAACCTTCATTATGAGGGATGTGGTTGCGTTCTCGAAAAGCGGCTATGATATCCGGATATATCATCTCACACATTTCAACCGGCGCGAGGTTGTTCACGATTTTGCGCAGCAGACGATCCCCTGGTCGAGGGATTTTGCGTATTTTGCTTCACCGGATGTGATCGGTGCCTGCTTTCGCGCCCTGTGGAGAAAGCCCCGCGTTCTCGGACGCATGGTGCGTGACATCCTCGTGGGTTGCCGACGCGACCCCGTGATGATGCTCAAATCTCTGTTCATCCTCCCCAAGTCTCTGCGAATTGCCGAGGATATTCGCGAGTGGGGCGGCGATCATGTTCACGCGGCCTATGCGGGGCATCCCGCGACAAGCGCCTGGATGATACGCCGGGTTGCCGATGTGCCATTCAGCGTCAGTTGCCACGCGCATGACATCTTCGAAACGCAGGCGCTTCTGAGCACCAAGCTTCCCGAGGCGGACTTCGTGCGCACGATCAGCGAGTACAATCGCAAATATATCCTCCGCCACATTCCGGCGCTCGCGACGAAGCCGCCGGTCATCATCCATGTCGGAGCATTCCTCGAAAATCTGGCTTCACCGGCGCCGTCCCAGTCCGAGAAGATGCGAGTGCTTTATGTCGGCTCCCTGGAGCTTCGGAAGGGGATCGACGTCCTGCTCCGCGCCCTGACCAAAGCCAGTTTGGGAGATTGGCACCTGGATATCGTGGGAGGCGGTCCGGAGCGCCAAAGGCTTGAGGCGCTCACAGCGGAATTGGGGCTCTCCGACCGGGTGACGTTTCACGGCCCGCAGCCCAATGAGCGTGTCGCGCAGGCCATGGCGCGGGCAAGCGTCATGGTTGTTCCGAGCCGGATCGGGCCGAGAAACCAGACGGAGGGGCTGCCCACCGTTATCGTCGAGGCTCTTGCCCACCAGAGGCCGGTCATCGCAGCTCGTTTAACAGGCATCCCTGAGATTATTGTCCACGGCGTGACCGGCTGGCTGTTCGAAGTCGATGACGTGCAGGGGTTGGCTTACGCGCTCGAGGAAGTCCGTGGCGATCCGGAAGAGGCCCAGCGTCGCGCCTTGTGTGGAAGAGAGCTCGTTCTCGCCCAATTCGACCAGAACAAGAACGCCGATGCACTTCTGTCGTTGATCGATTCCTCCATCGAGAAGAACCTAAAGTAATGACTGCAACTGTACTCATGCGACCAGAGGAAAACCACGCCGATAGCCGAACCAACGCGCAGCCGCGTGAAAGCGATGTGGTTCTCATCATCGATGACCTCGGAATCGGTGGAGCTCAGCGTGTACTCGACGTTCAACTTCGTGCAATGCAGCACGGAAATTGTTCAATCCGCGTCATAAACCTGTCCAAGCCGACTCCTGCGTCCGAAAAAGTAAGGGCGTTGGGAATCGAGCTGGTAGAGATTCAGCAGAATGGCCTGTTCGACCTGGAGTCTTGGAAAGTTTTAAGCAGCGTTATCAAGAAGTGGCGACCGCGGGTCATTCACGCGCATCTTGTTCACGCAACGATCGTGGGTGCGATCCTCGCAAAGATGGCCCAATCGCGTTTCATCGTGACCCTCCACAGTCAGGGGCCTATCGGGCAGGGGTGGCGTGACCATGTGAAGAACTTCCTGGAGCGGCTGGCCCTGAGTTATTGCTCGGATCTGGTCGTCGCGTGCGGTCCGCGCGTGGCGAAGATGCAGTCCAAGCGCGTAGGCCGCACGCCTATGAACATCATCGAAAACCGGATTGATACGCCCCCATCGTTGAGTGCCGATGAGCGATCTCAAGTGAGATCTTCTCTCGGGTATGGCCCTGACGACATCGTCGTCATCTCGGTTGGTCGACTGGCGGTCGATAAGGGTTTCGACATATTGATCAAGGCGTTTCGCCAGGTTGTCGCAAAATACCCGGATGCCAAACTTCTCATCGTCGGTGGCGGCGACGATTACGCCCGGCTTGTCAAAGTCATGAATGCATCTGGCACCGAGCGATGTGTCCAGTTGACCGGACCTCGGTCTGACGTCGGCAGGCTGATGGCTGCGTCGGATGCTTTCGCCTTGCCATCGCTCTGGGAAGGCCTCCCAATGGTGTTGCTCGAAGCCATGGGGGCCGGATTGCCCGTTGTCGCGACGGATGTGGGCGACGTTTCCACAGTCATAAAGGATGGTGCCGGAATTCTCGTCGGTCCCGGCGATGAAGGGCATTTGGCGGATGCGCTGAGTGAGGTCGTGAGCAACCCAGATTTGCGGATCGCGCTTTCGGATCGTGGAACGAAGGCAGTCAGAAAATACACCGATCTCGAGAGCTACTCCGAGGAATTGCAATCCGCTTATTTTCAGAGCGCTCAGCGGAAGCAAGCAAAATGAGCACAGACGGTTCGAACGAAAAATCGGGTGGAAATCGGCGGCTGACCGTACTCTTGGTGGCGACCCGTGATCTGCGCGGTCAATTGACAGGGCGCAAGTCCGTATTGCGGACGACCGTGGAAAGCCTGGTGGGACTGGGGCATCGTGTGATTGTCGCACATTTCGGTGCCGACACATCTGAGAATACCGCCGGACCGTCCGAAGAATATAATCAGGTTCGGCACATCAGGATCGATGGTCCTCGCCCATGGGAGTTGATGATCCAGCTCTGCGTCGGCTTCCTCCCTGGCCGAAAGTCGCTGAACGAATGCCTTTACTTCAGTAAGCGTGCCCAGGCGTCTCTTCGTGACATTGTGCGTTCCGAGAGGGTGGATGTCGTCATCACCGACATGGTGAGAACTGCCGTCTATGGCGAGTCCCTGCGTCTGCCTTGGATAGCGGATCTCGATGATCTTCTGTCGTTGCGGTACAGCCTTCTCGCGAAAGAACGGAGGGGGCTGGACGGATTGCTTGGTTATCACAAGGCTCCTGCAATCCGTTCCTTAAGCCCGCTCGTTCGGCCGATACTGGAGATGGTTCTTCGCAGAGAGGCGGCGATTCTCGTACGCCGTGAGATAGCCGTAGCTCAACAGGCCGGCGTGACGCTGACTGTCAGTCCAACTGAGGCGGAAACTCTTGCCTTCGCCTCATCGAGATCGATTTCGACGGCTCCGCTGAGGGTGAAAGGGCCGGCGCGAATTGCTCCATTCGAGGATCGCCGGCGCGATCTGGTCTTTCTCGGCGCGTTTTCCTATCAACCCAACCGGGATGCTGTCCAGACGTTCGACAGCAGGATCAGACTGGATCTTAATTCCCGTGGCTTGAGGGATATCGATCTCCATGTCGTCGGAGAGAAGGGCATCGGTTATGACTTCTCGCCGAGCATTCGCTTCGAGGGTTATGTCGATGATCTCGACGAGGAATTGCAGAAATACAAGGCGATGCTGGTTCCGGAATTGCTGCAGGGCGGCATCAAGACGAAGGTCGTCCATGCGGCCCTGAACGGAACTGTCGTTCTCGCCCATGAATCGGCAATCACGGGAATGGGCATGGAGTCCGGCGTCAATGTTCTGACCTGGAAAACATCAGAGGATCTCGCTGGTCTATTGAAGCGCATTCGAGGCAATGACGAGAACCTGCCTGCGATCGCGGAGAATGCGCGCGTCTGGGCCGAAGCCAACTTCGGCCAGCAGCGGGCTGAGACGAAATGGAAAACGTATCTGGCGTCAGTGATCGAAGAGCCTGCCTCTGCTTCGGCGGAAGCAGTTCTCGGGCGAGGGCGCATTCGAGGCGGCCATAGCGGTCCTTCGCAAGTTGCCGATGCATTGGGACGATAGAAGGTTATCGATGCCTTGAGGTTGACAGAGGCTTTGAGGCATCAGCTGGGACATAGGGGGTAAGAATGGCTATGAAAATGATGGCAAACCCGACAAAGAGGCCGATTGCGGCACTGCTTGCGTTTCTCGGAAGCTGCCTGCTTTTCGCAAATGGCAGCGTAGCTGCGGAATACAGGCTCGCCTCCGGTGATACGATAGAGATTTCCATCGCGGGCACGACGCCGATGCAGCAGAGAGCCGTGCTTGGCCTCGATGGCACCGTTTCGCTTCCCGTGATGGGCGAGATCAAGGCCGCGGGGCTTACGCTCTCGGAGCTTCGGGCGAAGATCAGCGCCGAGATCCCAAAGAGGATGATGCGTCAGAGGACGAACGAAGGCCGCGAGCTAATCTTCGCCGTGATGCCGGAAGAGGTCACGCTCAACATCGTCGAGTACCGCCCGGTCTATATCAACGGCGACGTGTCAAAGCCGGGCGAGCAGCCTTTCCGGCCGGGTATGACCGTTCGACAGGCCCTCGCGGTTGCCGGCGGCTATGACACCATCAGGCTCAGGTCCGACAGCCCGCTCACGCAGCTGGTGGATTCGAGAAGCGAGTATGAGACCCTTCAGGTGCAGTACGTTCAAGTGATGCTGCAGGCAAAGCGTCTGAAAGCGGAGTTGGGAGAGAGCTCCGATGCCGACGACAAGGAAATCGACAGCGTGCGCATCCCTGAGACGCTGCTGATGCAGATTTCCGCGGTCGAGAGCGATCGCTTGTCCAGCCGCACGGAGAATATCAAGAAAGAGAAGAGCTATATGGAGCGCAGGATTGCGCAGTCCGATACCCAGATCTCGATCCTGACCGAGCAGCAGCAGAAAGAAAAGGAGGCGATGCAGAGCGACCTCGACGATCTGAAGAACCTGAAGGATCTCCATGATCGTGGAACTGTTCCAGTCACCCGGGTTATGGATGCAAAGCGCGCAAGTCTCGTATCGGCGTCAAGGCATCTTCAAACGATGGCGCTGCTGGAGCAGGCGCGGAAGGAGCGTGAGGAGGTCGTGCGGAATCTGGCCAAGATCGACGAGGCGCGGCGCGATGACCTCCTGCAGCAGTTGCAGACTGCTACGCTCCAGCTGTCCTCCATACGCCCACGGCTAGCGGGGCTTCAGCAGAAGCTTCTTGCCTATACGGGCAGCATCCGTTCTCAATCGTCCCAAAATTCCAATGCCCGTCCGGAGATCTCCATTTCAAGGAGGGTGAACGACCGCTACGAGAAGATCGTGTCCGGAGAAAACACGGAGCTCTTGCCGGGCGATGTGGTTGAGGTTGCATTGCGCGTCGACTGACGCGCAATGCATGAGGGCAGCGCGGGCGATTGGACAAGGTCCAAGGCTCCTTGTCGGTGTTTCTTTGGAGCTTCTCCACGATCGTCCCTCGGTGCGCCGACAGCATCAGCGCGCAACGTCGATTGTGATGGTCGGTTTTCGCGTTCGTTGGACGAACCGGCGCGTAACTCCTCACGACCTTCGTGTTCAGCGAGCCGACAACCCGTCATCAGGGAGCAGAGAAGGCGAGGGGGGATCGATAAGCTCAAATCGATGCGTCGTTATTGCTGCGCTGCAGAAATGAAACTGCAGTATAGATAGAATAATTTTCCTTTTTCTCTTCGATCATCGCTAGGAATACAAGCTTCATTATCTCACGATAAAGATGAGATGTGAGTTCGTTTCAGTATTGCCTTATTGATGTCATATTTAGACGTATACCTCTTGCATCAACAAGTTCATAAGAACACTCAACAAACAAACGCTAGGGGTATCCAATGACATCAAATCGCATTTATATGCAGCCATGAATTTGCTTAATATAATCTATTAAGCACATCATTCGCCGTTCTTTGGCATGCCATCCATACGGCTGCTTTGCTGAAAGCCGATCCAAGGCTTTTCGTCTATTTCTCCCTTCGGCATAAGAACATCGTGCTTCTGCTTCGCAGCGCATGAGCGGGCTTTTTCGGTCCGTGGTCTTCGATCTGACTTGGCTTGCGAGAATAGATCCCTGACAAAGCACCTTCGGTATCAGAGATCGGAAGGAAGCCGATAGCGGCGGCATTCAAGACGCTTTCCCGAACGTCTGCCGGTATTGTCTGCGATTTGCCGATGTCTTTTCCTGGCGATCGATAAAATAGAGTTCGGTCATTCTCTTGCCCAATTTCGAAACGAAGGAAGGCGAGAGTGATTGATAAATAAAAAATGAACGAGCGATTGTTTTAACAAGCAGTATCTCGATAATAAGAAGACTTTATAATTTTATATAAAACAAAAGGGGCCTTACCATTTCACATATTACATCACCAAAACCATTAATGTGCTGAAGCAGCTTTCGCTGCGATTCACATAAATCGATGTTCTTCCCTGCGGAAGAAGGAGCGCTGGCGGCTTAGTCTGCGCTCAAGAATATTCCCTTGCATTTTGAAACCAGAAAAAAGCGAGAAAAGCTATGGCAACCATTTATGTCTCGACCACGGGCAGCGACTCCAACTCCGGCGCCTCCGGCAGCCCGGTGAAATCCATCACCAAGGCGGCGCAGATGGCCAAGGCCGGCGACACCGTGCTCGTCGGTGCCGGTACCTATAACGGCACCGTCAGCATCTCCAG
>NZ_JAERQD010000028.1 GCF_016735695.1 Microvirga zambiensis WSM3693 | reverse complement strand
ACCCGCTGTTCTACAAGGACAACACCCGCATGTTCTACGGAGACGCCAAAGCCAGCATCGACCGGCTCGTGCAGGCGCTCTGAATGCCGAGGCTCCGGTGGTGTGGCTTTTCAACGGGCTGAACTAGTCGAACAAGAACTTTGTCGGGGCATCGGGAACACAGTGCGTAGCCGTGGCGCTCGCCTGCTCAACACGCAGTTTTCGCAAGTGCAAGTCTGACCGATTCAGTTGATAAGGGAGAGAGCAGATGAAGTTTGTGAATAGATCTAAGGCCAGTCGTACGGGTGGTACGTCGCTGCATGCGGTAGCAGCAATGATTATCGGGCTTTCTTTGCTGGGAAGACCAGTCGCAGCAATCGCACAGGAGACCGTCAGCCCCAGAGTGCAAGATACTGGCATGGTTGTGACGCTGTTGGGAACCGGTACGCCACTGCTCAGCGCGCGGCGGTTCGGCTTCTCGAACATCGTGCAGGCAGGTCCGCTTACGTTGATGTTTGACGCTGGCCGTGGCAGCGCGATCCGGCTCGGTCAACTTGGCATTCCCGTCGGAAGGATTGATGCTCTATTTTTGACCCATTTTCACTCCGATCACGTTGTCGGCCTACCGGATATATTCATGACAGGTTACCTCGGCCTCAAATCCCTCGGTGGGCGCCAGACACCGTTGCAAGTCTATGGCCCTACTGGTACCAAGCCCCTCATCGACGGGATCAGACAGGCTTTCTCCGCAGACGCCAAGATCCGTCACAACGACGAGAAACTGAGCTTCGATGCAATGCCGATCGTGGCACATGAATTTGAAGTTGGAGTGGTGTTCGAACAGAGCGGCGTCAAGGTAACGGCCTTTGAAGTTGACCATGGTGAGCACATCAAACCATCGATTGGGTATCAAGTGGACTATGGCGGCAATGCGGTAGTCTTCAGCGGTGACACTAGGCACTCGGAAAACCTAATTTCGAAGAGCCAAAATGCAGATCTGATCATTCACGAGATGGCCGCGGCCCCCTCAGAAACTAACGGCAACCCTGTTTATCAGAAGATCCTTGGGCATCATACGTCCCCCGAAGAGGCCGGTGACGTTTTTGCCCGAGTGAAACCAGCGATGGCGGTCTACTCTCACGCCGGTCGCTTAGCCGGCCCAACAGGTGTGCCGAGTTGGGGCGAAATCATCAAGCGGACACGTAAAAACTACTCTGGTCCGCTGATAATCGGAGAAGATCTCATGCAGTTTTTTATCAGTGAGAACACTGTGGCTATTGCGGTCGGTGGCGCCGACTGAGCCTAGTTGAGTGTGTTCAAATCGCCTCGGGCGGCAGATCGCTCGTCGTCCAGTTCTTGTTAATATCCGCTGTCGTTTGACTAGCGATGACCTTATGCTTGTATGGAGAATCCGATGCAGACACGTGCAGCAGTCGCGTGGGAGGCTGGCAAGCCGCTCACCATCGAGACCATCCGCATCGAAGGCCCCAAGGCGGGCGAGGTGCTCGTGGAAGTCATAGCGACGGGCGTCTGCCACACCGATGCCTATACCCTGTCCGGCCTCGATTCCGAGGGCAAGTTCCCCGCGATCCTGGGCCACGAGGGCGCCGGCATCGTGCGCGAGGTCGGCCCGGGCGTGACGACGCTGAAAGTCGGCGATCACGTGATCCCGCTCTACACGCCGGAATGCCGCAACTGCAAATCCTGCCTGTCGCGCCGCACCAATCTCTGCACCGCGATCCGGGCCACGCAGGGACAGGGCGTCATGCCCGACGGCACGAGCCGCTTCCGCTGCGACGGCGAGACCGTGTTCCACTACATGGGCTGCTCGACGTTTGCGAACTTCACCGTTCTGCCGGAGATCGCGCTCGCCAAGGTGCGCGCGGACGCGCCCTTCGACAAGATCTGCTACATCGGCTGCGGCGTCACCACCGGCATCGGGGCGGTGATCTATACCGCCAAGGTCTGGCCCGGCGCCAACGTGGTGGTGTTCGGCCTCGGCGGCATCGGCCTCAACGTGATCCAGGGCGCGCGCATGGTCGGCGCCGACAAGATCATCGGCGTCGACATCAACCCGGCCAAGGTCGAGATGGCCAGGAAATTCGGCATGACCGACTTCATCAACCCGACCGAGATCGGCGCCGACAAGGTGGTGCAGGCCATCGTCGATCTGACCGGCGGGGGCGCGGACTTTTCGTTCGATGCGACCGGCAACGTCAACGTGATGCGCCAGGCGCTCGAATGCTGCCACCGCGGCTGGGGCGAGAGCATCATCATCGGCGTGGCCGAAGCCGGCAAGGAGATCGCCACCCGCCCGTTCCAGCTCGTCACCGGGCGCGTCTGGAAGGGCACCGCCTTCGGCGGCGCGCGCGGCCGCACGGACGTGCCGAAGATCGTCGACTGGTACATGGAGGGCAAGATCAACATCGACGACCTGATCACCCACACCATGCCGCTCGACGAGATCAACACCGCCTTCGACCTGATGCACGAGGGCAAGTCGATCCGCTCGGTGATCGTGTACTGATCGGGAGCAGGTTGTTGAGTTTCGAGACCGTCTCGCAATCGCGCTGCTTCGGCGGCACGCAGTTCGTCTACCGGCATGTTTCGCAGGAAACCGGCACGCCCATGCGCCTGGCGGTCTTCGTTCCCCCGCAGGCCGCAGACACCAAGCTGCCGGTGGTGTGGTTCCTCTCCGGGCTCACCTGCACGGAGGAGAACTTCACGGTGAAGGCAGGCGCGCAGCGGGTCGCCGCGGAGCTCGGCCTGATCCTGATCGCACCCGACACAAGCCCCCGGGGCGAGGGCGTGCCCGACGACCAGGACGGCGCCTACGATTTCGGTCTCGGCGCCGGCTTCTATGTGGATGCCACCGAGGCGCCCTGGACGAGGCACTACCGCATGCGCTCCTATCTCGAGCGCGAGCTGCCGGGTCTGGTGGCCGAGAACCTCCCGGCCGACATGAGCCGGCAGGGCATCATGGGCCATTCCATGGGCGGCCATGGGGCGCTCACGCTGGCGCTTCGCAACCCAGAGCGCTTCAAGGCCGTCTCGGCCTTCGCGCCCATCGCCTCGCCCATGAACTGTCCCTGGGGCGAGAAGGCCCTGACGAACTATCTCGGCTCCGACCGGTCAAGTTGGCGCGCCTACGATGCCTGCGCGCTGATCGACGGCGGCGCGCGGCTGCCCGACCTCCTGGTCGACCAGGGCACGGCCGACGGCTTCCTGGACAGCCAGCTCAAGCCCCGGCTCCTGGCGGAAGCCTGTGCCCGGGCCGGCCAGCCCCTCACCCTGCGGATGCAACAGGGCTACGACCATTCCTATTTCTTCATCGCGACCTTTATCGAGGATCACCTGCGTTGGCATGCTCAGCGGCTGTCGGTGGTCAATACCGTGTAAGAGGAGAAATGCTGTGACCGAACAACTATTAATCCACCCTGCCGTAGACAGCGGAATTGCGCTTGGAGACTCAAGATTCCGGGGCGGCAAGCTCGTGTGTAAGTGCTCTGACAAGCCCGCCGAAATCGAGGTGCAAGAGAACAGCTCACATAACCATATTTGCGGCTGCACCAAATGCTGGAAGCCTGAGGGCGCACTATTCTCGATGGTTGCTGTCGTACCCCGAGAGAACCTCACAGTGGTTGCCAACGAAGCTAAGCTAAAAGTGGTCGATCCGACTGCGACTATACAGCGGTATGCCTGCATAGGCTGTGGCGTTCACATGTACGGTCGTATCGAAACCAGGGAGCATCCTTTCTACGGACTCGACTTCATCCACACGGAGCTTTCGCCGCAATCTGGCTGGTCGGCACCAGAGTTTGCCGCGTTCGTATCATCTGTGATCGAATCTGGGACGGACCCGAAGATGATGCCTGCTATACGGCAGCGTCTAAAAGAGCTCGGCCTCGAACCCTATGACTGCCTATCACCTGGCTTGATGGACGTCATTGCGGCCCACGTTGCGAAGGCCAAACGAATGGCTCCTACCGTAGATTGAGGGGCAACCGACTGCCTTTGGAATTATGCTGTCGCAACTTGGCGTGTCACATGTAAGTTGAGCAGACTTGAACGAACAAAAAACGAGGGACGGATATGCCAAGATCTACCTCATGGGACGGCACCCGCGCGAGCGAGATCATCGCGGCGCAGGCCTCGCTCGACGGCGCCGCGCTGCCCATCCTCCATGTGCTTCAGGATGAGTTCGGTTACATCGCGGACGAAGCTTTGCCCTTAGTAGCAGACGCCCTCAACCTATCCCGGGCTGAGATCCATGGCATTATCACCTTCTATCACGACTTCCGCCAAGAGCCGGCCGGGCAGCATGTGCTCAAGCTCTGCCGGGCCGAGGCATGCCAGTCGATGGGTGGGAATAAAGTTGCGGAAGCCTTCCTAGCTTTGCTCGGCATTGGCTGGGGCGAGACTACGCCGGACGGCTGCCTGACCGTGGAGGGGGTCTATTGCCTTGGTCTGTGCGCCTGCGCGCCCGCTGCTCTTTATGATGGTGAGCCGTTAGGGCGGCTCGGGTCTGATGCACTCGTTGGTCTAGTACAGGAGGTGAGGGGGCTGTGACGCGCGTTTTCATCTCCGCCGATGCAGCGTCGCTGGCTCTCGGCTCCCGCCGCATCCACGCCTTGGTTCTTCAGGAGGCTTCCCGCCGGGGTGTAGAGGTCGACATCGTGACGACCGGGTCGCGTGGACTGTTCTGGCTCGAACCGCTTGTCGAGGTCGAGACACCCGAAGGCCGGATCGCCTATGGTCCACTCGAACCCACCGACATAAGCGGCTTGTTCGATGCAGGCTTCCTCGACGGGCCGCCTCATCCGCTGCGCCTCGGGCACATTGAGGAGCAGCCTTATCTCGCCAAACAGACCCGCCTGACCTTCGCCCGCTGCGGCATCGTCGACCCGCTCTCACTGGATGACTACCGAGCCCACGGAGGATATGCGGGGCTCCAGGGGGCCTTGTTGCTGGCACCACAGGTCATCGTCGACGAGGTCAGGCTCTCCGGCCTTCGCGGCCGGGGCGGAGCGGGCTTTCCCACCGGCATCAAGTGGGACACGGTCCTGAATGTCGAGGCCGACCAGAAATACATCGTCTGTAATGCGGACGAGGGTGACAGCGGCACCTTCGCCGATCGGCTTCTCATGGAAGGCGACCCTTTCACCCTCATCGAGGGCATGACCATCGCAGGCCTCGCCGTTGGCGCCACCAAGGGCTTCATCTACATTCGGTCCGAGTATCTGCATGCCTATCGAACGGTGAACAGAGCTATTGAGATCGCCACGGCGGGTGGCTATCTTGGCTCGTCGATCTGCGGTTCGGGTCGTGCCTTCACTCTGGAAACGCGCCTGGGTGCCGGAGCCTATATCTGCGGCGAGGAGACATCGCTGCTGGAAAGCCTTGAGGGCAAGCGCGGGATGGTACGGGCAAAGCCGCCATTGCCGGCTCTGCGCGGCCTGTTTGGCAAGCCGACGGTCGTCAACAACGTGTTGTCCTTGGCATCCGTGCCATGGATCCTGGCCCATGGCGGGAAGGCCTATGCGGAGTTCGGCATGGGCCGCTCCCGCGGAACCTTGCCTGTGCAGCTCGCGGGCAATGTCAAGCGGGGCGGTATCATCGAGCTCGCGTTTGGCACGACGCTGCGGGAGATCATCGAGGAGTTCGGCGGCGGCACGGCGACAGGGCGGCCTTTCAGGGCAGTGCAGGTCGGTGGCCCACTCGGGGCCTATTTGCCGGCTTCCATGCTCGATCTGCCCCTCGACTACGAGGCTCTCGCGTCCGCGAAGGGACTGCTCGGGCATGGCGGTATCGTGGTGTTCGACGACAGCGTCGATCTCTCCCAGCAGGCGCGCTTCGCGTTCGAGTTCTGTGCTGCCGAGAGCTGCGGCAAGTGCACGCCTTGCCGGGTCGGCGCCGTGCGCGGAGTCGAGGTCATGGACAGGATCATCGCAGGCATCGAGCCCGAGAAGAACTTCGAGGTGCTTGAGGATCTCTGCACGCTCATGACTGACGCTTCGCTCTGCGCTATGGGCGGGCTGACGCCCGTACCAGTGATGAGCGCGCTCACCCACTTTCCAGAAGATTTCGACAAGTTGCCGCGCCTTTCCGTGGTGGCCGAGTAATGGAGCAGTGTCATGGCTCTCATCAGAGAAACCGATTTCGGTACGCCCATCGCTAAGACGGACAAGATGGTGACACTCACCATCGACGGGCAAGCGGTGTCCGTGCCCGCAGGTACGTCCGTTATGGCTGCCGCTATGATGATGGGCACGCAGATCCCGAAGCTCTGCGCCACAGATATGCTTGAGGCTTTCGGTTCTTGTCGCCTCTGTCTCGTCGAGATCGAGGGACGGCGCGGGACGCCGGCCTCGTGCACGACGCCGACCGAGGAGGGCATGGTTGTCAGCACCCAGACGGAGCGTCTGGCGGATCTGCGCCGCGGCGTAATGGAGCTCTACATCTCGGATCACCCGCTCGATTGTCTGACCTGCTCGGCGAACGGCGATTGCGAGCTCCAGGACATGGCAGGCGCGGTCGGGTTGCGCGAAGTGCGTTATGGCTATGATGGCGCCAATCATCTCGATGCGCCGAAGGATACTTCGAACCCGTATTTCACCTTTGAGGACTCGAAGTGCATCGCCTGTTCCCGCTGCGTGCGCGCCTGCGAAGAGGTGCAGGGCACCTTTGCGCTCACCATCCAGGGACGCGGTTTCGATTCCCGCGTCTCGCCAAGTGGGACGGACTTCTTTGGTTCAGAATGCGTGTCCTGCGGTGCGTGCGTGCAGGCCTGTCCGACCGCGACACTCAATGAGAACAGCATCATCGCTCTAGGGCAGCCGGAGCATTCGGTGGTCACAACCTGCGCCTATTGCGGCGTGGGCTGCTCGTTCAGGGCCGAGATGAAGGGCAGCACCGTCGTGCGCATGGTGCCCTACAAGGGTGGCAAGGCCAATGAGGGCCATTCCTGCGTCAAGGGGCGGTTTGCCTGGGGCTATGCCACCCACAAGGACCGCATCGCCAAACCGATGATCCGCAAGAAGATCACGGATCCCTGGCGCGAGGTGTCCTGGAATGAGGCGCTGACTTATGCAGCGAGCGAGTTCAAGCGAATCCAGGCGAAGTACGGGCGGAACTCCATCGGCGGCATCACGTCCTCGCGCTGCACCAATGAGGAGACCTTCCTGGTGCAGAAGCTCGTGCGTGCGGGCTTCGGCAACAACAATGTCGATACCTGCGCTCGGGTCTGCCATTCCCCGACAGGCTACGGCCTAAAGACCACCCTTGGTACGTCCGCCGGAACGCAGGATTTCGCCTCCGTAGCCGATGCCAATGTGATTGTGGTGATCGGCGCTAACCCTACGGACGGGCATCCGGTCTTCGCCTCGCGTATGAAGCGGCGGCTGCGCGAAGGCGCCCGCCTTATTGTGATCGATCCGCGCCGGATTGACCTCGTGAAAGCGCCGCATATCAACGCCGATTACCATCTGCCGCTCAAGCCCGGCACGAACGTGGCCATGATCAATGCTATCGCGCATGTGGTCGTCACCGAAGGCCTGGTTAATGAGGCTTATGTGCACGAGCGCTGCGATCTAAGCGATTTCGAGAGTTGGGCTCGCTTCATCGCTGATGAGCGGCATTCGCCCGAAGCTGTCGAGGACCTGACCGGCGTTCCAGCCGCAGACGTGCGCAATGCCGCCCGTCTTTATGCGACCGGGGGCAATGCGGCGATCTATTACGGGCTCGGCGTCACCGAGCACAGCCAGGGCTCGACCATGGTGATGGGTATGGCCAATCTCGCGATGGCGACCGGCAACATCGGGAGGCCCGGCTGCGGCGTGAACCCGCTGCGCGGACAGAACAACGTGCAGGGCTCCTGCGACATGGGTTCGTTCCCGCACGAGTTCTCGGGCTACCGGCACGTCTCCGACGACGCCACGCGGCAAATGTTCGAGACATTCTGGGGCGTGCCGCTTCAGAGTGAGCCTGGTTTGCGCATTCCGAACATGCTCGACGAGGCGGTCGCGGGCACCTTTAAGGGGCTGTACATCCAAGGCGAGGATATCGCCCAGTCGGATCCTGACACGCAGCACGTGACAGCGGGTCTCATGGCCATGGAATGCATTGTCATTCAGGACATCTTCCTGAACGAGACGGCAAAATATGCCCATGTTTTCCTGCCAGGATCCTCGTTCCTGGAGAAGGACGGCACCTTCACCAATGCGGAACGGCGCATTAATCGCGTGCGCAAGGTCATGCCGCCGCTCGGCGGCATGGCGGATTGGGAAGTCACCATCGCGCTGTCGAACGCACTCGACTTCCCCATGCACTACCAGCACCCCAGCGAGATCATGGACGAGATCGCCCGGCTGACACCGAGTTTCGCGGGTGTGTCCTATCAGAAGCTGGATCTTCTCGGCTCGATTCAGTGGCCGTGCAACGATGCTGCGCCGAGCGGAACGCCGATGATGCACGTGGACCGGTTCGTGCGTGGCAAGGGCAAGTTCATGATCACTGAGTTCATCCCCACGGAGGAGAGGACGGGCCCACGCTTCCCGCTCATTCTCACGACAGGCCGCATCCTGTCACAGTACAATGTGGGCGCGCAGACGCGCCGCACCGAAAACAGCCGCTGGCACGAGGAGGACGTGCTGGAGATCCATCCGTTTGATGCGGAAAGCCGGGGTGTCCTGGACGGCGATCTGGTGTCCTTGGAGAGCCGCTCGGGCGACATTGCCCTGCGGGCGCAAATCAGCGAGCGCATGCAGCCGGGCGTGGTCTACACGACCTTCCACCATGCCAAGACCGGCGCTAACGTGATCACCACCGACTACTCCGACTGGGCGACGAACTGTCCGGAGTACAAGGTGACAGCCGTGCAGGTGCGCCGCACGAACCGTCCCTCCGACTGGCAGGCCCGGTTCTATGAACAGGACATCACGCTCAAACGGGTCGGGACCGATGTCCGTGCCGCGAAGTAGGAAGGAGCAACTGCCTCTCCCAGCCGAGGTGGCGCCAATGACAGTCGTGTCCTTCGACAAGCAACCTCCCGTGCCGGCGACACGGGCCGTTCCGGGCGAGGTTCCGGTCAATCTCATCTATGGTGGAATTCCATTCGCAGTCATGATGGCGACGCCCTCCGACCTTGAGGATTTCGCGGTTGGATTCAGTCTGACCGAGGATATAATCCAGAAGGTGGGGGAGATCCGTGGCATTCGGATCGAGATCGCTGAGCAGGGCCTGCGACTTGCGATCGACCTCGTTCCAGAGCGGCTCCGCGAACATCTGGCTCGCCGACGTGTCCTTTCCGGGCGAACCGGCTGCGGCCTCTGCGGCATTGAGGATCTCGCTGCTCTGCCTCGGGCACGCCCACCTGTGGGATTGGCTCCAGAGATCCCGCTGGCGTCGCTGCGTACCTCGCTGCCCCTCCTCGAAGGTGCGCAGTCGCTGAACGCCCTCACGCGCGCCGTTCATGGGGCAGCGTGGGCAGGTCTGGATGGCAGCATCATGACTGTTCGGGAAGACGTCGGGCGCCACAACGCGCTCGATAAGCTCATTGGCGCACTATGTCGCAATAGCACCGACCCAAGCAGCGGCTTCATCGTCGTGACAAGCCGCTGCTCCTTCGAGCTCGTCGAGAAGGTCGCCGCTTTCGGCGCCAGAACGCTGGTAGCAAATTCGGCTCCCACCTCGCTGGCGCTAGAGCGGGCCCGCCGTCTGGACATCGCGCTCGTCGGAATTGCCCGCGACGATGGGGTCACCGTATTTCACGGGCTTGAGCGCATTCGTACACAGGACGTTCTTGCATGAACACTGACAAGTTGATCCACAAGGCCAATCAGATTGCGTCCTTCTTTCGGTCCTATCCCGACGATCAGGCTATCACGGGCATCCACGATCATCTCGTCGCATTCTGGACACCCGGCATGCGCTCAGCCCTTGTTGCAGTCACGCGGCAGGACGGCCACAGCATAGACCCACTCGTCGCGAAGGCCTTGATAACGTTCGAGCCAGGTAAGAGTCCTAGCGAGAAAGAGGTCTCTGGCCCAGCAACAATCGGTGACCTCGGCAGCGACGCCGGGTGAGCATCTTTGAGCTTCTTGGCTCCTTCTGGTAATCGTCGAGAGGGCAGCTTGGTCAGGTTCTGTTGCAACTTGAGAATAGGGACGAGAAAGCAGCAGGTTCGTCGTGCCGCCCTCACGCGGCGAGTAGGTGAAAAATTGCTCGGCGAGCGACAACTGCTGCCTGCAGGTATATTTCGCCTGCTGTTTACGCAGCATGTGAACCAACTCGATGCCACCCAAGATCAGGCGAGCACTGTCAGCGGACTTGAAGCCGAGCATCGGACGCACACGGCGCTTGATCGCGCGGTGATCCTGCTCAATGCGATTAGTGAGGTATTGACTCTGCCGGATCCTGATCGGTTTGAGCCTGCGTCTTGAACGGTCCTGCAGCCGGCTCTCAGCATCACACAACAGGATCGCCTCTCGATTGGTCTGGCTGCCGTCGATCACGATCTGCTCGGGCCGGCTGTGCCGCTTGAGGGCCTTGCGCAGAAAGCACTTGGCGGCTGTGAGATTGCGCCGCTCTCTGAACCAGAAATCAACCGCGTCATTGGTGTTGTCGATCGCCCGGCAAAGGTACGTCCAGCGATCTCTGACGTTGATGCATGCTTCATTGACGTGTTACTTGCCGGTAACCGCTCGCTTGCGTGCATTGAAGCGTTCCATCAACTCGGAGGAGTTGGGGTGACATGGGCGACGCGGTCCAGGCATAATTTTAGTCTGGTCGGCAGATTTTCTTGGGGGCTCAAGGAGGTTTGTCATGGGTAAGAAGCAGTTCTCGGTTGAGCATATCGTGGCGGTGCTGAAGCAGGGGGAGCCGGGCCTGCTGGTAGCGGATCTCATCCGGCAGGTCGGGATCTCGGAGCAGACTTGTTACCACTGGAAGAAGCAGTAGGCGGGCCTTGAGCCGGACCAGGTGCGCGAGCTCAGCAGGTGGTCGAGGAGAATGCCCCGCTCAAGTGGATGGTGGCCGAGCTCAGCCTCGACAAGGCCGTGCTGCAGGATGTGCTGTCAAACAAGTTCCCCGGCCCGCGCTCCTGAAGCAGGTGGTGCGCTACGTGCAAGCGTCCCACGGCTACAGCGAGCGGCGGGCCTGCGCCCTGACGCGCAGTGTCGTTCGACCCAGCGCAAGCCGCTGATCGGGGATCCGCGTCTCGAGCTGCGCCAGCGCATGCACGAGATCGTGCGCACGCGGGTGCGCTATGGCTACCGGCGCGTCCACATCCTGCTCAAGCGCGAGGGCTGGACGGCCGGCCGCAATCTCGTCTACCGGCTCTACCGAGAAGAAGGGCTGGCCCTGCGCAGCAAACGTCCGCGGCGGCGCAGGATGGTGGTGCAGCGGCAGGCGCGGTGCCAGCCGAAGCGACCCAACGAGGCCTGGAGCCTCGACTGCGTCCACGATGCGCTCAGCACCGGCCGGACGTTCCGGGCCCTGACGGTGATGGACGTGTTCACCCGCGAGGGGCTCGCGATTGAGGTGGGGCAGCGGCTGCGCGGCGAGCACGTGGTGGAGGTGCTGAACCGTCTGGTGCGTCAGCGCGGAGCACCGCAGTACCTGTTTGCCGACAATGGCGCCGAGTTCACCGGTCACCTGGTCGATCTGTGGGCCTACCACCATGGCACCCGGATGGACTTCTCGCGGCCCGGCAAGCCGACCGACGATGCGCATATCGAGACCTTCAACGGCAGCTTACGGGACGAATGCCTGAACCTGCACTGGTTCGAGACCATCGCTGAAGCCAAGCGGATCATCGAGGCTTGGCGGAGGGACTACAATGAGAGCCGTCCTCACATGGCACTTGGAAACAGAACGCCGCAGGAATATGCTGTGCGGATAAGCCCTTCGCCGCAGATGCAGGGCTCAGAAGCCGGCGAAAACTAACGCTCGGCCTGGACCACCAAACTCAAGCGCTTCAACCTTCACTCCATCAACATTCCAGCCGGACCATTTCATGGGGGCGTGTCAGTCGGCACTGCATGAGAACCCTTCTAAGCCTGAACGTGCTATAATTCAGACCGAACGGACGCGGCTTTATTCAATAAATGCTGCCTAAGCAATTCTCCTAATCTTTCCCCGTCTTTATCCACGAAAGCAGTGAGTATTTCTTTGTGCTCTTCGAGCGCTGTCTTCCACCGCCCGTGATTCAGATTAGCTTGATAGCGGTATCGTCGGAGCTTAACATTCAACCCAAGATAGGTGCTCTCCAGGATAGAGTTTGCACTTAAGTGAGCAAAATGAAAATGGATCTGCTGGTTCAACTCAAAGTAACGGCGCAGGTCCGCAATTTTGAAGCAGTCTTCCATTTCTGATTGCCAGTTTGTCAGCAAAGTCGCATCCGCGTCAGTGGCATTTTGGGTTGCCGTTCTCCCAATCATCAACTCTAGATGAGCCATGACGTCAACGATGGCATCAAAGTCCTGCCGACTTAGCGGTGTTACCATTGCTCCGCGGCTCGGTAAAAGCGTTACAAAGCCCTCTGCAGCCAACACCTTGAACGCCTCTCGAAGCGGCGTGCGTGATATCCCAAGTTCGTCGCAGAGGACGCGTTCATTTAATCGCTCCTCAGGCCGAAATCTGCCGCTGTTAATATGTTCACGTAGCGCAGACAGGACTTCCGAGTGAAGGTCCTGGCGAACAATCCTGCGTGGCTCCCTGCTTACCTCAAGTTCTTTATCCTGCACGTGACGCTCCAAAAATATCGACTACGGCGATCTAATTCAAGGCGCAGGATAAGTCATTCGAAATTACGAATTTTGCATTCAAAACCGTTGACATTTGGATACCGCTGGTATCTCTATTGATGGAAGTCGATGGGGGGAAGCTACTTGATACCCTGTTCAAGGTATTAAGACGTGGTCACAGAGCTAATCATTCGTACAACGGCCGATAATAACGTCGGGCCGCTCGGTTCGAGTAGCTACTTATTCCGACGCAAGCCTACTTGAAGAGCCAATGTCCCGGTGCCGGCTGCCTAGAGCTAATAAGAGCCTGTTGGATGAGGGGCACGGAACGGCTATCGCTATTAGACTTGGAAGGGTTAATGCATGGGTTATCAGGCTGGTTGGCAGTTTCTACAGATCCCAGGTCCATCGAACGTACCGCGTCAGGTGCTTTCAGCTATGTCCAATCCTACGATTGATCATCGAGGGCCAGAGTTCGCCAGTCTAGCAACAAGCTTATTTCCAAGACTAAAATCGCTTTTCGGCACAAAACACAATGTCGTAATATTCCCCTCATCTGGCACGGGCGCGTGGGAAGCGGCTTTGACGAACGTTTGTTCGATGAATGATCGGGTCGTGATGGCCGAAACGGGCCATTTTTCAAACCTCTGGTATGACCTAGCGCTCTCTCTTGGCTTCAAGGCTGAGATATTGAAAGGGAACTGGGGGTCCGGAGCAGATCCAAAGGTAATCCATCGCCGGCTGCAAGAGGATGCAGCGCATTCGATCAAAGCTGTATGTGTTGTCCACAACGAAACATCGACGGGCGCGACCACAGACATACGGTCTGTGCGCCGGGCAATCGACGATGCATTTCATCCCGCACTGCTAATTGTAGATACTATTAGTTCGCTAGCCTCGCTCCCATACGAACACGATGCCTGGGGAGTGGATGTCACCGTCGCTGGCTCACAAAAAGGTCTTATGCTGCCTCCGGGCTTAGCATTCAACGCCTTCGGCTTGAAAGCGGAGGAGGCTACTTCGAAAGCTAATTTCCCTTCGTCTTACTTCAACTGGAAGAATATGGAACGAACGGAGTCTACCGGCCAATTTCCTTATACTCCGGCTACAAACCTTCTCTTTGGACTCAAGGCGGCGCTGGATCTTCTTGAGGCTGAGGGTTTGCAAAATGTCTTTAAGCGCCACGCTAGGCACGGCCGCGCGACACGCGCAGCGGTGACTGCGTGGGGACTCGAAATACTTTGCCAGTCCCCCCTTCAACAGTCCGACGTCTTAACGGCAGTGAAAATGCCGGATCCCTTTAGCGCCGATGCTCTTCGCACTGACATCTTAGACAGATTCAACATGCCTTTAGGAAGCGGTCTCGGAAAGCTCTCGGATAAAGTCTTTCGAATAGGTCACCTCGGCTACATGAATGACCTTATGATGATCGGAGCGATCGGCGGGATCGAGATAGGGCTTGCAGGGATTGGGCTAAAGCTTGCCTCAAGTGGCCTTCAGGCAGCAGCGTCGGCACTGTCAGATCGTAGCTAGCCTATCAAAGTGAGGCTTGGTCGGAGGGATAGAGATGTCGAGGGTCATAATCGACCGGGTTTCCAAGAGTTACGGTGCCCACAAAGCGGTACATGAAATCAGCTTGTCGGTTGATGATGGCGAGTTCCTTACCCTCTTGGGCCCCTCGGGATGTGGGAAAACCACGACTTTACGAATGATCGCTGGCCTCGAACAGACATCACATGGTCGCGTTATCATTGGCAACCGAATAGTTGATGAAGTCGAAAATGGGGTCTGGGTCCCACCTGAACGCCGCGGGTTGGGAATGGTTTTTCAGTCATATGCCATTTGGCCTCATATGACGGTATTCGATAACGTCGCCTATCCGCTGCAGGTTCGGCGGTGGCCGAAAGACAAAATAAAAGTGCGGGTCCTTGAGATCCTAGAACAAGTTGAACTAAGCAATCTTGCAAAACGATCGGCTACCGCCCTCTCCGGCGGGCAACAGCAAAGAGTAGCAATTGCGCGCGCGTTGGCTGCAACTCCAGATGTCCTTCTTCTCGATGAGCCATTAAGTAATTTGGACGCTCGGCTAAGAGCTCAAATGGGCGAAGAACTGCGCAAACTCCAACAGAATATGAAGGTCACGACAATTTATGTCACTCACGATCAGGCAGAAGCGTTGGCTCTTTCTGATCGCGTCGTGCTGATGAGTGAAGGCAGAGCAATTCAGTCTGACAGCCCTGCCAACATCTATCACCGTCCAATCAATCGCGCTGTTGGGAATTTTTTTGGAACCCCAAATTTTTTCGAGGTCGCGGTGACAAAATGCGACAAAACCGGGACGAGCGACTACAGGCTAAGTGTATCACTTGACGGATGGGAGACCGTAGTCGTCTCACCGGAGGCTCGCAGTGTGGGTGATCAAGTCACCTTAATGATACGGCCGGAGTCACTGATGATTTGTGACGACGCAAGGCACCGTCCTGGCACTAGTCAGCTCCGCGGCCACGTTCGAAGCTCTATCTTTAAGGGCCCAACTTCCTCGGTAAGTGTGCAGTTCAATGAACGCCTGATTAACGCGGAACTGCACTCCCGTGACATTCCATCGGAGGGAGCCCCGATCCTACTCGGCGTCTTGCAGAGCGAGATTTGGGCGCTGCCAAAGATCTAATCGCGGCGGCGGATACGATACCGCTTTCGCAATGACTGAACAGAGCATGACGACTCAGGCTGACGCCCAAATCGGGAGATTAGAATGCATTTAGATCATATACACATCTATACCTCAGATCCTGCGAACGTAGCTAGCTGGTTCTCATCTAATCTCAACGGACGCGAAGTATGGTCTCGGCAATCCGATGATGTGTTGAGGGTTGACGTTCACTTTCCAGGGGCTAGCCTCGCAATATCTGCAGCCCCTCCGCATATCGATGATAAAAAGTCCAACGGCGGTGGCGCTGGTATCGATCATCTGGGTTTCAAGGTCGAAGACGTTGATCACACCTACCGTGAATTAATGAAACGAGGAGTGGAGTCTTTGCGACCTCCACGGACTCCGAGACTGGGTGTTAGGAGCGCCTTGATTAAAGGACCCGAAGGAATAGTGATCGAAATCTTCCACCGCAGCGCAAACGATTACAATGCCGCATGAAGTAGGGCAGGCTGCGCGCGCTGCCTGAGACGCCCCCGCAAAGACGAAGCGAGCATCAATGAGATTTGCAGCTCAACGACCAACATCAATGTATCGATCGTCAAGACTGGCCTTCTTCGGCACTTTATTGGTGATACTCATTCTCTGTGGTTTAGCGGTGTACCCGCTATCAATGCTTTTTTACGGAAGTATCCATTCCACCCCGCCCGGCATTGTTGGGGAGTTCAATTTGGGAGGATACGAGCGTGCGCTGTCCACCTCCACTCTGCATGTGGTTTTCACAACGATCAAGGTCGCTGTGATCAATACTATTTTATCCATGCTAATTGCGACGACCCTTGCATGGATAATAGCTCGTACTGACGTGCCGTATGGCGGCGTGCTCGAAGTACTTATTTCGCTTCCATTTTTTCTTCCGCCAATCCTGACCGCAATGGCATGGGGGATGCTGGGCAACCCAACAGTTGGCAGCATCAACCTAGCTTGGCGTTACATTACTGGCTCCGACACTGCAATAGTCAATGTATACTCATATGGAGGTGTTGTCTGGCACATGATGCAGCACAGCATCCCATTTATATTCCTTCTTTTGGTGGATGCCTTCCGAAATATTAACTCTTCCTTCGAAGAGGCAAGCCGTATGTCGGGCGCTTCGCCAACTCGAACTTTGTTCAAAATCACACTAATGCTTGCCCTTCCGGCAATTTTGAACGCGGCGACCCTTACGTTGATCGTGAGCATCGAATCGTTTGAGTCAGCGTTGATATTCGGCCTAAACAGTGGCGTAAACGTCATCACCACCGAGATATATAGCGCTCTAAACAACGAAGTTAGCCCACAATACCAATACGGCACGGCACTTAGCTTCCTCGTGATGGTGTCCCTATTTCTTATAATTCTGATTCAGAGGGCGATCCTCGGCACCCGCAGCTACCAGTCTGTGACCGGGAAAGGTTTTGGCTATACTGTCAGTAAACTTGGTAAGTGGCGGTGGATACTCTTCTCTTACAGCATGGCCTTCTTCATGATTTCGGTTGTAATGCCAATCTCGCAGCTTTTAGCTGGCTCATTTTTCAAATTCTTTGGTTTTTACAAACTCAACATGCTAACCATGGAAAATTACTATGCTGTCTTCAGGAACCGAGCGCTACATGAAGCGGCGGCAAACACGTTTATCCTAGCATTTGCTGGCGCTACTGCTGCTATGATTCTGAGTGCGGTAATTGCATATATTTCCGTGAGAACGAAGCTGCCAGGTAAAAAGGCTGTAGAGCTGCTAGCCTGGTTGCCATTTCTCATGCCCGGCATTGTCCTTGCTATCGGCTTCCTTTGGGCATTCACGATGTTGCCTGGACCGATACAGATTTACGGAACGATGTGGGCATTGTTGATCGCATATATCACGCTCCGACTTCCGATTTCGGCTAGCGTAATGAGCGCTGCTTACTCTCAACTCTCATTCGACATCGAAGAGTGCTCACGGGTTCACGGCGCAAGCTGGTGGCGTACACTTTGGCGGATCCTAATCGCTTTAACTTGGCCATCGTTTGTTGTGGGGTGGGTTATTGCTTTCTCTGGCATCATCCGCGAAGTGAGCGCTTCCGTTCTACTTTATTCCACACAATCAGAGGTACTTTCCGTGTCTCTGTTGAAGCTTTGGTCTAGAGGGCAGTCTGAGCAAGTTGCTGTCATCGCTCTCGGGGTCATGACTGTAACGGTAATCCTGAGATGGGCGCAACTAACCCTCCTGAAAAAGAATTCGCTGAGCGCCTGAGGAGAGTTTCAATGAAGTTTCCACACGTGCAAACAAGAAAAGTAGATTTGGTTATTGTCGGTGGAGGACTTGGTGGAATTGCCTGCGCCATCTCCGCTTGCACCCTTGGGCTCAAAGTCATACTGGTTGAGGAGTTGGATTGGCTTGGCGGTCAATTAACATCTCAAGGTATACCGTTAGACGAGCATCTTTGGGTCGAGACGCTAACGATTTCTAGAAGTTACACAAACTTCAGAGATAGAGTCAGAAAATACTACCTAGACAATCTCCCGCTTTCGTTTGAGGGAAGGAAATTTCCTATAAATCCTGGCCGTGGCGCGATCACGAGCTTATGCCATGATCCTCGTGTAGCCGTGCGTGTATTTGATGACATGTTGGCCCCACACGAGTTCAACGGCAACCTGACGATCCTTCGCAATTATCAAATCAGGGACGCACATGTGGCGGGGGATAGAATTACGGCAATCGATGTTGTGAGCAAATGTGGCGAGCACTCGTTTGAGCTTTGCGGTGCAATTTTCGTAGACGCGAGTGAGACCGGAGAACTGATAGAGAAGGCTGGTATAGAACACGTAACTGGTGCTGAAGCGGCCTCAGAAACTGGTGAACTCCATGCTTTAGATCAAGCAGACCCTTTAGATCAGCAGGGGTTCACCTGGCCATTCGCGGTCGATTATATTAACGGTGAGGATCACACGATTTCCAAGCCTTCCCAGTACGATTTCTGGCGAGAATATAGGCCTCTCCTGTGGCCTGGACCGCTACTAAGCTTCGAGGTCCTTGACCACCACAAGCATACCTCTGCCGTGTATCCTCTCTTTGATGGAAATTCCGATAGCCCTCTGTCGATGGACTTGTGGCATTTCCGTCGTATTGCTGCTCGAAAAAGTTTTGAAGAGGGCTATCTCAAGAGCGATATCTCAGTGATGTGCGGTTACCAGAATGAATACTGGTTGAAACCGGCTATTGGCGTGCCCCCAGAGCAAGGCAAAGTAGCACTTGAAGAATCTCGCCAGCTAAGCCTGTCGTTTCTTTATTGGCTGCAAACAGAGGCTCCTCGTCACGACGGGGGCTATGGCTATAAAGGTCTGAGACTCCGCGGCGACGCCCTGGGGACCTTAGATGGGCTTGCCAAGCAACCTTACTTTCGAGAAGGCCGCCGCATAAAATCACAGTTTACGCTCCTAGAGCAACATATCGGCTTTGATGCTAGACCAGGAGCCACGTCCGCCGAGCACTTTCGAGACAGCATTGGACTAGGTTGTTACCGCATAAATATACATGCAACTAAGACACGTGATGTGATAGACATCCCTGCGTTTCCTTATCAGTTGCCTTTAGGAATGCTGCTTCCAATCCGCATGCAGAATATCCTGCCCGCTTGCTGTAAGAGTGTCGGTACCACGCGTGTAACAAATGGGTCCGTCCGGCACCATCCCATTGAGTGGTTCATTGGAGAGGCCGTCGGCGCTCTGGCAGCCTACTCCGTAGCAAATTCACTGATCCCCCATCAGGTGCGGGAAGATCAGGTTCATCTCACTCAATTTCAACGAACCCTGAATGACTTAGGGATCATTTTGCGCTGGCCAGCCTTTGAGATGAGGGGAAGTCACATTTTAAAGACAAGTTGGGCCGACTACTTTCACCGGGGACATGGCCCCAATCACATAGGATACATCTAAAACTGCAACAAATCATCGGAGGAAAACATGATCAAATACCTTGTGTCGATCGCGATAACCGCTTTGACCGCATCTGTAGCATTAGGCGACGAAGCGGGATGGGAAAGAACTGTCACAGCAGCTAAAAAAGAAGGCTCGGTTGTATTATATGGTGGATTAGCTGGGGCGGAACAAGAAGAAATCATTCGGAACTTTGAACGGCAATACGGTATCAAAGTACAGTGGTTTCAGGCGAGGCAATCTGAAACTAATACCCGCATTCGATCCGAGCAAGCTGCCGGCAGATATGTGGCAGACGTTTTGCAATCTGCAAAAGTAGTTGTTGACGGCCTCGCGGAAGAAGGCATCGTCTCAAGCCCGTCAGAAATTCCAAATCAACATCAGCTTCGTATTGCAGTTCAGCCTAAGCAGGGGCTTCCAACGCTGATGCTCACGCATGGTATTTTGGTCAATACTGATCTTGTCTCCGCCGATCATGTGCCGAAGAAGTGGTCTGACCTGCTTGATCCCTATTGGCGTGGCAAGGTCGTGATGGACGATCCCACAGCTGGAGGTGCAGCGATAGGTTTGTTCGAGGCCGCCTATGAGAAATTCGGTAAACAATTTTGGATCACCTTGGCCCAAAGCAAGCCAGATCTAACCGTAAACAATCGTGAGGCTGAGCGCCAAGTCGCCAGAGGTGAATATTCTGCATACTTCCCGCATATGCTTTCTTACGCACTCAAGCTTGATGGACTTCCGGTAAAGTGGGTGGTGCCAAGTGAGGGCGCAATTTTTGCACAGTTTGATGCTGCCGTTTTCAAAAATTCGCCGCATCCGAATGCTGCTTTGGTTTTTATCAACTATCTGCTCGACAAGAAGTCGCAGCTTGCATACGGAAATGGTGGATACGTGCCGGTAATCAATGGCTTGGAAAACGAGCTGAATCCGTCTGTTCGGGACTTAGTTCCCACGAAGTTTCTGGGAACAAGTACTCGTGAACGTTACCCCTTTATGATCTCCGAAGCGAAAGGACTCTTCGGGAAGTAAGCGAGACATTGCCTACCGAGTTATCTGAATTGATGGGTTAGCCCGTTGGAAGAGATATCTTTGGGCGTCGCAAGAAAAAAGTTGGCCGCTGATAAATGGCGACCAACTTTCTCTCGACTTGAGATCCGCCTCCCTGAGGCGGATCGTAAGCGCATAGCTGACGCCGTTCAAGGGCGATCATTCCACGGCATGAGAGCGTCGATCTCGCGGTTGGGCCATCCGTTGCCGATGCGCTCAAGAGTTTGGGTCAGCTAGGCATGTGGATCGACGCTGTTCATTTTGGCCGTGGCCAGAAGGCTGGCAATCGCCGCCCATGTGCGCCCGCCGCCATCGGAGCCGGCGAACAACGAGTTCTTGCGTGTGATCGTCTGAGGCCGGATCGCGCGATCACGCGTAAGCGGTAAGCTGACCGCGTCTGGCGCGGCATGACGGGATACACGATCTTTCCTGACACAGAAAAGGAGCTTTCGGTGTCAGTTTCTATGTCTGCGCCTATGCCTGATGATAGAAGTTTCCATGTCCTGGAAGCCATCCCCAACCGCCTGGAGGTTGCTCCCGACCGGCCCCGCCGGCGCTGGTCGACACAGGCCAAGACGGCTCTCATCGAGGAGATTCTTAAGCCTGGCGCCAATGCGTCGGCCATTGCACGGAAGGTCGGAATTGCACCGGCGCAACTGTTTGGCTGGCGCCGCACGGCGATGCAGGCTGGTGTCGTTCAAGGCGAACCCCAGGAGCGGCGGCTCGGATTTGTCGAAGTCACGCCAACGTCCGCCTCGATTATGGAGATCGTTGTCGCTGACGTGGTGGTTCGCGTTGCCGCTGATGTTGACCAGAACCACCTGGTCAGAATCCTCCGAGCGGTGCGTCAGGCATGATCCCGGCCGGCGTGAAGGTGTTCCTGGCCAGCCATCCGGTTGACTTGCGCAAAGGGCCAGACGGCGTGCTGGCGCTGGTGCGCGAGGCCGGATCCGATCCCTTCAGCGGCGCTCTTTACGTCTTTCGGGCCGAACGGGCGGATCGCGTCAAAATTGTCTGGTGGGATGGCACCGGCCTCGTCCTTTACAGCAAGCGCTTGGAGAAGGCGCACTTCTGCTGGCCGCGCATTGGTACGCATCTGGTTCAGCTCAATCATGCTCAGCTCCTCGCCCTGGTCGATGGCATTGACTGGACGCGGGTGCACGCTAGAGCATCGGCCTGAAAATTCGACTCCCGGGTTTTGGGCCGGCGCGATCCGTGATTCACTTCGTCGGACGGGAGGTGGATCATGGGTCATTGCTATTCTCTCGATCTTCGCGTGCGGGTGGCCGACTTCGTCGAGGCGGGCCATACCTGTCGGGCGGCAGCCGAGCACTTTGACGTCAGCGAGAGCTTCGCCATCAAGCTGATGCAGCGTCAGCGGCAGTCCGGCTCCCTCGCGCCGGCCCGCCAGGGTCGCCCGCCCGGAGGCGGCAAGCTGGTGCCCTATGAGAGCTTCCTGATCCAGACCGTCGAGGCAAGGCCGGCCATCACGATGCCTGAACTCGCGGCTCGGCTGCTGGAGGAACACGGAGTGATGGCGGCCCCCGCCATGCTCTCTCGCTTCCTGTGCCGATGCGGCTTCTCATATAAAAAAATGCCTGATGGCGGCGGAGTGCGCACGCGCCGACGTCCGGGATGAGCGTCGGGTCTGGCAGACCCACCGTCAGCCGCGCATGCGCCAACAGCCGCACCGCTTGGTGTTTCTGGATGAGACCTACGTCAACACCAAGATGACCCGCCTGCGGGGGCGCTCGCGCAAAGGCCAGCGGCTGCGCATGAGCGCTCCCTTTGGACACTGGAAAACGCATACCTTCCTGGCCGGGCTGCGCTGTCATGAGCTGAGTGCGCCCTGGATCATCGATGGCCCGATCACTCGATTGGCGTTCGAGGCTTACATCGAGACGCAGCTCGCGCCGACGCTGCACGAAGGTGACGTGGTGATCCTCGACAACCTGGCGGTTCACAAGAGTGAAAAGGCCGCGCAGTGTCTGAAGCGACGCGGAGCCTGGTTCCTGTTCTTGCCGGCTTATTCGTCCGATTTGAACCCAATTGAACAGGCCTTCGCCAAAATCAAAGCCCACCTGCGCAAGGCCGAGGCCCGAACGTTCGACGCGCTCTGGCGAGCGCTCGGGAGCATCTGCGATTTGTTTGAGCCGCAAGAATGTTGGAATTACCTCAAAGCCGCCGGCTATGCGTCCGTTTAACCGTCCGATGCTCTATGACGGTCAGGGCTCCGCAGTCGGTCGGATAGTTGTCCCTGCGGCATGACGAATCAGTGCTGGAGAGCCGCTTCGGCAGGCTCCTCGATCATGATCTGATGGGCGCAATGACGGCCTATGATTCCGCCCTTCTCGATGATATCGACACGCTCAAGGCGATGGTGCGGCCATGGCCGAGAAGACGGCGCTTCTGGAACAGCGCAATGCTCATCTTGAGCAGGTGAACCAAGGCGCCGAGGAGCGGATCGCGCGGCTGGTGGGGATCGTCAAGATGCTCGAGCGGGCCCGCTACGGCACCCGATCCGAGAGGCTCGGCAAGGATTGCCTGACGGACGACCAGTATGCCCTCGCGCTCGATGAGATCGAGACCGGCGTGGCCGACCTCGAGGCCGAGAGGGAGACGACAGCGGACGCCCGACGAAGAGGGCGCCGCGCCCGCGCAAGGGCTTTGCGGCGCATCTCGAACGGGTCGAGGTGGTGATCGAGCCGGACGATCCTGCGGGCTGCGACGGGCTGGAGCGGATCCGCATCGGTGAGGATGTCTGCGAGCGGCTGGATGTGACGCCGGCGAAGTTCCGGGTGAACGTCACGCGTCGGCCCAAATACGTCTACAAGGGCCGTGACGGCGTCATCCAGGCCCCGGCTCCTGCTCGGATCATCGCAAGCGGCGTCCCGACCGAGGCGCTTTTGGCCCAGATCGCGGTGGCGAAATACACCGATGGCCTGCCGCTGTACCGCATGAATCGGCCGCCTCCAGAAGGAAGGCGCCAATACTGAGCCGCGAGCTCGACCGTGTTCCATTGTGTCCGTCATACTGCCTTGATGCGTCACGCATCGCCTGGATTTAGTCAACCTTCCACGCGCGGTCGTAGGTTCGGCCCCCAGTACATGGGCCTATCCAACCCTTGCTGAACAGCTTGTGCGACGGCCGAAGCGCCCCCTGTCATCATTTACCTGTAAAACAAACACATCTGAACAGACCTCTGTCGTTAAGGATCGCGCCATGCTTGCGCTCACGGTCCGTCGTACAGTTTGAGCGACTAAGCCGATGAAATGTCTAGCGTTTTGCGGGGCCGTTTCCGCGTCCAATTGCTAACGCGTGGATCTAGTGCCTTGCCGCGCGACATGGGAAATCGCGCAGCAGTGCGTAATTTTGACTTGCGTCATTGGGCTTAATTGATATGGTTCATTCTCTAAATGACATAATTCATTTCTAACCGAGGGGACCTCGATGAACCGCTGGTATAACGCAATAGCTGCAGCCGTCCTGGGCGCGGCGACGTTGGTTGGCCCGGCTTCCGTGCCAGTACGGGCCGAAGATCCCTCCCTGGTGCTCGATCGCATCAAGTCGAGTGGGAAGCTCAAATTTCCAGTCATGGTTGCGGAGGAGCCGGGCTACATCAAAGATCCGCGCACCGGCGAATGGGGTGGCTTCTTCGTCGACTGGGGCAAGGACATTGCTGGACTGCTCGGCGTCAAGATCGAGTACGTGGAGACGACTTGGGGCAATCTCGCCGCCGACTTCCAGGCCGGCAAGGTTGACCTCGCAGTGGCGCTGAATCCCAATCCCCGTCGTGGTCTCGTCGTCGACTACGTGCCAGGCTCCATCGTCGACGGCATCTGGGCCCTGATCGCGCGTCAGGGCTACGCACCGAAGACCTGGCGCGAGATGGACACCAAGGAAGTCCGCATCGCCGTGCAGAAGGGTGGCACCATGCAGGTCATCGCCGAGTCGGTCATCCCCAACGCCACGATCGTCGTCGTTCCCACGCGCGACCAAGCGATCCTAGAGCTTCAATCAGGCAGGGTCGACGCCATCATCCTCGCCGACCAGGATGCCGCCCTGCTTGATTCCAAGGGCGTCGGGAAGGCCGTGGTGCCCATGCCGGTGTTGCGCAATCCCTCCACCATTGGCATCCGCCGTGAGCCGGGCAACGAGGGCTTTGCGAACTTCCTCGCCAACTGGATGTCGCAGCAGAATTCGCTGGGTCTCTCCTGCTCCCGCATCACGCGCTACATGCTCGAGCGCGGCATCGACATGAAGGTGGTCCCCCAGTCCGGCAAGTACTGCTGACCGTCATGCGCAAGAACCGTCGCTTCTCTGTCATCAACAGTCAGACCACCGGTCGCCCGACTTCTTCGATCAGGGTGGGGATTGCCCTGCGGCGCGGGCAATCCGTTCACGACCGGTGGTATGACTTCAGCGCCGTGGACGATGGATTGAGGACGCATCTGCTACTCGAGCCGCACGGGCAGGCCACCATGACGGTACCAAGGCCTGTGCCCTGCCACGCTGAGAACATTCTGGGTGTGCCCCTCGCAGTCACAGTCGCGTGCCCGGCTGAGGCCAAGGACGGCCAGCCCACCGTGAGCCGCGAAGTGCGTGGCATGACTCATGTCAGCGTCCTTTCCACCCTCGTGCTGGAAGCGGACGATCCGCTGCCCGCCGGCTTCCATCCCGGCTGAGGGAGAGCACCGTGAAATTCGACCCCTCCATTGTCTTCAGGAACTGGGACCTGCTGGCCTACGGCCTGCTCATCACCCTGCAATACACCGTCTATACCTGCGCGATCGGCCTCGTGATCGGCCTCTTCGTGGCGCTGCTCCAGCTCACTCCCTGGCGGCCATTGCGCTGGATCGGTCGCATCTGGGTGGAGTTCTTCCGCAACATCCCGCTGCTGGTGCTGCTCCTGTGGACCTACTACGCCATGCCGATCTTCCTCCAGATCCAGATCAGCAAGGAAATGGCTGGCATCCTCGGCCTCGGCTTCTATGCCAGCGGCTTCTATGCCGAGATCCTGCGCGCCGGTGTCCAGTCCATCGACCGTGGCCAGACCGATGCCGCCATGGTGCTGGGCATGAGCTACATCCAGCGCATGAAGCGGATCATCCTGCCGCAGGCGCTGCGCCGCATGGTACCGCCGTTGGTGGGCCAGACCATCATGCAGCTCAAGAACACCACGCTGCTCTCGGTGCTGACCATCCCCGATCTCCTTTACCAAGCAGGTTACATCTCCAGCACCACCTATCGGCCGATGGAGGTCTATACCGTGATCGGCATTCTCTTCGTCCTTATCCTGTTCCCCCTCAGCGCCCTTTCGCGGCGGTTCGAGCGCAAGGAGGCCGTATGATGACCGCAACATCCGAAGACGTCGTACTGAGCGTACGCGGCATCGAGAAGTCCTTCGGTTCCCAGCATGTGCTGCGTGGCGTTGATCTCGACGTGCATCGCGGCGAGGTAGTCTGCCTGATTGGCGCCAGCGGCTCGGGCAAGACCTCCCTACTCCGTTGCATGAACCTGTTGTTGGAGCCCGACCAGGGCGAGGCCGTCATTGAGGGCGCGCCGCTGTTCCGCCACACGAAGGCAGGGCGGCTGAAGCTGTCCAGCGCGCAAGTCAGCGCCGTGCGCATCAAGACTGGCATGGTGTTCCAGAACTTCAACCTTTTCCCCCACCGCACCGCGCTGGAGAACATCATCGAAGCCCCGCTCGTGGTGAAGAAAGAGCCCCGCGCCGCAGCCGAGGCGCGGGCGCGCGAACTCCTCGCCCGCATGGGACTTCCCGACGCCGGGCACAAATACCCATCACAGTTGTCGGGCGGCCAGCAGCAGCGCGTCGCGATCGCCCGTGCGCTCGCCATGCAGCCCACTATCATGCTGTTCGACGAGCCGACCTCGGCGCTGGACCCCGAACTGGTGGGCGAAGTGCTCTCCGCCATTCGCCAGCTCGCCGCTGAAGGCATGACCATGGTCATCGTCACGCATGAGATCGGCTTCGCCTATGAGCTGGCCGATCGGGTGGTCTTCATGGACCAGGGCGTGGTCGCCGCCAGCGGCCCTCCACGCGAACTCCTGCTGTCGGGTACCAACCCGCGGCTCGCGGCCTTCGTCAGCCGCTTCACGGAACAGGCTCGTCTCCTCAGCCCCCTCGTGGCTGCGGCGGCGGCACCTTCAACCACACCTCTAGCAAAAGGAATGTAGATCATGGCTAGCGTAAACTGGAGCGGGATCTTCCCAGTCCTCGTCACTCCCTTCGGCGCCGATGGCTCGATCAATGAGACCCGGTACAAGGAGCTGATCGACGACGCGATCGCCAATGGCGCGCAGGGCGTGGTGGCAGCCGGCAGCACCGGCGAATTCTATGCCCTTACCAAGGACGAGCGCGCCCGCCTCTACAAGCTGGCCGTCGACCACGCGGCGAGCCGCGTGCCCGTGCTGGCGGGCGTGGCCGACCTGCGGGTCGAGGACGTCCTGGAAGCGTGCCAGTCCGCCGTCGCGGCAGGTTGCGCAGGCGGGATGATCCTGCCGCCCATCTACGCCATGCCGAGCCCGCGAGAGATCGTGGCCTTCTTCGAGTATATCTCCCGCAACACCTCGCTGCCGCTGATGCTCTACAACAGCCCGCGCCGTGCCGGCGTCGACATCACCCCTGCGCTTGTGGAACAGCTTTCCGCCCTGCCGACCGTAGTTGCCATCAAGGACAGCTCCGGCGCCATTACCCAAGTGAACGAGCTCGTACAGCGCGTGGGTGACAGGCTCCGGGTGTTCGTCGGCTACGAGACCATGATCGTGCCCGCCCGCGCCGTCGGTGCCCATGGGGTCATCGCCATGGCGCACCAGATCGCCGGGCCCCTGATCCGCGACTACTGGGACAAGGCGCTCACCGGCGACAAGGCGGTGGAGGACCTCGGCCGCGACGTCTTCGCCTTCTACCGCTGCTTCCAGTCCGGGGCCTATTACGCGGCCATCAAGGAGACGATGAGCCAGCTTGGCCGTGACGCGGGTGGCCCGCGCCTGCCGCTCCTGCCGCTGGCCGACGAGCAGAAAGCCGCCATCGCCAAGATCATCGCCGACGCCGGTCTCGTCCGTTGGGCCAAGGGCTAAGGGAGAGGGCGCCCCATGCGGTCCAATCTCGTCATCCAAGGGATCGACGCCCACACCGAGGGGTGCCCCATCCGCGTCGTGACCTCAGGCGCGGGCTACCTCCCCGGCACCACGATGGTGGAGAAACGCGCCGCGTTGATGGCCCGCGACGAGTTCCGTCGCCTCGTGATCTTCGAGCCGCGTGGGAGCTTCAACATGTGCGCTGCCGTACTGGTCGAACCCACCAGCGAAGGCGCCGACATCGGCATGCTGATCATGGAGCCCGACACCTATCCGCCTATGTGCGGACACTGTGCCATCGGCGTCGCCACCATTGCGGTGGAGACCGGTCTCGTGCCGTCGCAGGAAGGTGAAAACATCGTCAGGCTCGACACGCCGGCTGGCGTCGTGCCGGCACGGGTGAGGGTGGAGCGCGGCCGAACCGTTTCGGTCACTTTGGAGATGCCGACCTCGTTCCTCTATCGGGACGACGTCGTGATCGAGACGCCGAACCGCGGCCCGATCAGGGGCGCCATCGCCTTCGGCGGCGATTTCTACTTCATCGCCGACGCAGGCCAGTTCGGCCTTTCCCTGAAGTCCGAGGAAGCCTGGGCCATCGTCGAAGCCGCCAACGAGATCCGCGCCGGCCTCTCGGCCGTCTCGGTAAAACATCCGGAACAGGCCCACATCAACGAGATCTACCAGATCGAGTTGACTGCACCGCCGCTGACCCCGGAGGGCGACGGCCGCAACGTGGTCATCTGCCCGCCCCAGGTGATCGACCGCTCTCCCTGCCGCACCGGCACGGCCTCGCGCATGGCCTATCTCGCGGCCACCGGGAAGCTCAAGGTCGGCGATACCTTCGCACATGAGGGCATCCTCTCCACCCGCATGATCGGCACGGTCGTCTCCGAGGCCGAGATGACCGGTGGCTACAAGGCCATCGAATGCACGGTTGCGGGCCGCGCCTACATCACCGGCTCGTTCCAGTATTACCTTGACCCAGAGGACCCGTTCCCGGCGGGCTTCCGCCTAACTGGCGTCTAAATGCACCTTCCACAGTCCAAGGATAAGATATGTACACCAAACTGGCTCTCCTCATCGACGGCGAATGGATCGAAGAAACCGCTGCGGGAAGCGAACCCGTTCTCAATCCCGCCACGGAACAGCCCCTCGGCACGCTGCCTCATGCCGGCAAGGCGGAGCTCGACCGCGCGCTCGCGGCCGCAAGCCGGGCCTTCGAGGGCTGGAAGCGCACCTCGCCTTATGAGCGTGGCCAGATCCTGCGCCGCGCGGCCGACCTGATGCGCCAGCGGCTCGACCACATTGCCACCGTGCTGACGCTGGAGGAGGGTAAGACCCTCGCGGAAGCGAAGGGCGAGATCACCGCTGCGGCCGAGTTCTTCGACTGGTTCGCCGAAGAGGGTAGGCGCAGCTATGGTCGGGTTATCCCGGCGCGCCTGCCCGACATGCGCCAGACCGTCACCCAGGAGCCGGTCGGCCCCGTCGCCTGCTTCACGCCGTGGAACTTCCCGGCCGTGACGCCGGCGCGCAAGATCGCCCCTGCTCTTGCGGCTGGCTGCACCTGTATCATCAAGCCCGCCGAGGAAACCCCTGGCACCACCCTGGAGATGGCGCGTGCGCTCACTGATGCCGGTCTGCCCAAGGGCGTGCTGAACGTGGTCTTCGGCGTTCCGCCGGAGGTCTCTGAATATCTCCTGCGCTCCCCGGTGATCCGCAAGATCTCGTTCACCGGATCGACTCCGGTGGGGCGTCACCTCGCTCGATTGGCAGGCGAGACCCTGACGCTGGCCACCATGGAACTCGGCGGCCATGCGCCGGTGATCGTGGCGAAGGATGCCGATATCGCGCGCGCGGCGGAACTCTCCATGAGCATCAAGCTGCGCAACACCGGCCAGGTCTGCACCTCGCCGACCCGCTTCTTCGTGGAACGTCCGGCCTACGAGGAGTACCTTGAGCACGCTCGCGCCTTCGTCGAGAAGCAGGTGGTGGGCGACGGGCTACAAGCGGGCACCACTGTGGGTCCGGTCGCCAACACGCGCCGCGTCGCCGCTATGGACGATCTGATCTCCGACGCCTTATCCCACAAGGCCCGGCTTGTTGCTGGTGGCGAGCGCCTGAAGGCACCGGGCCTGATGTACGGGCCGACCATCTTGGCCGACATGCCCGACCACGCGAAGGCCATGACGCATGAGCCATTTGGCCCGCTTGCGCTGGTGCAGCCCTTTGATGACATCGACCAGGCGCTCGCGCGAGCCAATGCGCTGCCCTATGGTTTGGCCGGATATGCTTTCACCCGCTCCGCCGCGACCGCCAATCGCATCTCGGAGGAGCTTGCGGTCGGCGTCATCGGCATCAATCAAATGGTTGTCACGATCCCGGAAACCCCCTTCGGCGGCATCGGTGACAGCGGCTGGGGCCGAGAAGGCGGTATCGAGGGGCTCGAGGCCTATACTGTCAAGAAGTACGTCGGCCACCTTCAGGTATAGCAGCGCTGTGTGGAACGACATGCAAAAGGGAAGGCAGGGTAACAGACGCGGACAGTCGGCCGGCGTCCCATTCCGGCAGTCCACATGCGAAGGCGGAGAATGATCCATTCTCCGCCTTCAACGAACCCTGCACCGCGCGGTTGGCCTGGAGTCCCTTGCAGACAGACGGGCGGGGCCACAGGTCGAAATCGCTTGAGATGTTGGCCCCAGGCGCAGGAAATCACGATGGCCACACTAGTCGATGACTTGGTCCTCCGCACCGATCGGGTGACCCGGCCCAGAGAGGAGATACCCCATGGCTGAACCGCGTACCGTCGCCGTCATCGGCGGTGGCGTCATCGGCGTCAGTTGCGCCCTCATGCTGGCGCGGGAAGGACACCGCGTCACCGTCATTGAGGAGGGGCGCATCGGCCATGGCTGCTCCTGGGGTAACGGCGCCCAGTACAATGTGGGCGCATCGTTCCCCATGGCCTATCCCGGCGTGATGTGGCGCGCGTTGCGCTGGCTCGCCGACGCGAACGGTCCAGTGCGCCTCGCCCCGCGTGAGCTGCCACGCACCCTTCCATGGCTGGTCCGCTTCCTGCGTACTGGCCGTCCGGGGGCCTGGGAGGCTGCGTATACGGCGCTGCACGCTCTCAACGCCCCCTGTGTCAAGCTCTATCAGGAGATGCTTGGCGATACCGAATGGAAACGGGTGTTCCGGCCGAACGGTGCCTTGCATGTTTGGCGCGACGGATCGCTCGGTGCGCTGGACGGTGTCATGGATAACCTACGGACTAGGTATGGCGTGGCCTTTGAGAGGCTTGACGCCGAGCAGGTGCGCGAGCTGGAGCTTGGCTTGTCCCCCGACTACCGGCGCGGGATCTTCTTTCCCGGCAGCGGTTCCGTGAGTTCACCAGTGGGGCTGGTGGAGAGCCTCATGCAACAGGCTGCTGCATTGGGCGTTGCAGTCGTGACGGCGGGGGTCAAGGCGATCGAGCCCGGCCCCAACGGAGTAACGCTACAGACAAGCACCGGGCCCCACCACTGCGATACGGTGGTCATTGCGGCCGGCATCGGCAGTCGCGACTTGGCGCGTTCCCTGGGGATTTCGCTGTCGCTGACCAGCGAGCGTGGCTATCACATCACCATGCCTGGCATTGCCGGCGCCATCAGCCGCCCCGTGACCGACGCCGCCTCTGCCTTCGTTGCCACGCCGCTGGACGAGGGGCTGCGCGTCGTCGGCATCGCCGAGTTTGATGCGCCTAACGTGCCGCCCGACAAGAGACAATGCGAAAAGCTGCTCGCCTGTGCGCGCACCATGCTGCGCGACAAGCCGGTCGGAGAGGTGAGCGAATGGATGGGTGTGCGGCCGTCGACGCCGGACAGCCTGCCGATCATCGGTCCGCATCCCAATCATGCCGACATCCTGTTTGCCACCGGCCATGGCCACATGGGCATCAGCGGTGCTCCCATGACGGCGGCCCTGATCAGCGACCTGGTCGCCGGTCGGGAGCCGCGGGTGTCGTGTGTTCCTTATCGCGTGCGATAACGACGGAGGGAGGAGCTTCAGTCGTGCGCCAACTCCAACGATAAATGTGGTTCATTTGAAGGTGACACAATTCAAATTGGCAAAGGAGAGTTCAATGAACTGCTCGACATCTGCGCCCATTGATGCCGCCATACATGTACCTCTCCGAGCTAGACCAGCCTCCGCGCCGGCGGGCGCCGAAGGACACCTTGTCGCTTTTGAGAGCTTCAAAGCAACCGGAAAGCTGAAACGTTCGGTCCTCGACAGCGGAACCCGAGCTACGAGCCTTCCTCATACAATCTCGCCACCGACTTTCAATGCCGGCAAGGACGGCCTCAAGGAGGCGCTCAACCCTGAGCCGCGACGAAACCTTCGTCAACTTGCCTAGGCGTCCATCATCATCTCAGTTCAATCGAGGCTTGTTCAATGACCAAAACCGATGTCGAAGGCGGCAAATGCTTCCCCAGTTTAAGCCTTATAGGTGCCGGAAGGCTTGGCTTGGCCCTGGAAAGTCGACTGAGGTTCAAGGGGGCCAATGTACCGCTTTGGAGCCGACGGTACGAGAGCGCCGCTCGGCCGTCACCGCCGAGCACTGGGGACGGCAACGTAGTTTCTTTCGAGACGGTCGCAAAGTCGGACGTTTTGCTTTCTGCTATTCCTAATCAAGCTCTACTCCGTCTCACTGCGCGTCAGCAATTGCGTACCTTTGACGGCGTCGTATTTGCGATGGGGATAGATACCTCCGTTCAATGTATCCGTGAGGTACTGTCACAAGCTTTGGTCATCCGGCTGAGCCCGGCCATTCCGGCAGGTGGCGGAGAGATCACTTCTGTCGGATTATTGGATGCAACGGCTTCGAATGACCCCCGGCTAGGTGTAGCAAAGGCAGCGTTAGAGTTGCTGGGGCCGGTGACTTGGATTGACGAAGAGGCCCTCTATGACCTTACGACGCTTCTTGCTGGCCCGCTTCTCACGCTCCTCAAGTCGGCCATTTCCCGAACGGTTGAGGCCAGCCTCGAGGCTCATCAGCTTCCGATTCAGGCCAAAGGTGAGCTAGAGCGCACAGTGTTCAAGGAATTGGTGCGCCGATCACTCGGCAGCAGCGAATCCACGCAACAAGCCGAAAAGGAGAGGGCGACGCCGGGTGGTGTAACAGAGATTGCACTTCGCCATAAAGAGCAGCTTAGTGGTCAGCTCCTGGGAATCGTAGAGTTGATGTTGGACCGCATGGCAAACTTGCGAGCTGAGCAGAGATCTCAATGAGGCCCGAAATTGGATATCAACCACATTCAGGTGCGATGACATCTTTGTGCGAGACATTGTAACTGTATCGATGAATGCGCTGCTAGCATGACAGGCGAACGTCCAATCCGCCCAGATGCCCGCGGCGCAATCCGCTTCATCATCTCTCCCTTTAGCAAAGGGAGAGATGATTGCCGAAATGCAGGTTTGACTTGAGCCTTCATCGGAGACGACAGAGCCCGGGCATTCAGACTGACAGGAGCCGGTCCCAATTGGTCTCGCTCCTTCCTGCGGCGCTGATCAGTGCGATGTAGACGCAGACGTTGCTTCTGGATTGAAAGCGGATCACGGCCTCTCGCCTGAGCTGATGGGTCGGAGCTGAAACCTAACAATGACCAGATCTATGTGGTGTCACCTCGTCGGCGCCGTGCCTCAAGGTTCGAGCATACCTCCGCTCTACGAAGGGCGGCGCTGCGTTTGATGGGCCTGGCGCGCCGCCGCCGAGCGTTGAAACGAGAAGCCCTCGCCCGCGCCCAACATCATTCTGCCGGACCTGCCAATTATCCAGGTGCGCAAATGGATAGGTATGCGGTCCTCGACGAAGGGCAGCCCACCAATCATTGACGCACGTCTCGACATGGCACCGCCCTGGTCTGTGGCGTCGTCGCGAGTCGGGCACCTTCGGCGTCCAGCGCTCCGAATTGCGTGCAATAAAGGCAGCAGACGCCGCAAGTTTAGCCTTGCGTTCATTTGCGCGATTGATATAGTTCATTCCCAAGTTGACATAAGTCATTACGACAGGGAGACTCAGTCTATGCGCACCAGCCGCCTTTTCTCCGTCATTGACTCTCACACGGCCGGTCACCCCACCCGCGTAGTCACGGCAGGCATCCCGCCGCTGCGTGGGCAATCCGTCCGCGAGCAGCGGGATGATTTCCGCGCCAATTATGACGGTTTGAGGACGCTTCTGCTTCACGAACCGCGTGGGCATGCGGCCATGGTAGCGGCGGTGCCCGTGCCCTCTCGCGAGGCGGATCGGGGGCTGTTCTTCGTTTTCTCGTATAGCTACGCCGATATGTGCGGCCATGCTACGATCGGCTATATCGCCAGTCTCGCGGCAATGGGCGCGCTGCCGTCAGGCTTCGAGAAAGACGGCATGTCCATCGAGACGCCAGCGGGCATCGTTCATGTGACAGGAACCTTTGAGGGTGACCGACTGACGTCCGTCGTGCTCCGCAATGTACCGGCCTATGTTGCGGCCTCCGACATTGTGCTTGAAGCCGAAGGGCTCGGCACGGTGACCTGCGACATCGCGTATGGTGGCATCGTGTATGCGCTGGTCGACGCCGACCAAGTCAATCTTCCCTTCGACATCGACCATGCCAGCCAGTGGTGTCGCGCGGGTATGGCCATCAAGGGAGCGCTCAATGGCCGAGGCGGCGAGCAACCGCAGGTCAGCAGTGTCCTGTTCCACCGCGCCGTCGAGGGTGGCGCCCGCCATCTCGTGGTTCTGGCCGGTAACAAGTTCGACCGTTCACCCTGCGGCACCGGCACCTCCGCGCGGCTGGCCCAACTCCATGCGCGCGGCAAGTTGGCGGTAGGCGCACCCTACCGCGCCGAGAATATTCTCGGTGTGCCCTTCGCGGCCAAGGTCATCGCCTTAGCCGAAGGCAAGGAGGGCCAACCCGCCGTGATCCCCGAGGTGCGTGGCATGGCTCATATCAGCGCATTTTCCACCCTCATGCTGGAGGCGGACGATCCTCTGCCCGCTGGTTTCCTTCCAGGCTGATGGAGAGTCCCATGAAGTTCGACCCGTCCGATGACGATAGGAATTGGGACATCAATGATGCCGAGCCTTCCTTTTGTGAGGGACATGTTTCCTTCGTGATGCCCCGCGCAACGTCTCATCGTCGCTTTTCTCTGCGCCCGCCGGCGCACCATTTGAGGTATCGTCATGTCTAGCTACTTGTTCAAGAACGCCCGTATTGTCGACGGCAGCGCGGCTGAGCCGACCGAGCCCATGCAGGTGCTCGTCGAGGGCGGCCAGATCCGCGACGTCGGTAGGGAGGTCACCGCCTCCGCGGAGCAGACGATTGATCTCGCTGGCAAAGTGCTGATGCCCGGCCTGATTGATTGCCACGTTCATACGATTGCTGCGGGCGCGTCGTTCGGACGGAATGCCGAGCTGCCGGACTCCTTGGTAGCTGCACGATCCTCTCGCGTCTTGCGAGGTATGCTGATGAGAGGCTTCACGACCGTGCGTGACGCCGGAGGCGCTGACTTCGGGATCAAGTGTGCTGTCGAGGAGGGGACTTTCTTAGGCCCGCGTCTCGTCATTTCCGGTAAGGCGCTAAGCCAAACAGGCGGCCACTGTGATTTCCGCGGACGCTTCAACAGCCGCCCCGAGATCCGTTCAGGTTTCCCTCTCGGTGCCCTGGGTCGGATTTGCGACGGCGTATCCGAGATTCGTCTGGCTGCCCGCGAGGAGATCAAGGGCGGCGCCGATTTCATCAAGATCATGGCGAACGGAGGGGCCGCTTCACCAACGGATCCGATTCACTTTCTTGGCTTCTCCCGTGAGGAATTGCTGGCAGTCGTTGAGGAGGCGAAAAACGCTGGAACGTATGTGGCTGCCCACCTTTACACGGACGCCGCAATCCGACGCGCCGCAGAGGCAGGTATTCATTCCCTGGAGCACTGCAATCTGATTCAGCCCGAAACGGCCAGGTTCGCGGCAAGCCAGGGCGCGATAGCGGTTCCGACCCTCGTCACGTTCGATAAGCTCTTGGCCGAGGGAGCCAGCAATGGCTATCCGGCTGACGCACTCGCCAAGGTCGAGGTTGTCCAAGCGGCCGGGACTGAATCGCTTTCCATCATGAGGGAGGCCGGATTGCCAATGGCTTACGGCTCCGATCTTCTCGGTGACATGCATCGCCACCAATCGGAAGAGTTCGTCATTCGCGGACGGGTTCTTCCCGCCCACGAAGTCATCGCTGCCGCCACCTCGGTGGCTGCCAAGCTGTGCCAGATGGAAGGCAAGATTGGAACCGTCGCCCCCGGTGCCTTTGCCGATCTGATCGTGATCGACGGTAACCCACTCGACGACCTGTCGCTTCTGACCCACCAGGGCGGGCACATGCCGCTGATCATGCGGGAGGGGGTGATTGTCAAGAATGAGAGCCTGAACTGAGGCTGGGCGAACCATTACCGACGCGCAAAACAACCAATAAGGAAGAGGGAAGTTACCATGATGAACCGCAGACAACTCCTGGCAACCATGGCGAGCACCACTCTCCTCGCCACCGCTCGCGAGGGCTTCGCCCAGGGAGCCCCGACCTTCCGCATTGCCGCTCTCAATCCGATTACGGGATCGGGCGCTGCTTACGGAGCAGGTATGCAGAAGATGATCCTGGCCGCGGTGGAAGAGGTCAATGCCGCCGGCGGTGCTGGGGGGAGGAAGATCGAAGTGGTGGCCGAGGATACCCAAAGCCAACCTCAGGCGGGCGTCCTCGCGGCCAAGAAACTCATCGAGATCGATAAGGTCCAAGGGCTCATCGGCATTTGGTCCTCCGGTGTTGCGCTCGCGACAATTCCATTGGCGAATGACGCCAATATCCTGTTTATGTGTACCTCCGGAGCCCCGGAGATAACGAATCCTCAGGTCAATTCAAAGGGCCTCGTATACCGGTTCAATACAACGGGCGACGGATACGGCCGCGCGTTCGCTGAAGCCTGTGCGCGGGAGGGCTTCAAGCGCCCCGCTACGATGGCCTTCAACAATGCCTCTGGCATTGGCATTGTCGATGGGTTCCGCAAAGCCTGGGAGAAGAACGGCGGCAAGGTTGTCGAGGCCGTCGTCTACGAGCCAAACCAGCCCAGCTATCGTTCTGAGTTGCAGAAGGTGCTTGCTGCCAAGCCCGACGTCATCGTGACCGGATCCTATCTGCCCGACACCACCATCATCTTGCGGGAGTGGTTCCAGACGGGCGACACGCAAAAGTGGATGCTCCCCGGACAGGCGGCCAACCCGGACCTGATCAAGGCGATCGGCCCCGAGGCGAGCGAGGGCCTGTTCGTGGTGAACTCAATCTCCAATGAGATGTCGACTGCGTACGCGAAGTTCGATGCTGCATACCGCAAGGCCATGAACCAACCAGGGACCTCCAACATCTATGCCGCCATGGCCTGGGACATGGTCATCGTTCTCGCCCTCGCGATGGAAGCCGCCGGACCCAACGCTAATGTCGCGGCGATCAATGCGAAGATCCGGGAAATCGCCAACCCGCCCGGGAAGCAGGTTTCGAGCTTCGCCGAGGGCAAAGAGGCCTTGAAAGCCGGGAAGGTGAACTACGATGGTGCCTCGTCCGCCGTCGACTTCAATCAGGCCGGAGATGTTCTTCCTGACTTCGATCTCTCTGTGATCTCGAAGGGCGTGATCACTCGGAAGAACATCATCAAGATCTGAACTCCACAAGGCTGGGGCGTGGCAGCCCAGGCTGCCTGCCCTCCACTGAGGGAATTAGCATGACAGCTTATGCTGAACTTATGATCGGCGGCCTCATGTCTGGCCTTGTCGTTGGATTGGCCGCACTTGCCATTACGTTGGTATTTGGCATCGCGCGGTTTGCTAACGCTGCCACGGGCGACACGATGACGGCAGGGGCCTATGTGGCGTTGTCCGTATCGGGAGCCACAGGGTCGGTCATTGTGGGTGGCCTGGTCGGCGCCCTTGCGGGCGCTGCCATCGGCGTGGTCGTCTATTTCTTGATATTCCGGAAGCTGGCTGGCAGATCATCGGTGGCGAACCTTCTTGCGTCCATAGGTGTCGCCTTCATCATCCGCGCGATCGTAGGTGTGATTTTCGAGCATCAGCAGCAAGTGTTTCAACTCCCGCTCGTTCGACCGTGGCGTATTCTCGACATCCGCGTCCAGCCGAGCGACCTCAATCTGGCGATCGTCGCGGTCCTGACTTTGGCTACGGTCTTCCTGATCCTGTATGCGACGCCCGTCGGCCGACGCATGCGTGCCGTGGCCGATGACCCGGGTCTGGCACGAATTTCCGGTATTTCTCCAACCCGCGTGATGATCGCCCTCTGGGCATTGGCCGGATCCGTTTCGGCCGTTGCAGGCGTGATGTACGGCATCAAGACCGTCGTCACCCCTGAAATGGGATGGGACATGTTGCTGCCGGCCTTCGCGGCCGCGATCCTAGGTGGCATCGGGCATCCAGTCGGCGCGATCTGCGCAGGAATCCTCCTCGGCACCATACAGGAGATGGCTACGCCATTCGTTGGATTCACCTACAAGCTCGCAATCTCCTTCGTGGTGCTGCTGATTGTGTTGCTCGTCCGTCCAAGCGGATTGTTCGGCCGAAATGAGGGAGCCCGCTGATGGAAGCTTACCTTGTCGCGATGGCGATCATAACCGCTATCTACGTCCTTCTGGCACTCGGCTTGAACCTGCAATACGGTCTCACCGGGCTTACCAATTTCGGCCATGTCGGATTTTTCTGCATCGGTGCCTACACGGCAGCCCTGATGGGACAGATCGGGATCCCTTGGCCGATCTCATTTCTGGCGGGTGCCGCTCTTGCGGCGCTCGCAGCTTGGCCGCTCGGATTGGTCAGTCTAAAACTGCGGGACGATTACTTCGCTATCGTGTCGCTTGGCTTCTCGGAAATCGTCAGGATCGTCGTCACGAGTGAGCAGTGGTTGACGAAAGGCGTCCAGGGCATAACGGGCATCCCCAAGCTGCTGGGCTTCCTGGGAACCGGACTGACGCAATCTCTCGCGGTGTTGGCTCTGCTCATCGCCGTCAATGTGCTGGCAGGTCTCGCGAACCGCCGCATCGTGCGCTCCCCCTTCGGACGCATGATAGAAGCGATCCGCGACAATGAGGAAGCCGTGAAGGCCCTCGGAAAAGATCCGGCCGGCTTCAAGATCCAGGTCCTGATGCTCGGAGCAGCGCTCGCTGGCGTCGCTGGAGGATTCTACGCCCATTACATCGGCTACATCGTGCCTGAGCAGTTCATCCCGCTCATAACCTTCTATGTCTGGATGGCGATTATCATCGGCGGCGTTGGACGAATCTCAGGTGCCTTCGCCGGGACGCTGATCCTCATGATCTTCCTGGAAGGATCTCGGTTTCTCCGCGGCGTCATACCGTTTGTCTCCGAAGTCGAGATGGCGAGCATTCGCCTTGGTATCATCGGTCTCGCGCTGGTGCTCTTCACGCTCTACCGCCCTCAAGGCCTGATGGGAGATTATACGAAGCGATGATCCTTACAATCGAAGGTCTCACAAAGGTCTACGGCGCGCTGCGAGTGGTAGACGACGTATCGTTCACTGTGCCGAGCGGCGACATCGTCGGCGTCATCGGCCCGAATGGGGCGGGAAAATCGACCTTGTTCTCATTGGTGACCGGGTTTCTGGACGCGGCGAAAGGACAGGTAAACCTGGACCGGAAGCCGATTGGAAGTCTGTCCCCGGTCGAACGGGCTCGCAGTGGCATGGTGAGGACATTCCAAGTGCCTCGAGAGTTCAGCCATCTCACCGTTTGGCAAAATCTCATGGCGGCGACGCCGAAGCAGAGCGGCGAAAGCCTCACCAATTTGTTCTTCCGTCCGGGGCGAATCCGCGAGGAGGAAGACATGAATTCCCAGAAGGTCGATGCGATGCTCGACTTTCTTCGGCTGTCACACGTTGCGCATACGCCGGCAGGGCGCCTCTCCGGGGGACAAAAGAAGTTGGTGGAACTCGGGCGGGCGCTGATGACGGGCGCTAGGCTGATCCTGTTGGATGAGCCATTCGCAGGCGTCAATCCCGTGCTGATCGAGGAGATCGCAGAGCGCATTCGGGAGTTGAATGCACAGGGTATCGGCTTTCTCATCATCGAGCATGATCTCGGTGCGCTCACACGCCTCGTCTCGACATTGCACGTGATGGACCGTGGGCGCCTCATTGCCTCGGGCGTGCCCGCAGAAGTGTTGGCGAACAAGCAGGTGCGCGAAGCTTATCTCGGAGGTACATCATGACAATCCTGTCCATTGAAGGCCTCAAGGGTGGCTATAGCGAGGTCGATATCCTGAACGGGATTGACCTGGTTCTCAGGGAAGGCCAAATCCTGACGGTCGCCGGCACGAATGGAGCCGGTAAGTCGACCCTTGCGAAAGCGGTCGTCGGACTGTTGCCGCGCGTCAGCGGGTCCGTCCGACTTGCGGGAAAGGACATCACGTCCCTGGCGCCCGAAAAGCGCGCGCAAAACGGTATCGGCTACGTCCCGCAGGTCGCCAATGTATTCCCCTCCCTCACGATTGCCGAAAACCTCGAGGTCGTGGAGGGTGTGCAGGACCGCAAGGCCCGGATCTCCGAGATGTTTCGGCTCTTCCCGGCTCTGGCCGAGCGCAAGCGCGCGCGGGCGGGGCGTCTCTCGGGCGGCGAGCGGCAGCAGTTGGCCTATGCCCGTGCGCTCATGACGCGTCCCCGCGTCGTGGTGCTGGATGAGCCGACTGCGGCGCTTTCACCTGCGCTCGTCGCAGACAGCTTCGCTCGCATCGCGAGCCTGGCATCCGACGGCACCAGCATTCTGCTGATCGAACAGCGCGCCCGTCAGGCGCTGGCAATCTCCAACCAGGGAGCGATCATGGATGGTGGACGAGTTGCCATGGAAGGTCCGGCAGCGGAGTTGCTCAACAACGAGAAGGCTGCCGATCTGTATCTCGGGCACTATTCCACATGAAACCGCTCCAGCGTCAGGTTTGATCACGATCGGGATTTGGCCGGGGATCACTCTTCACCTTGCGTAGGTGCAATGGAGTTGCTATAGACCAATTACGATAATGACATAATTCATTCCGTGCTTGATGGTGACTCGCCGGCATTTGTGCACAGATCCTGCAGGTGGCACTGACGCCCGCATGAAACTCGGTCCTGTGGTCGGCGACATGGAATGAAATGAGTTGGCGAGGAGCCGGTAACTGATGGACGCGGATAGGGTTAAGTTTTCAAGTTGGCTCCCAGGGCAGTTGTCACCCGAGGGACCGCGTTATCTGGCACTGGTGAATGCCCTTGAGCATGATGTCAACGAGGGGCGGCTGCCCGACGGGTCCCGACTGCCGGCACACCGAGAGTTAGCCCAGCAGCTGGGGCTATCAGTTGGCACCGTAGCCAAGGCCTATCAGGAGGCCGAGCAGCGCGGCATCATCAGCGGACGTGTGGGGCATGGTACCTTCGTGCGCCGGCGCGGCCCGGGCCGCGATGAGGCGTCGGCTCGTCGGGAGGCAGTGAACATGGCGTTGAACGTGCCGGCTCATGGGCGCGAGACCGAGATCCTGTCGGGGCTGCTGGCCGAGGTGTCGGAAGTCCGTGAACTCGCGCCCCTCCTGGACTACCATCCTCATGGAGGCATCCGGCAGCATCGCGAGGTCATTGCCGCCTCTGTCTCCGGCGGGTCGTTTACCGTGGATCCCACCCGGCTCTTCCTGTGCAACGGCGCCCAGCACGCGATCGACATCGCGCTTCGTCTGGTGGCGAGGCCTGGCGACGCCGTCCTCGTGGATTCCCTGACCTATTCCGGGTTCAAGGCGATCGCAGCCGCCAACCATCTCTCGCTCGTTCCCGTGGCGATGGATGGCGAGGGCGCCGATCCCGATGCGCTGGAGACAGCCTGCCGGACGTCTGGCGCCAAGGTGTTCTACTGCATGCCGACCTTGCAGAGCCCCACGGCCCGCACCATGAGCCTTGCCCGCCGGCGCCGCATCGCCGAACTGGCCGACGAACTCGATCTCACGATCATCGAGGACGATGTCTATGGCTTCTTCCTGCCGGAGCGGCCGGTGTCGCTCACAGAACTCGCACCCGAGCGCAGCTTTTACGTCACGTCCTACTCCAAATGTGTCGCGCCGGGTTTCCGTCTTGGCACGCTGACCGTGCCTGCGGGCTTCACCGATAAGACCGAACTTCTGCTGCATGCCTCGTCCTGGTTCGTCGCTCCCGTCCTCAGCGAGATGGCGGTGCGGCTGATCGAGAGCGGCAGGTTGGATGAACTTGTCCGTGAGCGCCGACAGCAGGCGATCGAGCGATATCGTGTGTTTTCCGGTATCTTCCCCGCAGCAGAGAGGCTGAAATTTCCTCCCTTCTACGGCTGGTTGCCATTGCCCCCGGACTGGACGGCAGTCGGCTTCGCTTCTGCCACGCGCAGGCATAACATCCTCGTCACGCCTCCCATCGCATCTACGGTGGATGACACCGATCCTGGCGCAATTCGCATTTGCCTGGGCGGGGCGAAGGACCTCACCGAACTCTCAAGTGCACTCTACACCCTCAACGAGATCATTGCTCGCCCACCTATGAACGTGTTTTCGGTCGCCTAGAAGCCTGAGCATCAGGGAAAGTTCGTCGACCACGCTGCTTGACGTATCTGTGAGCATCCGCGTCTGAACGCAAGAACGACATGAACTGCATTGACTGCTCCTGTACACGTGATGAGCAACGGATGATGTGTTTCGCCATTGGCGTGACCTCAGCCACGCCACTCCCCTCGGAGGTCAGTCATCAACGTTTGTGATCACTCTGCATTCGTACGAAGGAAAGGGACGATGACATTCAACGGCGAGGAGATCGCCTGCCCTAAATGGCTCCCGGTCTTCTTGTCGGGGATTGGCCTTGCAAGCCTTGCTCTGTCTCTCTTTTTCTGGTGACTAGCTCATCTCTTTAGGACTACCGGCAGCGTACGAGCACTCCGCCAGTCGGCGATCGCCGACGAAACCTGCCGCTCTAGGTCTCCGCATTCTCCTTCACGGTGACGGAGATAGGTGGTGATGAATGCTGTCGGTTAGTTCCCAAGGCCCTTAAGAGGATACCATCAGTCGACGATTTGTTTCGCGCCTAACAGGAGCCAATAGGATGTCACGCTGGGTCTACACCTTCGGGGATGGCAAGGCCGAGGGCCAGGCGGGGATGAAGAACCTGCTCGGCGGCAAGGGGGCCAACCTGGCCGAGATGTCGAACCTGGGCCTGCCGGTGCCTCCGGGCTTCACCATCACCACGGAAGTCTGCACCTATTATTACGACCACGGCCGCGCTTATCCGCAGGAGCTGAAGTCCCAGGTCGAGAAGGCTCTCGACTATATCGGCCGCCTCACCGGCCGCACCTTCGGCGACGCCGCCAATCCGCTCCTGGTCTCCGTCCGCTCCGGCGCCCGCGCCTCCATGCCCGGCATGATGGACACGGTGCTCAATCTCGGCCTCAACGACGTCACCGTCGAGGCCTTGGCCAAGGGCGCCGGCGACGAGCGCTTCGCCTACGATTCCTATCGCCGCTTCATCACCATGTATTCCAACGTGGTGCTCGACATCGAGCATCACCATTTCGAAGAGATCCTCGACGAGTACAAGGACCGCAAGGGCTATAGCCTCGACACCGACATGAGCGCGGCGGACTGGAAGGCCGTTCTCCCGCGCTACAAGGCGCTGGTCGAGAAGGAGCTCGGAAAGCCCTTCCCGCAGGAGCCGCAGGAGCAGCTCTGGGGCGCCATCGGCGCCGTGTTCGGTTCCTGGATGAACAGCCGCGCCATCAAGTACCGCGAGCTGCACGCGATTCCGGCGAGCTGGGGCACGGCGGTGAACGTGCAGGCCATGGTTTTCGGCAACATGGGCGAGACCTCCGCCACGGGCGTGGCCTTCACCCGCAATCCGTCGACCGGCGAGAAGGAGCTCTACGGCGAGTTCCTGATCAATGCGCAGGGCGAGGACGTGGTGGCGGGCATCCGCACGCCGCAGGACATCACGGAGGCCGCGCGCATCGCGTCCGGCTCCGACAAGCCCTCGATGGAAGGCGCGATGGCCGAGGCCTATGGCGAGCTCGTGCGCATCTACGGCATTCTCGAGAAACATTACCGTGACATGCAGGACATGGAGTTCACGGTCGAGAAGACCAAGCTCTGGATGCTCCAGACCCGCAACGGCAAGCGCACGGCGAAAGCCGCGTTGCGCATCGCGGTGGAGCTTGCAAGCGAAGGCTTGATCACGCAGGAAGAGGCGATCACCCGCGTCGAGCCGGCGGCCCTCGATCAGCTGCTGCATCCGACCATCGATCCCAAGGCCGAGCGCAAGATCCTCGCCACCGGCCTGCCGGCTTCCCCGGGCGCTGCTTCGGGCGAGATCGTGTTCAACTCGGACGATGCGGAAGCCGCCAAGAAGGCCGGCCACAAGGTCATCCTGGTGCGTGTCGAGACGAGCCCCGAGGACATCCACGGCATGCATGCGGCCGAGGGCATTCTGACCACCCGCGGCGGCATGACCTCGCACGCGGCGGTGGTCGCGCGCGGCATGGGCAAGCCCTGCGTCTCGGGCGCGGGCCAGATCCGCGTCGATTATGCGACGCAGACGTTGACCGTCGCAGGTCAGACGCTGAAGAAAGGCGAGATCCTCACCATCGATGGATCCAACGGTCAGGTGCTGCTCGGACAGGTGCAGATGCTGCAGCCGGAGCTGTCGGGCGAGTTCGCAACCCTCATGGGCTGGGCCGACAAGGTGCGCCGCATGAAGGTGCGCGCCAATGCGGAGACGCCGCTCGATGCCGAGACCGCGCGTAATTTCGGCGCCGAGGGCATTGGGTCTCGAAATTTGAGGAAGTCAGATGCCTAAGCGTTCCAGCGAGAATCGCATGGAACGCCCCCGCGCCAGATACGATTTCATTAAACTGAACTTGAAGGGATGGCGATTGGACGGTTCGACGAGCCGGCTTTCCCCGCCGCCTGAACGCGTCCGCTGAATTGGAGTCCAACCAAATCCCGCCGCCCTTTTGGGGCAGCGCAAGATGTGTTCCTGATTGAGAGCTAAGGTAGAACGGACAGGGAACCTGGTCCAGGACTGGGGTATGTTACTGTACGGGCGGCTATGCGGCACGTGACAGAGAAGTCTGGCTCTCCTCGGTGCCAAATTGCTCGCACATGTGCTTAGCCCATTGCGGAAGCTCAGTTCATATATTCGCGATTTAACGCCGGAATGGATCGTAGGATCATTCCTGCCGTGATGTCCTTCAGGCTAGGGACAAGCTGGTTTAAGATCTGAGATGAAATGGGACAATTGCTCGCTCTCAGCTTGAGCGATAGTGGCGATATTGTTGATGTCGAGTGCGATGCATGCTGAAGTGGTGTAGTGGCCGGCGTGGACGAAGGCCCGGAAGACTGATGGAACATTTTCAGCCGCAGGTATTTCCGGACCCCGTATCTTCGAATTCGGCATACAACATTGTGATTGTTCGGAACGCATCTGAACCCATGCCAATTGGAAAGGCTCCTGTGGAACCTATCGCATTCTTTAATGAAGTGGCTGAGGCGCTAAAGTCGTAGGCATGCTTGAGGATACAATGGAATGGGGCTCTATTTTCACCAGTTTACCATCGGCGACAGGTACACCTCAAGGTCAAGGAGAATGACCGAAGCGGACTTAGATACATTCAATGAGTTTGCTCGCGACAACCACCCTTTGCACAGCGATGCGGAGTTTGCCAAGTCATCAATTTTCGGGCAGCGAGTGTTTCATGCTTCAGCCGCAATAGCACTCGTTGATGGCTTTATCGGCGAGATGGGCATAACGCGCCTTACCGGGCTGGCAATTTTGGGAGTTGAATGGAGTGCCAAAACAGCGATTGTTATTGGCGACTTGGTAAAGCTTACCGCGTTAGTAGAGGGCAAGCGACTTACAGCTGCTGGAGGTCGTGGTGTCGTGCATTTACAGGTAGCTCTCAGCAACGAGCGGAGTGATATCATTGGTGACGGTCGGTGGACTATGCTTGTAGCAGATCGAGACAATGTTTAACTGATGCCCCAGCATACTGTGGCTGAATTAACGCGGTGAATTCCGGGTGCTGTGAATGCCTGCACCCGGCGGGACAATCAAGTGTACACTTCGGGCTATGTCAGCTATCGGCGACAGCGAAAGCGGGTGGCCACATGCGCGGCTTGTGCCGGCTGCCTCACTTGTACGCTACCATCAGCTGTGGCCGGGCCAACGTGGTTGGACAGATGTCCGACCGTGTCCACCGCCAGGTGCAACTTGAGCCCCTCACTGCACTTCGCGCGAAATGGCAAGGGCAAATTCCGCTCCAGGGGTTTGGAGCGCGAGGTAGGGTTTTCGAGCAAGGCCGGAGGAGTTCACCTGCAGCGCAATTGGCACACTAGTCTACATTGTAATCCGGCGCTCAGTTTGACAAACTTCAAATACATGGGTCAGGAAGACCAGTAAGCCCTCCTATGCAAGGGACGTGCGCAATGTTCTCGTTCCAGCCAAAGGTTACTTCTGAAAATGGTGTTCAATGCGTCACCTAAACTGGCTATAACGTCTTTCGTCGGAAGTCGTGGCTAAGGTATGATGTACTGTGCTAGTTGGGGCGCACGATTAGCGGTGACCGTGCGCGGACTGTTCGCCGTCACTGTAGTCCGGAGCTCTGGTCGAGACCACCATGTCAGATCCACAGCACGTGTTGCGATCACGTGAGGATGGGTTCTTAGTGATCCTCGTTGTGCAATGCTCCCCCTCACCGCAACTTCAGAACGTGCCTCAGATGGCTGACTGATCAGTAACAACTCCGGAGGCACTGTGAGGTCCCCGGCCTACAATAGGAGACATTATCTTGCTGGTCTTGAATTCAGTGCTTGACTGGAGTCTCGCAACACCGACCAAGGGAGCTCTATTCTACCGAGGGGAGTGGATCTCCTATTCCGAGCTTTGGACAGCCATTGAGCAAGCGGCGAAGCATCTTATCGCATTGGGAGTTCGTCCGTCGGATCGAGTTGTCATATATGCAGCGAACTCAGCCGAATATTTAGTTGCGGCTCTAGGCGTCTGGAGAGCAAGTGGAATCGTTGCAACCGCTTACCATTCTTTCACTCAGGCGGAATTGCACTATGTGGATCAAAACGCGAATCCAAAGTTGATTCTGGCGGATCGCGCCCGACTGCCACTTGCTAAACAATCGATGCCAAAGGCAACGGCGCTCGCGATTGAGGACCTGCGATTATTTCGCGACACAGAGGCTGTTTTGCCGCCTTTATCAGGGATGGACCCTGATAAGCCAGCATTAATCTGTTATACTTCCGGTACGACATCGCAGCCGAAACCTGTCACGCACTCGCACCGAAATCTTTACACTGGGGCTAGAAGGTCGGGTGATATTTGGAGGCTTACTGAAGATGATGTCGCGATCGTCGTCGCTCCGTTGGCATGGTTATGGGGCCTTATGTCTACCTCGCTGAACATGTTGGTGCGTGGTGGTCAACTCATTATCCAGGAGCGTTATCGCACTGAGGATACATTTGATGCGCTGGTTCGGCACGAAGTCACCGTTTTCATTGGTGTGACCACGATGTTCGTGATGCTGAAGGGGTATATGGAAGCACTGCCAGATCGACCTCAGCTGAAGCTAAGATTCTGCATCTCAGGTGGAGAGCCTCGAAATGAGCCAGCATTCGAAGCATGGCAGCGGCTTACAGGCTGTCCCGTTTACGACAGTTATGGATCATCCGAAATTCTGACGCTCGTGACGTACGATCCTGGCACTGACCCTGTCCCACTCAAGGGTTCGGCGGGACGACTGGTTGAAGGCGTGGAAATTAGGCTTGTAGACGCGGCAGGATGCATTGTCCGGGAAGGGAACGTCGGAACGGTTCTCGCCCGAGGCATGGTCGACATGCTTGGCTACTGGAACGAGCCTGAACTTACTGCCGCAGCATATAGTGATGACGGATGGTTCCGCATGCGCGATCTCATGCGGATTGATGCAGATGGGTACGCATTCCTCCAAGGGCGGGACTCTGATCTCATTATTCGCGGCGGCGCCAATATCTCTCCGATTGAGGTCGAGAGTGCGCTGTTGGCCCATCCCGCTGTCGAAGAGGTTGCGGTCGTTGGTCAGCCTGATGCTACCTATGGCCAAGAAATTATCGCTGTCGTAAAATTTGCTGAAGGCCAGGAATTGTCCGAAGATGAACTCCGGCACCATTGTTCAACCTTAATCTCCGGCTACAAGGTTCCACAGCGTTTCCTTCCTGTTCGGGACTTTCCCCGCAACGAAAACGGTAAGATACTAAAACGCAGTTTGTCTCAAATTATTCAACGGTGCGAGGTTAGCTCAGCGGATCCTGACGAGCGTACTTGAAAGCGGAAGTGTTGGCCACGCAGAAGGCCTTCGAGTACGGTAAGGAGTGCTCGTTAGTAGAAACAGCTAGATGTTTGATCCCAGAGTTTGATGGTGCGATATTATCCCTGGAATGGAGGGACGCGCTATGGGCCAAGTTCTCCATGGGAGCGCCACAACGACAGAGCGGCTGTCTTGGAGATCAAGTGCTTTGTTGGCGCCATGGCGTGAGATCCCGTACGATAGCATTCAGGACGGTAAGCAGCTTTCGTAGGACCGCAACGAGAGCAACCTTCTTGGGCCGTCCGCGGATGATGAGGCGGTTGTAGAAGGCTCTGAAGACAGGATTGCACCGGATGGCAGTCAGTGCTGCCATGTAGAGAACGTTGCGCACTGACGTTCTCCCTCCGGCAATGGCCCTGTGTCCTCTCATGAGACCGGAGTCTCGGTTCACGGGGCAACGCCGACGAGAGCAGCAATCTGGTGGCGGTCCACGGTGCCAAGTTCTGGCACTTCAGCAAGAAGCGTCCGAGCGGGGACATCGCCAATCCCGGGAACTGACTTGAGGAGCGCCTCAGTTTTGCACCAGACTGGGGAACTCTTGATGGCCGCGCCGATGTCGCGGTCGATCTCGTCGAGTTCCTTTTCCAGGAAGGCGACATGGCGGTTGAGCCTCTTGGCGAGACGCTTGTTAGTGGTTCTCTGGCGGCGGTTCGTCTCCATGCCGATCATCGCGATAACCTGCCGGCGCCTGCTCACGAACTCGGCTAAGCGAGCCCGCTCCGGGTCCAGCAGAGGCCTTGCCTCAGGCCTGATCCGCTCGGCGAAGAGGGCAATTGCCTCGGCATCAAGTGCATCGGTCTTGGCCAGGCGGCCCATGGCCCGAGCAAAGGCGCGGATCTGGCGTGGGTTGACGACGCAGAGCGGCAGCTCAACGCCAGCAAGTGCCGCGGCCACGGTCGTCTCGAAGCCGCCGGTCGCCTCCAGAACCACGAGGGCGACGGGCAACTCGATGAGGCGGCTGATGAGGTCATCCAGCCCCTTTCCGTCTCGCGAGACACAGAATGCCTTGCCTGTTGGTCTCAGGTGGACGTCGAGGCGGTCCTTGGAAACGTCAATGCCGACGAAGACTGATGAAGACTCGTCCATGACCCTACCTTGTGAATACGGGCTTAGGCCCAAGCGGCTGTCCGGGTTCGGGACTGTGAAAGTGGGGGCCGCACCAAGCTCTGTCACGGGCTTATGAGCCCTAGGCAAACGCGGGCTGACCCCCACCTTCAGCCTCGCCGGCTTCGTCTCGGCGGGCAATAGAGAGATACAAGGCGATCCGTCGAGCGATACAACATAGTCAAGCGAGCCTGAGAGCCCTGGCCGAGCGCCATGGCATCAACCCGAAGACCGTGGCCAAGTGGAAGAAGCGGGACACCACCGCCGGCATACCCTGCTGCCACTGGATGACTGCCTGTATGCCTTGCAAGCCACCATCCCGCGCCTGACGCGTTCATCCCTGCATCGTTGTCTGCAGCGCCATGGCATCAGCCGCCTGCCCGAGGTGGCCGGCGACAAGCCGGCCAAGAAGAAGTTCAAGAACTATCCCATCGGCTATTTCCACATCGACATTGCGGAAGTGCGCACTGAGGAGGGAAGGCTCTATCTGCTGGTTGCGATTGATCGCACCAGCAAGTTTGCCTTTGTGGAGTTGCACGAGAAGGTGACCACCGGGATTGCCGGCGACTTCCTGCGCGCGCTGATCAAGGCCGTGCCTTACAAGGTGCACACGGTCCTGACTGACCATGGCATTCACTTCACCACGCCCAGCAACACGGCTTCGGCAGTCCCGCTGATCAAGAAAGCGATGAAACGCGGCGAGCTCTTCCGGGCCCATGCCTTTGAGTATGCCTGTGCTCAGAACGATCAAGCCAAGGCATCCCTGGACGAATGGGCAGGTTGAGCGGATGAACCGCACCCTCAAGGATGCGACGGTCAAGCGCTACTACTACGACAGCCATGACCAGCTCCGGCAGCATCTGGCTGACTTCGTGAGCGCCTACAACTTCGCCCGAAGGCTCAAGACCCTGAAGGGCCTCACCCCCTACGAGTTCATCTGCAAAACCTGGCTCAAGGAGCCCAAACGCTTCAACTTTGACCCGGTCCATCAAATGCCGGGATTGAACATCTAGAATGAATATAGGATAAACACCGAGCACATCCCTCGCTCCCGAATACTGCCGCTCAGAGGATTGAAGCTGGGCGTCGCTGCTCAACCGGATTCCTAGACCAGAGATGCCTTTGTTTCAGCACGCCTTCTGAAGGATACCGGCGCCCTGTTACAATCGTTTACCCAAACTATGTCCCAAAGCCTCACTCGCGCCGCATAACGTACCCTTCGGCAAATATCTTGATGAATTGATCTGCGATATCGTGAGCAGAGTGCCCACGCTTTGGATCAAACCAGTTTACCATCCAGTTGCAGGCTCCGAGGATTGCGTTCACTGCGATCTCGGGTGATAGCGGCTTAAATTCCCCGCGCTCCACGCCTTGCTGGTAAACCGACTTAAAAAACCAGTTATAGCGGACGATAATACCTCTAACATCAGTCTGCCGATCGGCCGGGAGCTCTGAAATGTCCCTGAAGAAGACTGTTGTCCATTCTTTATTCTCCGCGAGAAAAAGAACATGCATTCTGATGAGGCTCGACATTTGGACTGCGCTTGACTTCGGCATCTCAAAGATTTTCTTCGCTTCGGTCATGTAGCGGTCGCTAATATATTCATACACTCCCCACAAAAGATCATCTTTGCTATTATAGTAGTAGTAAATACTTGACTTTCCGTAACCAAGTTCGGCGGCAATTTCTTCCAATGAGACCGCTCGAAATCCTCGATCCGCGAATAATTTCGTTGCGCTTGCGAGAATTTCTTCCCGAACCATGTTGTGCTTTCTGGCTCGGATCGCATTCGACTTTAGGCGTGGGTCATCAGGCGAACCTACACGCGGCGTCGTCTTTAGCTTCGGCATTGCTGATCCTCAATCCATTTGGACTGTCTGTTTACAGCAAAGGACGCAAAATTCGATTCTCGTCCGATGCTTTAGGCTTTCGAGATTAGGCATCTTTCCACGCGAAACCAGTTTTTCCCCTGGGTACCTGGTGCTCCAACTCCAGCGCTTGCAGGGGCCCACTTTGTAACAGCACAGCCTGACAATTGTTGCAGGAACCGCGCTCACTGGGCGGGAACGCCGGTGGTCTGTAGAGACCGAGCATACGACGGCGCCGGTAACAATACGACGCCTGGTTGGACAGCCCTGACGCTTTGGCTAGTCGGTTCAATCGGCGCTCGAACGCTTCTCGGGTCCACTCCAAAGGCCTTGGCGACCCACGATTCATTTTTTCGACTTGACAGACGAAACACCGACCATAGAGACTATGATCATAACAAAAGGGAACAGCCGCATCGGGTATTGACGATGTTGGGGCATGCGCCTGCCCCGTGGCGCTGATACTCGGGCGCGAGCCTCGAAATGCACCTTTATTACGTCGCGTCTTGGGACTGGAGGAGTGTTAGCACATGCGCCACAAGAAAATCCCTGACTTATCCGACTTCGATCTCAAGCTGCTACGCATTTTCGCGTCCGTCGCCGATGCGGGCGGGTTCAGTGCCGCCGAAGTCGCGTTGAATAAAAGTAAGTCATCAATCAGTGTTGATATCGCATCTCTGGAAGTTCGGTTAGGGGTTAAGCTTTGCCGTCGCGGTCGCGGCGGGTTCGCACTAACCGCCGAAGGGGAACAGATCCTGTCGCTGGCTCGGGATTTATTCGAGAACCTGGAAAATTTTCGCGAAAACGCAAGTAGAGTAGCGATGAGACTGACCGGCGAGCTTGTGGTCGCAATGGACGACAATTTCCCATTCGCAAAGCGAGCCGAACTGGTCAATACCATAAAATCCTTTCATACTGAGCATCCCGAGGTGTTTCTGACGATCCGCACGACCTCACCCGAACGAGTGGCTCAGATGATCCTCGACGGCACGGCTGATGTGGGCGTCAGCGCATGCGCGCCCGATATTGCCGGCACGAAGAGTTACCCGCTCTTTCAAGAGCCGATGGTTCTTTGCTGCGGTCGCGAGCATCCGCTCTTTTTGAAATCCGACAGCGAGATAGACGCCGAGACACTCCGCAGCTATGACTGCATCGACATCGTAACAAGGCAACACTCTCGGTGTCGTGGAATCATTGACCAATTGAATGTCCGGGCGCGTGCTGCCACAATGCACGCTCGTCTCATTCTGATTTTAACGGGCGCCTATATCGGATTCCTTCCCCGCGAATTCGCCTCAGAATACATAGCAAAAAGCCAGTTGAAGATTGTACACGAGAAGGACATGTCCTTCACGAACGTCTGCTCGGCAATAGTGCGGAATGAGGTCTCCCAGAGCAGCAGCCGAGAACTCTTCCTAGACCTCATCAGGCACCGCTTGACAAGCTTGGCTTCGCCAACGCGGCCTAATAACGTGGTTAGATGTCAACCGGACGCGAGGGCTCGCAGATCCGGAAGCACTGCTTTGATTGCTGCTGAATAGCGATTCACTGCTTCGTCGATCTCCTCCTCTGAGATAGTAAGGGGAGGAGAGAATGAGTTTACGTCAATATACGGAAGGGCCCTTGTCAAGACGCCGTACTCAGCGGCTTTCTTGGCGACCACCCGATGAGGACCGCAGCCGTTCCTGAAGTTCCTTCGAGTAGACTTATCAGCGACAAATTCCACGGCAGCCATCAATCCTGTGCCGCGCACATCACCAACGAAATCGAGATCGCTGACGTGTTCTCGCAGCCTAGCGAGAAGGTAATCGCCTCGGAGAGCCGATAACGATACGAGCTTTTCTCGTTCGATGATGTCAAGATTAGAATGTGCAACCGCGGCTCCGACAGGATGCCCACCATATGTGAACCCGTGCATGACCACACCGTTCCGCTCAGAGGCGGCCTCAAGCATATCCCAAATTCCTTGCGAAACGACCACTGCAGAAACCGGAAAGTAGGCGCTTGTGAGACCTTTAGCCATGGTCATGATGTCCGGCGAGCAGCTATATTTTTTGCTGCCAAACCATTCCCCGGTCCTGCCAAAGCCCGTAATAACTTCATCAGCGATCAGAAGAATGTCATAATGATCCAGCAGTCGACGGAGCTTTAGGAAATAGCCGGCAGGCGGGATAGCTACGCCTCCAGTCCCTATCAAAGGCTCTGCTATGAATCCCGCGATCGTGTCAGCGCCTTCTTGCTCGATCGTTAATTCTATTTCAGCAATCAACCGGTCCGTAAAATCAGCTTCGCTCTCTCCCTCATCCGCTTGGGAGTAGTAGTGAGGAAACGATACATGGACAACGCCATCAATCGGCATATCAAAAGCGTGATGATAAGCTGGGATACCGGTCAGGCTACCTGAGGCCAAGGTTACCCCGTGATAGCCGCCTAACCGGGATATGATCTTCTTCTTTTTTTCCTTTCCTCTCAAATTGTTGTAATATCGCACGAGCTTGAAAGCTGTGTCGTTAGCTTCTGAGCCCGATGTACCAAAAAACACCTTCGACATACTCTCGGCGCCTCCCTGATCACGGGCTAGGCCTAGGAGTCGGTCGGCCAAAGTGATTGACAGTTCGTTAGAGGCGGATCCGAACAAATGGTAATAACTCAGGTTGAGCATCGCCTCCTTGGCAGCTTCTGCGATCTCCTCCCGGCCATAGCCAACGTTCACACACCACAAGCCGGCGCCCATATCCACCAATCTTCTGCCATCATGAGTCTGGATCCAAACCCCATGTGCCCTGGAGTAAATAGCCGGCCCGTTCCGCAGATGATCGGCTATTGAGGTCATTGGATGGAATAAGCTTTGGCGGTCCATGTCCTCGAAAGCAATGTTGCGCATGCTCTGAAGTTCCGATGAGATTGCTAGCACCGTCGGACAAGGATTGCCTGTCGATATCAAATCGCCAGCTAATCCGCTTGAGTGCGGCCATGTGGAGGTCCGTAAGGGTATCTTCCTGTTGGCGAACTTAAATACCCCCGCCCGGACGTGAACTTTTATATTTCGAGATCCAATCCCGCTCAGAACTGCTCTAGGATTTGAGGAGTGCCACCCCAAATCCCGATCAGGCTACGTCGTCCTTGGTCTGGACAGAACGTCACCGAGTTCACGCGAAAATGCTCTGCTTACTGATGCACGCTGACATGCATCCGTTGCTCCAAAAGCTTACTTAGCGACATCGTGCTCCACGAAGACCGGATCCGAGGCTAGTATCCGCAATCACGCGATTTAGGCTCACACGGTACCAGAGGTGGAAGGAAGACATGAGAACAGAAATCTGTAAGCAACTTGGAATCGAGTTCCCGATTTTCGCCTTCAGCCACTGCCGGGATGTTGTGGTGGAGGCCAGCAAGGCGGGCGCGTTCGGCGTGCTTGGCGCTGTCGGATTTACGCCCGAACAGTTTGCTCGGGAGTTAGACCGGCTGGACGAAGCGGTTGGGGATCGCCCCTATGGCGTCGACGTTGTCATCCCAGCCAACGACATACCCGGCGCTGAGAAGGATCCTGAGACTCTTCGCCAGGAGCTGTTCGATAGCATCCCCCAGGAGCATAGGGAATTTGCCAAGAAGGTCCTGGCGGAAAGCGGCGTTCCGGAACTTCCGCCGGGAGTTAAGCATGAGGGCGAGTACCTGCTGCGCTCGACGGCGGCGACCGCGCGGCGGCACGTCGAGATCGCCCTCCAGCACCCAAACGTGAAGCTGATCGCCAACGCGCTCGGCGCCCCGCCGGCTGATCTCATTCAGCAGATCAAAGCCAGTGGACGGCTCGTCGCTGGTCTGTCTGGGAAACCCGAGCACGCGCGAAGACATGCCGCGGCGGGTGTGGACATTATCGTGGCGCAAGGTACCGAAGGGGGAGGGCATACGGGCGAAATCGGGTCCGTGGTGCTCTGGCCGGAAGTTGTCGAAGCAGTTAAGCCCATCCCGGTCCTAGCAGCTGGCGGCGTTGGAACCGGTGCCCAGATTGCCGCTGCTCTGGTCCTGGGGGCACAGGGTGTATGGTGCGGCTCCATTTGGCTAACGACGACCGAGTCCGACCTCACTGAGGCCGCGAAGGAACTCCTCATAAACGCTAAGTCGTCGGACACTGTCCGCTCTCGCTCGCAAACTGGGAAGCCTTCACGGATGCTTCGAAATCGATGGACGGAAGCGTGGGAAGGGCCCGATGCACCGAAGACGTTGCCGTTGCCGCTGCAGGACATGATTTCCGCCGAATGCTCGACACGTGCAAAGGCGTACCCTCAGAAAGCCCGTGAGGTTACGATCAACCCAGTTGGGCAAATTGTAGGCCATATGAACGGTAGTATGCGAACCCGAGACGTAGTCGCAACCTTGGTCGAGGAGTATCTCGAGGCAGCAGAACGTCTGAACAAAATATTGGAAGCGGGTCTTTATGAGTGATCCATTGCTCCCGACGACTTCCGGACCCGCGACTGGGTTCGAAACGGCAGCGTCGCCGTTCTTCGAGGATCTTTACGTCGGCTATTCTATGATGACCGGATCCTGGCCGGTCACCACAGACGATATTGTAAGCTTCGCGCGCGACTGGGATCCCCAGCCATTTCACCTGGACGAGCGAGCTGCGAAGGACAGCTTCTTCGGTCAGCTTATTGGAAGTGGGGTCCATACCTATGCCATAACGATGAGATTATGCGTTGATGCCGGAATATTCACTGGCAACGCAGTCGCCGGCCTCGGTTTCGACCGACTACGTTTCAAAGCACCCGTATATCCAGGAAACGTTTTGTCGGTTCAGCTGGCCGTCGAGAGCCTGCGCGCTTCGATGAGCAAGCCAGGCCTTGGGGTGGTCAACTGGAACGTCAATACGTCCGACGAGAGCGGACGCTCCGTTCTATCGGTTGTGGTAAGCAATCTGTTCCGCCGCAAGCCCCAATAGAATTGACTCAACTCTCAGCGGCCCGAAATCCAAACGCCGAGCAGAATCATCCCAGCAGCTGCAAGCTGGGCGGGATAGAGCGGCTCTGAGAGTAACAGCATCGCCTGAATTCCGGCAGCCACAGGAACGAGATATGACATTAGCCCCACCCGCACCACTCCGACAGCGCGCGTCAGGTGAGCATGGAGCATATAGCCCAGGACACTTGGCACCAAAGCAACGAACGCTGTCAGGGAAAAGAAGCCAGCTGTAAGGTTGCTCAGGCCGCCAAGTCGTCCTGTAGCCAGCACGTAGCAGAACAGAACCGCCGTGCAGACCCACGACGCAAGCCAAAGTCGCGTGGATAAAGCGAGGGTTGGCCGCTTTCCTGCGATATACACAGAATAGAAAGCCCAGTTAAACACCGCCGTCACAGCAAAGACATCACCTTCGCGGATAGCAAATTCCGGAATTATGCCCCTACTATAACCGAGCGCAGTTATGACGCCCAACGTCGAAATTAGCAAGCCGACTAGCTGCCACAGCTTGATCCTTTCGGCACCTGTGATCGCTGCCATTATGTAGATCACCGCCGGTGTTGACGAATATATGATCGTGAGGTTTAGCGCTGTGGTGGTTAGGCCAGCAAGAAAGGTAAGGACGCTAGGAAGCAGTAGGCCGAACACGGCATATAGAGCAATATTGTACAGGTCAGCTGCCGATAGACTTAGGCGCTTGCTGCTGGCGAAAAGGACAAATGGCGACAGGCCAAGCCCGACAAAGGCCCATCTGCACAGCGTCATCAGGAAGGGGTCGTAGAGCTGACCCGATAGACGCGCCGCGATGATGTTCGTTGAGAAGACTGTTGAACACAGAAGGATCAGCAAGAAGCTCAGACTTGGCGAGTAGCGTGGAACCACCCTCGGACCCTTCTGTGTTTGACTGTTCAGCATCCGCTGAATGATGGGCGAAGATCGATGGTCTGCGTACGACGATCGTGGCACGAGGCAGTGCTGCCGGGTGTCAGGAGATATTCCATCCCCCGGACACCTGCAAACAGTGACCAGTCACATAAGATGAATTCGGACTACAAAGGAACGCGACTGCCTCTGCAACTTCCTCCGGCTCGCCATCGCGACGGAGTGCAATCTGCTCAAGTGTCTTATCTCGATTTCGATCGTCCAGAGCTTTCAAACTGTCGGTTCTGGTGCGCCCGGGAGCGACAGCGTTGACACGGACCCCGTTAGGCCCCAGCTCGCCCGCTGCCTGGCGCATAAGTCCAAGAACGGCGGCTTTGCTCGCAGAATAGAAAGTTGAGACGTCAGGGATATGCCTTAATCCCGCCACTGACGAAATAATGACGATTGAGCCGCCTCCTCTCCGAATCATGCCCGGCACCACGGCGCGCATTCCATAGGCGACGCCAAACACGTTGACGGCAAAGGTCTGCTGCCAGAGTTCATCATCCGCGTCTACGAAGGCGACCGGCCGGCCGTTTCGCTTGGGCGATATCCCTGCATTACAGATGAACGCGTTGATTGGACCCAAACGAGATTCGACCTCCTCAACTACACCAGGCCAACTATGCTGATCTTCAACATTCTGGCGGAGGCCGATCACACGCCCGCCGTTTTCGACGAGAGAACGCTCAGCTTGCTCGACTGTGTCAGCATTCTGGCCCGTGAAGGCCACGTTCCAGCCCCGCTTGACCAGGCACTGGACAATGCTCCGACCAATACCTCGAGTTCCACCGGTAACGAGCGCAATCTTTGACTGGTCCTTCATTGGAACTCCAAATGCTTGGTTCAGTACGAACGGGGGAGACCGAGCACAGTCTGTGCAAGATAATTCAGTGTCATTTCCTGACTGACTGGTGCAGTACGCAGAAGCCGCGCCTCTCGAAAATACCTTTCGACGTGGTATTCTCTGGCGAAACCCATGCCACCGTGCGCCTGCAGCGCTGCGTCAGCTGCTGCATAACAGGCCTCCGCAGAAAGGTACTTCGCCATGTTTGACGCCGCGCCCGCGTCCTTTCCTTGATCGATTCGGCGGGTAGCATCCATGACGCAAAGCCAGGAGGCTGAAAGCATCGCACCGGCTCGCGCAAGAGGATGGCTTATAGCCTGATTTGCACCTATAGGGCGGCTAAACACTTGGCGCGCTTGCGCGTATTCCACTCCCCGCTTCAGAGCCGCGCGGCCGAGCCCCACGATTTCCGCTGCCATAAGGGTGCGCTCACTGTTGAGCGATTTTAGCACGTGATAGAAGCCTCGGCCTTCTTCGCCGATGAGTCGATCTCGTGTAACTGGCAGATCACTGAAAAAAAGCTCGCAACTGGCCAGCGCATTGTGCGGCATCTTTGAAATCGGACGTTTTTCAACGAAGCGGTCATCCAAGTCGGCGAAAAATAGGGAAAGTCCATCAAAACGACCTGACTTTGCTGGACCAGTTCGGGCCAGCAGAATGCAGGATTGCGCCTGTAGTGACTGCGTAATCCAAATCTTCTGACCGGAAAGGCTCCATCCATCTTTGTTGGGGACAGCTCGCGTCGTGATTTTTGAGGTGTCGCTGCCCGCATCCGGTTCGGTTACAGCAAAGCAAATCGTACGTTCACCCGAGCAGATCTCGGGGAGGAATCGGCGCTTCAATTCGTCAGAGCCGTATGTCACCAATGATGCCGTTGCGAACATCGGCATGTGCAGAGGAATGCAGCCATTGATCCCGGCTCCGGAGGCGGCGACCTCATGGAGCACCGCTGCGGCCTGGGTGTGGCCGAGCTCGGACCCGCCGTACTGGCTACTTATCGTTAAACCCAGCCAACCTCCCGACGCTAACGCGCTTACGAACTCCGACGGATATCGTTTCTCCTCGTCGCATTTCGACCAATAGGGGTCATCAAAATCCTGACATAGGTCTCGAATGGCAGTCACGATTGCCAATGTCGTTTCGTCATACGCAGAATCGACGATTTCACGATCGGAGGGCAGCACGTCGGTATCCCTATTCGGGTAAGCGGATTAGTATAGGCATTCCAGGCGACCGGTTGCGTTTGCGCTTTACTGAAATGAACTTTCTATTCTTCGAAATGAAGTAGTCCTGATTTTGGGGGAAGCTGCGATTGTTCAATGACGACAGTCTACTCAGTGAATCCCGGGAGCCTCCTGATGAGCGCCATATCCACCCTCGTAGCCCGCCATAAAGGCGCAGTGCCCCGCGGGGTCGCGACCAAAGATATTTATGTCGCGAGGGCCGAGAATGCCGAGCTTTGGGATGTGAACGACAAGCGCTACATCGACTTCGCGGCCGGCATCGCCGTGCTGAACACTGGACACCGCCATCCCAAAGTGGTCGCTGCGGTGCGGTCCCAGACGGAGGCCTTCACTCATACGTGCTTCCACGTTGCACCGTACGAGAGCTACATTGGTCTCGCCGAGCGACTGAACCGGATGGCACCGGGCAGCTTCGACAAGAAGACGATGCTTGTCACCACCGGCGCTGAGGCTGTGGAGAACGCGGTTAAAATTGCGCGCAGCGCCACCGGACGACCGGCTGTCGTTGCCTTCAGCGGCGGCTTCCACGGCCGCACGATGATGGGCATGGCCCTTACCGGCAAGGTCACCCCCTATAAGAAGGGGTTCGGGCCGTTCCCCGCCGACGTGTACCATGCGCCCTATCCGAAGACCTATCATGGCATTGACGTCGAGCGAGCCTTGTCCGGAGTGAGGGACCTCTTCCTGTCCGATGTGGATCCAACGCGCGTGGCCGCTCTTATCGTCGAACCGGTGCAGGGAGAGGGGGGCTTCTACATCGCGCCTCCGGAGTTCCTACGCGGCCTGCGCGCCATCTGCGACCAGCACGGCATCCTGCTGATCGCGGATGAAATCCAGACCGGCATCGCCCGCACCGGCAAAATGTTTGCGATCGAGCATGCGGACGTCGTGCCGGACCTCATCACCATGGCGAAGGGGCTGGGCGGCGGCTTTCCGCTCGCAGCCGTGACAGGACGGGCGGACGTGATGGATGCCGCCGGGCCAGGCGGGCTCGGAAGCACCTACGGCGGCTCGCCGATCGGCGTCGCAGCTGCCCATGCGGTCCTCAACGTGATCGAGTCGGAGAACCTGTGCGACCGCGCGATCGCGCTTGGCAATCTCTTCCGCGAACGGCTGGACAGTCTTGCGCAGCGCAACGAGTTCTCCTGCATTGGCGATGTGCGCAACCTTGGCGCGATGATTGCGGTCGAACTCGTAAAGGATCGCCACACGCGAGAGCCGGATGCTGCGCTTACAACCGCTCTCGTGGCGAAGGCGCAGGAGAGGGGCCTAATCCTTCTCTCCTGTGGTGTCGATGCGAACATTATCCGCATCCTGACGCCACTGACGATCCCGTTCGAGCAGGTGCGCGAGGGGCTCGACATCCTAGAAAGGGCCCTCGGTGAGGTCGTTGGCCCCGTGCTCACTAGCGAGGCACCTCAGCCCGTGGGCCGTATCATAGAAGAAAGGCCTAGCCTAGCTGTTACGTAGCGGAGTGAATAACCTGATTACTTGATCAATCAAAGATTGCGGTTGCGTCTTTGCGGCGATCCCGGTCACCGAGGAGATCGGCTTCGTTCGCTCAATCGCCTTCGTGGGGTTCCACTTCTGGCAAACCCGTCGGGCCGCCACGCCCGCTATTGGCTGATGTCTTGTCTTCTCGTTGGCTCGACGGTTGCGCCCTGATCGGGCATCGCAGAATCTTTCCGGCATCCGACACTACGCCACTTCGGAGGCAGGCGGAGCGAGGATTCCAGAGCGCATGGAAGTGCCTAGTAGATAAAATCATACAGAAGAGTCCGACCTTGGCTCGTCGGGACGCGGCTTGGGCCAGCGAGCAAGGGTGTTTGCAATGATGGCCGCGAGTTGATCCTGAATGCCAAAAAGTTCGACATTGTAGGCAAGCTTCACTCCATCCTCAGGGTTCCGCTTGGCTACCGCCATCCAGTCGCAAACCATCTCGACCAAATCAAACAGGTCCATTCCCGCGATGCCTTGCGAGCCATAGTGTTCGGGATGATGAGAGTTGCAGCGGTAGTGGTGGTCGAACGCCGGCCCAAGACTTCAGCATAAGCGGGAGAGCCATAGGAAACCCCGCGCAGGAGCGGAGTGGCTTCATCGAAGGCTGGCTTTTCCGCCGCATCGAACTTGCTGGCGTCATGGACCTGCCCGCGTCTCAGCATTTCGGTCACAAACGTATCCAGATTAACACGGACCTCAAGAATGTGCTGCAAGGTGTCTGCGCGGCTATCGAAAGGGTCAGCCATGACGGTCTCCCTAGAGGCGTGCAGGACCATCGTAGCTGGTGTCAAACGTGGGTACCAAGTGTTAGATTTTAATCACTAGCCGGCCTTGGTTGGCCGGAAATAATCTTCTTCGAAGCTGACGTATTCTTAGCCAAGCAGTGCGATATGAGCCAGGAGATTACCGGGTAGGCACTCGCCACTAGAGCGGAGTTATTCAACAACTTGACTGAGATAAACCGTGTTCCAGAGGACTTTGGCGGTGATCGCCCGCTTGAGCCCGGAGGCGAGCTAGCGCTGATTCTTCCGTGGTAAATCCACGGCTCATGTATACGGCTAACTTGACCCTTTCCTCACGATGCTTCCCATCACCTCACCATTCCAAAGGCGGACCTAGACGCCCGATACGAAGTGGATCAGGCTGCTGGTTGGAGGATGCAACGTAATAAAGGCTTTTTTCGAGCCCGTTTGTGCGTACCTGTCGAAGGAACCGGCTCATTCCCCGGATATCAGTGGATACTGCTCAGCCGGCCTCAACTCAATTGGGAGCACTCACGGCTTCGGCGCGCAGGTGCTGTCTACCTCCTTCGCGTCGAACCTGCCTTTCGCCAGAAACAGCCAGCATTAGCATTGGAATACCCTAACTTAGCGCTGCTTAGGAATGTAGGACCGGATAGTGACGATGTGAGCACCTCGCCGTGTCCCAGGCGATCGCCCGCACTAAGACAAATACACTATCTGCTACCTAAGCTCAGATACGAAAAATCTAATATAAGGCGGGACTGGCTCGTAGGATGATTACTGCGAGGGCGCTCCCCGAACCAGAGGGATGAGATGAGAACATTTAGCTGTTTGGTCTCCGTTTGCACGATCCATGAGACAACTACAATGGCCAGCTATGTAAGGCCGGCCTCTAGCTCCACGGAGTCTAGCAGAAGGGATGTGACTGATAAGTCGGGCACAGGCCATGAGTGACATTGAGCGACTGCTTCGTCTCGACGGACGAGTTGCAGCTATTACTGGCGGCGCGCAAGGTATCGGGCTCGCAATTGCACGACGGCTAGCCCAGGCTGGAGCCAAGATCGCTCTCGGTGATTTGAGCGGAGCCTCGGCGCAACAAGCAGCTGAGACCCTTGCAACTGAGTTAGGGGAGCACGCGATCGGCTTGGCTCTCGATGTCAGAGACGAGAAGTCAGTAGTCTCCTTTGCGGATCAAGTCGAGGCAACCCTTGGGCCCATCGCAATTTGGGTGAACAACGCTGGCATTTACCCAATTCGTCATCTGGTAGACATGGACGCTGCAGAGTGGGATCTCGTAAACGACGTCAATCTTCGTGGCACGTTCCTTGGCGCTCGTGAGGCAGCGCGCCGCATGATCCGCTCCGAAGCAATGCCTGGAAGAGTGATACTCAATATCGCGTCGGTGTCGAGCTGCCGGGGGCGCCCTGGGCTCGCACATTACGTAGCAAGTAAGCACGGCGCGCTCGGATTGACACGAAGCCTCGCTGTAGAATTGGGCCCTCGTGGGATCCGCGTTCTGGCCGTCGCGCCTACGCTCGTCGTGACGCCCGGCCTTACAGAGCGAAAGGAATCGGGGGGGCGCGATGTAGAGAATCTCGAAGTATCTGTAGCCAACGGACTGCCACTCGGCCGCATTGCGCAACCCGACGACGTTGCAAACGCTGCACTCTTCTGCGTCAGTGACATGGCTTCACTTGTCACAGGATCTACAGTCTTCGTAGACGCCGGTGCCACGGCTTGATCATACTGCTGCGTGCTGGACTTGTTTAACTTGGAAAGCGACCGCAGACTCGAATGGTCGCTCCGCAAAAGCAAAGAGGGATAAAATGAAGAAATCAAGTTGTTTGCTCTCAGTCTGCGCCATTCTGTCGGCATCGCTAATTGCCAGTTCTGCGCAAGCCAAGGTAACGCTGCGAGCATTAACCTGCTACCCGTCGAATGCGCCGCAGGAAGTCGACTACAAGCTGTTTCTTAAAATGGTCAATGAAACCGGCGGAGGCGTCGTCCAAATCCAACCCATCGGCGGTCCGGAGGTAATCCCTGCAACGGAATCGGGGACGGCCCTCTCCAATGGCCTGTTCGATGTGCTGTTTTGCCCGCCTTCCTATTATGCCGGACGCTTTCCGGAGGCTTGGGCGTTCGCTGCCAAGCTGCTGCCAGCGGACGAAGTGCGTCGACGCGGCGGAGTAGAAATCTACGATAAGCCTCTCAATGAGAAGATGAATGCGAAATTCATTGCCTTCGCGGATGGCGCTGCAGGATTGACGACCTTTTCATCGAGGAAGATTGCTCTTCGTGAAGACGGCCTTCCAGACCTGACGGGGCACCGTCTGAGAACTGCCATCACCTATACGCCACTTTTTAAGGCCTTGGGAGGCACCCCTATCACCATGCCGCCGGGCGACGTGTATACGGGACTCGAGCGTGGCCTTATTGATGGAACAGGCTTTAATATCCTCGGGGTAGATACACTTGGGTGGGACAAGTTCTTGAAGTACATCGTACTGCCTCCAATGCAGAAAGGCAGCACTATCGTCTCCATGAACCTCAAAAAGTACAATTCGCTCTCTGATGAAGAAAAGGCGGCCCTTCGGGATGTGGCACCGAAATATGAGGCTGCCCTTGAGAAGCAAATTGCAACGCTCGAGCGAGAGGCGGCGGACAAATACCGCAAGAACGGCATGACTATTGTGCAATTGTCTCCTGAGGCCGGACAGAAGTTCCAGAGCTTATGGCTTGAGGAATACTGGAAGGTGGTGGAATCAACCAAGGGATTAACTTCAGACCTTGGTGCAATTCGCAAGAGCTTTGCCGGACCCTGACGGGACGCATAAGCTGCACCGGAGCTCGCCTCGAAAAGCGGCGAGTTCCTTCCAACGTAAGTTCCTCCAAAGGGATGAGGTACTTGAACTACTTTCAACTATTTGCTCAATCGGCTGCAACGCACCCGGAATGCCTTGCTATCGTCGACGATGCGCGCGAGTTCACATATGCGCAAATGATGCGGGAGTCATCGCGGACCGCCGCATGGCTGCGTCAGCTGGGTCTTCGCAGCGGGGACAGCCTTATCGTCTTTGCGGCTAACCGTGCGGAGCACATATTCCTGCACTTGGCCTGTGCCCAGATTGGGGTAGTGTTCACACCAGTGCATGCTTCCTTCCGTGCTCGTGAAGTGGGTTATGTCCTCCAGTCGTCCAGGCCAAAGGTTGCCTTCGTCGATGCTGCTACGATCGATATCCTGACCGAAGCGATACAGCAGTCAGACGTTTCTCCTAAGCTTGTTTCCTTTGACCCTTTACTAGAGCGCCCTGAAGTGGGCTCATTTCTCGACGGATTTCCCGAGCAGCAGCAGGTTACGTCCGAAGACCTGCCGAGCGGGACCCCGCTAACAATCCTCTATACCTCCGGAACGACCTCGATGCCGAAGCCCGTTCTGCGATCGCACGGGGCGGATACATGGAGTGTGCAGAACTATGTGAGGGGATGGAATTTCGAGGCTGGCGATCGAGTTTATGTGCCCCTGTCGCTCGCCTGGGCCTGGGGCCTTACCGTCATGAGCATGTCTGCTCTCGCTTCCGGAGCAACGCTTTTCCTGGACAAGAGCTTCAATCCGGTTCGTGCTCTTGCTGCAATCGAAAAGCATAGAATTACAACATTTGCCGGATCAATGTCGATGTACGGCATGTTACTTGACGTTTTGCAGCGAGAGCAGTTCCAAACGAGCAGTTTGAAGAAGATGTTTGTTGGGGGAGAGCCCCGGAATGAGGCAATGGTTGCAGCGGCCGAGGCGCACTTCGGTCAAAGACTTTATGAAGGTTACGCACTCAGCGAATGCTTCCCGCATTTGGTTACCAGTCCGGAGCACGATGTGAATGCCCCGGTAGGAAGCCTTGGTCGGCGGGTCGCTCCTGAGGCACAAATCAAGCTGGTTGATCCAAACGGGGTTGAGGTAGGGAGAGGAGAAGTCGGCCAAGCTCTCATCAAGAGCCCAGGGTGCATGACTGAGTACCTGAATGAGCCCGACATGACCGCGGAACGATTGACGCCGGAGGGCTGGCTTCGGACTGGAGATCTTCTGCGCGAAGATGAGAACGGATACTTTTTCTTCGCAGGTCGCTCAACAGACATGATTGTCCGCGGCGGCGCGAACATCTCTCCCTTGGAGATTGAAGCAGCGCTTCTTGAGCATCCTACGGTCAAAGATGTTGCCGTGGTAGGAATACCGGATCCGGTGAAGGGCGAGCAGATTGTCGCGCTTACTGTGTTGCGAGAGAACGAGATTGTATCTGAGCAGACGCTCCTTGCATTTCTCGAGGGCGCTCTCGCGCGATACAAAGTTCCCCAACGTCTCATCATTCTTGAGGACATTCCTGTCGCCGCTTCAGGGAAGAGAAGCCGGAAAGCGTTGCGGGAACTCGCCATTCAGATTCTTCAAAAGACAGAGGCCAGAAAACATGCAGACTGAACTTTGCAAAGCTCTTGGAATTGACTTTCCGATATTTGCCTTCAGCCACTGCCGGGACGTGGTGGTGGAAGCCAGCAAGGCAGGGGCCTTCGGTGTGCTTGGCGCGGTCGGATTTACGCCCGAACAGTTTGCCCGGGAGCTCGACCGGCTGGACGAAGCGGTTGGGGATCGACCCTATGGCGTCGATGTTGTCATCCCAGCCCACGACGTGCCCGGCGCTGAGAAAGATCCAGAAACCCTCCGACAGGAGCTGTTCAATAGCATCCCTCAGGAACACCGACAGTTCGCCAAGAAGGTTTTGGCGGAGAGCGGCGTTCCCGAGCTTCCGGAGGGGGTCAAGCACGAAGGCGAGTATCTTCTGCGTTCTACAGCAGCAACCGCGCGACGGCACGTGGAGATTGCTCTCCGGCATCCGAACGTGAAACTGATTGCCAACGCACTCGGCGCGCCACCACCAGATCTCGTTCAGCAAATCAAAGCCAGCGGGCGTTTGGTAGCAGGTCTGTGTGGCGATGCACTGCAAGCCAAGAAGCACGCGGATCAGGGCGTAGACATCATTGTTGCTCAGGGATCGGAGGGCGGCGGGCACACCGGCGAAATAGGTTCGATGGTGCTCTGGCCCGAGGTTATAGATCTAGTCCATCCAAAGCCGGTACTCGCCGCGGGAGGCATAGGAAATGGACGACAGATAGCAGCCGCGATCAGCATGGGGGCTGAAGGTGTATGGACAGGATCGCTTTGGCTCACGACCACCGAGTCTGATCTAACCGATGTGCAGAAGGAGTTACTTTTAGCGGCTCGTTCAAGGGATACGGTTCGCTCCCGTTCCCTGACGGGAAAGCCTTGTCGCATGCTACGTAACAAGTGGACGGAGGCATGGGACTCGCGGGAATCTCCTGGCACGCTTCCACTCCCTCTACAGGACCTCGTGGCAGCGGAGGCAACGTCTCGGGCCAAAGCGTATCCCCAAAAAGCGAGAGACGTCACGATCAATCCCGTCGGCCAAATCGTAGGTTCGCTTCATGAAATCCGGCGAACTCGGGACGTCGTCCGAACACTAGCAGAAGAGTACCTTGACGCTGTCGAACGGTTGAACCGAGTTACGGGCTTTGAGTGAAGGCCAGACTCTGAGAAGTGGACTTGCAGGAGGGTGCCTGCCCTCCACCGCAAAGCCACGGCTATATGCTCGTCACCAGCCATGAATGATCTAGCCGTGGTTCTTTAGGCCTTTAGGCGCGTGAATTTGACCAATTCCTGTGCGCCCGTCGGAGACGGGCGCACAACCAATGTGGCACAAAGCGCAGGGTGAGACTATGGATGAAGATCTGGCAAGGGCAGCCTTCGATCGGGCGATAACATCGTACGAGCCCGAATTCGGAGTCTTCTTTCTTGCACGTTTTCTCGACCTCCACATTGACTACCCTGACGAGCGGTGCGTGATCGAATTTCCTGTGCATGACTTCCTTTTCAACCCGCAGGGGTCACTACATGGAGGCATCATCGCCACGGTGATGGATATTTCCATGGGGCACCTCCTGCGGCACCATTACGGGCAAGGTGGCTCGACTCTACAGCTAAACATCCAGTATGTCCGTGCGCTGCGGAAGGGAACGGCTCGATGTGAAGCTAGCTTTGTCCATCGTGGCCGCAGCATCGCTTTCCTGCAGACTAAGCTATATGACGCGCCCCTCCGGATCGCCGCATCCGCCACCTCTACATGGAAAGTTCCGATGCCCGCGGGTGAGCGGAACTGACGTCGGCCCCTGCTGCGCCGCGTGCGTCTTGATAGGAACACGCATATGTCGAAGCTCAGTTCATTTCTGCGCGGCCTCAAGGTCATTGATGTCTCGCAGTATCTCCCCGGCCCATTCGCGAGCCTCTTGCTCGCTGATATGGGTGCCTGCGTTCTGAAGATCGAGCCACCTACGGGAGACGAAGCCAGGCGCTTCGGCGCTTGCTTTCCCGATGGCACCCCGGCCTTCCACGAGGCTGTCAACTCCGGCAAGTTCATCGCCTTGCTCGACCTCAAGTCGGAGGATGGCAGAGCCTGCTTTCTCGAATTGGCGGCAAAAGCCGATGTCATGATCGAGGGTTACAGGCCCGGTGTGATGAAAAAGCTGGGATTGGACTATCCGGCTATTCGAGAACGCAATCCCGATATCATCTATTGCTCCATAAGCGGATACGGGCAAGATCGAACGAACCGAGCCGGGCATGACGGGAACTACCTCGCCGAGGCTGGAGTGCTCGACCGAAATGGGAGCAGCGAGCCGGTCCTGTTCGATCCGCCCCCTGCGGATCTCGCGGGCAGCTTCTTTGCGGCAACAGCAATTCTCGGCGCCCTTCACGGACGCAACCGCGGACTAGGCGGTTGCCACATAGATCTGGCGCTGGCCGACTGCGTCCATCCACTACAGATCAGGGAACTGGCCGAGTATGCCGTAAGTGGGACCAGCCCTCGCCGAGGCCACTCCATCTCCAGCGATAGCCTTGCACGCAACCGCGTCTATTTGACTGGAGCAGGCTACCACGTCGCCTTTTGTGCGCTCGAGCCAAAATTCTGGGAAAAATTCTGTGAGAGGGCTGGACGTCCGGCCTGGATTACCCGGCTGTCCGACCCGGTCCCGCAGCAGGCTCTTGCCCATGAGATTGGCAGCTTTCTGCTCGGCCTGTCGGCAGCAGAGCTGGCGCCCTTGCTGGATGATCCCGATCTATGCATGTCCCGCGTCTACACCCTGGAAGAGGCCGTTGACCGTGCCTCCGCAAGCGGGCGGGGATTGCTCCTGGAGAAGGAGGGCAGGGTCCAAGCCCTCTTTCCGGCTCAGCTGGATGGCCAAGCTCCAGCGCCCCGGGTCGCACCTTTATCCATCTCGGATCTCCACGGGGTCGGATGGGAGAGTTTGATCTCCTCGTCCTAAAGTTTGCATTGGCAGATCATGATTTGTCCGCAGGCCAAACCGGTCCAGTCTTCTGACAACGCGGGGCTCCAAAACGATGGATGCCCCTGAGCCGTAAACCACGGGGTAATTGCAATGACGGGCATACAGAAACTGTCAAATGTGGCGGCGATTGTGGGAGCCTATGAGCATCCCACTCGCTATGCCCCAGATAAAAGCGAATGGCAGTTGTTGGGCGAGGCCTCTCGAGGCGCCATCCTCGACGCAGGCCTATCAAAGGATCACATCGACGCGTTGTTTGTGCCGGCGACAGCGTCCGAAGGAGGCTATCTTGGCACTTGTGCCTCCGTCATGGCTGCGGATTACCTCAATCTGAATCCGAAATTCATCGAGGAGACGGATATCGGCGGGGCTTCGCTCGGCTACTATGTGAACCGTGCGATTGCCGGAATTCATGCTGGCCTATTTAAATGCGCTCTGATCGCCTACGGCGCCAATACTCGCTCCCGTAAGATCAATGTCGGGACAGTTTCCTATAATCAACTGAGCCAAGTCGAACTGCTTCCCATTCCTGATTCGTTTGAACAGATCTACGGGACGACGGTAATCTCGTTCATGGGCATGCTGACCCAGCGTTACATGCATGATTACGGCGTCACCTCCGAGCAGCTCGCAGCTGTGGCCGTTACCTTTCGGCAGCATGCAAATCTCAACCCGGATGCTGCCCGCCGCGATCTGATCAGCATCGAGGATGTGATCAACTCGCCAATCATTGCCTCCCCGCTCCATCGGCTGGATTGCTGCATTGTGAGTGATGGAGCAGGCGCGATCATCGTAGCCGACAAGGACATTGTCAAAGAATCGGCAAAGCAGCCGGTCTGGATACGGGGGTTCGGCGAGTCTATCATGCACCATGGCGGCGGCCTGACCGACTGGTCTGAAGAAACCCGCGCGATGGTCAAGCGGGCCTGCGACCAAGCGTACCAGATGTCGGGTACGACGTCGGCCGACATGGATGTTGCACAAATCTACGACGCATTCTCTTACAATGCTGTAATTGATCTCGAGGGGGCAGGGTTCTGCGGACCGGGAGAAGGAGCGGCATTCTCTGCCGACGGCAACTTACGCCTCGAGGACGGCAGTATTCCGACCAACACTGATGGTGGCGGGTTGTCGTCTAACCACCCCGGACGTCGGGGCATTTTCCTGTTCATCGAGGCAGTAAGGCAATTGCGCGGTGAAGCGACGGGACGCCAGGTCAAGGACGCCAAGGTGGCGCTCTGCACTGCCACTGGCGCAGCATTCCTCGCGCGCCGCGGATCGGCCGCACACATTCTGGGAGTATGATCATGAACGTAGAAAGCCAGGAAAGTTGGACAGGTTTGCTCCCGACGCTGTGCCCTGAGACACAGCCGTTTTGGGACGCCTGCAATCAAAACAAATTTATCGTCCAGAAGTGTCAAGCCTGCGGCAACCCACAGTATCACTATCGCGCGTTCTGCTGTCACTGCTGGTCCGAGGCCGTCGAAGATCGGGCTATTGAAGGCACCGGGACAGTCTGGACCTTTTCTGTCGTCAATCGCAACCTGACCCCCGCCTTCGCTTCTTGGGGACGATACGTCGTTGGTGTTGTCGAGGTACCGGAGGGAGTGAAAATCGTTACGAAGATTGAGACCCCTGATCCAGACTCCGTACGCATCGGAACACCCGTTAGGCTGGCCTTTGCACGAGCGGAGAACGGCCAGAACATCCCCTTCTTCCGAACAGTGTCCTAGGCGGTGATCAGGATCGACTGCGGCTCAAAGGCAAGATGATGAGCCAGACCGGTCGGTGAGCGCCAGAGTTGTGCATACTGAACTTTGCTCCTCATCGGCCATTCCGTGCTTGGACGGATGATCGTTTTGAATCCACGTAAGTTGAATTAGCAAAACAGCAGTCGGTCCGAGCAATCCGGCCTCATAAGATAACCGCAACCCGAAACCGGCTGAAACAGCCACGATCAAATTGAATGTGAGATGAGGTTGTCCATGATCATCGATCCCCACGTCCACGTACTTGACTACGGGCACTGGCCAAACGAGTGGTGGGACTTTGTCGCAGCCGATTGGGCATCCAAAGAGCCCGGGCGTACTCCGGAGATGGTGCGGGATCGCATCGAGGCCGGACTCGTCGATCCCGATGGTTCACGCCTGATCGAGCATATGGACGAGGCCGGTATCGACCTCTCGGTTATCCTGCCCATCGATTGGGGACCTGATTTCCACGCTGAAAGGTCCATTGAAGAAATCAATGAACATGCGCTGGTATGTGCTCGGCGGTATCCGAAGCGGTTGCGAGCCTTCGCTGGGATCGATCCGCGACGAGACCACGCGGCCGAGCGCCTCGACCGGTGGCTATCCAGCGGGGATTACAAGGGCCTGAAACTTTACCCGAACTGCGGCTTCTATCCTGACGACACCCGGGCAAGGACTCTCTATGAAGTGTGCTTGGCTCACGATGTGCCGGTGCTTTTTCATACGGGGGATCCGCTACCGGTGCTGAGCCGTGAATACGGACGCCCGAAGCATTTTTGGAACGTCGTCCGCGACTTCCCATCTCTGAAACTTATCCTAGCGCACGCTGGGGCGCCTCACGAGTTTGATGAAGCGCTCGCCGTCGCGACTGCGTCAAATGCCGCAATCCTGGAAATGTCAGTCTGGCTATGGGATGACTCCAATGACACGGCTGAACTCAACACCGCTCAGATGGTAACGCGCGCGAGGGATCAAATCGGGATCGAACGGGTCATGTTTGGAACTGACCATGTTTCCGGCAAGCGCATCAGGGAGCCCGGTTTCCTACCCAAGGTAACCGATATGTTTAACAGGCTTCCAGAGACGGCACGCAGGATTGGGCTAAGCATATCGCCAGAGGAGCATGATGCTTTCATGGGCGGAAACGCCGCGCGTCTGCTAAAGCTTACGTAATGCCTTTGCGGCGATCAACGATGGTTCATCGCCCTTCCACCCGGGAGTTCCGAGTATGATTGAAACCGTCAAACCTACTCATCCCCTATGGCGCGCCTTTGATTGGGTGGTGAACGCATGTGCGGCGCTCGCCTGTCTGGCAATCTTCAGCGTGTTCACTAGTGTAATCTTTGACGTCGTAATGCGCTACTCGGTAAGTTCACCTCCGCCATGGCCAGTTCCGGTTACCGAGTACGCTTTGCATATAGCAGTTATGTTTGGCGCACCATACGTGCTGCAACATCGCGGCCACGTCGTAGTTGACGCATTCCTACGTATACTTCCAGCTCGCTGGCAAGCAATCCTCCTGACTGTTTCGAAGCTTCTTTGCGTTGCCGGCTGTACGGCTTTTGCGCTGCTGGCTTGGCGTATCACATGGGTTAGCGTTGTCATGGGGTACGATGACGTTCGCGCAATATCAGTGCCTGAGTCTGTCCTTTACGGTCCGATGGCGATTTCCTTCACGCTCATGTCGTTGGAGTTCTTTCGCTCTCTCTTCGACGCTTCTCCCGAAGCGCTCGGCGCCGCTGCGGACGTGTGATGTCCTCTGCCGATTTGGCCGCTGCTTCCTAACTTGGATTTAAAGACCATGGACTGGCTCTACACTTTCATAGCCTTGATCGGATCCGTGATTGCCTTGGGGGCAATTGGCGTCCCAGTCGCGTTTGCGTTTCTCCTGGTCAATTTTGGAGCCGCGTTCCTTCTCATGGGCGGACTGGCGGGTGTCCAACAGGTTGTTTCGAACGCCTCGTCATCGATATCGATCTTCTCCCTCGTTCCCGTTCCGATGTTCATGTTGATGGGCGAGCTTTTCTTCAGGACTGGCCTTGCACCCCGTGTTTTCGACGCTCTAGACAAGCTTCTTGGACGCATTCCGGGTCGCCTTTCGTTTCTCACAGTCGGCGGGGGCACTTTGTTCGCAGCTCTTTCAGGATCGAGTTTAGCGAACACTGCAATGATGGGTTCCTTGCTCGTTCCAAACATGGTCGCCCGTCAATACAAGCCCAAAATGATTATGGGTCCTATCATGGGCGCGGGCGCCTTGGCTGTGCTCATTCCGCCCTCTGGTCTTACCGTACTATATGGAAGCCTATCAAATATCGACATCGGCAGTCTTCTGATCGCAGGTGTAGGGCCTGGTCTGCTGATGGCTGTGCTCTACTGCGTCGTGATCATTCTTCAAATGTGGTTCGATCCAGAGGCTGCTCCCGCCTACGCCGAAGCTCGTGAACCACTCGCTTCGCGTCTCTGGTTTGCAGCGCAAAACGTTCTTCCGATGGGAGTAGTGATATTTGCAGTAATCGGTCTCATATTGCTGGGAGTAGCCACTCCTACAGAGGCCTCGGCCTTCGGCGCGCTGTCGGTAATCGGGTTGGCCGCCGTGTATCGCCGACTAACGATTAACGTCGTGGTGAAGTCGCTCATGGGTGCCATGCGGTCCACGTCGATGCTACTTCTGATCCTCCTGAGTTCGACCACCTTCGCCCAGGTTATGGCATTCTCGGGAGCAAGCAGCCAGATGGTGAGCTTCGCAATGTCGTTTGATCTCGCGCCGTTCACGATCCTCATTATGATGTTGTTGGTCCTATTGATACTGGGCATGTTTATGGACCAAATTTCGATGATGATGCTGACTTTGCCGATCTATCTACCGATAGCCAACACCCTCGGTTTCGATATGATATGGTTTGGTATGATGCAACTCATCGTAATCGAATTGGGAATGTTGACCCCTCCATTCGGCTTGCTTCTGTTCGTGATGATGGGGTCCGCCCCTGCAGGAACTACATTTGGCAGTGTAGTGAAGTCAGTCGTGCCGTACGTGGTGGTTCAGATAATCGTCGTAGCCCTGATCATGTTTATTCCCCCGATTGCGACAGGCTTGCCCAGCCTCATGCGCTAAGCAGGCCGTATACCTTCGTCAACCCTCGACTGTTTTTTACAGCTGAGTTGCGCGATGAACGGAAGAAAACCCATCAAAGAGCCACCAATGAACAACAATGTGGTCGCCGTAATTGGCTGCGGCCTGATCGGCCAGAGCTGGTCCGCGCTTTTTGCCTGCTACGGCTATGACGTGAAGGCTTGGGATCCGGCCCCAAACTGGGTCCCTGAGTTTCAGGCTGCCGTCGACAAGGCGCGCGAACAAGTGCGTGCCTTGCATGGCGGCTCGAACGCAGAAGGCACGATTACAGCCGCGAGTAGCCTCGAAGAGGCCGTTGGCTGCGCATTCTGGATTCAGGAAAATGCGCCGGAGTCCGTGCCGCTTAAGATCGATCTGTACAGCCGGATCGAGGCTGCCGCCAAACCTGAAACAGTGATTGCCAGCAGCACCTCGTCGCTGACGTGGTCGGAACTGTCAACACATTTTTCGCATCGCGACCGTTTCGTCACTGCGCACCCTTTTAACCCACCGCACCTGATGCCGCTTGTGGAACTTTACGCGCCCGACGCTTCCACGCGATTGAGGGCTGAAGGCTTCTACAACGGGTTGGAGCGGAAAGCCGTTGTACTGTCCCAGGATGCCGTCGGCCATATCGCTAACAGACTCGCATCAGCGCTTTGGCGCGAAGCAGTGAACATCGTTGACCAAGGGATCGCGGACGTGAGCGCGGTAGATACAGCCCTCGTCCACGGACCGGGCCTCCGCTGGTCCGTGGTCGGCGCTCATATGGCCTACCATCTTGGCGGCGGCGCGGGAGGGATTGAGCATTATCTGAAGCATCTGGGGCCCAGCCAGGAGCGACGCTGGTCAACTCTTGGAAATCCGAAGCTTACCCCCGAACTGTGTCGTCGTATCGTCGATGGTGTCATGGAGGAAGCAGCGGGCCAGTCCGTCTCGGAACTCGAAGCCTCGCGTGACGCGGGCTTGATGCGGGCATTGGCTGCCCGGGCCGGAGGTAGGTCGTGATCGCGTCCCGGGTTGCCATGATTCATGCATTGGAAGAGTCCGTCGCCCCAGCGCGCGCAGCCTTCGCCCAAATGTGGCCCGAAGCATACTGCTTCGACCTTCTGGACACGTCGCTCGCTGTCGACCGCGCAGAAGCTGGAGCGCTCGACAATGCGATGATCGGCCGCTTCCGGATGCTTGCCGACTACGCGGCGTCGTCGTACGGGCGTGGCGGCCGGACCGCGGCAATCCTGTTCACATGCTCTGCCTTCGGTCCAGCCATCGACGCGGTCAAGACCAACACCGCCATTCCCGTTCTGCGCCCGAACGAAGCGGCATTTTCGGAGGCGCTGGACCTCGGATCACGCTTCCTGATCGCGGTCACATTCGGACCGTCGCGCGAGTCGCTGGAAGCTGAGTTGCGCGCGATGGCGCGCGCTGTTGGCAAGACCATTCAGATTGAGACGATAATGATCGAAGGTGCGCTTGCGGCATTGAAGGCTGGCGACGGAGATCGCCACGACACGCTCGCCGCGGCGACTATCGAGCAGCACGCCGCTACTGTCGACGTTGTTATTCTTGGCCAATTCTCGCTTGCACGCGCGAAGGCCGCCATCGAACGACGCATCGGGTCAGTAACGGTGATCACCACGCCACACAGTGCTGTCAAGGCAATCCGCAGGTTGACCGACGGTGCTAGGTCAACCATTCGACAAATCGGGGGGACACAGGACGCATGACCATGTCTTCTGTTGCTGTCATCCAGGACTTCAGATTGATCTTCGGTGTGAAGTTCAATGCCCATATGGCTGCTCTCAATTCGTTCGGTTCCAGAACGATCCTACTCGGTCTCTCCCTTACTTAACTTCAAACTCATCTCGCCACTACTCGGTGTCTAACGCGCAGAGATAACAAAGCCGTCGAACCCCGCTCTGTGGCATTTAAGGCACCCCCTTTTTGTCACTTCGCGACCTGGCCAGAATTCGAGGAATGACATGTTAAATCGCAATCTTATTGCTGGAGAGTGGACTGCGGGGAGTTTCGCAAGCCGTAACACCAGTCCGAGCGACATCTCCGACCTGATTGGCGAGTATGCTTCAGCCGATGCCCAGGACGTCGACCGCGCGATTGAGGCGGCGGCGGCGGCCTTCCCAGGTTGGTCACGCGCCACGCCAGAGTTCCGCTCGGACATCCTGGATAGGGTGGGCACAGAGATCCTAGCTCGGCAGGAGGAGATCGGGCGGATCTTGGCACGCGAGGAAGGGAAGACGTTACCTGAAGCAATCGCTGAGGCTTCCCGCGCCGGCCGCATCTTCCGCTACTTCGCTGGCGAAGCGTTACGCCTCGAGGGCGAGCGCCTCGACTCCATTCGCGCCGGCATTGAGGTCGAAATTATCCGTGAGCCCGAGGGAGTTATCGGGATCATTACGCCCTGGAACTTTCCAATTGCCATCCCCGCATGGAAAATCGCGCCGGCCTTGGCCTATGGTAATACTGTGGTGTTCAAGCCCGCGGACCTTGTACCAGGCTGCGCATGGATTATCGCCGACGTGCTTCATCGTGCAGGCATCCCGTCCGGTGTCTTTAACCTCGTAATGGGTAAGGGCTCGATCGTCGGTGAAGTGATCGTCAGGTCACCGCGTGTACGCGCGGTCAGCTTTACGGGTTCCGTCCCGACAGGTAGGCGTATTGGTGTTGAGTGTATGGAGCGCGGCAAGAAAGTCCAGCTTGAACTGGGCGGCAAGAACCCGCTGATCGTCGCCGCTGACGCTGACTTAGACGTCGCCGTCAACGTTGCCCTCAACGGCTCTTACTTTTCTACGGGACAACGCTGTACTGCGTCCAGCCGCCTGATCGTGGATGACGCCATTCATGACAAGTTCGTGGAGCACTTGGTCGAGGCGATGGGACGTCTGAAGGTCGACAACTCATTGAACCCAGGAACGGACGTCGGGCCGGTGGCCAGCCAGTCGCAACTTGAGCAAGACCTCAAGTACATCGACATTGGGCGGGCCGAAGGCGCCAGGCTCGCCTTTGGCGGCGAACTGATCAAGGCTGAGACCGAGGGTTATTTCCTCAAGCCGGCTCTGTTCGTCGATTCCACGAACGAGATGCGTATAAATCGTGAGGAGATCTTCGGCCCGGTCGCGTCGGTGATCCGAGTGAAGAACTACGAGGAGGCCGTTGCCGTTGCCAACGACACTGAGTTCGGTCTCGCGTCTGGCATTAGCACAACGTCGCTCAAGCTTGCTTCGGATTTCAAGCGCCGATCCCAAGCCGGCATGGTGATGGTCAACGTTCCCACTGCAGGGGTTGACTACCATGTGCCCTTTGGTGGCCGGAAAGCCTCCTCCTATGGGCCACGGGAGCAGGGCAAGCACGCGCGCGAATTCTATACGAGCTTGAAAACAGTCTATGTCCAATCCTGACAATTAGAGAGCAAAAACTGGTCAGGCTGAATGCAGAGTCGCGCTTGCCGGCAAGGCGATTCTGAGTTCGCTCCCAAGCTGAGACAGCGGTGAGTGGTCTCATCACACTGTGTTGACGATCTCATCGACGAGATGTTGGGGATCGAGACGTTTGTCTTTTTCATCAACCACGATAAGCTGGCTTACCTCAGCCACTTACGTAAACGCCTCGCCGGTGTGCCACTCCACACAACTGCAGTTCGGAATTCCGGCGCTACTGCTAGGGCCTCAAGGCGGCGAAAGATGCGATCTAAATTATTGAGTCGTCCGTGAAGAATCCCGATCTCATTGGGACGATTGGGAGATCCGGCGAGTTGAAGAATTCGACTTTGCAGGAT